>RRBB01000260.1:0-13806 GCA_006543605.1 Rhodococcus sp. WS4
GAGGGCGGCGACCTGGCCCCGGAGGCGGCGATCGATCCGCAGACCGGCCGGCCTCGGCGGTTCGCGTACCCGCCGAACCTGTTCGTCGTCGACGGCGGCGCCCCGCAGGTCGCGGCGGCCTCGGCGGTACTCGACGAACTGGGCATCACCGACGTCGCCGTGGTCGGGCTGGCCAAGCGGCTCGAGGAGGTGTGGGTGCCGGGGGAGGAGGACCCGGTGATCCTCCCGCGCACCAGCGAGTCGCTGTACCTGCTGCAGCGGGTGCGTGACGAAGCCCACCGCTTCGCGATCACGTTCCACCGCAGCAAGCGCTCCCGCCGGATGACGGCGTCCGCGCTCGACTCGGTGCGCGGGCTCGGCGACACCCGGCGCAAGGCCCTGGTGACGCATTTCGGATCCGTCGCCAAACTCAAACAGGCCTCCGTCGAGGAGATCACCGCGGTGCCGGGCATCGGAACGGCCACGGCGAAGGCGGTACTCACCGCTCTCGGGGCGGAGGAACCGTCTGCGGACGTCGCGGGAGTGGGGGATGATGAACCCGGTCGGAACGGACCGGTCACGGCGGAACGGAACGGCGTGGACGTACCCCGCGACCCCCCGGACCAGCACGACCGGGCAGCACAGCACGTCGGGGCCGCACAGCACGACCCGGCAGTACAGAGCGCTTCACAACGGACAGGTGTCGAGTGACCGAGCAGCACGCGCAGAGCGACCGTCCACCCACGGTTCGGCCGATGGACTTCCTTCTCGTCACCGGGCTCTCCGGGGCGGGTCTGCAGACGGCGGCGAAGGTCCTCGAGGACCTCGGCTGGTACGTCGCGGACAACCTTCCCCCGGAACTGATCTCCCGGATGGTCGATCTGAGCCTGGAATCCGATTCGCGGCTCGAGCGGCTCGCCGTCGTCATCGACGTGCGCAGCCGGTTGTTCACCGGCGACCTCGGCTGGGTCCTCACCGAACTGGAGAGCAAGCCCGTGCACACGCGGGTGCTGTACCTCGACGCGTCCGACGAGGTCCTGGTCCGGCGGTTCGAACAGGTCCGCCGCAGTCACCCGCTGTCCGGGGGCGGCGCGGAGGGCACCCTGTCCGAGGGCATCGCCGCCGAGCGTGACCAGCTCGCGAAGGTGAAGGCCGCCGCCGACCTGGTGATCGACACGTCCTCCCTCGCCGCGCACCAGTTGCGGCAGAAGATCGAGGACGCGTTCGGCGACGCGGAGAACCGCACGATGCAGGTAACAGTCCAGTCGTTCGGTTTCAAGTACGGTCTTCCGATGGACGCCGATCTCGTCTGCGACGTCCGCTTCCTGCCCAACCCGCACTGGATCCCCGAGTTGCGTCCGCACACGGGGCAGAGCGCGGACGTGCGGGATTACGTGTTGTCGCAGGACGGTGCCGAGGACTACCTCACCACTTATCACCACCTGCTGGATCTGACGATCGCGGGATATCGTCGGGAGGGGAAGCGCTACATGACCATCGCGGTGGGTTGCACCGGCGGAAAACATCGGAGTGTCGCGATGTCGGAGGCGTTGGCGCGCCGCCTCGGAAAGGACTCCGGGCTGAACGTGCGTGTCGTCCATCGTGATCTGGGGCGCGAATGACGCCGGTGCACGTGCCGCCTGCGATCGTCGCGCTCGGTGGGGGCCACGGGCTGTTCGCCACTCTCAGCGCCGCGCGCCGGCTCAGCCGTGACGTCACGGCCGTCGTCACCGTCGCGGACGACGGAGGGTCCTCGGGTCGGCTGCGCGCCGAACTCGGTGTCATCCCGCCGGGGGATCTGCGGATGGCGCTCGCCGCGCTGGCCGCCGACGATCCCGAGGTGCAGGACTGGACCGACACGATCCAGCACCGCTTCGGCGGCATCGGCGCCCTCGCCGGACACTCGGTGGGCAATCTCATCCTCGCCGGCCTCACCGAAGTGCTCGGCGACCCGGTCGCCGCCCTCGACGAACTCGCGCGGTTGCTGCGGATCAACGGGCGCGTGCTCCCGATGTCGCCGATCGCCCTCGACATCGAGGCGGACGTGCAGGGCCTCGAGGCGGACCCGCGCGTCAGCCGCTGCATCCGCGGTCAGGTCGCGGTCGCGACCACCCCGGGCAAGGTGCGCCGGGTGCGGCTGCTGCCGGCCAATCCGCCGGCGTGCCCGGACGCGGTCCGGGCGATCGAGGCCGCCGACATGGTCGTCCTCGGGCCCGGATCCTGGTTCTCCAGTGTCATTCCGCACGTCCTCGTGCCGGAACTCCTCGACACGCTGATCGCCACCGACGCGCGGAAGGTGCTGGTGCTCAACCTGGCTCCGGAGCCGGGTGAGACCGCGGGATTCTCCACCGAGCGTCATCTGCACGTACTGTCCCAACACGCACCCGAACTCACCGTCGACTTCGTCGTGGTCGATTCGGGTTCGGTGCCACCGGGGCGCGAGCGCGAACACCTCGCCCGCGCCGCGGGCCAGTTCCAGGCACGCGTCGTGTACGCCGACGTGTCGGAGCACGGCACCCACACACATCATGCAGGCAAACTTGCGTCCGTTCTCGAACAGCTCTGGAGCGACCCCGATCCGGGGCCTCGGGGGAGCGAAGTGGCCGTGACACCAGAGGAAAGGGAGAGCGCTTCGTGGCAATGACAGCAGAGGTCAAAGACGAACTCAGTCGTCTCGTCGTCACTCACGTGAGTTGCCGGAAGGCCGAGGTTTCGTCGCTGCTGCGGTTCGCCGGGGGATTGCACATCGTCGGCGGCCGGGTTGTGGTCGAGGCGGAAGTGGATCTGGGGTCCACGGCCCGGCGGCTGCGCCGCGAGATCTTCGATCTGTTCACCTACAGCGCCGACGTCCACGTCCTGAGCGCGGGCGGGTTGCGCAAGTCGTCCCGGTACATCGTCCGGGTCGCGAAGGAGGGTGAGGCCCTCGCCCGCCAGACCGGGCTGCTGGACCTGCGGGGACGGCCCGTGCGCGGCCTGCCCGCCCAGGTGGTCGGGGGCAGCGTCGGCGACGCGGAGGCGGCGTGGCGGGGCGCGTTCCTGGCCCACGGTTCCCTCACCGAACCGGGCCGGTCGTCCGCGCTCGAGGTCAGCTGCCCCGGCCCGGAGGCGGCCCTCGCGCTGGTCGGGGCGGCGCGCAGACTCGGCATCTCCGCGAAGGCCCGCGAGGTACGCGGCACCGATCGGGTGGTGATCCGCGACGGCGAGGCCATCGGCGCACTGCTCACCAGGATGGGGGCGCAGGACACCCGCCTCGTGTGGGAGGAACGCCGGATGCGCCGGGAGGTCCGGGCCACCGCGAACCGGCTCGCCAACTTCGACGACGCCAATCTGCGCCGCTCTGCCCGCGCGGCCGTCGCGGCCGCCGCACGCGTCGAGCGGGCCCTCGACATCCTGGGTGACGAGGTCCCCGACCACCTGGCGGCGGCCGGACATCTCCGCGTCGAGCACCGGCAGGCGTCGCTCGAGGAACTCGGCCAGCTCGCCGACCCGCCGATGACGAAGGACGCCGTCGCCGGCCGCATCCGGCGGCTGCTGTCGATGGCGGACCGCAAGGCGAAGGAAACCGGGATCCCCGACACCGAGTCGGCGGTCACCGCAGACCTTCTCGACGACGCCTGACCGGACGAACGGGACGCTCGTTGCGTCGGATCGCACGAGTGTCCCGTTCGTTCGAGGTCGAGGCGGCCGGGAAAGGGTGCCCGGAGGTGACTGCGCGCGCGCGTGGCCCGCGCACTAGGGTAAGAGCCACATCGACCGATGAACCCCCGCGCCGACCACCCGTCGGTGGTGTCGTAGCGGCGCGGGAGCAGAGCTGCACAACCAGAATCATGCGCAAAGGAGCAGATTGTGACTGTCCGGGTAGGCGTAAACGGTTTCGGCCGTATCGGACGTAACTTCTTCAGGGCGGTGGATGCGCAGAAGGCGCTCGGAACCACCGACATCGAGATTGTGGCGGTCAACGACCTCACGGACAACGCTTCGCTGGCGCATCTCCTGAAGTACGACTCCATCCTGGGTCGTCTCCCGCACGACGTCTCGCTCGAGGGCGAAGACACCATCGTCGTCGGAAGCCAGAAGATCAAGGCTCTCGCCATCAAGGAAGGCCCCGCGGCGCTTCCGTGGGGTGACCTGGGCGTCGACGTCGTCGTCGAGTCCACCGGCATCTTCACCGACGCAGCCAAGGCGAAGGGCCACCTCGAGGCCGGCGCCAAGAAGGTCATCATCTCCGCCCCCGCCAAGGGCGAGGACATCACCATCGTGATGGGCGTCAACGACGACAAGTACGACGGCAGCCAGAACATCATCTCCAACGCCTCGTGCACCACCAACTGCCTCGGCCCCATCGCCAAGGTGCTCGACGACGAGTTCGGCATCGTCAAGGGCCTCATGACCACGGTGCACGCGTACACCCAGGACCAGAACCTGCAGGACGGCCCGCACAGCGACCTGCGTCGCGCCCGCGCCGCCGCGCTGAACGTGGTCCCCACCGGCACCGGCGCCGCCAAGGCCATCGGCCTGGTCCTCCCGCAGCTGCTCGGCAAGCTGGACGGCTACGCGCTGCGCGTCCCGATCCCCACGGGTTCGGTCACCGACCTCACCGCGAACCTGCGGAAGTCGGCGAGCGTCGAAGACATCAACGCTGCGATGAAGGCCGCCGCCGAGGGGCCGCTCAAGGGCATCCTGAAGTACACGGACGCCCCGATCGTGTCGTCGGACATCGTCACCGACCCGCACAGCTCGATCTTCGACTCCGGCCTCACCAAGGTCATCGAGGATCAGGCCAAGATCGTGTCCTGGTACGACAACGAGTGGGGTTACTCCAACCGTCTGGCCGACCTCATCGGTCTCGTCGCCAAGTCTCTCTGAGCGAAGGTCCGGTAACAGTGGCAGTTCAGACTCTCGACGATCTGCTGAACGCTGGGGTCGAGGGGCGTGCCGTGCTGGTGCGCTCCGACCTCAACGTTCCGCTCGACGGTGACCGGATCACCGATCCCGGGCGCATCATCGCTTCCGCACCGACGCTGAAGGCGTTGGCGGAGGCGGGCGCCAAGGTCATCGTCACCGCCCATCTGGGTCGCCCCAAGGGCGAACCCGACCCGCAGTACTCCCTCGCACCGGTGGCGGTGAAGCTCGCCGAGGTGCTGGGACGCAACGTCCAGCTCGCCGGCGACGTCGTCGGGCAGGACGCTCTGGCACGTGCGGAGGGGCTCACGGACGGCGACGTTCTCCTGCTGGAGAACATCCGCTTCGATCCGCGGGAGACCAGCAAGGACGAGGCCGAGCGGACCAAGCTCGCCAAGGCCCTGGTCGAACTCGTCGGCGACGACGGCGCGTTCGTGTCCGACGGGTTCGGTGTCGTGCACCGCGCGCAGGCGTCGGTGTACGAGGTGGCCAAGCTGCTCCCGCACTACGCGGGCACGCTCGTCGAGGCCGAGATCAAGGTGCTCGGCAAGCTCACCCAGGAGGCCGAGCGGCCGTATGCGGTCGTGCTGGGTGGATCCAAGGTGTCGGACAAGCTCGCGGTGATCGAGGCGCTGGCCCCCAAGGTCGACACCCTCGTCATCGGTGGCGGCATGTACTACACGTTCCTCGCGGCGCAGGGCGTTTCGGTCGGCACCTCGCTGTGCGAGGAGTCGATGATCGACACCTGCAAGGCGCTGCTCGAGCAGTACGCCGACGTCATCCACATCCCGCAGGACGTGGTCATCGCCGATTCGTTCTCGGCCGACGCCGAGTCGAAGATCGTCTCCGTGCTCGAGATCCCGGACGGCTGGATGGGTCTCGATATCGGACCGCAGTCGGTTCGCCGGTTCGCGGCGATCCTGACCAGCGCGAAGACCGTGTTCTGGAACGGCCCGATGGGCGTGTTCGAGTTCGAGAAGTTCGCCGCGGGCACCAAGGGTGTCGCCGAGGCGATCATCGAGGCCACCGGGAAGGGCGCGTACAGCGTCGTCGGTGGCGGTGACTCCGCCGCGGCGGTGCGCCAGCTCGGTCTGCCCGAGGACGGGTTCTCGCACATCTCCACCGGTGGCGGCGCCTCCCTCGAGTACCTCGAGGGCAAGGAACTCCCCGGCATCGCAGTTCTGGAGGGCTGAGGCATGGCACGGAAGCCGCTCATCGCCGGCAACTGGAAGATGAATCTGAACCACCTCGAGGCCATCGCGCTGGTTCAGAAGATCGCCTTCTCGCTCCCGGCGAAGTACTTCGACAAGGTCGACGTGACGGTGATCCCGCCGTTCACCGACATCCGCAGCGTGCAGACCCTCGTCGAGGGCGACAAGCTCCTGCTCACCTACGGTGCGCAGGACGTGTCGGCCCAGGATTCGGGTGCGTACACCGGCGAGATCAGCGGCTCCATGCTGGCCAAGCTGGGTTGCACGTTCGTCGTCGTCGGGCACTCGGAGCGCCGGACCCTGCACGGCGAGGACAACGACACCGTCCTGGCCAAGACCAAGGCCGCGCTGAAGAACGGGCTCACCCCGATCGTCTGCATCGGTGAGGGCCTCGACATCCGCGAGGCCGGCGAGCACGTGTCCTACAACGTCGAGCAGCTGCGGGGCTCGCTCGCCGGACTGTCCGCCGACGACATCGCCAAGGTCGTCATCGCGTACGAGCCGGTGTGGGCCATCGGAACGGGTCGAGTGGCCAGTGCCGCCGACGCGCAGGAAGTCTGCGCCGCGATCCGCGCCACGCTCGGTGAGCTCGCCTCCCCGGCGGTCGCGTCCGGTGTCCGCGTGCTCTACGGCGGCAGCGTCAACGCGAAGAACGTCGGCGAGATCGTCGGTCAGACGGACGTGGACGGCGCCCTCGTGGGCGGCGCCTCGCTGAAGGCCGACGAGTTCGCCACGCTGTCGGCCATCGCCGCAGGTGGACCGCTGCCCTGACGCGGCTCCGCCGCTCGTGCGCCTTTCCGGTACCTACCGCTACCGGAAAGGCGCACGGGTGCGGCGCGCCTGTAGGGTGTACGAGGTCGTAAGTTGTTCCTACTGGATGGGTGGACGTAGACAGACATGGAACTGTTCCTGGATATCTTGCTGGTGGTCACCAGCTTGCTGCTGATTCTGCTGGTGCTGCTGCACCGCGGTAAGGGTGGCGGTCTGTCCAGCCTGTTCGGCGGCGGCGTCCAGTCGAGCCTGTCCGGTTCCACCGTGGTCGAGAAGAACCTCGACCGGCTCACCGTGTTCACCGGCCTGATCTGGTTGATCGCCATCATCGGCATCGGCCTGGAGATCAAGTTCGGCTGATCTGCTTTATCATGCAGACGGGCCGTCCCCGGTCGATACTGGATGAATGATCGAAACCCCACGTGAGGCCACCGAACCACTCCGCGAAGACATTCGGCTCCTGGGCGGCATCCTCGGTCAGATAGTGCGGGAACAAGCCGGAGACGATGTCTTCGACCTCGTCGAGAAGGCCAGAGTCGAATCGTTCCGGGTTCGACGGTCCGAGATCGACCGCGCCGAGCTGGCGGACATGTTCACCCAGGTCTCCACCGGCAACACCATTCCCGTCATCAGGGCCTTCAGCCACTTCGCCCTCCTGGCCAACCTCGCCGAGGACATCCATCGTGAACGCCGGCGCGCCGTCCACGTCGCGGCCGGTGAACCCGCGCCCGACAGCACCCTGTCCGCCACGTACGCCAAACTCGACGCCGCGCATCTGGACAGCGCCGTTGTCGCCGACGCACTGCGCGGGGCGCTCGTGTCGCCCGTCATCACGGCCCATCCCACCGAGACGCGTCGGCGCACGGTGTTCGACACCCAGTCCCGCATCACCGAACTGATGCGCTACCGCGAGCGCACCGCCCTGACCGAGTCCGAGACCGCCGACGTCGACGTCCGGCTGCGGCGTCAGATCCTCACCCTGTGGCAGACCGCGCTGATCCGGTTGTCGCGGTTGCGGATCCAGGACGAGATCGAAGTGGGCCTGCGCTACTACGACGCGGCACTGTTCGAGGTCGTCCCGAAGATCAACGCCGAACTCCGTGGTGCGCTGCGGTCGCGCTGGCCGGACGCGGATCTGGGCCGGGAGCCGATCCTGCGTCCCGGATCGTGGATCGGCGGAGACCGCGACGGCAACCCGTACGTCACCGACGAGGTGGTCCGGACGGCCACCACCCGCGCCGCGGCCACCGCTCTCGAACATCACCTCGAGGGACTCGAGACGCTCGAACGGGAACTGTCCATGTCGGCACGCCTCGTCACCGTCACCCCCGCCCTGGACCTCCTGGCCGCGGCGTCCCAGGACGATTCACCGTTCCGCGCCGACGAGCCGTACCGGCGCGCGGTGCGCGGCATCCGCGGGCGTCTCACGGCCACCGCGCGGCGCATCCTGGGCGACACGCCGGACCGCGGCCTCGACCTCGGGCTCGCACCGTACGACACCCCGCGGCAGATGCTCGACGAACTCGACATCGTCGACGACTCCCTGCGACGCGGCGGCGACGGCACGATCGCCGACGACGGGCTGGCGAGTCTGCGGGACTCGGTGGAGGTGTTCGGATTCCACCTCTCGGGACTCGACATGCGTCAGAACTCGGACGTGCACGAGACCGTCGTCGCCGAGTTGCTGGCCTGGGCGGGGGTGCACGACGATTACGCGTCGCTGTCCGAGGACGAGCGGGTGGAACTGCTGTCGGCGGAGCTGTCCACCAGGCGTCCGCTGACCACAGCGAACGCGGAGTTCAGTGAGCTGACGACGAAGGAGCTCGCCATTGTCCAGGCCGGCGCCGACGCCGTGCGGACGCTCGGTGCGGGCGCCGTGCCGAACTACATCATCAGCATGTGCACCTCCGTCAGCGACATGCTCGAGGCCGCGGTGCTGCTGAAGGAGGTGGGGCTGCTCGATCCCGGCTCGGGGAAGGCGCCGTCATGCCCGGTGGGCATCGTGCCGCTGTTCGAGACCATCGAGGACCTGCAGCAGGGCGCCGCCACCCTCGAGGCCACCCTCGAGGTCCCGATCTACCGGGCGCTCGTGTCCGCGCGCGGCGACTCCCAGGAAGTGATGCTCGGGTACTCCGATTCCAACAAGGACGGCGGATACCTGGCGGCCAACTGGGCGCTGTACCGCGCGGAGCTGGATCTGGTGGACGCCGCGCGCAAGACGGGAATCCGGTTGCGGCTGTTCCACGGTCGCGGCGGCACCGTCGGTCGCGGCGGCGGCCCCAGCTACGAGGCCATCCTGGCGCAGCCGCCCGGCGCGGTCGCCGGATCGCTGCGGATCACCGAACAGGGCGAGGTGATCGCCGCCAAGTACGCGGAACCCCGCCTCGCGCAACGCAATCTCGAAACGTTGCTCGCCGCGACACTCGAGGCCACCCTGCTCGACGTCGAGGGTCTCGGCGACGACGCCGAACCGGCCTACCGCATCCTCGACGAACTCGCGGCGCTGGCCCGCCGGTCCTACGGTGAATTGGTCCACGAGACACCCGGATTCGTGCAGTACTTCGAGATGTCGACGCCGGTCGCGGAGATCGGGGCGCTCAACATCGGCAGCCGTCCTGCCTCCCGCAAGCAGACCACCTCCATCTCCGACCTCCGGGCGATCCCGTGGGTGCTGTCCTGGAGTCAGTCCCGGGTCATGCTGCCCGGGTGGTATGGCACGGGTTCGGCGTTCGAGGAGTGGACGCGGGGCGACCCGGAGAAGGTGGCGACGCTGTCGCGTCTGTACGAGAAGTGGCCGTTCTTCCGGACCGTGCTGTCGAACCTGGCCATGGTGATGTCGAAGTCCGACATGGGTCTCGCGGCACGCTACGCGGAACTGGTGCCCGACGAGGAACTGCGGCAGCGGGTGTTCGGCAAGATCACCGAGGAGCACGAGCGGACGATCCGGATGTACAAGGCCGTCACCGGCAACGACACGTTGTTCGCCGACAATCCCGGACTGGAGAGGTCGGTGCACAACCGGTTCCCGTACCTGGAGCCGCTCAACCACCTGCAGGTGGAACTGCTGCGCCGGTACCGGGCGGGCGACGACAGCGATCAGACGCGCCGGGGCATCCAGCTCACGATGAACGGGCTTGCCACTGCACTGCGTAACAGCGGGTAGCCACCGTCGGTTCCCGGCCCCGTCAGGTAGGTGCGAACTTTCTTGCGGGGCGGGGGAACCGAACTGTCCGCCCCTGCGTCAAAACGGGAAAGAGCAACAATGTTTCCGAGGCGAAGGGGCGATGGATGAGGCGCTGTGCGGGCAACCCGGTCACCTGGCGCGGGGGAGCCGGAACTCGGGGGACGAGCATGTCGAGCCCCCGCCGTGCCGGTCGGATCGTCACCGAATGCCGGGTCACCCGGACACCGGTCGAGCGGGACCCCCGGTCGCCCGCCGGGTTACCGGCGGACGACGAGGACCCCGTCGGTTGAGAGTGTCAGCGCGGCAGGCGGGATGCCGCCGACGTGTCCAGCAGCCACCGGGTGGCCGAGAGACCGCGCGCTCCGGACGCCGGGATCTCGACCGGGGGAGCGCCCGCGACCGCGGCGGCCACGGCCTCCGCTTTCGCCTCACCCGACACGACGAGCCACACCTCGTCGGCGTGCCGGACGGCGGGCAGGGTCAGCGTGACGCGCACGGGCGGCGGCTTGGGGGAGTCCGTCACCGCGACGACGAATCGGTGCTCCTCGCGTACCGCGTCGGTGTCGGGGAACAGCGAATTGACGTGACCCTCGCCGCCCATGCCGAGCAGGTGGACATCGAAGACCGGAACCTGCCTGCCGTCGGCGTGCGCCCCCAGCACCTGCGCATACGCGACGGCGGCGGCCTCCGGATCGTTCTCGTAGATCCCGTCGGCGACGGGCATGGTGTGCACCCGGTCGGGATCGACGTCGACGTGGTCGAGCAGCGCGGCCCGCGCCTGCACGTCGTTGCGTTCCGGGTCGCCGGCGGGCAGGAACCGCTCGTCGCCCCAGAAGATGTCGATGGCCCGCCAGTCGATGCCGCCCGGGTTCTCGCGGACCTTCTCGAGCAGACCGATCCCGGTTCCGCCGCCGGTGAGGACGACCGACGCCGACCCGCGTTCCCTCTGGGCGGCGACGACGGTGTCGACGAACCGTTGCGCGGCCTTCGTCACCAGCGTGTCGGTGTCGGGATGGACTTCTACATGGATGTCACTCATACGTCACCTTCGTCAGCCCGGCGAGTGCGGTCGCGTAGACCTCGTCGGGGTCGAGTCTGCGTAGTTCCTCGGCCAGGCATTCGCTCGTCTCACGCCTGCGGAGCGCGACCCGCGCATCGGGTTTCCCGGTGCGTGTCAGGGTTGCGGTGGTACCCGTCTGGGGTCGGCTGATGGTCAACGCGCCACCGTCGGCGAAGTTGAGCTCCACGAACAACGGGCCGACCCGCCGGGTGACCGGTGCGTCGACGCGGCTCGCCAACCATCCCGCGATCATGTCGACCGCGGGCTCGTCGACGAGCCCGGACACCACCGCCGATTCGATCGACGAGTGCGGCGGCTGGTCGACCGCCGATGTCAGGAGCGCACGCCAGTACGTGATCCGGCTCCACGCCAGATCCGTGTCACCGGACGAGTACGACGCGAGTCGGCTCTTGATCTCGGCGGCGGGATCCGCGCGATCCGTGGCGTCCGTGATGCGCCGGATCGCCAACTTGCCCACAGGGTCCAGCGCCGGCACCGCCGGGGCGGTCTCCGGCCACCACACGACAACGGGTGTGTCGGGGAGCAGGAACGGCACCACCACGCTGCTCTCGTGGTCGGCGAGTTCGCCGTACAGGCGGAGCACCACGACCTCCGACGCCCCGGCGTCGCCGCCGACACGGATCTGCGCGTCCAGCCGGGGTTCCGCGTCACGGGACCCCCACGCGACGACGATGACGCGGCACGGATGCTCGCGGCTCGCCTCGTTCGCGGCGTCGATGATGTCTTCCGAATACTCACTGTCGCGGGTGCACACCACCAGCGTGAGCACCCGTCCCAAGGTCACCGCGCCGCCGGTCTTGCGCAGCTCCACCAGCATCTTGTTGACCTGTCCGGTGGTGGTCGCGGGAATGTCGGTGATCATCTACGGCCTTCTCCATTCACGACCGGTGCGGTGCATCATTTCGTCAGCCGAAGGTGGACCCCACGTGCCGGCCTCGTAGGGTTCCGGCCTGCCGCCCGCCGCCCAGTGCTCGAGGACGGGATCGAGGATCTCCCACGACAGTTCCACCTCGGCGTTCACCGGGAACAGGGAGGGCTCACCGAGCAGCACGTCGAGGATGAGGCGCTCGTACGCCTCGGGCGACGACTCGGTGAACGCCTGACCGTAGCTGAAGTCCATGTTGACGTCGCGGACCTCCATGCTGGAGCCGGGGACCTTCGACCCGAATCGCATGGTCACACCCTCGTCCGGCTGCACCCGGATGACGAGGGCATTCTGGCCGAGTTCCTCGGTCATCGTCTGATCGAACGGCAGGTGCGGTGCCCGTTTGAACACCACCGCGATCTCGGTGACCCTGCGGCCCAGACGCTTTCCGGTGCGCAGATAGAACGGCACCCCCGCCCAGCGGCGGGTGTCGACGTCGAGCGTGATCGCCGCGAAAGTCTCGGTCGTGGAATCGGCGGCGAAGCCCTCCTCCTCCAGCAGTCCGACGACGGGCTGCCCACCCTGCCAGCCCCCGGCGTACTGCCCGCGGGCTGTGGTCTCGTCGAGCGGCTGGGCGAGCTTGGTGGCGGAGAGAACCTTGATCTTCTCCGCCTGCAGCTCGGACGGTTCGAAGCTGATCGGCTCCTCCATCGCGGTGAACGCGAGGAGTTGCAACAGGTGATTCTGGATGACGTCGCGCGCCGCCCCGATACCGTCGTAGTACCCGGCCCGCCCACCGAGACCGATGTCCTCGGCCATGGTGATCTGGACGTGATCCACGTAGTGGGCGTTCCAGATCGGATCGAACAACTGGTTGGCGAAGCGCAACGCCAAAATGTTCTGGACGGTTTCCTTGCCGAGATAGTGGTCGATCCGGAAGACGGTGTCCTCGGGAAAGACCTCGTTCACCACCTCGTTGAGTTCGCGGGCGCTCCCGAGGTCGTGGCCGAACGGCTTCTCGATCACCACACGACGCCACTGGTGGTCGGTCGACTGCGCGAGTCCGGCCTCGGACAGCTGCTTCAGGACCACCGGGAACGCGTCCGGCGGAATCGCGAGATAGAACCCGTGATTGCCGCCGGTCCCACGTTCACGTTCGAGCGTGCCGAGGGTGGACGCGAGTTCCTGGAAGGACGCCGGGTCGTCGAAGCTGCCCTTGACGAAGCGCAGGCCTTCCGACAGTCGCTCCCAGACGTCCTCCCGGAACGGAGTGCGCGAGTGGTCGCGCACGGCGTCGTGGACGATCTTGCCGAAATCCTCGTCCGACCAGTCCCTCCGGGCGAACCCGACGAGAGCGAACCCGGGCGGCAGAAGACCACGATTGGCCAGATCGTAGATGGCGGGCATCAACTTGCGCCGGGCAAGGTCGCCGGTGACACCGAAGATCACCAGCGCACACGGCCCGGCGATGCGTGGTAGGCGCTTGTCCCTACTGTCGCGGAGTGGATTGACCCAATCGTCTGACGCTGCGGGCACGCTCACGTATCAGCTCTTCTGCCCTGCTGCGCGGAGCTGCTCCGCGGTGGCGTCCAGGAGTTCGTTCCAGGAGACCTCGAACTTGTCGACGCCCTCGTCCTCGAGGACCTTGAACACGTCGGTGAGGTCGATGCCGACGGCGGTCAACTGGTCGAACACCTCCTGCGACTCGACGGCGGTGCCGGACACCGCGTCGCCGTGGATGTCGCCGTGATCGGCGACGGCGTCGAGGGTCTTCTCCGGCATCGTGTTCACCGTGTTCGGCGCCACCAGCTCG
>RRBB01000261.1:0-13786 GCA_006543605.1 Rhodococcus sp. WS4
CCTCCGCGCCGCGGCCGGCGTCCAGATCACCGCCTCCCACAACCCCGCCGCCGACAACGGGTACAAGGTGTACCTCGACGGCGGCGCCCAGTTGATCTCGCCGTCCGACCGGGAGATCGAGGCGTCGATAACCCGGATCGGACCGGCGAATCGGGTGCCCCGCGTTCCGGTCACACCGGCGTCCGACGAACTCGTCGACCTCTACCTCGCCCGGGTCGCGTCCCTCCCGACCGGACAGTCGCGCACCCTGCGCATCGCCCTCACCGCGATGCACGGCGTCGGCGGCGAGACCGCGGTCGCCGCACTGACATCTGCCGGGTTCACCGACGTCCACACCGTCGCAGCACAATTCGACCCCGACCCCGACTTCCCGACCGTCGAGTTCCCGAATCCCGAGGAGCCGGGCGCGTCGGACGCCGTCCTGGCGCTCGCCGCGGAGGTCGACGCCGACGTCGCGCTGGCCCTCGACCCCGACGCCGACCGGTGCGCGGTGGGCGTGCGCGGGCCGGACGGCTGGCGGATGCTCCGCGGAGACGAGACGGGAGTCCTGCTCGGCGACCACGCCCTCGCCTCCGCCGCGGCGGACTCGCTCGTCGCGACGACCATCGTCTCGTCGGCCCTGCTCGGGAAACTGGCCGCCGCCCGCGGCGCCCGCTTCGCCCGCACGCTCACCGGTTTCAAGTGGCTCGTCCGGGCAGGCGAAGGTCTCGTCTACGCGTACGAGGAGGCGATCGGACACTGCGTCGACCCGGAGTCGGTGCGCGACAAGGACGGCATCTCCGCCGCAGTCGTTGCCGCCGACCTCGCCGCAACCCTGCGGGCGGACGGATCGACGCTCCTGGACCGGCTCGACGACTACGCACTCGAATTCGGATTGCACGCCGGAGATCAGGTGTCGCGGCGCGTCACCGACCTCGCGGACATCACCGCGATGATGCGACGCCTGCGATCCGGGCTGCCTGCCGAGCTGGCCGGCGAACCCGTCGAGGCCACCGACCTGGCGGAACTGCGCGGACAGTCCCGCACCGACGCAATCGTCCTCGCCGGACCGACCGTCCGGGTCGTCGTGCGTCCCTCGGGAACCGAACCCAAAATGAAGTGCTACCTGGAGGTGGTCGTCCCGGTGCCCGAGCGCTCGGCGCTGCCCGCGGCCCGCGCGGCGGCGGCGACCCGGTTGAACCTGTTGCGCGAGTTCGCCGAAGCCCTGTAGCCGGGGACGGTCAGCGCGGTCCGAACTGACGGTCCCCGGCATCGCCGAGACCCGGCACGATGAACGCGTCATCGTTGAGCCCCTCGTCGACCGCCGCGGTGACGAGTCGCACGGGATGACCCGACGCCGACAGCGCCGCAACACCTTCGGGCGCCGCGACCACGCACACTGCCGTGACGTCGGTGGCGCCGCGGGCGACGAGCAACTCGATCGTGTACACCATCGAACCACCGGTCGCCAGCATCGGGTCGAGGACATACACCGGGATCCCGGACAGATCCGCGGGCAGCGACTCCAAGTACGGCACCGGCAGATGCGTCTCCTCGTCGCGGGCCATGCCGACGAAACCGACCCGCGCCTGCGGGATCAGGCTGCTGGCCTGCTCGACCATGCCCAGTCCCGCGCGCAGGACGGGGACGAGCAGCGGCGGATGGGCGAGCCGCACCCCGTCGGTGGTCGCGATGGGCGTGACCACGTCGAACGTCTCGACCGGAGCCTCACGCATCGCCTCGTACACCAACATGTGTGTCAGCCGCCGCAAGGCGGCGCGAAATGTGGCATTGTCGCTCCGCGCATCGCGCATCGTTGTCAGGAGGACCGCTGCGAGCGGGTGGTCGACGACGTGCGTGTTCATGGTCGAAGAATACGGGGGCGGCGGGCGAGATTTCGCAAGAGAGTCATTCTCGGCGAAACCGGGGTTGGAACCGAATCGGTCTCACCGGCGTCCGGCGTCCGGCGTGTCCAATAAGGTGACCGGTTTGACGTCCTCTCGGCCGTGAACGACCGAGATTCCCCTCGGGACTCGCGTCCCGAGGTTCCTGTTTCACCGACAGTTGCCTCCCCACACTTCATGTGCGGGGCGGTCTCACACCATCTCCGCAGGCTGCCACCGTCAGTCCGACGGCCAAAATGTTCCTCGCCGCATTCACATCCCGATCATGGACGACGCCGCATCCGCACGCCCACTCCCGCACGTCAAGCGGCATCGTCGACGCGATCGCCCCACACACCGAGCAGGTCTTCGACGACGGACAGAACCGGTCGATCGCCACCACCCGCCGCCCGTACCAGTCGGCCTTGTACTCGAGCATCGACCGGAACTCGGACCAACTCGCATCCGAGATCGCCCGAGACAACGACCGATTCCTGACCATGTTCCGCACACTCAGATCCTCGACGGCGATCACTTGATTTTCGCGCACCAGCCGAGTGGAAAGTGTGTGCAGATAATCGCGACGCCGATCGGCGATCCGGCCATGAATCTTCGCGACCTTCAGTCGGGCCTTGGCCCGGTTACGGGACCCCTTCTCCTTCCTGGCCAGCACCCGCTGCGCCCTCGCCAACCGCGCACGGTCCCTGCCCTCGTGGCGCGGGTTGGTGATCTTCTCCCCCGTCGAGAGCGTGTAGAGGCTCGTGATCCCGGCGTCGAGCCCGACCACCCGATCCGTCGACCGGTGCTCGGTGATCGTGTCCTCGACGAGAATCGAGATGTGGTACCGACCACGAGCATTACGCGACACCGTCACCTGCGACGGTGTCGCCCCCTCCGGCAGCGGCCTCGACCACCGAATATCCAGCGGTTCGGGCTGCTTCGCCAACCGGACCTGCCCGCCGCGGTAGGTGAAGCAGTTCGCATAGTAGGTCGCCGAATCCTTCGACCGGCCCTTCCTCTTGAACTGCGGGTAGCGGGACTGCTTGCGCCAGAACCTGTCGAACGCGCCCTGCAACTGCCGCAGCGACTCCTGCAACGGCCCCTTCGACGGCTCCGCCAACCACTCGGTCTCGGTGTCCCGCTTCCATCCGGTGAGCATCTTCGAGGTGTCGCTGTAGCTGACCCGCCGCCGCTCCCGCGACCAGGCCCGCGACCGCTCCGCCAACGCCCGGTTATAGACATACCGGGTGCAACCGAACGTCCGAGCAAGCTGTTCCGCCTGCACCGCAGTCGGATAGAAACGGTACCTGAACGCCCGCTTCACCACCCTCCCCGTCATAACCCAGACACTAGCCACACAGTCCGACAAAACCAGATCGGCTATCCCCGACCCGAAGGACCGGGATTGCGCCGAAAGACACACGGATCAAATCCGACTGGGGGATGACGATGAACGACTTGAGGGGCGGATACCGCGAGTATCGCCGAGTTCGCTGCCACGGCCGGCAACCATGTCAGCGGAGATGCAGGCGGCGGGAGTCTCGGAGCAGCTGCCTCAGGACCGCTCCTCCTCGGGCCGGTCCTCGAGGTGGTCGGGGGCGACTTCGCCACCGCGCACGCCGCACACCTCGCGTCCATCGAGAAACTGTCGGGCGTGCTCGGCGGAATCAGCACCACGGCCCGCGCGAACGCCGCCACGCACGAGGGCACCGAGGCGGCCACCACGGACGCGCTCGGCGCGGACGCCGTCGGGCTGGAGGCCTGACCGTGATCCCAATCGATCTCCTCACCCGCCCGATCGTCGATCTGCTCGGGGTGTTCGGCAGCGACGTCCTCCCCGCAGGGCGGCCTGGCCGACGATCGCAGTGAGCAACCGTTCCGGCACTGTCTCGGTCCGGGCCACCGAGCAGGGTCTGCCGCTCGGGCTCCGTATCGATCCGCGCGAACTCCGCTACGGCGGGCAGCGGCTCGCCGACGAGATCCTGACGCTCTGCAGGTGCTCTCGATGGAGGGGGGCGCGGCGATCTCGCCCGTGGCGGCATGCCCGCCGACGTCCTCGACAAGCTCGGTCTGCCCACCCGCGCGGACGTAGCCGCCGCGCAGGTGATCGAGGACGAGGAAGAACCCACCCCGACGAGTCGGATGCGACCACTGTGAGCGAACACGACATGGATGCCGTCGTCGGGCGTGCCACCGAACAGGTGAACCTGCTCGAGGACGCCCTCGCCGGGCTACGGGCGGTCACGGCGCGCGCGTCGAGCGAGTCCGATCAGGTCACCGCCGAGGTCGACTGGAACGCAACGTTGACCGGTCTCTGGATGGAGGACTCCATCTCGACGCTCGACACGCGCACCCTCGCGACGATGATCACGAGCACTGCGCAGGAGGCGGCCCGGCTGGCCAGCGCATCCAGGTCATGACGACGCTGCAGGACGGGTTCGGGAAGGTGTGATTCTCAGCCGGCGAAGTCGACGACGGTCTGGCTGAGCGGCATCTCGTCGGTGCGGGGTTCGGGACTGGGCAGGTACGTGACGTCCTCGAGCGTCGCGTGTCCGGCCAGGTCGAACGCGTCGAACTCGAACGGCACGCTCTCGGCCAGCGCGGGGTTCGTGTTGTCCATCAGATGAAAGTGCAGGTGCGGCGCCGTCGACTGGCCGCTGTTGCCGAGTTGAGCCAGCACCGCCCCCTTCTCGACGTGGTCGCCGTCCTTCACCGAGATACTGCCCGGCACGAAATGACCGTAGAACGCGTACACACCGTTCCCGAGGTCGAGCACGACGTGATTGCCGGTCGCCTCAGTGAGGTTGCGCTCCGGCTGCGGTTCCCCGATCACGTTCTCCTCCTGGCCGTCGAGAACCGAGACGACCTCCGCGTCCGCCACCGCGAGGACGTCGGCCCGGTATCCGACGTAGTTCTCCTTGGTGTTGTCGCCCCGGTACGCGAACCCCTCCCGGTCGACCCCCAGGAAGTCGATGGCATACCGCTCGAAGTTCAGCAGGCGTCCGTCGACCGACCAGACGCCGCGGCGGTGATGGGTGTTGTCCGCGCAGCAGCCTTCCATCGCGGCCCACCCGTCGCCACGGAGCGGCGGGCCGATCACCGGGACCGTCCCCTCGAAGACCGGCACGCTCACCGACGTGTCGACGGTCGCCGGCACAGGCCCACCGGATTCGTCGACCATGCCGGCGAGGCCGGGGATCGGCTGATCCGGCGGCGGCGTTCCCAGCGCACGAACCGAGACGGTCGCCTGTACCCCGGCCGGAATCGGAGTGGCGTCGTCCATGGCGACGTCGACGAAGAAGATCCCGAGCTGGGCCGGCTGCAGGCGGTCGGTGGGGGTCGCGTTGTCACCCACGAGGTTCATGTTCGCCGCGATCGCCTCGCCCTCGTAGGTCGCGAGGACGCTGTCCGGTCGATCGGCCACGTCGATCTCCACCTTTTGCACGAGCAGTGGAACGGCCGCGGTGTTCATCACGTGGACCTCGAACGTCAGATGGTTCCGGTCGTCCGTCGCCGCGACGGGGGACGGCGCGAACGGGATCGACAGCGCGACGGGTGAGGGGCCCTTGAGCTGAGCGGTCGACGGCAGCCGTTCGGCACTCGACCATTCGGTGCCCCAGTCGGGTGAATCGGCACCGGAGTCGTCCGACGAGCCGCACGCGACGGTCGCCGTGCACATCCCGAGTACTACGATCGTGGCGACGAACGAAGGTCGCCGTCGGGGACTTCGGGTCACTGCGCCGGTCCGGAACATACGGCCTCCTCGAACGACTCGACGCACACTGAACGTCATGGTAGGGCCCCGCTGCGTGGCGACAGCCCCGTTTGGCCGACGACGTCGCGGCTGCCGCGGCACGGCGTGACGGGCATGGGAAACGGTCCGCAGACAGCCCGGGTATAACTTTGGCCGCGGGGTCGATAGGCTTCGCGCCATGGCTGGAGATATCGTCCCGATCGAACTCGGTCTCACCGACGGCGACCTCGTGACACTGTGGGCACCACGGTGGCGTGAGGGCGACGACGAGTGGGAAGCATTCCTGGGTCACGAGGAAGACCTCTACGGATTCGAATCAGTGGCAGAACTGGCTGCCTTCATCCGTACGAATACCGACAACGATCTCGTCGAGCACCCTGCCTGGGGCGTGGTGTCCGGGCTCTCCGCCGCCGAGCTCGAACCCGACGAGAACTTCTGCTTCGATCTGATCGGTGTGCCGGAGCTGGCGGCGAGCGACCCCGACGCTCTCGTCGTGAGCGAACTCGAAGACACGCTCAACATGGTGCGCAACATCGGTGAGGTCTGCGAACTGGACGCGGTCACCAAGTTCTTCAACGCGAACCCCATCCTGGGGGCGCTCCCCGCAGGCGCCAGCGCATTCGAGGGTCGCGAGGGCGAGGAACTGTGGGCGCAGATCGGCACCGCCATCGCGAAGGGCTGGGATGACGTCCTCGACGCCGTCGACAACATCGTCGCCATCCCCGAGGTGGACGCCGAGGCGGTAGCCGTCGCCGAGGCCGAGCTGGTGGCCGCCGACGAGAACACAGTCGACGTGGACGACGTCGCCGACGAGGCCGAGGAAGACGAGGAGTTCGTCGCACTCGATCTGGCGACCGCGGACGACGAGGAGGAAGACGACTCGTTCTGGGGTGCGGTGGGGGTCGACCCCGTCAAGATCATCACGTCCGGGGAGACGTACTTCACGCTCCGCTGCTACCTCGACGACGACGCGATCTTCCTCGGCCGTGACGGAACGATCTTCGTCTTCACGTCCGAACGCGCGCTGGCCCGGTACCTTGCCGACAACCACGAGCACGCTCTCGCCCAGGTCAGCACGTACGAGGAGATCCAGGTGGCGGCCGTCGACGGGTCGCTCGAGGTCGAGGTCACGGACGAGAACGTCTACGTCCTGCCGGGCCTCGCCGACGACCTGGCCGCCGGGCCGGAATCCGTCGACGCCGACCAGCTCGATCTGGCTGTCGAGTTGTTCACCGACGCAGCCGATTTCGCGGACGACGATTCGGTGGAAACCGCACTCGCCTCGTCCGAGCCGCTGGGCTGGTACGTCTCGTTCGTGCTCAACCCGGATCCGACGCGTATGGCGCCCAGCGCACCCTTCGACGCCGAGGCCACGGCGTGGCGGACGCTCGAGCGGGAGTTCGAGGCGCGCCTGCGGAAGGTGTGAGCGACCGCCCTCGGGCCACTCAGCCCACCAGCACGGCGAATCCCGGCTTGATCACCTCGTCGATCAACTGCAGTCGCTGATCGAACGGGATGAAGGCCGACTTCATCGCGTTGATGGTGTAGCGCTCGAGGTCCGTCCAGCCGTAACCGAACGTCTCGACCAGCCGGAGCATCTCCTGGCTCATGCTCGTGTCGCTCATGAGCCGGTTGTCGGTGTTGACGGTAACCCGGAACCGCAGTCGGGCGAGCAGGTCGAACGGATGGTTCTCGAGTGCGTCCACCGCCCCGGTCTGGACGTTGGAGCTGGGACACAGCTCGAGAGGAATCCTCTTGTCCCGCACATAGTTCGCGAGCTTGCCCAGCACCGGGACGCCGTCGGGGCCGATCGTGATGTCGTCGGTGATCCGGACGCCGTGCCCCAGCCGGTCGGTTCCGCAGAACGCGATGGCCTCGTGGATGGACGGCAGACCGAACGCCTCACCTGCGTGAATGGTGAAGTGCGCATTGCTGCCCCGCATGTACTCGAAGGCGTCGAGGTGACGGCTCGGCGGATTACCGGCCTCGGCGCCGGCGATGTCGAACCCGACGACACCGCGGTCCCGGAACCGGATCGCCAGTTCCGCGATCTCCCGGGACCGCGCCGCGTGCCGCATGGCCGTGAGCAGGACCCCGATCCGAATGTTCTGACCGCGCACCTCCGCCGCTGACTCACCGGCCTCGAATCCGAGCAGGACCTGCTCGACTACCTCGTCCAGGGTCAGCCCCGCCTCGAGGTGCTGCTCCGGTGCGAAGCGGATCTCGGCGTAGACGACGCCGTCGGCGGCGAGGTCCTCGGCGCACTCACGGGCCACGCGTTCGAGCCCGACCGGCGTCTGCATGACGGCGACGGTGTGCGCGAACGTCTCGAGGTATCGCTCGAGCGAACCGCTGTCGGCGGCGTCCCGGAACCACGTGGCGAGCGCGGGCGCCGTGTCGGCGGGCAACGCATCGTAGCCGCAGTCGCGGGCCAGTTCCAGGACCGTCTCGGGCCGGAGACCCCCGTCGAGATGGTCGTGCAGCAACACCTTCGGCGCTCGGCGCAGGGCCGACAGATCCAGTGCGGTCATGCGTCGACGTTAGCCTGAGGGATCCTCGATTCGCTCGATGACGAGCGGCGCGGTGACCGACGGCGCGTCGGCCACCACGGTCCAGGCTTCGGAAAGTGCCGCTTTCGCCGCGGCGAACCGTTCGGGCGTGTCGGTGTGAAGCGTGACGAGCGGGGTTCCCACCGACACCGTCTCCCCCGGCTTCGCGTGCAGTTCGATGCCCGCCCCCGCCTGCACCGGTTCGCCCTGCCGGGCGCGACCCGCGCCGAGCCGCCACGCCGCGAGTCCGACCGCCATGGCGTCGAGACCGCACACGACGCCGTCCGACTCGGAGAGCAGCACCTCGGTGTGCCGGGCCGTCGGCAGCGGGGCGTAGGGGTCGCCGCCCTGGGCGGTGATCATCTTCCGCCAGCGATCCATGGCGGAGCCGTCGCGAAGTTTGTCCGCCGGGTCGACGCCGTCGATTCCGGCCGCTTTCAACATTTCTCGTGCCAGCGCGAGAGTCAGTTCGACGACGTCGGACGGACCGCCGCCGGCCAGCACCTCCAGCGATTCCCGCACCTCCAGCGCGTTGCCCGCGGTGTGACCGAGTGGTGCGTCCATGGCCGTGAGCAGCGCCATCGTCCGTACTCCGGCGTCGCTCCCGAGGTCGACCATCGTCTGCGCGAGTTCCCGCGCGTCGTCGAGCTTCTTCATGAACGCGCCCGATCCGACCTTGACGTCCAGCACGAGCGCGCCGGTGCCCTCGGCGATCTTCTTGCTCATGATCGAGCTGGCGATCAGGGGAATCGACTCGACAGTCCCGGTGACGTCACGGAGCGCGTACAACCGCCGGTCCGCGGGTGCCAGGTCGGCGCCTGCGGCGCAGACGACGGCCCCGACGGCGGGGTCGGACAGGATCTCGGCCATCTCGGACGTGTCGAGGTCGGCGCGCCAGCCCGGGATCGACTCGAGCTTGTCGAGGGTTCCGCCGGTGTGACCGAGCCCGCGCCCCGACAGTTGCGGCACGGCGGCGCCGCACGCGGCGACCAGCGGGGCGAGCGGCAGCGTGATCTTGTCGCCCACACCACCCGTCGAGTGTTTGTCGACGGTGGGGCGGCCGAGATGGGTGAAGTCGAGGCGGCGTCCGGACGAGATCATCGCCGTGGTCCAGCGGCTCACCTCCTCGCGCGTCATCCCGCGGAAGTAGATCGCCATGGCCAGTGCCGACATCTGCTCGTCGGCCACGACACCCCGGGTGAATGCCTCGACCACCCAGTCGATCTCTGCACCGGACAGTTCTCTGCCGTCCCGTTTGGCGGCGATGATCGACGAGGCGTCATGCATGGCTGATTCTCCCCTTCTCCTCCGGACCGAACGCGTCCGGCAGCAACTGTTCCAGTGGTCGCACGCCGGCCCGGTGGTCGACGAGCAGTTTGGGACCGCCGTGCTCGAAGAGAATCTGCCGGCAGCGTCCGCACGGCATGAGTATGTCGCCACTCGAGTCACAGCAGGTGAAGGCGATTAATCGGCCCCCACCGCCCGCAAATAAGTTACCGACCAGTACGCACTCGGCGCAGAGTCCCAATCCGTATGAGACATTTTCCACATTGCATCCGACGACGATTCGTCCATCGTCGGCGAGCGCCGCCGCTCCCACCGCGAATCCGGAGTAGGGCGCATAGGCCCGCTCCATCACCTCACGCGCGTTGGCGCGCAACAGTTTCCAATCGATCTCGACCATGGTTCCCCATCCAATCACGTGGGCTGAATGGATGCAGAGATTCCCTCAGGACGGCCCAATCCGTATTGGATAGGCAAACCTAACTTCAATTGCGGGGGCGGTACGAACCCCGACTCGAATTAGTTCCCCCGTTTCCGTTGGGTTTAGAGTTCAGAGAAGTCGGTTCAGGATCACGTCGGGTCCCTAGTTGTGGTATGTCCGCAACGCTGCGCAGACTCGACACGTCCACCAATGACGTTGGAGGCACAGCACTCGATGAGTACTACGACTGAAGCCGCTCCGGCCAAGGAGCGCACACGGTCGCTTTACCGGGGCGACCCCGGAATGTGGTCCTGGGTATTGCACCGGATCACAGGCGTAATGACGTTCTTCTTCCTATTCGTGCACGTGCTGGATACCGCGCTGGTGCGTGTGAATCCCGACACGTACGACAGTGTCATCGAGACCTACAAGAACCCGATCGTCGGGCTCATGGAGCTCGCTCTCGTCGCCGCAGTGCTGTACCACGCACTGAACGGTGTCCGGGTGATGCTGGTGGATTTCTGGTCCAAGGGACCGCAGTACCAGCGCCTGATGCTCTGGGTAATCCTCGCGATCTGGTTCCTGGTGATGATCCCGGGCGCCGGCCGCATCTTCTACAACATGTTTGCGGGGCACTGACATGACGACAGAAGCCAAGAGTCTCGGCAAGACCTACGACCGTCCCGCCAGCCTGGACAACCCGCGCTCTCCGCGCCGGACCTCGAAGAACAACTTCGAGCTGTACGCCTGGCTGTTCATGCGGTTCTCCGGACTCGCACTGATCTTCCTCGTGCTCGGCCACCTCTTCATCATGCTGATGCTCGACGACGGCGTGCACCGCATCAACTTCGCGTTCGTCGCAGGCCGCTGGTCCAGCCCGTTCTGGCAGTTCTGGGACCTCACCATGCTGTGGCTTGCCCAGCTGCACGGCGGCAACGGCCTCCGCACGGTCATCGCGGACTACTCCCGCAAGGACTCCACGCGCTTCTGGCTGACCACGATCCTCGTTCTCTCGATGATCCTGATCATGGGCCTCGGCACGTACGTCATCTTCACCTTCGACCCCAATATCTCGGCGAGCTAGGGGAGCACAGACTTCATGCAGGAACACCGTTATGACGTGGTCATCGTCGGTGCCGGCGGCGCCGGCATGCGCGCAGCGATCGAGGCCGGTCCCCGCGCCCGCACCGCGGTACTGACCAAGCTCTACCCCACCCGCAGCCACACCGGCGCGGCCCAGGGCGGCATGTGCGCCGCACTGGCGAACGTGGAGGAAGACAACTGGGAGTGGCACACCTTCGACACGGTCAAGGGCGGCGACTACCTCGCCGACCAGGACGCCGTCGAGATCATGGCCAAGGAGGCCATCGACGCGGTGCTCGACCTCGAGAAGATGGGTCTGCCGTTCAACCGCACGCCCGAGGGCAAGATCGACCAGCGTCGTTTCGGTGGTCACACCCGCGATCACGGCAAGGCCCCCGTGCGCCGCGCATGTTATGCCGCGGACCGCACCGGCCACATGATCCTGCAGACCCTCTACCAGAACTGCGTCAAGCACGACGTCGAGTTCTTCAACGAGTTCTACGCTCTCGACATCGCGATCACCGAGACGGAGAACGGCCCGGTCGCCACCGGCGTCATCGCCTACGAACTGGCCACGGGCGAGATCCACGTCTTCCACGCGAAGTCCATCGTGTTCGCCACCGGCGGCTCGGGACGCATGTACAAGACGACGTCCAACGCGCACACCCTCACCGGTGACGGCATGGGCATCATTTTCCGCAAGGGCCTGCCGCTGGAGGACATGGAGTTCCACCAGTTCCATCCCACAGGCCTGGCCGGGCTCGGCATCCTCATCTCCGAGGCCGTGCGCGGTGAGGGCGGCATCCTCCGTAACGCCGACGGCGAGCGGTTCATGGAGCGCTACGCCCCCACCATCAAGGACCTCGCACCCCGTGACATCGTCGCGCGGTCGATGGTGCTCGAGGTGCTCGAGGGACGCGGCGCGGGACCGAACAAGGACTACGTCTACATCGACGTGACCCACATCCCCGAGGAAGTCCTCGACGAGAAGCTCCCCGACATCATGGAGTTCTCCCGCACCTACCTCGGCGTGGACCCGGTCAAGGAACCCGTGCCGGTGTACCCCACCTGCCACTACGTCATGGGCGGCATCCCCACCAAGATCAACGGTGAGGTGCTGCGCAACAACGACGAGATCGTCCAGGGCCTGTACGCCGCCGGCGAGTGCGCCTGCGTCTCCGTCCACGGCGCGAACCGTCTCGGCACCAACTCGCTGCTCGACATCAACGTCTTCGGACGCCGCGCCGGCATCGCCGCCGCCGAGCACGCCAACAACAGCGAGTTCGTCGACATGCCCGAGACGCCCGAGAAGATGGTCGACGAGTGGATGGCCACCATCCTCTCCGACCACGGTCACGAGCGTGTCGCGGACATCCGCAGCGAGCTGCAGCAGTCGATGGACAACAACGCTTCGGTGTTCCGTACCGAGGAGCGCCTCACCCAGGCACTCAAGGACGTGCGCGCGCTCAAGGAGCGCTACAACCACATCACGGTGCAGGACAAGGGCAAGCGCTACAACAGCGACCTGCTCGAGGCCGTCGAGCTCGGCTTCCTCCTCGAAATGGCGGAGGTCACCGTCGTCGGCGCGCTGAACCGCAAGGAATCGCGTGGCGGCCACGCCCGCGAGGACTTCCCGGACCGCAACGACGCCGAGTACATGAAGCACACGATGGCATACAAGGAGGGCGACGGCCTGCTCTCCGACATCCGTCTCGACTACAAGCCGGTAGTCCAGACCCGTTACGAGCCGATGGAGCGTAAGTACTGATGAGCGCACCTGCAGTCGACAAGAGCGAGAACAAGGCGGACCTTCCTCCCGTTCCCGAGGGCGCCGTCATGGTCACCCTCAAGATCGCGCGGATGAACCCGGAGTCCGGCGAGGGTCAGCACTGGGACAGCTTCCAGGTGCCGGCGCTGCCGACGGACCGCATGCTGAACCTGCTCCTGTACGTGAAGGGCTACCTCGACGGCACGCTCACGTTCCGCCGCAGCTGCGCCCACGGCGTGTGCGGTTCGGACGCGATGCGGATCAACGGCGTCAACCGTCTGGCCTGCAAGCTCCTCATGAAGGACATGCTGCCCAAGGACGGCAAGCCGGTCACGATCACCGTCGAGCCCATCAAGGGCCTGCCGGTGGAGAAGGACCTCGTCGTCGACATGGAGCCCTTCTTCGACGCGTTCCGCGCCGTGAAGCCGTTCCTCATCACCACCGGCAACGAGCCCACCCGTGAGCGCATCCAGTCGCAGCACGACCGTGCACGTTTCGACGACACCACCAAGTGCATCCTGTGTGCTTGCTGCACCACGTCGTGCCCCGTGTACTGGAGCGACGGCAGCTACTTCGGTCCCGCCGCCATCGTCAACGCGCACCGCTTCATCTTCGACAGCCGTGACGAGGGTGCGTCGGAGCGTCTCGACATCCTCAACGACAAGGACGGTGTCTGGCGCTGCCGGACCACGTTCAACTGCACCGACGCCTGCCCTCGTGGCATCCAGGTGACGAAGGCGATCCAGGAAGTCAAGCGCGCGCTGCTGTTCGCACGCTGAGTCCGATCCCCGAGCACGATTCAGGGCGCCCCCGACCACATCCGGTCGGGGGCGCCCTGCGTCGTGCTCGAGCTCACCGTCCGAGCCGCTCCACGGTGAAATCTCCGCGCTAGGAGGCCGCTGAATTATCGGCGCGCCTCCCGGGTTTATCGACCTGACCTGGGAAAATGGGTTCATGCAGGGTGTGGAGCGGGCGGATCGGGAGCTTCTGGACGCGGGGGCGTTGGTCGGTCATCTGGTACCGGAGGGCAGCGTGTTCGCGTTCCTCGCCGCCCACCGCCAGGAT
>RRBB01000262.1:0-13767 GCA_006543605.1 Rhodococcus sp. WS4
ACCACACCGCGGCGACATCCCCGAACTTCTTGTGTGCACTGCGCACCGGCGCACCCGCTTGCGCGCCGGCGAGTTTGGCCGTCACCTCCTCCGCGCTGCCCAGGTACTGTTGCGAGACGATGCGCGGTTTACCCTCGACCCGGGCGGACTCGACCAGGTAGTAGTACGTCTTCCCTCCCTGCCGTTTCCCGACGATCGAAGCCATATATAGGTAATACACCCTCCGGTCGCGTTTGCCCAGCTCAACACGCACGACGCGACACGCAAACTCGGCTACCTAGGAAACTCACGCTAGGGCGCAAGATCACCATCGGAGGCGCCAACGCTCTGGCCGTCGGATGGGCGTTCGTACTGTTCCCCCTGGCGAACTCCGGCAATATCGCTCTGATGGCCGTTGCAGTGGCCGGCACACTCCTGCTGGTAGGAGTCGCGAGCGGCACCACCACGGCGATCATTCCCGAGACCTTTCACACCCGCTACCGTTCCACCGGCACCGGTGTGGCGTTCAACATGGGCAGTGTGGTGGGCGGGGCAATCCCCCCGATCGTCGCCGCGCCGCTGGTCGCCGCCTTCGGCAGTCTCGGACTTGCAGTCATGATGGCCGTCCTCGCCGGAGCCAGCGGGGTCTGCGTCGCCTTTCTGGCCGAGACCAAGGGGATTTCTCTGCAGGAGAGTGAAACTGAGCCCGTTGCGGTGCGAGCACACGAGGATGTCGGCTAGGGCAATCTCCGTGATTTGGCGAGATGCCCTAGCCCGCATGCGTTCTTCGTGTGATGCCGAGAATGACAGCACCTGCAATGTTGGTCGCGACAGCCGCAGCGGCGACCCACAGCAACGATGTCGTCGTGCCGATCGCGAATGAACTGTGCAGCCATGCGATCGCGGTCGGTAGTCCGAACCCGAGATAGCCCAGACAGTAGACCCGGCCGGTCATCGTCCCGAGCCGGCCGGGCGGGGCTGATCCCTCGCAGTCACGCAAGCACCCGACCAACGTCAGTCCGTATCCGATCCCCAGCACGGATGCCGCGACCACGACCAGCCAGACCGACGCGGTTCTGGCAGCAACGGCGGCGGCGAGCGTGCCGACCACGAACAGCGTAAGTCCGATCGCACGTGTCGGGCCCGATCGTCTCGGTGTGCGCCCGACGAGGCGTTGCGCGACGAAGCCCAGTCCTAAACTCAGCAGACACAGCAGTCCGGAGAATGCTGAATCGAAGCCGGCCAGCTCAGCCGCCACGATGGGCGGGAGGACCGCGTAAGCGATGCCCAGGGCACCGAAGATCCACGGTGCGGCGGGTATCACCAGGAGATGGAATGCCCTCGGAAGTGGTGTTCGGTTCCCCTCCGACGGGTCTGACCGTGTGCGCGCAGTACTGGTCGTGGATTGCGTGATCAGTACGGCACCACCTGCGCAGAGCACCACGTGCAGCACGAAGGGCGCGGTGGTCGGTGCGGGAGCCCACTGGGCGAGTGCGCCCGCGGCACCCGCACCCACCGCGAATCCACTGGTCAGGCTCATTGCCGATGCGCGTGGAGCACGGCCGGATGTGGTCGAGAGTGAGTCGAGCGCCAGCCCGCCGACCACCATCCCGATCCCCAGCGCCACACCGGTCGACATACGCCCCGCGAACATCAGCGCAGGGTTGTGTGACCCGGCCGCGACCAGGAGCGAGCCCAGTGCACTGAGGGGTACGGCGAGGACGAGAGGATCGCGGGTGCCCCAGCGGGCCGCCAGCCGATGCGCGAGCAGGAGCGAGGGGATCAGACCGACGACATACGCGAACAGCAGTGTGTTCACGGCGAGTTCGCTGAACCCGCGTTCCGTCCGGTACATGGTCAGCAGTGGAGTGAATTGATTGCCACCCCACGCGACCACGAACATTGCCGCGCAGATCGAGAACCAGGTCTGGTCACGACGACCGGTTCGCACCGACATTGCCGGAACAGTGGGTGATATTTCGGTCGGCACAGTCTGCGGTCGAGCCATCGGACACTTCCTCGGTTCGCGGAGGTGAAAACAACCGATGGCCGACGCCGGATCGTGGACCCCGGAGTCGGCCAGCGGTTGTGGCCGGAGATTCAGGCAGAAACGAGGGAACGGTTGATCAGTGGGAGTTCGGGGCGGCGGTCGGAGACACCAGCGGCGTCGGCGAGCTCACCGGAGACCGTGCCGTCCCGGAAGAATTCCAGAAAGACCGGGTTGAACAGGTCGGGCCGGTCGGTCTGACCCTGGTGGCCACACTCGTCGGGGTAGAAGAACTGGACATTGGGCAGGTGGTCCTCCTGGACGTACCCCCACTCGACCGGTGTCAGGATGTCTTGGCGACCGTAGAGGTAGAGCCCGGGGGTGCTCAACCGGTCGAGGCGCCCCTTGGTGACGAGGCGGGCGGCACGATTCTCGTTCGTCCAGTCCGTGATTCGACGGTACTGAAGGAGACTCGGCCAGAACTTCGCGTGCGCATCCATCCGGTCCCTCGCAGAGAGGTAACGCATGTCGATCAGATCTTCACTGATGGCCTCGCCGCGGTGGATGATCGCCTCCATCATGGTGCGCATGCCCTCACGTGTGCCGTCGTACGCCGTGAGACGGAACTCGCCCGCTGGTGGTGTCAGGTGTTCCGGGACCACGTCGCCGACATCCCCCGCGATCAGAACGAAGCTCTTGACCTTGTCCGGGTGTGCAACCGCGTAGTTGACCGTGTTCATGCAGCCCATGGAATTTCCTGCGAGGTGGAACTCGTCGAGGCACAGTGCGGTGGCGAACTGGTCGATGAAGTCGACGAAGGACTCCATGCCGTCCGGCCAGTATTCTTCCCTTGTGTCGGACAGTCCGAAGCCGGGCATGTCGGGACAGTAGACGCGAAAACCGTTGTCGCCGAGATAGGGGGCCATGAAGCGCCACCCCGCGAGACCTGACGAGCCGGGCAAACCGCCGTGCAGCAGGATCACCGCGGGGCCGGAGGTGCCGGCAGTCATGTAGTGCGCGCGGGCGCCGTTCGCCAGGCGTACCCATCGGCTGGCCATGCCGGGAACGTCGACGAGATTTTCATCAGTGAGTGCCATGGTGGTCTTCCTTTGTCGGTGAGAAGTGAGCGGTGACGAGCGCACCGGATGACAGTCCGAGGAATTCGAGTGCATTTTCGCGGAGGATTCTCGGTACGGTTCCGATCGGTAAATGCGGTGCCATAGAGGCCAAGTCCGCAATTCCCTCCTCGGGTTGTCCTGGGATGAACGGGTGGTCGCTGCCGAGGAGGACCCTGTTCGGACCGAAGCGATGCACCAGAGTCGGCAGGTGCGCCGGATCGAACACCAGGCTGTCTGCGTAGAGGCGCGACACGGTCCGATTCAGATCATCCGGGAGGTGTGTGGCGGCAAGCTGGGCGCCGAGGCGAAGTCTCGGATATGCCCACGGGAAGGTTCCGCAGCCGTGCACCGTGGCCACCCGTAGTCCCGGATGGTGGTCCAGAACCCCGCCGAAGACGAGGGCTGTGGCCGCCAACGCAGTGTCGGAGGGCATTCCGAGTCCGAAGTCGTAGGTGAACCCGGAACGCCGCACTGCGCCGCCACCGCCGTCGACCGGGTGAACAAGTACCGCGAGCCCGAGGCTGTCGGCGGCGTCGAAGAAGTACGCCAGCGCCGGGTCGTCCAACTCCATTCCGTTGATCCGCGTGCCGATCTCGACGCCGCGAAGCCCCAAAACTTCGGACAGATAACGCAGTTCGGGCAGGCAGTCACGGGGTGATGCGACGGGGGCGGTTCCGATTCCGACGAGCCTGCCGTCAGCGGCGTCGACCGCACGGGCGACGGACTCGTTGATCCATCGGCAGTAGGCGGCAAACGGTGCTGCCGGAGCACCGTATTCCAACGTGACCGGCACGGGAGAAATCGCCTGAACTCCGACGCCCGCCCGATCCATGTCCTCCAAGCGCGCCTGCACATCCCAGAGGGCACGCCGGACGCTGCGGAAGTCTTCGGATCCGCGGACCAGCCGTCCCTCCGCAGGAGTGTCGACCACCAACCGAGGTGCTCGCGGAAAACCTGCGATGACCTCGACGGGAGGGGCGCCACGGGGGAAGTAGTGCGCATGCACATCGATGGTGCCGGGTGGAACCACGAGGGTCTCCTTTCGCACGCATCCGTTTCTGTTCCGTCGGCTCGCCCACGTCGTCGGGTAAGCCGGATCTGGGGAACGTTAGGGGCCCTCGCACGGTGACCGCCGCGGCTGTTCCAGGGGCTGGAACCGGTCGGTGAAACCCGTACCCTGAATACGTGCGCGTTGTGACCGCCGTTACAGTTGGTTTCCCGCTGGGTCGGCGGAGCGGAGAGTGCGGAGGCCCGGATGATGCACATGGCAGATGACAAACACGACGTCGGTGGCGCGGAGAGTGCGCCGCCCTCCATCCTGGCGAAGGCGTTCCTGGTCATCGGGGCGTTCAACGAGCGAGATCGGGTTCTGACCCTGACACAGATCAGCCGTAAGACCGGCTTACCCAAGTCGACGGTCCACAGATTGCTGCAGCGGTTGGGTGAGCTGGATGTGATCGAGGAACACGGTGCGGGTTACCGACTCGGTATCCGTCTGTTGCAGCTGGTTTCCTCCATGCCGGTGGACGGAATGCGCGAGGTCGCGTTGCCGCACCTCGCCCAGTTGCAGGCGTGGTCGAAGGAATCGGTGCACTTCGGTGTCCTCAGGGGCAACGAGGTCGTCGTGCTGCAGGCGCTCTTCGCCGTGGATCACGCCCGGCCCATAGGTGAGGTGGGTACCCGGATCCCCGCGCACCTGTCCGCCATGGGCCGGGCGATGATGGCGTATCTCCCCGAGGACGAGCTCACCGAACTGCTCGTGGGCACTCTCGTCGGTCTGACGCCCAAGTCCGTCACGGATCCGATGCAGATTCACGACGAATTGAAGCGCATACGGGTGTCGGGAGCAGCGGTCCAGAAGGATGGTGTGGTTCTCGGCCTGGGCAACATTGCCGCGCCCGTCCTGATCAAAGGCCGCCCGATGGGTGCGATCGCCGTTCAGTTCGACTCGTCGAAGCAGGTCTCCGAGTCGGTGATCAACGCGGTCAAACTGACCGCCCACCGCATCAGCCGCGACACCACCCAGATGCTGTCCCAGGGCAGAGGAGAACTCTTTCCGTTCGACGACTGACGCCGCGTTCCGGGCAGTGGAACTTGCTGTGCGTGCGGCACCGGCACGTCACACGATGAGGGAGCGATCCGCCCGGCGCGTGTGACGGCGCCCGAGGCGCCACCTCAGAAAGGACGGCCAATGGGAGACTTCCTCGCTCTCGGCATGACCCATTACCCGCTGCTGGCGGGAACCGACGAGCACATGGCAGGCCTGTTGCGATGGACCCTCACCGACCCGGACATCCCGGTCGAGGAGAAGGACCCGGCCCATTGGCCGGACCGGATGCGCTCCGAGTGGTCCGACGACGGTGGAACGGCAGCCGCGGCGGCACACCGTGCGGAGCTGGTGGCGAATCTGGCTCGGGTGCGTGAAGCAGTCGACGAGTTCGCCCCCGATGTCGTCGTGGTGTGGGGCGACGACCAGTACGAGAATTTCCGCGAGGAGGTGGTGCCACCGTTCTGTGTGCTCGCCTACGGTGACCTCGAGGTACCGGCCTTCGAGGTCATGAACGAAAGAGGCAGCCCGAACTTCTGGGGTAAACCGGACGATTTCGAGATCGTCATGCGTGGTGACGCGTCGGGAGCAAGGCAACTCACCGACGGCCTGATCGAGCGCGGATTCGACATGGCCTACTCGTACAAGAAGCGCGCCGGCGCACACTTTCCACACGCCATCCTCAACACGCAGCTATTCCTCGACTACGCGAACGCCGGCGCGGAGATGTCGTACCCCTTCATCCCGATGACCGTCAATTGCTATGGGCAGCATGCGATCGCGCGGAAGGGTGGATTGACCAGATTCGCCGACATCGAATCGGAGGTCCTCGACCCCGCGGGCCCGACACCGGCCCGATGCTTCCAAGTGGGTCGAGCCGTCGCGCAGCATTTCCGCGACCGCGATCTCAGGGTGGCGTTCGTCGCCTCCTCGAGCTGGTCCCACGCCTTCTTGGCGGACAAGCTGTGGCATATGCGTCCCGATACCGAAGCTGACATGCGAATTTACAAGGCGCTGCTCGACGACGATTACGCAATGATGCGCAGATACACCAGCACAGAAGTCGTCGATGCAGGCCAGCACGAGATCCTGAACTGGTTCTGCATGCTCGGTGCGGTCGAGGAACTCGGCCTGCGTCGGGAATGGTCCGACCTGGTGGTTACTGACGTCTTCAATTCCAACAAGGCATTTGCGATCTATGCATAGCGTAGTGCAGCGGTAGGGGCGGGTGGTTCTCGAACCACCCGCCACTACCGTGCTCCCTGGATGGAGCGGGGGCTCACGCCGCCGAGATACCCCCGTTCACGCTGATCGCCTGTCCGGTCAGCCGACGCGCTGCCGGTGAAGCGAGAAAGACGGCCAGTGCGGCCAAGTCCTCGGATTCGGGAACACCGAGATGCGCCTGCTGTGCAGCCTTGGCGAACAGTTTCGAACTGAATCCGTCGGAGGTGATCCGTTCGGTCGACCCCGTCCCGTTGACCAGGGAGGGAGTAAGCACGTTGGCGCGAATTCCACTTCGTTTCGCTTCGATGGCGAGGGTGCGAGTGAACATGACGATCGCCGCCTTCGCTGCTCCGATCACCGATTCGCCTGGCGTCGCCGTCTTGGCGGCATCGGAAGCGACGTTGATGATCACACCGCCCTTCCGTGCCGTCATGTGGGGGACGATTTCGCTCGCGAGGTACATGCACGGCAGCGCAAGCTGGTTCAGAATTCGTGCGATGTCGGTAGTGGGTATGTTCGCGAAGAGCTCCGGCCGCGTGTCTGCGGCCGTCGTGGAGACGAGGATGTCCACGCCGCCCAGGATCTGCTCGGCCTCGGACGCGATGTACGCGGCGCCTTCGACGGTGGTCGCATCGGAGGAGAGGAAGGTCACGTCACACGATGAGTTGACGGACGAAATATGCTCTCGTGCAGCTTCTCCGCGTTCCTCTCCTCGTCCGACGATCATGATCCGCGGAGCGCCGGCCCGGGCGAGGCCGACCGCGGTCGCGAGACCGATCCCGGCCGTACCGCCCACGACCAGCGCACTGCTGTCCTTCAGTTCCTTCGGCGGCGCGATTTCATGCGTACCCATTTGTGTACTCCGTTCAGGGGTGATGTCAGAGAGAAACTGTGCCGCGAGCGAAGATGTCCTTCGCAATGATGCGCTTCTGGATCTCTGCTGTGCCGTCCGCGACGAGATAGGCGGTGACATCGCGGTAGCGTTGCTGCAGAGGAGATTCCGTGGAGTAGCCGAGGTTTCCGTGCACTCGCATCGCGAACTCGATCGCGTTCTTGGCCACGACTGGCGGCCACCACTTGCTCATCGACGCCAACGCTGTGTGCGGCTGGGCGGTCTCCCGCAGCCATAGCGCCCGGTAGCAGATCCAGCGTGCGGCTTCCAGATAGGTGGCGTGTTCCGCGAATTGGAATGCGAGTCCCTGGTGCTCGGACAGTGGCTGCCCAAACGTCTCCCGCTGCTGGGCGTACGCCGCTGCCTCCTCCAGGCTCTGCTTCGCGGCTCCGAGGCACAGGAGACCGAGGGCAGCTCGGCTGAAGTCGAAGTGGTCCATGACCGAGTGGAAACCCTTGCCGAGTTCACCGACGAGGTGCGATTCGGGAACGAAGACGTCGGACAGGTGAATGCTTCCCCAGCCCAGAGGAAGGCAACCCATGCCGGGCATGTGGCTGACGCTGACGCCTTCCGCGTCGAGCGGCACGACGAAGCAACTGACTCCCCGGGCTCGGCTGGATCCGGGCTCTCGCGCGTAGACAAGTGCCGCAGTGGCATTCATCGCCCAGGAGATCGCCGTTTTCTCGCCGTTCAGACGCCATCCGCCCTCGAGTGTCGTTGCGGTGGTGGTCAGCGCACTTGCGTCGGACCCCGACCCGGGTTCCGTCAGCGCGATAGCGATGGTCTGCTCGCCGCGAATCAATGGCGGAAGGTAACGCTCCTGGATCTCGTCCCGGCACAGCGCCAGTTGGGAGGCGACCAAACCGATCTGGACGGGCGCCGACGCCATGTTCACGTCGCCGTAGGCCAGGGTCTCGGTGGCGATCCCGAGGAGTACGGGATCTTCGGTGCCCGTGCCGCCGTACTGTTCGGGCAGGCCGATGCCCAGCAACCCGAGGTCGCCGAGCCTCTTCAGAATGTCGAAAGGGAAGTCCGTTGATGCGGCTCTGTCGCGGTAGCCCGGGAGGAGGATGCGATCACTGAACGCCGCCAGCGTCTTCCGGAACTCTTCCTGTTCGTCGGTGAATGCGAATGAAACCATCGGAATGTGCTCCTGTGTGAATCGGTGGAGTGGTCACGGCGAGGGAGCGTTGTCGTGCGTGGGGAAGCCGGACGGACCGTTCCGCGCACCGTGAGAAGTATTCTAGGTTTGAATAGTAGGGCGTCAAAGTGTCCTGGGCAAGAGGTGCCGGACCAGTTCTACGCCCTCATCTGTGCTGCGCGAACGTCTGCGTCAGAGCCCGGTCTCGACGTCGCCGACGGCACCGCGCACGAGTTGCAGTTGGGCGATAAGGGATTCCAGAGTCTCGGTATCGACCGAGGCCAAGCCGAAGCGCACCGCTGCGAGGCGATCGTTCGCTTCCTCGACGACGGTCGTGCCGGCCAGGGTCAGAGTGGCGAGAACGGTCCGGCGATCCGTCGTGTGGGCGCGGCGTTCGACGAGTCCGGCCTTCACGAGTTGGTCGACCGCCATCGACACGGTGGTGGGATGAACCATGAGGTACTTGCTCAATTTGCCGAGCGTCCGAGTGTGTCCCTCGGACAGTTGGAGCGAAGTCAGAATGAGATAGGCATTGCGCGAGAGACGGAGTGAGCGCAGCTCCTGGTCCATGGCGCGGACGACCCACTGATGGGTCCGCAGCAATGCCATGGTGGTGACGAACTCCAGTTCGGCCGAATCCCGGCGCTCCGCCCATTCGGTCCGCATCCAGTCGATCACGTCGCGGCGACCGTCGTCGGCAGGCGTGGGCAGGTCACTCGTCACTGCATGTCCTCTCGTCGTCACCGAACCGCGTCGCGGTCGATGATAGACACCGCTCTCAGCCGTGTGAGAGAACGATCTTGCCGAACCCGCTTCCCCGCTCGAGGTGTTTGTGCGCGTCGGCCGCCTCGGCGAGGGGGAATACCGCGCTGATGGGGACAGGGGGGACGGCCTTCGCGTCGAGAAGTTTCAGAAGTCCGGTGAAGTCCTGCGGGCTGCCCATCGTGGTGCCGATCAGTTCGTACTGGCCGAAGTAGAACGGGCGGACGTCGAGGGTGGCGAGATCGCTGCGCGATGCGCCGAGCACGACCAGTCTGCCGCCCGGCCGGAGGGCCTCGATGGACTGTTGCCAGGTCCCCACCGAATCCAGGACGAGGTCGTATCCCTGCCCGTCGGGGGAGAGGCGGCGTGCGGCGTGCGGCCAGTCGGGTTCCGTGTAGAGCACGCCGTCCGCCGCGCCGAGTTCTCGTGCCTGTGCGATCTTGGCGGTCGACGAGGACGTCACTGTGACGTGCGCGCCCACGGCGGCTGCCAGCATCACGGCCATGGTCGCGACGCCGCCGCCGGCGCCCAGGACCAGGAGATTCTCGCCGGCGCGGAGACGGCCGCGAGTGAACAGGGCGCGATAGGTCGTGAGGCCGACGAGTGGCAGCGCAGCGGCCTGCTCCCAGCTGAGTCCGCGGGGTTTCGGGGCGACGCAGTCCTCCGGAACCTTGACCAACTCGGCATAGGTGCCTCGCTGGTGGTCACCGAGGATCTCCCACTGTGCGCTCGGTGCCGCCTCTCGGTCGCCCCACCACAGCGAGGGGAGGACGAGAACCTCCTCGCCCGTGTCTGCACGCATGCCCGCGCCGTCCGCGCCGAGAATGTGGGGGAGTGGGGACGAGTACTTGCCCTGGCGAACGAGAACGTCATGCCAGTTGAGCGCGGCAGCCTTCAGGCGGACGGTCACCCAACCCGGACTCGCCACAGGATCGGGGGTCGACTCCAACCGTAAGACATCCGGCTCCCCGAATTCGCGCAAAACCATGGCGTCCACAGCAATCCTTTCGGTCGTACCTTTGAAATGGTAGCATTGTTTCAGCGTCGGACGCCATGTCGACGATCTTCTGCGCGTTCATTGAGCCGAGATCCGGAATGCCCACTCCTCCAACATGGTTGGTATCAGTTTGCCTTGCGCGGCCCGTCTCGGTCGCCGCTTGCTCCCGGCGTATGATTCGTGTTTAGTGATGCCAGTCACATACAATGGACGTCGGTGGGATCGTCTGCCTGATGGCGTCAGCAACGTCGTGAGGCGACCGGACTACGGAGCGCAATGATTCGAACAGAGCAGGCAGTCGAAGTGCGGGATGAGGATCTTCTCGGCAACGCGCTCGAGTACATGAGCGTCGCCGCGAAGATCCTCGGTTCGGATTTCCGGGCATCCTGCCCGAACGCCGTGTACGGAGCGCTTGCCGCCACGCGACATCAACTCGGATGCGCGCTGACCGAAGGACTATTGCCCGAGTCCGACATCGAGGAAGCGTGTTTCCTCCTGGTCCGGATCGAAGAACTCCAGGAGCAGTGCGCCGAAAGTGCGGCGATCCGTCGTGCCGGCGAATTGCGGTCTGTTCACGACGCCGCCGCCGGACTCCGTGATCTCGCGTCCGAGGACATGGTCCAGGCGGCGCCGGGGGCAATCTGCTCTGCACTACCTTTCGCGCGTGCCATGATCTCGGCGATCAGCGGGTCGCTGTGGCAACCGCAGAGACTTCACGTCGAGCCGGAATTCGACGGGTCGCCGATGGATTTTTCGGAATACGTAGATTCCGCGGAGTTTCCGTTGTCCGACGCGCGGCTGGAGACGGAACTCGTTCGCCGACGAGTGCCTGCCCTGGTCCCGGCGCCCGCGCGAGACGAACGGACATTGAAGGAAATCGTGCTCGCGTCACGCTCCTCGAGCTATGTCGCAGCGCCCATCGTCTCCAGGGGGCGGGTAATCGGCCTCGTGCACGCTGATCGTCCTGGGTTGCGGGACCCACTCGATCCGGACGATCGTGACCGACTGGACGCGTTCGCGACGTTCTTCGCTCTCGTGTACGAGCAGGCGGTGTTGCGGGAACGGATCGGCGCGCAGAGGTCCCGGCTCGCAGCGTCCTTCGACGCCACCGACATGCTGCTGGAGCGCATGCACAAGGCGGAACTGGGCCTGCGTCCCCCGGCGAATGAGCATCCTCACAGTCCGCGGCGCACCGTCGACGAGATATCCGCGTTAGAGATCAATGCGGTCTTGACGTTCCGCGAGCGCGAGATCCTTTCTCACATCGCGACAGGAGCCACCAACAGTCAGATCGCACAAACACTCGTCATCTCCGAGGGAACCGTGAAGTCGCACGTCAAGCACATTCTCAAAAAGCTGCGCGTGCCGACCCGGGCCGCGGCGGCGGTGCTCTATTCCCACCAGAACCGACGATGACGGACACGACCCCGTGAACAGTGGCCAATCCCCGGTACAGAGCACCGCACTATCGAGAAGCGACAGCGAAGCCATGAAGACGGCCGTGTCGCTACTCGGTCGCTTGCGCCACGACTTCGGTCTCGGGCCCGAAGCTCCGAGCGAGACACGCACGGTCTCACCGGGCCTCGTGCTCGCCATGCTCGACGAGGCCACGGAAGCCGGGCTCCGTGGACTGTCGACGATCGCGGCGGACAGAAGAGTGTCCTTCGGGAGGCTCCTCGTCGAGATCCGAGATGTCCGCCACCGCCTGTACGCGGCACCGTCCTCGTCTGCGGTGGTCTGTGTCGCCGAGTTTGCGGGCGCGGTTCGTCGTCTTCGCGGTGCCGAAACAGTGGCCGGGTTGTGCAGGAGTGTGTGCGCCGAGGCCGCCGCGATGACCGGCCTCGGCCGTGTCCTGCTCTCGGAGGTCCACGGTGATGCCTGGACCGTCGTGGAGACGCAGTTCGAGAAGGGCGCTGTGCCCGAAGTCGGTTCACTCGCTTCCACCCGGATAGCGCCCGGTTCGCCGGAGGAACAAGCCGTCCAGGCGCGCACCGCAGTCCTCGTATTGCCGAACCCGCGCTATTCGACGGGGAACTCCACAGCCGTCACAGGTGCCTCGTTTTTCGGTACCGAAGGGTATGCCGTGGCCCCGATCGCCGTCTCTACCGGAGTCATCGGTTTGATTCACGCCGGCCGAGCCGACGGTAGAAAGCCGAGTATCGCCGAACGAGACCTACTCGATGCGTTCGCCGCCAGCTTCGGGACTCTCTTCGAACGAGCGATCGTGTCCGAACGACTGACCGAGCAGAAGCGGCTGATCGTCGAACGCCTGCAACAGGAAAGTCTCGAGGCGGAAGGGCTGTCGAATGCAGATGTCGCCTTCGGGAGGCCACGTGTCGAGGGTGCCGCGTCGTTGTCACCTGCGCCGCTGTCCTCCACGTGCAACGCACCGGGTCTGGAAGAACTCACCGCGCGGGAGCGCGAAGTCTTCCATCTCCTGGCGGCGGGCAAATCCAACACGGAGATCGCGGATGCACTGGTGATCAGCGTCTTCACGGTGAAATCGCACGTCAAGAAGATCCTGCGAAAGCTGGGAGCGATGAACCGGTCCGAGGCGATCTATCGGTACCTGGAGATGACCAAGTCCGACGCCTCGTCCCGCCGCATCACCTGAGTCAACCCTTGGTATCGGGTACGACGACCCGGACACCGTCGCACCGGCCGTTGACGATCAACTGGCACGCCAGGCGTGAGTGTGGTTGTACCCCTTCGAGAAATTCGAGTAGGTCACGCTCCTCGTCGCTGGCCGCGTCGAACAGCTCCGTGGACTCCCCGTCGAGGATGACGTGACACGTTGCGCACGAGCAACTTCCCCCGCATTCGGCGACGATCCCCGGAAGGTTGCTACGAACCGAGCCGTCCATGATGCTCTGGCCGGACGGGACGTCGATCGTGGACTCTTTCCATCGGGCAGTACGTAGGTGATCTTGCTCATTTCTGTTTCCTCCGAGGTCGGTGGAGTTCCCTTCGGAACGAGAGGTTTCGCTTGATGGAGGAACGGCCGGCACCGAACCGGAACAGGGGCTGCGCAATATCGTTGCGCAGCCCCTGTTTCGCGGGCACTCGGCAGTGCCGGGTGGTCCTACTCCTTTCCGACCAATTCGGCGGCCTCCTGGCGGAGCAAGAACTTCTGGATCTTTCCGGTCGCGGTGGTGGGAAGCTGATCGACTACGACCACCTTCTCCGGAATCTTCTGCATCATGGCCTTCCGTTCGTTCCGGAGGAAGTCGGCGAGATCGTCCAACGTCGGCGCGGGACCGTTCACAACGATGAAGGCACACACCTTTTCGCCCAGGCGCGGATCCGGCATGGACACCGCGGCCGCTCCGATGATGTTGGGATGCGCGAGCAGATGCTCTTCGACTTCGCGCGCCGAGATGTTCATGCCGCCGCGGATGATCAGGTCCTTGATCCGTCCTGTGACCCGCAGATATCCCTCTGCGTCGACGCGCCCCAGATCGCCCGAGGAGAGGAATCCTCGACCGTCGACCGCTGCAGCCGTACGCGCGGGATCGCGCCAGTAGCCGAGGAAGATTCCCGGCCCTCCGTAGAAGATCTGGCCTTCCTCCCCGGCCGCGACGACGGCGCCTTCCTCGTCGCGGATCTCGAGATCGACACCG
>RRBB01000263.1:0-13711 GCA_006543605.1 Rhodococcus sp. WS4
AGAAGATGTTTACGATCGAGGAGTACGCGTCCTACGACGCCACTGGTCTGGCCGAACTGGTTCGTTCTCGTGAGGTCAAGCCGTCGGAGGTGCACGAGGCCGGCGTGAATGCCGTGCAGCTGGCCGACGAGCGGTTGCATGCCTGCGCGGAAGGCCCGTGGGAAACGCCGTTGGACGCAGCCACGGACGGCTTCTTCACCGGAGTTCCCTTCGTGCTGAAGGATCTGCTGTGCCACGCCGCCGGTGTGCCGCTGCATCTGGGTAGCCGCGCGTTGGCCCGCGGCATCGTGTTCGACCAGGACTCCGAGCTGATGGCCCGTTTTCGCCGGGCCGGGCTCGCCGCGGTCGCCAGCACGAAGATCCCGGAGTTCGCGTTGACCGCGACAACCGAGCCGCTGCTCGGTGGTGCCGTCCACAATCCGTGGGATCCGACCAAGAGTCCCGGTGGCTCCAGCGGCGGATCGGCGGCAATGGTGGCGTCGGGCGCGGTCCCGATTGCGCACGCCAACGACGGTGCGGGGTCGATCCGGATTCCGGCCGCCCACACCGGAACCGTCGGCCTCAAGCCGAGCCGTGGTCGCGTCCCGATCGGACCGGAGGTGCAGGAGGCCTTCTACGGCAACGTGATCGACTTCGCCATCACCCGAACCGTGCGCGACGCGGCGGGGCTGCTCGACGCGGTACACGGCAACCTGTCGGGTGAAAAGTACAGCGCACCGACGCCGGCCCGCCCCTACCGGGACGAGCTGAGCGGACCCAGCGCCCCGCTGCGCATTGCGGTGTGCGCGGACTCCTGGAGCGATCGGGTGGTCCACCCGGAGGTCGTGCGCACGATGGCGTCGACCCTCCAGTTGCTCTCCGATCTCGGGCATCACGTGGAAGTAGTTGCACCCCAGATCGATTGGGAAGACTTCCTGTCAGCGCTCACCATCACCTACTGTGCGGGGACCGCCGCGGACGTGGTTCCGCTGGGTGAGGCTCTCGGTGTCGGGCTGAGTCCGGACTACTTCGAGGCGACGACGATCGCCGCTGCCGAGGCCGGGCGCGCGATGACACCGATGGACTTGGCCCGCGCCTTCGCGACGAACAACAAGGTCAGCCGGCAGCTGGCGACGTTCATGGGCGAGTGGGACATTTTCGTCACACCGACCTCGATCACCCCGCCGCTCGACCTCGGAACGTTCGACGCGAACGACCCGTCGTTTACCGCGGAGGATTGGGTACGCCACGTCATCGCCCCGCACCCGACGTGCGCTCTGTACAACGTCTCAGGTGCGCCCGCGATCAGTCTTCCCCTGGGCACCACGGACGACGGCCTTCCCGTCGGCGTGCAGTTCGGCGCCGACATCTACCGGGAAGACCTGCTGCTAGGACTCGCGGCGCAGCTGGAGCAAGCGCAACCGTGGGCCGACCGTCGGCCGGCTCTGCACGTCACGAATCTGAAGGAGCCGGTGTGATCATCGTCATCACCGAGAGGGAAATTCAGCTCGACGACCCAGGCACGTTCACCGAGCTGGCGGTCGATGCGGTCGGGCGGTCTCGGGAAACGGCACACGCTGCTGCCGTTTCCGCGGGGGCTGGTGTCGTGGATGGCGATCACCTGTGGATCGACATCGACTTTCTCCGCGGCCTCGGGCCCGGAACCGAGGAGTGGAACGGCAAGTTCGCGGCGATGATCGCCTACGCCGCCGGCAAAGGCTGGACGGACACCGACGACCGGGTTCGGGCCCATATCCGGTGGAGCTGACTCACTCCGGCGACATCGGAGGGAGCCCGGGACGCACCCGAGACCACCGCGGTGTGACCACACGCGCCGACGGCGGCGTACCGCCCGAGCAGTACTCGGGCCCGAACGACGATGGGCAGGCCATGCACGACTACGGAGCGTTCACCTTCGCGTCCAAGACCGAGGTGCTCGAGAAGTCCAAGCGCTTCTGGAATCCGGGCAAAACTCAGTTCTGGACTGATTCCGGCGTCGATCTGGTGATCGACCGCCGCGAGGGCTATTTCCTGTGGGATATGAGCGGACGCCGCCTCATCGACGTTCACCTCAACGGCGGAACCTACAACCTCGGACACCGCAACCCGGAGGTCGTCGCCGCGGTGTCGGATGCGTTGAACCGATTCGACGTCGGAAATCACCATTTTCCGTCGGTGGCACGCACCGCGCTCGCCGAGGCGCTGATCGCCACGGCGCCGGAGGGGTTGACGAAGGTCGCCTACGGTTCGGGTGGCGGCGAGGCGATCGACATCGCACTCAAAAGCGCCCGGCATGCGACCGGCAAGCGCAAGATCGTCTCGATCGTCAAGGCCTACCACGGGCATACCGGCTTGGCGCTGGCCACCGGCGACGACCGGTTCGCGAAGATCTTCCTCTCCGACCGCCCCGACGAATTCGTCCAGGTGCCGTTCGGCGACCTGGGCGCGATGGAGCGGGCGCTGACCGGACGCGACGTCGCCGCCGTGATCATGGAGACCATCCCGGCCACATACGGATTCCCGCTGCCGGAGCCGGGATACCTCGAAGCGGTCAAGGCGCTCACCGAAACCTACGACGCGCTCTACATTGCCGACGAGGTGCAGACCGGGCTGATGCGCACCGGCGAGCTGTGGGCGATCACCAAGCACGGAATCCGGCCCGACATCCTGGTCACCGGCAAAGGCCTGTCCGGGGGCATCTACCCGATCACCGCTGCGCTGCTGAGCGATCGCGCGGCGCAATGGCTCGACCAGGATGGCTTCGCGCACATCTCCACTTTCGGTGGCGCCGAGCTCGGCTGCATCGCAGCGTTGAAGACACTGGAGATCAGCACCCGCCCCGAAGTCCGGTCGATGGTGCACTACATCGCCGACCTGATGAGCCAAGGTCTGGAACGCATTCGCGGCCAGTACCCGGATTGGTTGGTGGGAATCCGCCAGAACGGCGTCGTGATCGGACTGGAGTTCGATCATCCCGAGGGCGCCAAGTACGTGATGCGGCACCTGTACGAGCTGGGCGTGTGGGCGATCTTCTCCACGCTCGATCCACGCGTACTGCAGTTCAAACCGGGGATCTTGATGCCACGCGAACTCTGTGAGGACGTCCTGGACCGCCTCGAGGTGGCCGTCGTACGGGCCCGAGCCGAGGTCGCCCGCACCGATCGGAGAGCAGGATGATGAACACGGCACACGCCGGACACATGCTCGAACGCGCCCGGTGGGCGGCGGCCACGTATGCGACGTACGACGCCGCAGCAGTCGTGGCCATCGTGCAGGCCGTCGCCGAGGCCGGCTACGAGAACGCGCAGCGGTATGCCGATTGGGCGGTCAGCGAAACCGGCATGGGCGTCGTCGAACACAAGCTCCGCAAGAATCGGGCCTGCTCGCGCGGGCTGGTGGAGCACTACCACGGCGAGGACTTCGTTTCGCCGCGGGTGGACACGGCAAACAAGGTTGTCGAATTGCCCACGCCCGCAGGAGTTGTGCTCGCACTCACCCCGACCACCAACCCAGTCGCGACAGTGTACTTCAAAACGCTGCTCAGCCTGATGACCCGCAACGCGGTGGTGATCGCGCCACACCCACGGGCCCAGGAATGCTCCGCACACGCCGCGCATACGCTGGCCGCTGCGGCGGTCGCCGCCGGGGCGCCGGACGGCATCGTCCAGGTGGTCACCGAACCGTCACTCCCGCTGGTCGAAGGGTTGATGGCCGATGAGCGGACCGACGTCATCATCGCCACCGGCGGCACCGGTGTGGTGCGGGCGGCGTACTCATCGGGTAACCCGGCGCTGGGCGTCGGGCCTGGCAACGTCCCGGTGTTCGTGGACGCGACCGGGGATCTGTCGGCGGCCGCCGGACGGATCGTCGACAGCAAAGCATTCGACAATTCCCTGTTGTGCACCAACGAGTCGGTGCTGATCGCCGAGGAAACCATCGCCGACCGGTTGGAGCGGGAACTGACCCACGCCGGTGCCTACGTACTCGACCCGGAAACAACGAATCGCCTGCGCGACTACATGTTCCCGGACGGGCACTTGAACACCGAGGTGGTCGGCCAGAGCGCAGCCTGGATCGCCGAGCGCGCCGGGTTCCGGGTTACCCCGAAAACCAAGTTGCTGGTGGCACCATTCGATCTGGTGCTGCCCGAAGAGCCGCTCACACACGAAAAGCTCTCACCGGTCATCGGTATGGTCAGAGTCGCCGATGCCCGACGAGGTATCAACGCCGCGCGCGCGGTCACGCGCATCGCCGGTGCCGGGCATTCCGCCGCAATTCACAGCGAGAACCCGGCCACGATCATGGACTTCGCCGCCCGTGTGCCGGTGCTGCGGGTTTCGGTGAACGTCGGAAACAGCACCGGAAGCGCGGGGCTGGACACGAATCTAGCCCCGTCGATGACCATCGGTACCGGATTTGTCGGGCGCAGCTCGGTGGGCGAGAACCTCGAACCCAAGCACCTGCTGAACTGGACACGGATCGCCCACAACGCCGATGCGGCGGTGCCGATGGGAGCGTTCACCGGCCTGAACCCGTGGCGTCACCACGACGGGCCGACGCCGCCGTATCCGGCGCCCTCCAATAATAGAATCGACGTGCAGGTTCCGCCGGTGGAAGCCGTCCCTGGCGCCGCTGGGCAGCGGACCTCCGGCGGCAACAACGACCAAATCAGAGCCGAACTACGGCGCATCGTCGTCGAAGAGCTCTCGCAACTCATCAAGAGGTAACCCGTGGCCGAACTGCGTTCCTTTATCTTCATCGATCGACTGCAGCCCCAGACGATGTCGTATCTGGGCAGCTGGATTCGCGGCGTGCTGCCGCGAGCGAACGTGTCCGCCCAGATCATCGAGGTGGCACCGGGCCTCGACATCGAGGGCGCCACCGACGTCGCACTCAAGAACGCCGAGGTGCAGGCCGGGGTGCTAGTGGTCGAGCGGCAGTTCGGCTATCTCGAGTTCCATGGCGAGACCGGCGCGGTGAAAGCCGCAGCCGACGCGGCCCTCGACGCACTGGACCATACCGGTGCCGCGGCGATCGCTCCGACGATCCTGGCCTCGAGAATCATCACCAGCGTCGACCATCAACACGCGTTCCTCATCAACCGCAACAAGATTGGATCGATGGTGTTGGCCGGCGAATCGCTGTATGTGCTCGAGGTCCAACCCGCGTCGTACGCGATTTTGGCCACCAACGACGCGGAGAAGGCAGCCGACATCAAGGTGGTCGACTTCCGGATGATCGGTGCCACCGGCCGGGTGTACCTGTCGGGCACCGAGGCCGACGTGCGCCAGGCCGCCGCGGCCGCGCAGGAAGCACTCGGCGGGCGGGCGTTGTGAACGCGGACATTGCGAACACTGCGCCGTCACCGGATCTCCGATCCCTCGTGCAGGAGGTGCTCCGGGAGGTCGTCGGTGAGATGAGGGGGACACCGACCCGGCCCACCGCGCACCCCGACGGCAACGACCCGACCCCAGCCGCAGCGGCTACCTTCGCCAAACAGATTGGTGTCACACCCACCGGACCGCTCGACGGCGCTGGCCGCCAGCGCACGGAAACCGTGCGAATAAGCAACGAGTCGGATCTGCGATCGTTCGTATTCACCCTGCTCGGGCTGTTCGAAAACCCGAAGATCCGGGCGGATCTCCGGGCCGGACGGCTGAAGTTCGCCCTGACCGGCGGCGCGGCGGCGCACCCAACCGCCGAAGCGGTGCACCGAGTGGATCGCGGTGCGGTGACCGAACGCCAGATCGCGGCCATCGCCGAGGCGGGCGGGCGGTTGGTCCTGGGGCCGGCCGCCGTCCTGACTCCCCTGGCACGCGAGAAGGCACGAACCCTCGGAGTTCCATTCGAAAAGGAGCGCAGATGATTACGGCAACAGTGACCGGCAGCGTCTGGTCGACCCGGCGGATCGAGGGAATACCGGCCGGCGCACTACTCGAGGTCGAGGTCGATGAATCCGGCGCCCGGCTCGTCGCATTCGACGTCCTCGGCACCGGCCTCGGCGAACGGGTGATCGTCGCGCAGGGCTCGATGGCCTCGAACTGGTTCACCGGACCGCCGCCGCCGGTCGACGCACTGATCATCGGATCGATCGATGCCGATCGGGCGTCGTCGCAGACACTCACCACCACGACCACAACCAGCTGACAGCCCGTCAGCCGGCAACACTAGAAGGAGTACACATGTCCAGCACCGCCATCGGCATGATCGAGACCAAGGGATTCGTCGCCGCGCTCGCGGCCGCCGACGCGATGGTCAAGGCCGCCAACGTCATCATCACCGACCGGCAGGAGGTCGGTGACGGCCTGGTGTCAGTGATCGTCACCGGGGAGGTCGGCGCGGTCAAGGCCGCCACCGAAGCCGGCGCGGAAACTGCGACCCAGGTCGGCGAGTTGGTCAGCGTGCACGTCATCCCGCGCCCGCACGCCGAACTCGGCGGCCATTTCTCGGTGGCGTCGAAGTAGTCCCGACGACTCGGCGGACAAGCAGAAGGAACAACAGTGGGCGAAGCACACACTGACACCGACATCCGGGTCTATCTCATGGTCAATGACCTGCAACGGCAGTTCGCCGCCTACATGGGAACACCGACCCGAGCCCGCGGGTACCCCCCGTACCAGGGTGACCACGCGTTGATCGTCGAGGTCTCCCCTGCGCTGGCGATCGAGCGGGTGATCGATCTCGCGTTGCGAGCCGTTCCCGCCGTACAGCCCGGAATCCTGTACGTGGAACGGCAATTCGGCGTCCTCGAAATCCATTCCCAAGATCTCGACGATGTCGTCCGCGCCGGTGAGGCAATCCTCGCCGGCACCGGCAACAAGGCCAACGACCAGCTGCGCCCGCGCGTGCTGTACCACGACGTCATCGAAAACATCACCGACCAGCACACCGTGATCCTCAACCGAAATCGGCAGGCATCGATGGTGATGCCGGGTGAATCGCTGCTCGTCTACGAGATGACTCCGGCGCTGTTCGCCGCGGTCGCGGCCAACGAGGCGGAGCGGGTCTCTCCCGGCATCACGCTGGTCGACGTGCAGATGATCGGCGCGGCCGGACGTCTCTACATCAGCGGGACCACCGAGGACGTGACCCTTGCCCGCGACCGGATAACAAAGGTTCTGGACGGCATCGAGGGCCGCGAACACGGCTGAGGCGTTGGCAACGAAGTGAGGTGATGTGATGTCAACAAGAGAAACCGGCGCCCGCGATGACGAAGTCGCGACGCGAGCGCTGGGGGAGTACGAGTTCTCCGCGGACGCGGCGTGCCGGATGATCAACCTCTCCGAGAACGCCACCTATCTGATCGACGACGCCCCGACCGGCCGCGGCGGCATCCTGCGGGTGCACCGGGAGAACTATCACAGCCGGGGCGCGATCGAATCGGAGCTGGATTGGCTGGCCGCATTGCGGGCCGGTGCGGGCGTGCACGCGCCGCGCGTGATTCGCGCTCGCGACGGCCGGCGTGTCGTCACGACGCGGGTCGACGGCCGCGCCCGTCACGCCGTGTTGTTCGAAACCATCGGTGGGCTCGAACCGGACGAGACCCATGTCGGCCCCGACGACTTCCGGACACTGGGGGCGATCACCGCGCGGCTGCACCGGCACGCCAAGAGCTGGACGCAACCCCCCGGCTTCACCCGCTTCGCCTGGGACTGGGAACACAGTCTCGGTGACACCCCGCGGTGGGGCCGATGGCAGGACGGCGGTGGGATCGGGCCGGCCGAGATCGCGCAGCTGACCCCGGCCGTGGAACTGATGCGGCACCGCCTCGAGATCTATGGCCGCGGACCGGACCGGTTCGGACTGATCCACGCCGATCTGCGGTTGGCCAACCTGCTCATCGAGCCGTCCCGGGTCAACGTCATCGACTTCGACGACTGCGGATACGGCTGGTATCTCTACGACTTCGGCACAGCGGTGTCGTTCATCGAGGACGATCCCGCGCTCGGCGAATGGCAGGCAGCCTGGATCGACGGCTACCGCGGGTATGCGGAACTGACCGACGCCGACGAGCAGATGTTGGCCACCTTCGTGCTGTTGCGCCGGATGATGCTCGTCGCGTGGATGGGATCGCACGCGCATTCACGCGAATCACAGACAAAGAGCGCGAGTTTCGCCGCCGGAACCTGCGAGATTGCGCAGCGCTATCTCGATTCCGGCGGCCGCACCATCTGTTAGTAAACGTTTGTCCAACCAGGCGAGGAAGCCATGTTTACATCGATCGAGGGTCGCTCCGTTATCGTCACCGGCGGCAGCAAGGGAATCGGGCGAGGCATCGCGCGGGTGTTCGCCTCCGCCGGTGCCAACGTCTTGATCACCGCCCGTGACGACGACGCATTATCCACCGCCGCGGTCGAGTTGAGTGGCCTGCGCGGAAAGGTGACCACCCTGTCGGTCGATGTCGCCGATCCCGCGGCGTGCCGGGAGATGGTGGACGCCGCAGTCGAGCGGCACGGTGGACTCGATGTGATGTGCGCAAACGCTGGGGTGTTTCCCTCCTGCCGGCTCGAGGACCTCGGCCCGGCCGAACTCGACGGCGTGTTGGACGTCAACTTCAAGGGGACCGTCTACTCGGTGCAGGCGGCCCTTCCTGCGCTGACCGCCTCCGGCCGCGGGCGCATCGTCATCACCTCCTCGATCACCGGGCCCATCACCGGCTACCCCGGTTGGTCGCACTACGGCGCGAGCAAGGCAGCCCAGCTCGGCTTCGTCCGCACGGCGGCGATGGAACTGGCCAGACGCAAGATCACCATCAACGCCGTGCTGCCGGGCAACATCAAGACCGAGGGTCTCGACGGCATGGGCCAGCAGTATCTCGACCGGATGGCCGCCGCGGTGCCACAAGGCAGGCTCGGCGCGGTCGCGGATATCGGTAACGCCGCATTGTTCCTCGCCACCGACGAGGCCGGCTATATCACCGGGCAGACTCTGGTGGTCGACGGCGGTCAGGTGCTGTCCGAATCCGCCGACGCGTTGGACGAGATCTGACTACGAATCGTCCGAACTCGTGGCAATCAATGAGGCGAGCTCCGAGCGCCGCCGCAGGCCACATTTCGCCAGGACGTGCGCGACGTGGGTATCCACGGTGCGCTTGCCGATGATCAGTTCTGCCGCAATTTCCTTGTTCGTCATGCCCTGCGTCACCAGCCGGGCGATTTCCCATTCCCGGGGGGTGAGGCTCTCCAGGGCCGCCGAGGGCTTCGGTGCGGTGGAAACCCGGCCGCGGTCGGGAATGCTCCGGTGCTCGATGGGCACTCGGCCACTCTCCGGGACCCCAACGCGGGCCGCAGGCAGCGCCAAGGTCGCGATCCCGTCGAATCCGAGGCGCGCACCCTTCTCGGTGGAGCGCTTGAAATCACGATCCGTCATATTGGCCTCGATCGTTGCCAGGCACGACCCGCGGTACTCCATCAGTCGATGCAGGCCCATCACCGACGAACCGCTCGCAGACCAATAGGCGCCCGTCGCCCCCAGCAGCGCCGCCGCCTCCGAGTACTCGCCGTTCTCTGCGGCGATCCACGCGAAGAGTTCACCGACCAGCGCGATACCGAGCTGATCCTCGATGGTCGTCATCCCGGTCAGCGCCGTTGCGGCAATCGCTGCAGCACGTTCGGTGGATTTCTGCATGAATGCGCACAGTGCCTGTACCCAACGGGCCAACGAATTGCACCATTGATCGCCATAACGGTCGCAGATGGCGATACTTTCCCGACAACACTCCTCGGCGAGATCGAACTCTCGGTAGAGGCAATATACCTCGCCGAGGTGAAACAGAAACAGGGCGGTGGCCAGCTGATCGCCGCGCTGCTTTGCTTCCGCGATCGCCGTTGTATAGAGCTCGACCCCAGCCGCGTAGTCGTCCTGGAAGCACCGCACCGCGCCCAACAGTGCTCGCCCAAACGATGCCGCTCGAGCATCACCTTGTCGTGCGGCTTCCGAGAGGCACTCCTGTAGCCGAACTTCGGCGCCGGTGACCTCACCGGTGATCAACAGATTCCACCCGAGGACCCAGAGCGCACGCGCCGAATACGGTATGCCGAAGTTGTGCACGCGATTCCACGCGTGTTCGGACCACAGCCGGCCTTCCTTCAGGTGCCCGCAACCGAGCCAATAGAACCAGAGGTCGGCCACCATGGTGGTGGCCGTCCCGGAGCGTTCGGGAGTTTCGAGCGCCCAGTCGAATGCGGCGCGCATGTTCGAAATCTCGCTCGCCACAATCGACCTCGACCGGAACTGATTCGGACCGAACCAGTCACCCTCCGCCTGCGCGGCCAGCGCGGCATAGTAATGCAGGTGGCGATCACGCAGATCTGCCGGCGAAGCGGAAAGTTCGAAGGAGCCGGCGTCGCGTTCGAGCATCAACTGGCCGAACTCGCGAATGGTGTCCAGCATTTGAAATCGAATCGTATCTCTCGATCGCCGACGCGTCAGGATCGATTGCTGAACGAGACCCTCCACGACCTCTCCGACATCCGCCGTCGGTCCTAGTGCGCAGATATGTCGGACGGCATCCAGCCCGGCGGATCCGACAAATACCGAGAACTGCGCCCACAGTGACTTCTCCGCGACGCTGCACTGATCCCAGGTCCACTCCAGCAGTGTCCACAAGCTGCGATGCCTGGGATGCATATCGCGGGGTCCACCTTTGAGCAGCCCGAAGCGATCGGTCAGCCGCTGGCTGATCTCCTGAATTGGCATCGTCCGGGTTCGCAACGCGGCCAACTCGATTGCCAATGGCAACCCGTCAAGTCGGATGCACAATTGAACGACATCGTTTTCCGCCCGGGAGTCGTACTCCCAGCCGCCAACTGCCTGTGCCCGATCGCGAAAGAGGGTCACCGCGTCGTTGAGCACCTCCGATTGCGCACCCTGATCGGTATCGGGGATGAACGGGTGAACGTTCAGCACATATTCCGCGCTGATGTCGAGCGGTGTGCGTGATGTCGCGAGTATCTTCACCTCCGGACACTGCGCCAAGAGATGTGCTGCAGTATCGGCGATTTCTTCGGTGAGTTTGTCGCAGTTGTCGAGTATCAGCATCAGATTCTTGTCCCGGAGTTGCTCGACCAACGAGAGCACAGTTGCCGGACCCGGCGTGGAGTCCTGGATCGCCTGCTGGATGAACTTGCCGTCCTGAACGAAATTGAAATCGGTCAGCCACACGCCATCCCGGAAAGCGCGCTGGATTGCCAGCCCGGCCGATCTGGCAAGGCGGGACTTTCCCACCCCACCGATGCCGGTCAGCGTCAGCAGCCGCGTCTTGCGCAGCAGGGTCCTGATCTCCCGAGTTTCTTGACCGCGTCCGACGAAGCTCGTGACGTCGGCCGAAATGTTGTGCCGGGCGGTTCTGGGGATCGCGGCCGCGCCCGATCCGGTTGCTCCGAGTTTTCGGGACTGCTCGGTGGCGAGTGCGGTGGGCATCGCCATTTCGTTGACCGCCAACCCCTTGCGACGTTGCACGGCGCGCAGCTCCTCGCCGTATTCGGTGGTACTTGTCGGGCGGTCCTTGGGGTCCTGCGCCATTGCCCGTTCGATGACCGCGGCAATGTCGGAGGGGAGGTCGTAGTCGTGCAGGGACGGAATCGGTTCGTTTGTGATGCGAAGGAATTGCGCAACAACATCTTCGCCGCTGCGCCGTTCGAACGCGGCGTGGCCGGTGACCGCGCAGAACAGGGTGGCGCCGAGTCCGTAGAGGTCGGAAGCGACGCTTGCCGGTTCGCCGCGGAGCACTTCGGGTGCGGTGAATGCCGGGGAGCCGAGGATGATCCCGGCGGCGGTTTGCACTCCGCCGGTGATTCGCGCTATGCCGAAGTCGGTCAGTTCGGGTTCGCCGTATTCGGTGAGTAGGATGTTGCCGGGTTTGACATCGCGATGCAGGATGTCGATGCGGTGTGCGGCGGCGAGCGCACCAGCAATCTTTACACCCAGCCGCAGCGCGTCGGCCCAGCCGATCGGGCCATGCTCGCGAATGTGCGTTTCGAGCGATTCTTGGCGATGGTAGGGCATCACGATGTAGGGCCGTCCGCTCCCGGTCGCGCCGGTGTGCAGGATTGTGACGATATTGGGGTGCCCGGAGAGTCGGCCCATCGCGTGCTGTTCTTCGATGAACCGTTGAAAGTTCTCTTCGTCGAGGTCCGCGGTCAGTACCTTGACCGCTACCGTGCGTTCGAGTGCGGGTTGCTCGCAGCGGTAGACGACACCGAACCCGCCATGCGCAATCTCGTGTGCATCCTGGAATCCTTCGGCAGCCAACTCGGCGGCAATATCTACCGCGGGCGCGCGCTGGGTGGCCAGCGGGTCGACTTCAGCCATTGGCCGTCCCAAGCTCGGCGAACACGTGCATCGATGGACGAATCCTGTCACTCAAGTCTATCTCGGGACGGGGCGATACCGTGGCGCCGAATCGCCAGCGCGCCGGCCGGCGGCCGTGTGTCAGCCTGCTGAGCGGAGGCTGTCCTCGTCCTCGAGCACCCAGCCCGGGATGTAGAACGAAACCGTGAAGCCTGCCTGGTCGAGGTGAGCAGCGACCTCTGTGCGGAGTTGATGTGGAATCGGTGGGTTGTCGGCCATGCGGATCACCGCGCCGTCGGCGACGCCCGTCGTCACGGCATCGGCGATCAGCCCTGCCAACAACCGCGGCGACGCAGGGAAGGGGATCGCCGACTGATTCGCGGACTCGGGCTTTCCGGTCGTATCGATCCGAAGCAGGGTCAGCGGAAAGCTTGTGTCGGGTTCCTGGCTCAGCCTGCTGGTCAGTACCGCCGCTTCCCGCAAATTATCGGCGTCCAACAGGTGCGGCTTCAGCTCGCCAGCCGCGGCGGTCGGTGTGAACATCGGCTGGGCACCGCGGCGCGTCACGAACAGGGTCACCCGCTTGGCTGCGGTCGACGGATTAGGCATGGCGAACTCCGGCGAACTTGCTTCGGAAGAACAGCAGCGGTGCACGGTCGGTGTCGCTTGAGATCGATTGCAGCGCCAGCAGCACCAGGAAGTGATCACCGGCTTGTATGGGCTCGCTGGGTGTGGCCTCAAACCAGGCCGCGGCTTCATCGATGACGACCGCACCGGAGTCGGCAACCGAATAGTTGATGTCGTCGAATCGGCTGTCTGCTTCGCCCATCGACAGCTGTTTTCCGCAGGCTGCCTGTGGTTCGGCCAGAATGCTTGCCCCGATCACCGCTGCCTTACTGAGTACCGGCCACGTGCTGGATTCGCTGCGAATCGACACGACCACCAGCGGTGGATCCAACGACACGTTGGTGAACGAGCTCACCGCCATGCCGATGGGTGCCCCGTCGACCATGGCGGCGAGAGCGAGTACACCGCTGGGCATCCCGCCGTAGAACGACCGCAATGCACGCTGGTCAAAGGCGGTGGTCGGAGAGGTCAGTGTTTCGGTGGTCGTCATTTCGCTGCGCTTTCGTCGAGGGCAGGGACACTTCGTTGCTGGTGAAACGAGTCTGTGACATAGGCAATAGCAGGTAATCGGTCGGAATACCGATCTCGATACGGATTCGCCCTCAAACTCGGTATGCGCTCCGCAATATGACCGATCCGCCGGAGCATCCAGCATCGACATGCTTGAACGCCATGACGACGATCTTCGTCGCCACCACATTGGTCACCACCCCAAAGGATGGCGTAACGCATGAGTCCAATCGATACCGCAGTTCACACCCCGGCCAGGTCCGGCGTCATCACCCGTGTCGCCGCCGGCATGCTCCCGATTGCG
>RRBB01000264.1:0-13557 GCA_006543605.1 Rhodococcus sp. WS4
TCCGGTAGTCTGGATTTCGCCAGTGTGCGCCCCGACGAATCCATCAATTCCACATCGTGATGATCCTCGGCCCAATCGTCACCCACCAGCAGCAGCATTTACTATCTCCCTTCCCCGTCCGTCATCGACAGATACCTCGGCAGCCTGCGGAAGAAGTTTCGGCGACCTAATAAAATAGTGCTCTGCGGCACGACATCCCAGCAGCGATCATCTTCTTCCGAACCGAACCGGCGAGGGCACGATCTGAAGGCAGGACTTCCACCCCGTCCAAGGGATGAACAGTGCTCTCTCGCTGGCCGGCTACCGGACACCAGTCTGGCGCATCGACCGGTGACCCGTAGCTCTTATTAGGGATGACCTCATGCTGCGAAACACCGCTTCAGGATTGAGCGGTCTACGCTCAACCTTTCTGCTTGACCTCGTTTTCCGTCAGGGGGAAAATTGAGTCGATAACACTCAAGTTCGGTGGGTGTGATGTCGAGCGGATCAGCGAAAGCACTACACCCACCCGGTGTGGTGCTGGAGGCGGTCATGGCTCGCGCGGTGGGTATCGATTTGGGGACCACGAACTCGGTGGTGTGCGTGCTCGAGGGTGGCGACCCGGTGGTAGTCGCCAACTCGGAGGGTGCGCGCACGACACCGTCGGTGGTGGCGTTCGCGAAGAACGGTGAGGTGCTGGTCGGCCAGCCCGCCAAGAACCAGGCGGTGACGAACGTGGACCGGACGGTGCGTTCGGTGAAGCGGGAGATCGGCACCGACTGGCATGTGGCGATCGACGACAAGAAATACAGCGCGCAGGAGATCAGTGCCCGGGTGCTGATGAAGCTGAAGAGGGACGCGGAATCGTATCTGGGTGAGGACATCACCGACGCGGTGATCACCGTCCCCGCGTACTTCGAGGACGCTCAGCGTCAGGCCACGAAGGAAGCCGGCCAGATCGCCGGGTTGAACGTCCTGCGGATCGTCAACGAGCCCACCGCGGCCGCACTGGCCTACGGCCTGGACAAGGGTGACAAGGAACAGACCATCCTGGTCTTCGACCTCGGTGGCGGCACCTTCGACGTCTCGCTGCTCGAAATCGGCGAGGGCGTCGTCGAGGTTCGCGCCACGTCCGGCGACAACCACCTCGGTGGTGACGACTGGGATGATCGGATCGTGAAGTGGCTGGCCGACAAGTTCAAGGCTCAGAACGGCATCGATCTGACCAAGGACAAGATGGCCCTGCAGCGTCTCCGTGAGGCCGCCGAGAAGGCCAAGATCGAACTGAGCTCCTCGCAGAGCACCTCGATCAACCTGCCCTACATCACCGTGGACGCGGACAAGAACCCGCTGTTCCTCGACGAGCAGCTGTCCCGCAGCGAGTTCGAGAAGATCACCTCCGATCTCCTGGACCGCACCCGGGCTCCGTTCCAATCGGTGATCAAGGACGCGAAGATCTCCGTCAAGGACATCGACCACATCGTGCTCGTCGGTGGTTCCACCCGGATGCCTGCTGTGACGAATTTGGTGCGCGAGCTGACCGGCGGAAAGGAACCGAACAAGGGTGTCAACCCGGACGAGGTCGTCGCCGTCGGCGCCGCCCTGCAGGCCGGTGTCCTCAAGGGCGAGGTCAAGGACGTGCTGCTGCTCGACGTCACCCCGCTGTCCCTCGGCATCGAGACCAAGGGTGGCGTGATGACCAAGCTCATCGAGCGCAACACCACGATCCCGACCAAGCGTGCGGAGACCTTCACCACGGCTGACGACAACCAGCCTTCGGTGCAGATCCAGGTGTTCCAGGGTGAGCGTGAAATCGCCTCGCACAACAAGCTGCTCGGCTCGTTCGAGCTGGCGGGGATTCCGCCCGCCCCGCGCGGCGTGCCGCAGATCGAGGTCACCTTCGACATCGACGCCAACGGCATCGTGCACGTGACCGCGAAGGACAAGGGCACAGGCAAGGAGAACACGATCAAGATCCAGGAGGGCTCGGGCCTGTCGAAAGAGGAGATCGAGCGGATGATCAAGGACGCCGAGGCACACGCTTCGGAGGACGCTCAACGCAGGGAGGAGGCGGAGGTCCGCAACCAGGCCGAGTCGCTGGTGTATCAGACCGAGAAGTTCATCAAGGACAACGAGGACAAGGTGCCCGCCGACGTCAAGGAGAAGGTCGAGTCGTCGATCAAGAATGCCCAGGAGAAGTTGAAAGGCAGCGACGTCGCGGCGATCAAAGAGGCGATCGAAAAACTGTCCACCGACTCGCAAGCCTTGGGCCAGGCGATTTACGACGCGCAGGCGAAGGACTCGGCCGCCACCGGCGGGGGGAACGGTGCCTCGGAAGGGTCCGATGAAGTCTTCGATGCCGAGGTGGTGGACGAACCTGGGAGGGAGGACTCGCGATGAGCAGCAGCGAGCGCCGCAACGGCGACGAGCCGCCGCGGGAACCGATCTCGATCACCGACAAACGCCGTGTCGATCCGGATACCGGTCGGTTACGCGAGCACACTCCGAGCGAGCCAGTCACCCCGACCCCGCAAGGGGAACCCGACCCGATCATGTCGGACGCCGAGATGCACCCTGGTGACCGGTCCGAGCGGGCGACGGACGTGCACCCGGATCGAGTGGCGGAGTTGACCGCCGATCTGCAGCGGGTGCAGGCCGAGTACACCAACTACCGGCGCCGGACCGAACGCGACCGGCAGCTGGCGGTCGAGGCCGCGACGGCGTCGGTGGCGGCGAGGTTTCTCGGGATCCTCGACGACCTCGATCGTGCCCGCGAGCACGGCGACCTCGAAACCGGACCGCTGCGTGCGATCGCGGCCAAGCTCGGTGCGATCCTGAGCGGCCTGGGGGTGGAGGCATTCGGTGAAGAGGGAGACCCCTTCGACCCCACCCTGCACGAAGCGGTCCAGCACGAAGGCGACGGAAGTGATCCCGTCGTGGGCACGGTGTTGCGGCGCGGCTACACATTCGGTGACGGCAAGGTGCTGAGGACCGCGACGGTCACCGTCGTCGAGGGGGATGACCCGCCGGGAGAGGAGGATTACCGGTGACACAGCAGGAATGGCTCGACCGTGACTTCTACGCCGCCCTGGGTATCCCTTCGACGGCGTCGGCCGAGGAGATCAAGAAGGCGTACCGCAAGCTGGCCCGGGACCTGCATCCGGACGCCAACCCGCACAACACCGAGGTGGAGGAAAAATTCAAGAAGGTGAGTGAGGCGCACTCGGTACTCTCGGACCCCGCCAAACGCAAGGAGTACGACCGCACACGCCGGCTCCACCGGTCCGGGAGGTTCGCCGGGACGGGCTTTCCTCCTGGCGCCGGCACAGCCCGAGCGCGCCCCGGGTCGGGCGGCTTCGACTTCGGGGACGTGTTCGGAAGCGGTTCATCCTTCATCGTGGGCGATCCGCTGGGCGGGGTCGGTGATGTCCTCGGAGACCTGTTCCGGCGCGCCGGAACCCGCACTGCGTCGGCCCGGCCGAGGCGAGGAAGCGACGTCGAGACCGAGACCAGGCTGTCGTTCCGGGAGGCAGTCGCCGGGATGGTGCTGCCGCTGCGGGTCAGTGGACCGACGGTGTGCACCAGTTGTCACGGCTCCGGGACACTACCGGGAACCCGGCAACGGACGTGCCCACACTGCGACGGCGTCGGGGCGCGTAACCGTAATCAGAGCGGCTTCGTGTTCAGCGAACCCTGCGGCGATTGCGGTGGCACCGGATCGATGGTCGACACGCCGTGCCCGGACTGCCAGGGCACCGGGACCGGGGACCGCACCCGCACCATCTCCGTCCGTGTTCCGCCCGGAGTGAGCGACGGGGAACGCATACGGCTACCGGCGCAGGGCGAACCTGGTCTGGGCGGGTCACCGCCGGGGGACCTGTATGTCACCGTACGCGTGGATCCGGACCCGGTGTTCGGCCGCAGCGACGATGATCTCACCGTCGTCGTTCCGGTGTCCTTCGCCGAACTAGCCTTGGGGACAGTGCTGTCCGTGCCCACTCTCGATGGCCGGGTCAGTGTGAAGATTCCGCCAGGCGCCCACTCCGGGAGCACGTTCCGGCTGCGCGGACGCGGGGTGCCCCACCTCGGCGACGCCGTCGGCGATCTGCTGGTCACCGTGGAGGTCGTGGTCCCTTCCGATCTCGGCCACGAAGCCGACGAGGCGCTGCGGGCGTACGCCAGGGCAGAGGAAATCGAAGGATTCGACCCCCGCGCCGGCTGGGCAGGCAACACATGATGTCAGCGTGATCGCATCCTCCGCCCGTTAGCGCAATGAACGACCCATTACTGTCGGAGTAGTCCTTTCAATGGGCAGTGTGGGCCGCGGCGTCGAGGTCGGTCAGGGCGGTGTCGAGATGGCCGATGATCCGATGCAGGTGGGGCACCGCGGTGCGGTCGCCGACGACCGCGACATGCAGCTGACCGGATCGGCTGGCGATGGTGATGCTCAGCGCCTGGCCGCGCGCGAGGGTGGGTATCGGGTAGACGGCGTCGAGATGGGCGCCGTTCCAATACCGCGGTCGGGTCGGTCCGGGGGTGTAGGAGATCATCACGTTGAACGGCGGCGGGATGTCGTCGAGGACCCGGCGGACCGGGTCGAGCATGATCGGACTCAATGTCAGGGCACTGACCAGTTGGAATTGGGTACGGCTCAGGGCGGCGACAATTCCACTGGTATGGGCTACCGAGTCGGCGATCCGCGCCAGGCGGGTAAGGGGGTCGTCCTCGTCGGTGGCCATGGACACGACCATTGCCCCGATCCCTCGGTTACCGCCCTGCCCGAGGGTGGGGACCTCGCCGAGGTCGAGCGGAACGGGGAGCATTGCGGTCAACGGCGCCTCGGGGAGGGCGTACTGCTCGAGCAGATACGCGCGGAGGGCCCCCGCGCACATCGCGAGTACCACCACCTCCAACGGGGCGCCGGTGCAGGCGGCGAGCCGGCGCAAACGTTTCAGGGGCCAGGATCGGGCGGCGACCTTGCGAGCGCGACCGGTCGGGGCGTTGAAGATCGTCGGCGGGGACTGCAGCGGCAACGTCAGGTGTTCCTCGGTCAGTCCGTGGTAGCCGGCGCGGACCAGGGTGGGGACGGCCGATATCAGTTCCCCGGTGATGTTCAGGCCGGACCGCAGCATCCCCACCGAGGTATGGGGCGGGGCCGCAGCGATAGAGGGGCTCCACGGCGCCGGGCAGTCCCGGAGGTCCGGGTCGACCGAGAGCGTGCGGTGCAGCAGCCGCATCCCGGAGGCGCCGTCGGTCAGCGACAGATGGAACTTCGTGTACACCGCGGTGCGCCCGTCGGTCAGACCCTCGATGACGTGCATCTCCCACATCGGGTGCTGCGGATCGAGCGGCATCGAGTGCATCTGCGAGACCAGCGACAGCAGGTCGGCCATCTCGCCGTCGCCGGGAACGGCGGTGTGACGCACGTGATATCCGAGATCGATGTGGTTCTCGAGTCGCCACCACGGATACCCGTGCAGGGGGTGGAAGGGGCGTTTGCGGAACAATTCCGCGGCCTCTGTGTGGGCGCGCAGGTTCCCGACCATGTCGGCGGCGTGGGCGCCGGGTGCGGTGCCGGTCGGGGGATCGAACAGGGTCAGAGTGGCCACGTGCATCGGGTGCGACGGGGACTCGAAGAGCACGAACATCGCCTCGGTCGGGCTCATCGGCACCAGTCCACCGACCCCAGCTCGCACACCGCACCTCCCGGCTTCTGTGTGGTCCCAGCACAGCACACCGCACCCGCGATGACCGTGCTTTCCGCCGAGACGACACCGGACCGCGCGAATTCCACACGCAGTGGGTCGGGCCTCGTTCGAGGACGACCAGCTGGGGGCGGGGGTGGTTCCGTGGACACCACTGAGCACCGCTGATTCAGCCACCAGGACTTGAAGTGCAGCCTAGGGTCGAGGGGACCGGTCGTCCTCGGTGTCGCGGAAGGGAGACGAGCAGTGGTGCCCGCGACTCTGGTGTGCCTGCCGTTTGCCGGGTCGGGAGCGTCCTTCTTCCGAGACTGGCGGGGGTTCGCCCCGCGGGGCCTGGACGTCTTCCCCGTGCAGCTTCCCGGTCGTGAGGAACGGTTCGTCGAAGAGTTGCTCACGACGGTCGCAGCGGCGGTGGACGACATCGTGCCGCGGGTGTTGCCCACGTGCCGGGATGCCGCGGGTGTGGCGATCTTCGGGCACAGTCTGGGCGCTGTCCTGGCGTTCGAGCTCGCGCATCGGCTGAAGGCCGAGGGTGGTGTCACGCTCGTGCGGTTGTTCGTCAGCGGGTCGCCGGGGCCGGCAACCGTGCGGGAGATCCGTGCGTCGTCCCTGGCAGACTCCGAGTTCCTCGCGCAGGTCGGCGATCTGGCCGGGTACTCGCACCCCGCACTGGAGAACCCTGAACTGCGCGAACTTCTCCTGCCGGTCGTGCGGGCGGACGTCGAGATGCACGAGAACTACCGGCCGCCCCCGCACCCGTCGCTGGAGGTTCCGATCACCGCGCTCCGCGGTCGTGACGATCACCTGGTCGGTGCTGCGCACATGGCGGAGTGGGCGGCGACGACCACGGCCGAGACGTCGGTACTCGAGGTCGACGGTGGGCACATGTACCTCACCGAACATCCCCACGCCCTGGTGCGCCTACTCGCCGCGCAGCTGTCCGATCAGGAGTCGCGATGAGTGCCGATCTCATCGGAAAGACGGCGATCGTCACCGGCGCGGCGCGCGGTATCGGTCGTGCCTGCGCCGTTGCCTTCGCGGCGGACGGTGCCGACCTGATGCTCGTCGACATCGCCCGGGACCTGCCCGGTGTGCCGTACCCCCTCGGCTCGAGGAGTCAACTCGACTACACCGCCGAACTCTGCCGTGAACACGGTGTGTCGGTGCTGACCGAGGCGGTGGACGTGCGGGAATTCACGGAGATCAACGCCGCGGTGGCCGCCGCCCACGAGCGGTTCGGGCGGATCGATGTTCTTGTCAACAATGCCGGAATCGTTTCACCGTCGGGAAAACTCGCCCATGACATCGGCGAAGACGAATGGCGGCTGATGATCGACGTGGACCTCACCGGGGCGTGGCGGGCCATCGCAGCGACCGGCGGAATCATGGTCGCGCAGCGAAGCGGAAGCATCATCAACGTCGCATCCACCGCAGGCCTCGTCGGATACCCGCGGTTCGCGGGGTACGTCGCTGCCAAGCATGGGCTGGTGGGACTCACCAAGGCCGTCGCCCTCGACTACGCCCCGACCGGCGTTCGCGTGAACGCGCTGTGCCCGGGCTCGGTGCGGGACGCCCCCGAGTACGAGGGACGGATGCTGTCGGAGATCGCTCGTTCGCTCGGCATCGGCGACGACGAGCACGAGTCGATCTTCCTGCAGTCGCAGCCGACGAACGAACTCGTCGAACCGGAAGATGTCGCCGCGGCGGCACGGTGGCTCGCGTCGGACGACGCGCGTCAGGTCACCGGCACGGTGATCACGGTCGACGGCGGGTTCTCGGCTCGCTGACCTACGGCTGCGCGGGCACTTCTGGCGTCGGGCGATCTCCGCTAGCATCCTCGTATGCACCAATCCCATTGGGGTCGGGCTGGGCTGGCGCGTACGTCGTACGGCCATGCGGTGACGGTGCGTGTCCCCTCAGTGACGAATCCGGAAACTCTTGCAGCGGTGCTGCACACAGCATCCGACCTCTGGTGGGATCCGCCAGTTCGGCCGACGCGCCTGTGGGTGGAGGACGTGGCCGGTGCGTCCGAGGGCTTCGACGCGCGGCGACGACTCGCTGCCGAGTGCCGTCGGCCGGCGACGGTCGACGGTCCGGTGGTGCGCGTCGTCCTGATGCGGTACCGAGACGGCGACGCCGATCTCGTCGTGGTGGCCGATCGGCGCGACCTCGACGCGGTCTCACTCGCCACCGTGTGTGACGTGCTCACAGGAGTTGTCGGAGCGGACGCGGTGTCGGCAACTCCGCTCCGCCGTCACCTCCACGGCACTGCACTTTCGCCGTCGGGTGCGGTACTGCATATCGTCGAACCGCTGGTAGGACGCTTCGGGGAAGGTTTCGAGGATGCGGCCGTGGCGGGTGCCGTCGCGGCGGCGGTCGTTGTCGGTCGAACCGAGGGTCTCGACGCCGTGACTGTTCCGATCTGGCGAGCCGCCCGCACCCGCCCGCCGCGCGTGCTCGGCAGCGACGAGAGCCGTGTCGATCTGACGTTCGACATCGCGGGCACCCGGTCGCCGTACGAACTGTTCGAGAAGGCGGAAAGTGCCAGGGGGGACGGGTGCCCACTCGACGAGGTCGACCTCTACGGCCCGGGCGGGTCGCGGATCGGCGTGCTCGACACCGTGTCGTGCACTCCCGGCCGCGTGTACCTGCCGTGTCAGTCGGCGCCGTTTCCGCTCACGCTCGTGCCGGTGGTCGATACCGACGGTCACACTGCCCTCGAGGTGTACGCCGACCCGACCGTGGTGGACCGCGCCGCCGCCGGACGATTCGCGGCGCGGGTTGCGCAGGTGCTCAACGGACTTCGCGGACCGCTCCTCCCGCGACGCCGACTGTTCGGCGAGGAGCCGGCCGCGCCTGTGGGCGCCGGCGTCCGAGCGCCCACATCGGAGGGCAGGATCGAGGACCTCGTCGCGCGGCACGCCCGGGAGCGACCCGACGCACTCGCCGTGACTCACGGCCGGCGGACACTCACCTATTCCGAACTCGAGGAGCGCTCGAGATGGACGGCGTGTGGTCTCCGCGATCGCGGGGTCGCGCCGGGAGACCACGTCGGAGTCTGCCTCGATCGGTCGATCGACTTGATCGTGACGATGCTCGCGGTGCTGCGCAGCGGTGCGACGTTCGTTCCGATGGATGTGCGACATCCGCCCGATCGCCTCGCCTACACGGCACACGACGCCGGTGTCGGACTGGTCGTCACCGATCTCGACGAGGCGACGTGGGGTGACGGCGCGGCGGCGGTGACGGCGGATGCGCTGCAGGTGCCCACCTCACGTGAAGTGGACTGGGCCGTCGGCGGCGACGGTGCGCCCGCGTACGTGATCTACACCTCGGGGTCGACGGGGCGGCCCAAAGGAGTTGTGGTTCCTCATCGAGCCGTGTCGGCTCTTCTCGCAGCCACCGGTGAGGAGTGCGTACCGACGCCCGACGACACGTGGTCGATGTTCCACTCGCCCGCGTTCGATTTCTCGGTCTGGGAGATCTGGGGCGCGCTGGCGACCGGCGGCCGACTCGTCATCGTGCCGTACTGGATCTCGCGGTCCCCGGTGGAATTTCACACGCTGCTCGCCGACGAACACGTCACCGTACTCAGCCAGACGCCGTCGGCCTTCGTGCACCTGACTGCCGCCGACGCAGACCTCGACCCGCTGGATTCTCTTCGTCTCGTCGTGTTCGGAGGCGAGACTCTCGACCCACGAGTCCTTCTCGCGTGGCTCGACCGGTATCCGGAATCGCGATGCCGGCTGGTGAACATGTATGGGATGACGGAAACCACCGTTCACGTCACGGCACACACGGTGACACGGCGGGACGCCCTGACCGGCTCGGCGAGCGTCGGGCCTCCGCTGAAAGGCTGGGAGATCGAGGTCGCCGACGAGCACGGCCTCCCTCTGCCGCGTGGAATGACCGGTGAAATCTACGTCGGCGGAGCGGGAGTCGCCCTCGGCTATCTGAATCGACCGGGATTGACCGCCGGCCGTTTCGTTGCCGCCGCGTCCGGTTCGCGCCGGTACCGCACGGGTGATCGCGGACGGATTCGCGACGACGGCACCCTCGAGCACCTCGGACGGCTGGACGCCCAGGTGCAGATTCGCGGTTTCCGCGTGGAGCCCGGGGAGGTTCGTTCCGTACTTCTCGACGATCCTGCGGTGACGGCGGCGGCGGTGGTGACATCGGGGCGGCCGGAGGATCCGGGCGGACTCGGCATCGATGCCTATGTCGTTGCAGCAGAAAGAAATGCGGTCGACGTGACGGGAATCAGGCGACGCAGTGCGCGGTTCCTGCCGGAACACATGGTGCCGCGCACGATCACGGCGGTCGAGGCGTTGCCTCTCACGGTCAACGGGAAGCTGGACGTCGCACGGCTTCCCGAGCCGGTCCCACTGTCGGGGGCGCGGCGGGACGTGGAACCGGGCGTGGGGCCGCTCGCCGACGAGGACACGGCGAGAATCCTCGCCGACATCTGGGAATCAGTCCTCGGTGTCCCGGTATCCTTGGACGACAACCTCTTCGAGATCGGCGGAAACTCGTTGTGTGCGATCAAGGCCGACAGCATGATGCGGCGGCTCGGCCTGCCGGCCCTCCCGATGCGGGAGCTGTATCGGCATCCGAGCATCCGCGGAATCTGCGACACCCTGACGCGACTCTATCCGCCCCGCTCGGACACGTAGGTCTCGACGAGCACGCCGATCTCACGTGCCGGCTCCGGTTGCATCATGTCGTTGTGTGCGCAGTCGACGCGATCTTCCTGCACGGTCCCGGTGATCGAGTCGCCCCATCCGGCGTGGGGACCGTCCTCAGCGACGAGCAGGAGCGCGTCACCGCGAAAGACCTTCGGGACGAATCTCGCCGACTGCCGGGTAGACCGGGCATACCCGTCGGCGATTCTCCGCAGCTGGTCAGCCGACACGGCGACAGCGGGACCGTAGGTGTCGCGGAGTCGTCGGGCGGCGTCCTCGTAAGTGAGGGACCTGGCGTCCTCGCCGGCGCTGACGTCGACTCCGAGACCACGCAGAAGCTGTCCGGCGTCCAAGGGGTCGGGATCGGTCGCCGCGTCGCCGGGGTAGCTGTCCAGGAGGACGAGCGAGGCGACCTCCTCGCCCTGCTCCTGCAGTTCTTTGGCCATGGCGTGGGCGATCAGACCGCCGAGTGACCAGCCGAGCAGGTGATACGGCCCAGACGGTTGAACGGCACGGACCTCGTCGAGGTAGCGGTGCGCCAGTTCCTCGATCGAGTCGTACTCCGGGCCGCCGCCGAGGGAGGGCAACTGCAGACCCCACACGGGGCGGTCGGGTGAGAGATGGCGGACCATGCCGGTGTAGGCCCAGGCGAGCCCCATTCCGGCGTGGACACAGAAGATCGGTGCACGCCGACCACCACGGTGCAGCGGCACCAGCATCCGGAGCGCCTCGTCGGCGGACGCGGGCAGCGCTTCGGTCGCGAGGCGGGCCGCCAGCCCCGCAGGCGTCGGGTCGAGGAAGAGCGCGGGAAGCGGCACCGGCCGACCCAGTCGCTGCTGCAGGTCCGCGGCGACGCGGACCGCGGACAGTGACGTGCCGCCGAGCGCGAAGAAGTCGTCGTCGACACCGAGGGGGTGATCGTCGTCGGACTTGACGACTTCGGCGAAAGCGTCGGCGATCGCTCGCTCGACAGCCGTCGACGGGGCACGGAATCGGACGGATCGAGTGCCGAACTCGGGCTCCGGGAGGGCCGAGCGGTCGAGCTTGCCCGCCGGGGTAAGTGGTACCTCGTCGAGTACGACGATCGCCGCGGGGACCAGATACGGCGGAAGCTGCGCGGACAGCGCCGTGCGTACTGCACTCGGGTCGACTTCCGCGCCGGTTGCCTGGCGGACGTAGGTGACGAGTATCTGGTCGCCGTCCGGGCCGGTGCGCCCGACTGTTACCGCGAAGCCGATGTCCGTGCGGGCCGCGAGGATCGAGTCGATCTCGCCCGGCTCTACCCGGAATCCGCGCACCTTGATCTGGAAGTCGGTGCGCCCGAGGTGCTCGAGCGTGCCGTCGGGCGGGGTCCGCACCAGGTCGCCGGTGCGGTACATCCGCGAACCCGGGGCAGTGAACGGGCAGGCGACGAAATGTGCCGCCGTCGTGGCCGGGCGTGCGTGGTAGCCGCGGGCCAGGCCCGGCCCTGCCAGGTACAGCTCACCGGGGGTGCCCGGGGGGACGGGATGCAGCCGGGCGTCGAGGACGGCGGCCGTGAACCCGCGGACGGGGTGCCCGATGGTGACGGACTCCGCGGGCGTCAGTGCGTCGCTGACATGCGACCAGATCGTCGTTTCGGTGGGACCGTACGCGTCGAGCATGCGCCGGCCGGGCGCCCACTGCCGGACCAGGTCCGCCGGGCACGGCTCACCGGCGACGGTAAGGACCCGCAGCGATTCGAGTCCTGTCGGCTCGAGCGTCGCGAGCGCGGTCGGGGTGATGAACGCGTGCGTGATCCGCTCACCAGCGAGGATTTCCGCCAGCGCCGCACCGCCGTAGGTCTGCGGGGGCACGAGCACGACGCGGGCACCGGCGCAGAACGCCATCGTCAATTCGAAGAGCGATGCATCGAAGCTAGGGGACGCGAGATGGGAGACCCGCGCATCGGGCGCGACCTCGAGGTGGTGACGTTCCTGCTCGAACAGGTTCGTCAGACCTCGATGCGACAGCACGACCCCCTTCGGGGTGCCGGTGGAGCCGGACGTGTAGATCAGGTAGGCGGGGTTGTCCGTGCGCAGCGGCCCCGCGCGGTCGACGTCGGTGACCGGTGTGGCCGGAAGGTGCCGCATCTGCTCCTCGAGGTCGGGATCGTCGAGCACCAGCCACTCGACCGTGTCCGGTAACTGTGTGCGGTACCGGGCTACGGTGACGCCGAGTATCGCCCCGCAGTCGGCGAGCATGTGGGTGATCCGGCTGGGCGGATACGTCGGGTCGACGGGGACCGGCGCCGAACCCGTCCGGGCGACCGCCCACACGGCACGGACCCACGCGAGCGACCGCGGCAGTGCCAGAGCGACGAACCGTTCCGGTGCCGCACCCCGGGCGATGAGCAGGCGGGCGAATCGCGCGGAGTCGGCATCGAGTTGGCGATAGGTGAGCGTGCTACCGGCGTCGGACACGGCCGTCCGGTCGGAGTGCCGCTGCGCCGCCTCGGTCAGCAGGTCGGGCCACACCCGCGCCGGGAGACCGGGCGGCCCGGAGACCGCTGCCTCTTCGTCGCCGAGCGCGAGGTCGCCGACCGGGACGTCCGGGTCGGCCACGACTGCCTCGAGGAGACGGACCAGACGATCGGCGAAGCCCTGCACCGTCTCTGTGTCGAAGATGTCGGTGGCATAGGCGAATCCGGCGGCGATTCCGTCCGCATCGCCGGACTCGTCGAACGTCTCGGCGACCACCAGTTCCAGATCGACCTTCACGACCGGCGGCGAGCACTCGGCGACCGTGACGGTCAGGTCCGGCAGCGTGATCCCGGGGCGCTGGGCACTCTCGAACTCGAGGGACACCTGGAACAGCGGTGACCGGGAGGTCGACCGCGCCGGATCCACGGCCTCGACGACGCGCTCGAAGGGCAGGTCGGCGTGCAGGAAGGCGCCGAGGTCGACGTCCCTGGTGAGGTCGAGTAGCTCGGTGAACGACCGGGAGCCGTCGACGGCGGTGCGCAGCACGAGTGTGTTGACGAACATGCCGACGAGTGGGTCCAGCCGTGGATCGGGGCGGCCGGCGACGGGGGTGCCGATCACGATGTCGGAACTGCCGCTGAGGCGGGCGAGCAGGACCGCGAACGCCGCGTGGATCGTCATGAAGAGCGTCGAGTTGTTCTGCCGCGCGGTCGTCAGCAGTGACCGGTGCAGGTCTAGTCCGACGTGGAA
>RRBB01000265.1:0-13544 GCA_006543605.1 Rhodococcus sp. WS4
GTCGAAGAGGCATACATTCACTGCCGCAAGCACATTCCCCGCATGGAGCCCGTTCCGCACCACCGGGACTGGGGAACCGACGACGCGAAACGCAAGGGCGGTGACTACTTCGACGCGAAAGACACCCAGCGATACGACAGCGCGGCGGCGACCGCACCGCCCGAATCGACTCCGGCGTTACCGGCGAGGTGTTTCTGACGTGGCTGAGCGTCACGGTCGCCGGCCGCAGCTGACCGACGGGGGCACGCGAGAAGAGCCGGTCTCGTGACCCAGAGACGGGGACACCTGACCCGAAGCGAGTTACTGCAGCGGGCGGCGGAAGAATTCGACCGCCACGAGTATGTGCACGCGACGTTGAATGCGATCTCCGGGAAGTCCAGCACCACCAAAGGCGGCCTGTTTTTCCATTTCCCCACGAAGGAGCACCTTGCCCGCGCGGTGATCGACGAGGGTTTCCGGCGATTCGAGCGGGCCTGCGCGCAGCGGATGGCCATGCATTCGGGTGCATTGGAAGCTTTGATCGATCTGTCCTACGTCCTCGCCGACCACGGACGCGACGATCCGCTGGTTCGGGCCGCGTTCCGGCTGCTCTTCGAGATCGGCGACTACCGCGGCGACCGTGCCGCGCCGAGCGTCTTCGAGACCTGGACGCTGCACTGCCGAAACCTGGCCCTTCGGGCCGGTGAGGAGGGGGATCTGCGTGCCGGCATCGACCCGGACGAGCTCGCCGAGGTCCTGGTGGAGATGGCCTACGGTGCCCGGGTGCTCGCCGCGGCGACCGGCGCCCTCGACAGCCCCACGCACCGGGTCACCACCGGATGGACACTGCTGCTGCCGACCCTCACCGACCCGGCCGCCGAAACGTATTTCCGGCAGTTCGCCGCCCGGCGCACATCCACCACAGTCTCCCCTCGGGGCATGGAGCCGACCGCGTCCTGACTTGCGGTGCCACCGGCCGCGCCGTCGGCGGCCGCCGACACTGGTTCTAAAGCTCCCCGCTATGCGGTGATGACGTCAGGCGGATCGGGAAGATCGACATCGAGAAGAAAGTCGAGCCAGATGAGTGCGTCGGCCAGCGCTTCCGCCCGCATCGTGATGTCGAAGTGCTGCTCGGCGGCGGTGAGCGACCGCACCCCCTCCGCGAGATCCCCGGCGAGTAACGCCGACACCGTCCGCAGGACCCAACGCCCCGATTCCGGCAAGTCGTCGACATCGACGGATCCCCCATCGGTGAAACGAAGCTCGAGAATGAACCTCTCCCCCGGACCTGCCGCGCCCAGGCGCGCGATGACCACGTCGACGATCGCATCGACAACCCACGCGAGCACCTCGCCGTAGTCCGACCGGCCGTCGGTGGGGTGCGGTTCGGCACACACCCGCGATACCTCGCACGAGAACCGGGCGGCGTCACGGTCACCGGCCAGTTGCAGCAACCGGCCACCGAGAGCTGCGGCCGACGAGCTGGTGGGGCGGCCTGCGTTCGATCCCATCCTTGGAGAGTGCCCGGCCTCGTGCATCACGACACAGCCCGGTCCACGTCGCGCACCGACACCGCCGGCAGGCGTGGATCCGCATCGGTGCCCGCGGCAGCCACCGGCCCGGCAGATTTCCGCAGGCGTCGTTCGACAGCATCACCGCATCCCGGTCTATCGCCACCGCAGTACGCGCCCTATCGCCACCGCAGTACGAGCCCTATCGTCACCGCAGCACAGCCTTCCTCAAGTTCCTCGGAGCGCACGCCGAACCGCCGCCGGATTGCGCATCGCCCGCTCGCCTGCTGACACTGGATCCTTCCGCCGGCGAGATCACACTTCACCGGCTGGGAAGCGGGACGATGCCTGACAGCAGACCCTCCGGTCAGCCCTCCGGCTTCGGTGTCACCACGAAGTCGTAGGGCGCCATCGGGCCGACGAGGCGCATGGTGACCCGGTCGTCCCAGCGCTCGGCCAGGTCTCCGACCGTCTGTTCGAGTTCGCCCTGCCGGTCCACCTCGAGCAGGACCGCGATCTGGACGGCGTCCTCGTCGTGGGTGGGTTCGCGCACGGTCACGGTGTCGGTCAGCGGGGACAGCGCGTCGAGGGTAAGGCGGGTGTCCGCGTCCCGCTTGGACTCGAGGGTGTGGCCGATGATCTCCCCCAACGCCATCCGGGCATCCCGGGTCAGTTCCTCGGGTCGGTCGCGGATCGACTCGAGCAGGGCGGTGGCCTCCGGGTTCTCGTCGACGATCTCCCCGATGATGGCCTCCTCGACGTAGCGGCCCCTCACCAGGTACTGGGCGAAACCCTCCAGTTCCTCGAGAGCGGAGGAGAACTCGTCCTGGTGTTCGGCGAGCAACTCGTTGACTACCGCGTCGCGGTCGGACACGACGGCACCGAACCGCAGCGGCAACACCGGGGCGACGTGCGAGGTGCCGTCCAGGATGCGGGCGTGGGCCTGCAGATCCGCCGGGGTGCCCAGTCGTTGATCCGGGTCGACCTCGCTGACCAATGCCGCGATGTCGCCGTGGGTGACGATCTCGATCGGGGCGTCGTGGATGCCGGTGGCGTCCTCTTCGGGTTGCACGTCCGCGGGCACGATCCCGTACACGTAGATCCCGGTCGCTCCGGACGCGGCCTCGTCGTCGTAGGTGTCGGCGTTAGAGGTCATTTCCGCCTCCGCCGAGGTGCGGGCTCGCGTTCGCTGCCCGATCCGCCGAGCAGCTCACCGAGCGTCTCCCCCACGCCCTCGAGGACACCCTTGGTCTTGGACTCGGTGCTGCCGCTGCCCTTGACGTCGGAGACGAGGTCGGCCAAACCCTTCGGTTCGCTGCCGATCGCGAGCCGGTTCGCCGCCTCGGCGAAGCGCAGGTAGGTGTCGACGCTGGCCACGACGATGCGGGCGTCGATGGTGAGCAGTTCGATGCCGACCAGCGAGACCCGCACGTACGCGTCGATGACCAGGCCCTTGTCCAAGATGGTTCGATAACGTCGGCCAGGCTGCTCGAACTCGGACCACCTGCTGTGGTCATTGCTGTGCTCCTCACTTCCGGCTCCCAGGTGTTTTCGCCTGGGCGCGCCGAGCCCCACCGACCGCGAGTACCCCACCGACCGTCCCCCTGAACAGGGCCCCGACCACGGGCTTTCGCGGGTCGGCGGCGTTTGCCGATGCCGCCGACCGAGTGCGCACCGAGAACCCCTGTAAACGTCCCCGGCCATTGCGCCCGGCTGGCCTCCATCGCGCACGAGGTGATCGGCCTCGAATAATCGGCGCAATCCCAGAGGGATCCCCCGCACCCGTCTGTATGCGGGGGATCCCGCCGGCAAACTCGGCAACGCGCTCAGCAGTGCATCTGATCCGGCTCGACAATGACGATAAGGCTCGGCCGTCAGCCGTGTGCCGTCGGCGACCGTGCGTGCGCATCGCCGGTGGGTTGATCGGCCCCGGCAGCTGAGCAGCCCGGAAACATCCGAGGTCCGATCGTCTGTCTGAGACCTGGAGCGGTCCGGGTGGCGGCGTGGTCGGGCTCTCATCCGACAACGATGAGTACGCCGACCACCGCGACCGCGAGTGCCGAGGCGCCGACGCAGGTCATCCAATTCTGCGTTCACCAGGGTCCGTTTTGGCCTTGGTCATACCGGAAACGCCCAGTTGGCGCGGCACCAGCGAGCCCCGAACGAGTGTGGCCACCGACCTTAGTTTTGCTTGTGTGCCCGACGTTCTGGGTAACACTCATAACCAGATTCGTTGAGGGGAGATGCCGTGTCATATCCACCAACGAACTCCGATCAACCACCCATGGGGGAGGGTCGCCAGCCCTCCTGGGACGTGCGGGGCTCCAAAGACGATTTACTGCTCGCTATGGCCTTGTTCCGCTGACGAGAGGGTCGAACGTGCATTGCGCCGGCGAGCTGTCGGGACGCCCCTCGCTGCGCTTCGTCTTTACGTCTTCTGGGATGCGACCCATGAGGCAATCTGTGTCCGGGACGCGAAGTCGAGTTTGGCGAGTATGCGTTCGAGGTGGCCGTCGACTGTGCGTGGGGAGAGCACGAGCGATTCGGCGATGGCTCGGTTGCTCAACCCTTGCGCCACCAGTTCCGCGACCTGATTCTCCCGTTCTGTCAGCGGAGATTTTGCCGCTGAGCTGCCTCCCTCGGCTGCATGGCGGCCGCCGAGGGCCAGTGCCACGGCCGCGTCGAGTGTCATTGACGCATTCCGGCGTTTCAGGTCGGTGACTTTCTTCTCCCCGAGGGCTTGTTCCATCGTTTTCGTCGCCTGGATCGAGTCATGGTGAAGGTGGGGGCCGAATGCCTCTACGTCGGTTCCCAGTCCCGCCCAGACCGCGGATGCGGCGCCGGTGAGAGCGGCTGCGGTCTCGAAGTCTGATGCCGAGGCGGCGATCCAGGACAGCAGTTCGATCGTCAGTGCGGTGCAGATGCTGTCCTTGAACTCTCGTTCGAGCGTAAGCGCCTGCAGTGCAGCGTCCCTCGCTGACTCTGCTTCGCCGCGATGCCAGTGGCACAGCCCGGTGATCCAGAGGGCGTAGGTGTGGTTCCACTGCTCCCCGAATCGTTCGCTCATCTCGATTGCTCGCTGACACGTGTGCAGGGCTTCATCGAGCTGGGAATCGTATGCCTGGGCGATTGCGAGTTGGAACAGGGCGGTCAGGACCGATGCGGTGTCTGCCCTGTCGGTGTGAAGTTCGATGGAGCGCTCGTATCGGGTGATGGAGGTGGCGATGTCTCCGGTGGCGAAGTCGTGCAGGCCCCGCCATTGGATGACGTGCGCGGACAGTGCGGGGTCGTCGAGGGTGGTGGCGATGGTCTCGCACTCGATCAGTTTTCGGGCGGCGTCGTCGCGGTCACCTTGCATCAGCGCAATCCAGGCGCTGACCCAGAGAGCGTGTCCGCGTTGATGTGCCGACATTGCTTTCGCCTGGAGGAGTTGGTCGAGCCACCGGCGGCCGTCGCTGAGGAATCCGCCGGCGACCCAGTGGTACCGGAGCAACGAGGCGAGCTCGGCCGCAGTGCCGATTTCGTCTTCGGTGGTGGCGGACCACTCGAGGGCGGCGAGGAAGTTGGCGTGGTCTTCGTTCATCACTGCGAGGGCGGCGGCTTGCCCGGGCCCGCACCAGCGTTCGACCATCACCGCGGCCGTCCGCAGGTAGTGGTCGCGGTGACGGCGCTTGAGCTCCTGTGTTTGACCCAAGCCTGCGAGCTTGTCCGCACCGTATTCCCGGATGGTCATCAATTGCCGATAACGGACACGTTCGCCGGCCCGTTCGGTGAGAACGATCGACTTCGCCACCAGTCGGTCGACGAGATCGATGATCAGTTCCGGAAGCAGTGGAGTAGACCCGCACGTGTCTTCCACGGCGTCGAGGTCGAAGCTGCCGGAAAAGACTGACAGCCTTGCCCAGAGCAGTTGCTCATGTTCGGTGCAGAGGTCGAAACTCCAATCGATCAAGGCGCGCAGGGTTTGTTGTCGGGGCAGGGCGATGCGGTCGCCACCGGTCAGCAAGCTGAATCGTTTGTCGAGCCGCTCGACGATCTGTGTGACCGACAGCGACCGCAGACGGGTGGCGGCGAGTTCGATCGCGAGCGGGATCCCGTCGAGTCGATCGCACAACTGCACCACCGCCCCGACGTTTTCGTCGGTGACCTCGAAGTCGGGCAGTACGTGTCGGGCGCGGTCGACGAGGAGGCTGACCGCTTCGTAGTGGACAACCGCCTTGGCGGTGTGCGCTTGCTGTGCGGGCGGGGTGGTCAGCGGTGGGATGAGGCAAATCCCTTCCCCGGGTATTCCGAGGGGCTCGCGGCTGGTGGCGAGGATGTGCAGCTCCGGGGATTCCCGAAGCAGGGTTTCGACCAGGATCGCGCAGGCCTCGAGCAGGTGTTCGCAATTGTCGAGCACGATCATCAACTGTCGCTCCCGCAGGTAGGCGACGAGCTTGTCGACGGGATCTCGGTTCGACTGGTCGGGCACGTCGAGGGCGGAGACGATCGTTTGGGACAACCGCGTGGCGTCTCCGAGACTCGCCAGCTCCACGATCCACACCCCGTCGCGAAGTCCGCGGCGCGCGCGTTCCGCCACTTCGAGCGCGATACGGGTTTTCCCCACCCCCCCGGGCCCGGTCAGGGTGACCAGGCGCCCATCCGCCATCCTGCGCTTGACCTCGGCGAGTTCGCGCCGGCGGCCGACGAAGCTGGTGAGGACTGCGCGCGGGCGTCCCGAGGAACCCTGCGGCCCGGCGGATCGGCGATCGATTTTCACGCCCTCACCCCACAACGCCTGCGGTGTGACTGTCAACACAGGTAGGCCATGGGGTGATCTGCCCCATGTGGTGCGGGTAGCGGCGGCGAGATGCTGATCACACAGCACCGACGCCTTCACGGCAGACATTGCGACTCCGCCGTCTTCGAGCGGAGTTCTCACAGAAAGGGCATCATGACTGACGCCTACGCCAACGAGCGAACCTCGACTGTTCCCGCGCCGGACTTCGACGCGATCGTGATCGGGGCCGGCTTTGCCGGGCTCTACGCCCTGCACAAGTTCCGCGATCAGATGGGGCTGCGGGTGCGAGTGTTCGAGGCCGGTGACGGGGTGGGCGGCACCTGGTATTGGAACCAGTACCCGGGCGCGCGCTGCGACATCGAAAGTCTGCACTACTCGTACTCTTTCTCGGCCGACCTTCAGCAGGAGTGGGAGTGGTCGGAGAAGTACGCCAGCCAGCCCGAGATACTGAGTTACCTCAACCGCGTCGCCGACCGCTTCGACCTGCGCGAAGACATTCAGTTCCACACTCGGATCACCTCGGCGGCCTGGGACGAGCACGCCGGCCTGTGGCAGGTCGGCAGCGACGACGGCGCCACGCTCACCGCCCGCTACGTGATCTCGGGTGCCGGCAATCTGTCGGTTCCCAAGAAACCGGAGTTCGACGGCATCGACGACTTCACCGGCGAGGTGTATCTGACCGGGAAGTGGCCGCACGAGGGTGTGGACCTCACCGGCAAGAACGTGGCGATCATCGGCACCGGCTCGAGCGGAATTCAGGCCATCACGGAGATCGCCAAGGACGCCGGGCATCTGACGGTGTTCCAGCGCACCCCCAACTACGCGACCCCGCTCGGAAACATGCCCCTGGACCCCGCCCACGTCCGCGAGGTCAAGGCGAACTACCCGCAAGTACGCGAGACATCACGCAACACCCGCGCGGGAATTCCCTACGCCGACCCGCTGCCGTCCGCACTGGCGGTCACGCCCGAGGAGCGGCGCCGGGTGTTCGACGAGTGCTGGTCCGAGGGCGGTTTCCGGTTCTTCCTCGGCTCTTTCGGGGACATTCTCGTGGACAAGGCCGCCAACGACACCATCTCCGAGTACGTGCGCGAGCGGATTCGGGAACGCGTCAGCGATCCGGCCGTCGCCGAGAAGCTGACCCCCACCGACTACCCGTACGGCACCAAACGCCCACCGTACGAAACGAACTACTACGAAACCTACAACCGCGACAACGTGACCTTGATCGACGTCGCCGGCGCGCCGATCGTCTCCGTCACCGAGACCGGGGTGCGCACCACCGACGCCGAGTACGCCTTCGACGTCATCGTGCTGGCCACCGGTTTCGACGCCATGACTGGACCGCTGCTCGAGATGGGCATCGTCGGACGGGACGGTGAGAAGCTGTCGGACAAGTGGGCCGACGGCCCGCACACCTATCTCGGTGTGGCCGTTCACGGGTTCCCCAACCTGTTCCTGATCACCGGCCCGCAGAGTCCCTCGGTGCTCTACAACATGCCTCTCGCCATCGAGGACCACGTCGACTTTGCCGCCGACGCCATCGAGCACCTGCAGCGCAGCGGCCTCGACACCATCGAACCCACACTCGAGGCAGAGGCCGGGTGGGTTGCCCACGCGAACGAGATCGCCCAGCACACCCTCCTCCCTGAGACCGACTCCTGGTGGATGGGCGCCAACATCCCCGGCAAGCCCCGGGTGTGCATGGTCTACCTCGGCGGCGCGGACGTCTACCGCGGAATCTGCGCCGACGTCGTCGCGAAGGGCTACGAGGGATTCACTCTCTCCGCCGAGGGTGCGCCAGCACGGGAACGAACCGCTGCGCAGATCGGGTAGATCGCACACCCGCACCACCTCGCGAGGGGGCCGCTCGGCGAGGGACAGCCAACCACTCGCCGAGCACCCACCCCAACACCTTTCAGGAGAAGAAGATGCCGCTCGATGCCGCAGTACAAGATCTGCTCGACGGGTTGACCGAGCAGGGGGTTCGATCCTTCGAAGACATGAGTGTCGCCGAAGCCCGGGCCACCGTCGCGTCCTTCGTCGACCTGCAGGCCGAACCCCGCGAGGTGGCGCAGGTTATCGACGCGACCTACCCCGGTCCGGCCGGCCGTCAGAACATCCGGTTGTACATTCCCGATGCCCCGGGACCGCTGCCGGTCGTGGTGTACTTCCACGGCGGTGGCTTCGTCACCGGCGACCTCACCGTGACCGCAGAACTGTGCCGGGCGCTGGCGAACGACGCCGGCGCCATCGTCGCCGCGGTCAGCTACCGGCTCGCACCCGAGCACCCGTTCCCTGCCGCCACCGACGACACCTTCGCCGCGCTGCAGTGGGTCGCCGACAACGCCGTCCACTTCGGCGGCGATCCCACCCGCCTCGCCGTGCATGGCGACAGCGCCGGCGGCAACCTCGCCGCCGTCGCGGCACTGCGCGCCCACAACGAGGGCGGGCCCGCCCTGACCTGCCAGGTGTTGACCTACCCGGTCATCGACCCGCACGCCAACACGCCGTCACGAGAGCAGTTCGGCGAGGGCTACATCATCACCGCCGCCGGCCTCGACTGGTTCTGGAACCACTACCTCCAAGACCCCCACGATGCCGAAAATCCGCTGGCGGTGCCCTCGAAGGCCACCTCCCTCGCCGGTCTACCCCCCACCCTCATCCTGTCCATGGAGTACGAGGTCTCCCGCGACGAGGCCGAGGAATACGGCAACCAGCTCGCCGACGCCGGAGTCCCGACGGAGATCGTCCGCATCGACGGACTCGTCCACGGGGTGTACTGGATCTCAGGCGCGATCCCCCGCGCCACCGAAATCCGCTCCGCGGTCACCGAATTCCTCACTCTCCAATTCGACAAGCAACCCGTCCCCGAACGGTGAGCGCCCCGGCAAGGGTGCCCCCGTCGTGACCACCGCTGACTTAAGGAACCACCATGTCTGACCTCGGTACCACCGAGACCCGCATCCGCACCGTCGTCGAAGACCTCGAGCAGGTGCTCCTGGACTTCATCCGCAAACACCAGATCACGCACACCGAGTACCGTGCGGCGACCGACCTGATCATCGACTCGATCAAGGCCGGCGAAGAATCACTGCTCTTCGACGTCTTCTTCGAGGCCGAGGCCACCGATGTCGGCAACCTCGGCCGCGACGGCAGCCCCGAGGCCATCGAGGGCCCGTTCTACCTGCCCGGCGCCCCGATGCTGACTGGGCCGCGGAACGTGATGCCCCAGCGACCAGGCGAAAAGGGGCAGCCCCTGCTCTTCCACGGCACCGTCACCGGAACCGACGGAAACCCGCTGGGCGGAGTCGAACTCGACCTCTGGCATGCCGACGCCGACGGGCTGTACTCGAACATCCACCCGAACATCCCGGACTACAACCTGCGTGGGCGTTTCACCTCCGAGCCGGACGGCACCTTCCGGGTTCTGACGATCCTGCCGCCGCCCTACGAGATCCCCAAGGACGGCCCCACCGGCACGGTGCTCCGGGCCCTCGGCCGGCACTTCTTCCGCCCGGCGCACCTGCACATCAAACTGCGCCGCCGCGGCTACGAGGAGATGACCAGCCAGCTGTACTTCCAGGGCGGGGAGTACCTCGACAACGATGTCGCCGGCGCCGTGCGAGACGGTTTGGTGATCGCACTGCACACCGTCGACGACCCCGCCCAGATCGCGCAGCGGGGACTGGATCGCCCCTACACCGATGCCCGCTACGACTTCGTGCTCGCACCGGCCAGCGACGCGTGAGCGAAAGGCGATGAACGACATGATCATCTCCACGATCGAGACCACCATCCTCGACGTCCCGATCCGGCGCCCGCACAAGTTCTCGATCCTGACCATCGATTCGCAGAGCCTGCTGCTGGTCCGGGTCACCACCACCGACGGGGTCGTCGGGATCGGCGAGGGAGTCGTTCCGGGTGGCCCGTGGTGGGGTGGTGAGTCGATCGAGGGCATGAAGGCCCTGATCGACCGCTACCTCACGCCACTGCTCGTCGGCGAGGACCTGAGCCGGGTCGGCTACCTCGGCCGCAAGCTTGACCGGATGGTCGACGGCGCCGAATTCGCGAAGGCTGCGGTCGAAATGGCGCTGTGGGATGCGTGCGGTAAGGGGTACGGCCTGCCGGTGTATCAACTGCTCGGCGGGGCGCACCGTGATCGGCTGTCGGTGACCTGGGCGCTGGGCGCCGAACCGGCGGACGTGGTGATCGCGGAGGCACGAGGAAAGCTCGACGCGGGTGAGCATCGGTCGTTCAAGCTCAAGATGGGAGCGGGTCAGCCCGGCGACGACGTCGCCCGGGTCACCGCCGTGGCCGATGCCCTTGCCGGCCAGGCCGACCTCGCGGTCGATCTGAACGGGTCGTGGGATGTCCTCACGGCCGAGCGGTACCTGCCCGAGCTCGCCGCCGCCGGTATCGGCCTGATCGAACAGCCCGTGCCGCGGTGGGATGTGGGCGCGATGGCGCGCCTGGCCGACCTGCTCACCATCCCCGTGATGGCCGACGAGAGCGTGCGCACGGCCCACGATGCGGTGCAACTGTGCACCGCCGGCGCCGCCGACATCCTCGCGGTCAAGCTCGCCAAGGGCGGCGGGATCAGCAACGTTCTCGCGGTCGGTGCGGTCGCCGATGCGTTCGGCGTCCCCTGCTACGGCGGCACCACGATCGAGTCCTCGATCGGCACCGCGGCATCCCTGCACGCGTTCTGCGCGATGCCCTCGCTCACCGCGGGGACCGAGCTGTTCGGCACCCTGCTGCTCTCCGACGACCTCGTCGTCGATCCGGTCGTCTTCAAGGACGGCTTCCTGCATCTGCCCACCGGACCCGGCCTCGGCGTCGAGATCGACGAGGACCAGATCGCCCGTTATGCGCGCACGTCCTGAGAAATTGAGCCCGCCGCCGGCCACCGTCAGCCACAGATCACGCACCCGTTCGACTCGATCGCCGGACGGTGCCGTTTCCCTTCAGACAGAGGACCGTTCATGAGCCTGACCTTCGAACACACAACCCTCGGGCAGCGTGTGCTGTTCGGTACTGGACTTGTTGCCGAGCACCTCGCTGCCGAGGTCGCGCGGCTCGGCGCGCAAAGGGTCATGGTGATCTCCAGTGCCTCCGAAGCAGCCACCGCCGACGAGGTGACACGCCGAATCGGAGTGACGGTGCATCATCACGATGTCGCCCCGCATGTCCCCATCGACAAGGCGAACGCTGCGCGCAGCATCGCCGTACACAACGGGATCGACCTCATCGTCTCGGTGGGCGGCGGGTCGACCACGGGGCTGGCCAAGGCGGTCGCGATGGTCACCGGAATCCCGATCATCGCGGTGCCCACCACCTATTCCGGTTCCGAGGCCACCAACGTCTGGGGGCTGACCGAACAATCTCGCAAGACCACCGGGGTCGACGACAAGGTGCTCCCCACCACGGTCATCTACGACGCCAACCTGACCCTGTCGCTTCCCGTGGACCTGTCGGTGGCATCCGGGATGAACGGGCTCGCCCACTGCATCGACGCCATGCGGGGACCCCGGGCGGATCCGATCAACAGGGCTCTGGCGGGCGAAGGTATTCGCGCTCTTGCCGCCGGTCTGCCGGCCGTGAACGCCGATCCCCGCGGGTTGCCCGGTCGCGAACAGGTCCTCTATGGGGCGTACCTGGCCGGGGTCGCTTTCGCCTCCGCCGGATCGGGCCTGCACCACAAGATCTGCCACGTCCTCGGCGGCGCCTACGACCTGCCGCACGCGCAGACTCATACGATCGTCCTGCGCCACGTGCTGGCCTTCAACGCCTCCGCGGTGCCCGACCTCGAGAACAGGATCGCGGCCGCGTTCGACGCGCCCTCCGCGGTCACCGGTCTCGGCGCCCTCCAAGCCGAGCTTCACGCACCGACCGCGCTGAAGGACTACGGACTGACCGAGCAAGACATTCCCGAGGCCGTGGAACTGATCCTGCCCGCCGTCCCTCCATCCAACCCCCGCCCGGTCACCGCCGATGATCTGACTGCCCTGCTCCGCGCCGCCCACTCCGGCAGCCGGCCCGCCGACACGCTCGAGTTGACCAGCACCGCCCCCGGCGATCGCGGCGTCGACGCTCACCCCCACGCGCGGAAGGCGATCCGATGACAATCCCCGCTGCACTCCGTCGCGCCGACTACCCCCGCTACCGCGAACTGCTCACCCGAACCGACGCGCCACCGGGCTCGTCCTGGGGTCTGTTCGGGCCCGACGACCAACTCGGCACGCTGAACTTCCTCCGGCTCGCCGACCTGAGCCGGTCCGCGCACTCCGTGCGAGCCGGGCAGGCCTTCTCCCTCGATATTCGCTCCGACACCATCGCACCCTCCCTGGCGCCGACACGAGAACCACTGATCCACCACATCTTTCAACGGACACCGTTCCACCGCGACGAATGGCTCGACCGCTTCTACACCCAATACGGGTCCCAGCTCGATGGGCTCCGCCACATCGCCCACCCCGACCACGGGTTCTACAACGGCGCCGACGGAGACACCTTCACACCCGGCACCGAGACACTGAGCATCCACCACCTCACCCACCTCCCCATCGCCGGCCGAGCGGTACTCATCGACGTCGACCGATACCTGGCCGCGAACGGCACACCGATCGACCACACCGCGGGCCAACCGGTCCCGCTCGCCACCATCACCGCAGCCCTGCACGACCAGGGCACCGAGATTAGCCCCGGCGATATCGTCCTGATCCGGTTCGGCTGGCTCGACCACTACCGCAACCACAGCACACCCGAGTGGCGGGAAAACCTCGTGCACAAGCAGTTCCACACCGGCGTGCTACAAAGCCAGGACGTGGTGGAATGGCTGTGGGACCACCGCGTCGCCATGGTCGCGGCCGACAACTTCGCCTTCGAGTGCTGGCCGGCGCAACCGGGCACGCCGTTCCTCTCCGACGCCGAGCGACGCGGAGAGACCGGAGACCCGCACGCAGGCATCATGCACCGCGCCCTCATCGGGCTCCTCGGCATGCCCATCGGTGAACTGTGGGACCTCGACCCCCTCGCGACAGCGTGCGCGGAAGACGGGCACTACGAATGCCTGATCACCGTCTCCCCCCTTCCGATCGTCGGCGGAGTCGGATCACCGGCAAACGCAACCGCCCTACGCTAACCCCAATGCCGCGCAGTTAGGCGTGTGACTGTTGGGTCAAATGGGACACACGTGAGTAAAGGGCGTGTCGGTGCGTGTGGGACAGCGGAACTCCCGGTATCGAGGGCTTGTCCTCGCAAGACAACCCTTT
>RRBB01000266.1:0-13529 GCA_006543605.1 Rhodococcus sp. WS4
CGTCCGGATCTTCGTCATGGGCGAGAACCGATGGCGCGACGAACAGGAGTGGCCGCTCGCGCGCACCGCGTACACGCCGTACTACCTCCACAGCGACGGCTCGGCGAACACGCTGAACGGCGATGGGATCGTGTCCACCGACCCACCCGCGGACGAGCCCGCGGATCGCTACCGGTACGACCCAGACGACCCCGTTCCGACGGCAGGCGGCCGGTTCGTCGGTGGCGGAGTGGCCGACCAGCGGAAGAACCAGTCCCGCGCCGACATGCTGGTCTACACCGGAGCGGAACTGACCGAGGAGCTCGAAATCACGGGTCCCATCACCGTCTGCCTGCACGCGATGACGACCGCCCAGGACGCAGACTTCGTCGCGGTGCTCTCCGATGTCCGCCCCGACGGCTATGCCCACAATCTCGCCGAAGGCATCGCGCGCGGCCAATTCCGCGAATCCTACGTCAACCCAACACCGTTGGAGCCCGGCACCCCCTACGAGTTCACGATCCAGCTCTGGAACATCAGCCACGTATTCCATGCCGGCCATCGCATCCGGCTCCACATCACCTCCAGCGACTTCCCCCGGTGGGACCGCAATGCCGGTACCGGCGCCCCGATCGGCACCGACACCACCTTGCGCATCGCCGAGCAAACCGTCCTGCACGACAGCCGGCACCCCTCCCGAATCGTGCTTCCCGTCGTGCCCCGCCCAAACAAGAAAGATTGAACTACTGTGGACAAAGTTGTCGAATCGGCCGAGGAGGCCGTTCGCGATGTCGGCGATGGAGCGTCCCTCGCGGTAGGCGGCTTCGGACTGTGCGGCATCCCGAGCGTATTGATCGCGGCGCTGCTGCGGCGAGGGGTGACCGACCTCGAGGTGGTCTCCAACAACTGCGGCGTGGACGACTGGGGTCTCGGCCTTCTCCTGCGCGAACACCGCATCCGCCGGATGACCTCGTCCTACGTCGGGGAGAACAAGGAGTTCGCGCGCCAGTACCTCGCCGGCGAACTCGAAGTCGAGCTGACGCCGCAGGGCACTCTCGCCGAGCGGTTGCGTGCCGGGGGTTCCGGCATCGCCGCCTTCTACACCCGAACCGGTGTCGGCACCTCGGTCGCCGAGGGTGGGCTCGCGTGGCGATATGACTCGGCGGGCGGCGTAGCGATTGCCTCCCCCGCCAAGGAAACGAGGAATTTCGGCTCGGATGAGCACGGTTTCGAGGGCGAATTCGTCCTCGAAACCGGCATACGCAGCGACTTCGGGCTCGTCCGCGCCTGGCGCGGAGATCGGCACGGCAATCTGGTCTTTCGGGCATCAGCCCGCAACTTCAACCCGCTGTGCGCCATGGCGGGCCAGGTCACGATCGCCGAAGTCGAGCAGCTGTGCGAGCCGGGCGAAATCGACCCGGACGACGTCCATCTGCCCGGCGCCTTCGTCCAGCGCGTCGTGCCTTTGTCCGCCGAGGAAGCAGCGGACAAACGCATCGAGAAACTTGTCACACGGAAGGCCCCCGAATGAGCTGGACGCGAGATCAGATGGCGGCCCGGGCAGCACGAGAACTCTCCGACGGCGACTACGTCAACCTGGGCATCGGGGCACCGGCCCGCGTTCCCGCGCATATCCCGACGGACATCGAGGTGGCACTCCAATCGGAAAACGGAGTACTCGGCACCGGCGACTACCCCGCGCCCGGGGAGGCTGACCCCGACTTGGTCAATGCCAGCAAGGAGACGGTCACCCTGCGACCTGGCGCCTCCTTCTGCGATTCCGCCACGAGCTTCGGCATGATCCGCAGCGGAAAGATCGACGCCGCCATCCTCGGCGGCATGCAGGTCTCCGAATCCGGTGACCTCGCCAACTGGATCGTTCCCGGGAAAATGGTCAAGGGAATGGGCGGGGCCATGGATCTGGTGCATGGCGCGCAACGGGTCATCGTGCTGATGGACCACGTCGCCAAGGACGGCGCACCCAAGATCGTTCGGCGCTGCACGCTCCCCCTGACCGGTCGCCGCGTCGTGCACCGGATCATCACCGATCTCGCCGTGATCGACGTCGAAGAAGAGGGCCTGCGCCTGGTCGAACTGGCCCCGGGGGTGACAGCCGACGAGGTCAGCGCCGCGACGGAGCCGCCTCTCACCCTCGCGACGAACCTTGCCGGTGCTCGACCGTGGTAACCGCGCGCCACCGACACATCGGGAAAGGAATACAGAAGTGGCACACCTCAGCGGCACGTCGAGGGCGACCTCGCCATGACAGCCGCATCGCGATACCCACCGCAATCAGAGCCTTGCGGTCCCGCGCACCCCGCCCCATGACACCGTTTCACGGTCGCTGAGAGGACTTCACCATGCCCACACTGTCGTACGACGTCCACGTCGCCCCGTCCATCCCGACCGCGATCCCCGATCTTCCCCCCGACCTCGACCGCCGCTGGTGGTCACCGATCACCTCGACGCTGATCAGCGGCGAATCCGACGCCGTCCTCGTCGACCCCTTGATGACCGTCGAGCAGGCACGCCATCTGTCGGACTGGGTGGCGGCCAGCGGCAAGAACCTCACGACGATCTACATCACCCACGGCCACGGCGACCACTGGTTCGGCCTGTCCACCCTGCTCGAGCGCTTCCCCCAGGCTCGCGCCATCGGCACCCCCTCCGTCGTGGCGCACGCTCGGCAACAGTGCGCGCCGGAGTTCGTCGAGTCGTTCTGGAAGTCCCGGTTCCCCGGGCAGATTCCGGATAAACTCACACTGCCGGAGCCCATGGCCGGGAACACCTTCGAGCTCGAGGGCGAAGAGATCCGGATCATCGAGCTCGGCCACACCGACACCGACGACACCACCGCGTTGCACGTGCCGTCGATCGGCTTGGTCGTGGCCGGCGACGCCGCATACAACGACGTGCACCTCTACCTCGCCGAGTCACCAGCCGAAGGGCGAAAGGCGTGGATCGCCGCGCTGGACACCCTTGCCACCCTAGCGCCCATCTCCGTCGTGGCCGGCCACAAGAATCCCGCCCGCGGCGACCTCCCGGAGATCCTCGAGCAGACAAAACAATACATCCGGGATTTCGAGGAACTGGCCGCGATCACCTCGACCACGCTGGAGCTCTACCACCTGTTGCTCGAAAAGCATCCCGACCGGATGAACCCCGGGGCCGCATGGGGATCGGCACGCTCAGCAAAAGGGTGAGCCGGGAAATGTCAGGAAACCCATGCACAGTCGCAGTGCTCGGTAGAGCGAATCCGACGATAGCAGATTATTGATGATCATCGACGGGTCAACTTTGGACCCCACCGCCGCCTACAAGCTCTTGATCGGCAGTATCCTGCCCCGCGCGATCGGCTGGGTGAGCACGGTGTCCACCGAGGGCGTCGCGAATCTGGCACCCATCTCGTTCTTCACCGGCGTCGGCCGCAAGCCACCGATGGTGTCGCTGACCATGCAGCCACGGTCCGATGGCAGTCTCAAAGACACCTTCGTGAACATTCGCGACACCGGCGAGTTCTGCACGAACCTGGTGTCCTTGCCGCAGGCGCACCAGATGCATCGCACCGCGGCCGAATTTCCGAGCGGCGTAGACGAATTCGAAGCCGTCGGACTGGAGAAGGCGCCATCACAAGTGGTGAAAGCCCCCAGGGTGGCGGGCGCCCCGATCTCCTTCGAGTGCACCCTTGAACGGATCATTCCGATCGGCGACCTGGACGACCACATCATCTTCGGTGTGATCGAACGATTCCACATCCGCGACGATCTGTACCTCGACCGCGGGCGCATCGATACGGCAGCCCCGAATCCCGTCGGACGGTTGGCGGCGGAATACACCCAGGTCGAGAACGTGTTCACTACACCACTCGAGGACCACATACTCGAAGGCCGCCGAGACGCACGAATGCGGCGACTCGACGACAAGAGCACCGACTTCTCGCCGATCGACACCAACTCGTGGTCGGCGTCGGGTTCCACCCGAGACTGAAATCGCACCTTGGAGATGTCCTTCGTTCTGGGATGGATCGGACCTGAGATGAGGCCGATCTGCCCAAAACGTGAGGGCATCTCGCGGTTACGGCCCCCACCACCTCGAGACCATCGGTAGACCGCAGGCGTAACTCAGCCCCGTTGCGGTTGCGATCCAACTCGCCGAGCCGACCGCGGAATTCATCCACGACATCGTGCTTCCCGTCGAAGGAACACCGAGTGGCGTAATGAACTCCGAGGCCCGTCCGCGCGGCTGCAGCGCCGCGAACAATCCGGTGTCTCGGCCCCGTACGTGGCGCCGGATTTCGGCGCGCACGGGCTCGAGATGCGCGGCCGCGCGGCCGGGTCGAAGCAGCTGACTACTCGTTGCCAGGACCGCTCGCCCTCGACGTCGCGGTACCCGACGAGGGCGCCATGCACCGGCACGGGGCCGTCACCACCACCGACCAGCAGAAGGAACGCTATGGCGTCCCCTCGCCTCAGGTGACATCTGATTCGCTTCGCGATCAACGGCTGACCGCCGGTTGCTCGGTGCACGGCTGGGCGATCTGGGCATGAGACGGCAGATGATCGCCGACAACGAAATCGACATCGCCACTGACGAACTCACATCCGGCGAGCCAGCTGGAACTCGATCAGGACGTTCGCGCCAGGCAGGCGACGGCTGGCGATCGCCCCGGCGCGTGGGATGTCGCCTCCGCGCAGAAGCAGCAACTGCTCACCGACTCCACCTGCGTCGGTGAACTGTCCCCAAGTCAATGCCCCCTTCACGGCGAAGAAGTTGACGGCGAGGCTGACGACTCCGGCTCCAGCGAGAGCCATTGCCACGGAGCGCTTTCCAGTGAGGCTGTCGCGCGAGAGAGAGCGCAACGATGATGATGATGATGATGATGAGGGTCCAGCCCAACTACCCGCAGTAGTTCTGCTGCAGCCACGTGGTCGGAACGGCGCCACTGGCGGCGAGGTCGTGGAGGTCGTTGAACCCGAGCGTGGTGGCGGGCGCTTTGATGGCAGGGTTCGCTGGGACGTAGAGCCACCCCGCCCCGAGTAGTGCCACGAGTAGCAGAACGGGGCTGACCAGGAACGGCGCAAAGTGGGCGAGCTTCTGGCCGAGGTCGCCGGTGACGAGATGTTCACCGCCGACTGGCTGAATGATGCGGACATGCTTTTCTCCATCCTTGCGAGGGCAGCTCTGGTGAGCGGTGGCGCCGTTTGGGCGCGCATCAGTGGTCCGGACGGAGGGTCGCGAGCGGGTGTGGTCAGCGGATGGCCAGAGCCAGCGAGGGCTCTGCCCGCCGGGATCGGCGGAGGTCCACGCCAATCCCGGCGGCACGCGGGCTGGCGATTACTCCGGAAGCTCAGCTCTCGCCGGGTAGGGAATCCAGCCGTCGATCGGCTGGCACATCTCGAAGCGCAGGCCGGTCTGCTCGCGGGCGTCCATGACCAGCAGGCGCGAGGGCGCTTCGCCCAGGCCGATCTCGTGGAACGGGACGTCCATGTCGAGGATCTCGGTGGCACCCTGGCCGAGCATCCGCTGCTTGACCTCCTCGAGGTCGTCGACGTAGAACGTCACGTTGTGGACTCCGGCACCACGGTCCTGGAGCTCGGCGTGCCACGTCGGGAGCGTCGGGGTCGGGGTCAGGATCTGGAAGACGATGTTCCCGACCTTGGCGTGAACGCCTTTGACTCCGAAGGCCTTCCGGAGAAAGTCCCCGATGTTCTCCTCGACACGCTCGGCTCCGAGGCAGTCGCGGAGGAACTCGAAGACGGCCTCGGGATCGGAGTGGACGATCTCGAGATGAACGAGGACTTGTGCGGAGGGACCGCCGGTCGGGTCTGTCTGAGTCATGGTGATTCGCCTTTCAGTGCTTGACGAGCAGGTGCTCGACAAACCAGTCGCGAGCGGGCTCCGACGAGGCATCGAAACCGGGGCCGGTGTAGGAGTCGAAGTGACCACCCGGGACCAAGACCAGCTTCTTGGGCTGCGACGCGGACTCGTAGGCCTGCGTGGCCAGCCGGCCGTCGACGACCCGGTCGTGAGGCGCCACGATCATGAGAAGGGGCGTGGGTGTGATGAGCGGGATCCAGTGCGCGACGTCGTGGCCGCGCATGTGCTCGACGGACTGCACCGTGACCTCATTGCGCCATTGCGGGGCGCGGTCGGCATGCGTCGTGAACCACTCGTAGGCGTCCTGGGTGGCCAGTGCGGCGTGCCCAGCAGGGTCGTCCGTGACGACCGGGAGCATCGTCGGTGACGCACCACCCATGCGGGCCAGCCGCTCGCCGGCGAATGCGGCGTCCATCGCCGCCCAGTGATCGATCCGGACTAATCCAGCGAACGCTGCAGAGCCCAGACACAGCCGGGACCTGGGCGACGACAGCCTTGACCCGACGATCGGTCGCGGCGACGACGAACGAGTGACCAGCGCTGTAGCTGGTCCCCCACAGCCCGATGTGTTCGGCGTCCACGTCGGGTCGGGACTGGGCGTAGGTGATCGCGTGCTGGATGAACCGGACCTGCTGCCACGGGTCGATCTCCTGGGCCGGCGTGCCCGGAACCGGATCGCTCGCACCGAGTCCGGGGTGGTCGTAGATGAGGCAGCCGAGGCCGGCCGCCTGGAACACCTCGGCGTAGCGGTCCAACCACATCTCCTTGACCGCGGAGAATCCGTGCTGCATCACCACGCACGGCGCCTCACCGAGACAGCTCTCGGCCGGATAGAACCAGCCACGCATTGTCGCGCCTTGCGCAGTGAACTCGATGTCCTCACGTACCATGAAATGCTCCTTGACCATGCCGGGACCGTTACGACTTTCAAGAACAGCGTGGCCCGCGAGGGTGGCCGGCTTCCTGCATATGCCTGCCGGCTTCTGTCCAATCCGTGCCAAAACGGCGCGGATCAGACGTCAGGGTCGCTTCATGGCCGCGGCGCGGTAGTCGCGCGGCGAGCAGTCGTACTCGGCGCGGAAGGCGCGGGCGAAGTGGCTGGGGTCGGAGAAACCCCAGCGTGCCGCGACATCCGCGATCGAGCCGACTCCAGCGGCGAGATCGCGGCGCGCCCGCGCCAGTCTCCGTGCACGCACGAACGCCCCCACGGTCTCGCCGGCCTCCTCGAAGGCCCGGTACACGCCACGCACCGACATCCCGTGCGCGGCAGCGATCGACATAGCCGTGACGCCCTCGGACGGTAGGCGCTGCTCGATCCAGTCCTGCAGCGCGGCGATCGGTGGCTCGGTCGCGCCACCGGCCGCCGGGATGCCATGCCCGCGGGCAGCCGCAACAAACAACTCCAGTGCGGCACTGCGTGCGGCGCACATCTCGGGAGCGCTCAGTTGGTCCATCGTGCGCGACACCAGACCGAGGTACCCGGCAAACAACTGTGTGGACGGCGCTGCGCGGTCGAGGAAAAGTGGCCCGCACAGGCGTTTCCCGCCGCTCATCTCCGCCAGCGCGGACATCGGGACGATGAGGGTCTGCTTGACCTGCGGCGTGTGGACTTGAAACCGAATAGGTTGGTCGCTGCGCCACACCACGGCATCGCCCGGGCGCATTTCGGTCGTGGTGTCGCCCAGAACCAGGGTTTCGCGCCCCCGGCGGAGGACGGTCACGCCGAGGAACAGGTCGTCGGTCCGAGCGGCCCGACGCTTCCCCCGCATACCGTCACATGGATCACAACCAGCCTCGACAAGGGCAAGATCGTGAATTGGGCGGCGGCGCCCCCACGCCTGAAAGGACGCTGCCGACGACGCCCGATCGATTCGCACCGCCATGTCCACGTGCGTGGCCGATACAAGCTCTTCGAAGCCCGCCTCCCGCTCGGATCCAGGAAGGCTGGTGAGGTCCCAATAGCCATCTCTACCAGAGCCGGACAGTGATCGCTGCGGAAGATCGTCGATTACGCTCATCTGAAATTTCGTCCTTGCCGATCTTCGGTGCAACGGAGGGGTATCTCGCAACGTCGATGATTAGGGCGGCGAACAGCTCGATGGGGCTGTGCCAGGCGAGACAGCGTCTGCGGGCCCCGTCACAACATCACCGGCACCACTCCGCCAGTAGATATCGGTCAGCAGCCGCTTGCCGGGGCTCATGGGCATCGTCCGAGTGTTCATTCGCTCGACCTCGGACGGTCCGCGTCGCGCCACTGTGCTCACGGGAGACTCCTAGACCGCGCGCCGTTGGACGACCGGCCACCGATTCCGGGTGGTGTCGAGGAGCGCGCTCACCTAGCAAACAACATAGGCGTCTAGTCGTCAACTATGTCTGGCCGAGTGACCCACATGAGTAGAGGGGCCACAGCGTCTCCCGTAGCCCCTCTGAGCTGTGCCGTGTTCAGACGCTCTCAGCGGCTGACATTCGCCGAGTGCGCAACACCCGTAGATTCACCGCATGGCCACAGGTGTGCACGTCGTGCCACGCACCCTTCGAGCGTCATAGATCCGCCGAACGACGCCACAGCATGCGAACGGAGCCTCGAAGGACACCTCGACTGACAAGTCAGTCTGCTTCAGGGTCCGACTTCGATCGGTACGCCGACCAGTGAACCGTACTCGGTCCACGAACCGTCGTAGTTCTTGATGTTCTTGTGGTCGAGAAGCTCATGAATCGCGAACCAGCTGTGGGACGACCGCTCGCCGATGCGGCAGTAGGCAATGCTGTCCTTCGACCAGTCGAGACCTGCTTCGCGGTAGATGGTGTCGATCTCCTCGTCGCTCTTGCAGGTGCCGTCTTCGTTCGTGGTCCGGGCCCACGGCACGTTCGACGCACCGGGAATGTGACCTGGTCGCTGTGACTGCTCCTGCGGAAGGTGAGCCGGGGCGAGTAGTCGACCCGCGAACTCGTCCGGCGAGCGGATGTCGAGCAGGTTCTTGTTGCCGATTCCGGCAATGACCTCGTCACGGAAGGCTCGGATCGACAGATTCTGGTCGTGCGCCACGTACGCGGTCGCGGGCCGCTCGACGAGGTCTGTCGTCAGGGTTCGCCCGTCAAGTTCTCACTTCTTGCGCCCGCCGTCGAGGAGCTTCACCGACGCGTGCCCGTAGACCTTCCAATACCAATACGCATAGGCAGCGACCCAGTTGCTGTTGCCGCCGCAGAGGACGATGGTGTCGTCGTTGCGGATGCCCTTGCGTGACATCAGCGCCCCGAACGCCTCCTTGTCCACGAAGTCGCGAACGATCGGGTCCTGCAGTTCTGACGTCCAATCGAGCTTCACGGCACCCCTCAGGTGCCCACGCTCATACGCCGTCAGGTCCTCGCCGACCTCGACGAACACGATGCCGTCGGTGTCGAGGTTCTGCTCTGCCCAGTCTGCGTCGACCAGGACGTCTGCACGACTCATGTGGAGTCCTTCCAATGAAATGAGTACATAACCGTAATACTCACGCTTACGCCGTCGCCGCTGGTCCCGCGTGACGAGACCGGTCCGCGGCCGGTGGGGCCACGTTCCACCCGGTGGCTACTCGGCGAGCTCGGCCCGTGCGGGGTAGGGGTCCCAGCCCTCGATGGGTTCCACCATCTCGAAGCGCAGGCCGGTCTGCTCCCGAGCGTCCATCACCAGCAGGCGGGTGGGCCCCACGCCCAGACCGACCTCGTGAAACGGCAGGTCCACGTCAACGATCTCGGTCGCGCCTCGTGCCATCATCCGCTCCTTGACCGCCGCGGCGTCGTTGACATAGAAGGTCACGTTGTGCACCCCGGGGCCGCGCTCCTCGAGCTCGGTGAACCACGACGCAGGCTGGCCGAGGATCGTGGGCGGCGGCTTCAGGATCTGGAACACGATGTTCCCGACCCGGGCGTGCAGGATGGGTCCGAATCCGAGCCCCTTCTCCAGACTTTCGGAGATTTCCTGCTCCACTCGCTCCGCACCGAGGCAGGTGCGAAGGAATGCGAAGACCGCTTCGGGGTCGGCGTGAACAATCTCGAGATGGAGGAACGCCTGCGCGGCCGGGCCCTTGGCTGGAGTCGTCTGTGGCATGTCGGTTGCCTTTCGTATGCGGTCAGTTCGTGAGACATGCAGGTTCTCGTGGAGCCTGTCGAATCAGCGTCGCCCACCTTCGGGGCGAGCTTCCTGCATCTGCGTGCCAGATTCTGGACGCTCCCTGCCAGGGAGACGGTGAGGTTGCCGGCCCGTGTACGGCAGGGAGCACTCGTTGACGATCTTGAACGTCCCGTCCTTCTCGACGTGCTCCATGAGCACGATCACGCGTTTGGCGTTTGGCGCCGTGGACCAGGTCCATGGCACCACCCATGCCCTTGACCATCTTCATGGGGATCAACCAGTTGGCGATGTCCCGACCACGGACACCTGCATCGCACCGAGGATGGCAGTGTCAATCTTGCCGCCGCGGGACCATCCCGAAGGATGTGGCGGAGTCAAAGAAGAGGCACCGCGACGCACGGTCACCGTCTCCTTGCCTGCATTGATGAGGTCCGAGTCCTCCTCCCCTGACCACGGATAGGGTCCAACGGCCAGGATGCCGTTCTCCGACTGGAGGACCAGGTCGACGTCGACGGCCACGTGGTTCGGGGAGCACCGGCAGGCCGATACCGAGGTTGGCGCCCGTCCGCGCTGGCACTGGAGCAGGCGGTGCACCAGCGGCTGCCCGAGCGCAGCCTGCTCGACATCCTCACCCGCGCCGCCTATTTGACCGGGTGGCAGCGGCACCTGGGGCCGGCGTCCGGGTCGGACCCGAAGATCCGCGGCGACGTTCTGGGCCGGTACGTGCTCACCGCCTACGCCTACGGCGCGAACCTCGGCGCGACCGAGGTGGCCCGGCACATGCGCGGCCAGGTCTCCGCCCACGAGCTCTACACCGCGGGCAACAAGCACTCCACCGCCGACAAGGTACACCGGTGCTCGGCCGACGTGATCAACGCGTTCACCACCCTGGACGTGGCCGGGATGTGGGGCGACGGGCAGATCGTCGCCGTCGACGGCTCGCAGATCGACACCTGGGAGAACAACCTGCTCGCCGAGTCCCACATCCGCTACGGCGGCTATCGCGGGCTGGCGATGCGGTTCGTGTCCGACTCCTACATCGCGCTGTTCAGTCATTTCGTGCCGTGCGGGGCGTGGGAAGCCGTCTACATCGTCGATGGGTTGCTGCGCAACGAGTCCGACGTCCAGCCGGACACCATCCACGCCGACACCCAGGGCCAGTCGCTGCCGGTGTTCGGGCTCGCCGCGCTGCTCGGGTTCGAGCTGCTGCCGCGCATCCGCAACTGGCACGACCTGAACTTCTACCGCCCCGACCCGGCCACCCGGTACTCCCACATCGACTCCCTGTTCGGCGACAAACGCCATCGATTGGGGCCTGATCGAGCGGCACTGGACCGACCTGCTGCGCACCGCGATCTCGATCCGCGAAGGCCGAGTGTCCTCGGTGACGCTGCTGCGTCGCCTCGGCAACCACTCGCACAAGAACCGCCTGTACCGGGCGTTCCGCGAACTGGGCCGTGTCATCCGGACGGTGACGCTGCTGCGGTACCTCTCCGAACCCGTTCTGCGGGAGCAGATCACGGCGGTCACGAACAAGGCCGAGGCGTTCCACGGCTACTCGGAATGGCTGATGATCGGTGGCAGGCTGATCGGCCACAACGACCCCGACCACCAGGAACGGGTGGTCAAGTTCAACGAGTTGCTGGCCAACTGCGCGATCTACTCGACCGCATTGGACATCACCGACGTCGCCAACGGCCTCGCCGCCGAGGGCTATCCCGTCGATACCGACGATCTGGCCACCATCACCCCGTACATCCAGCACACCATCCGCCGCATGGGCGACCTCGTACTCAATCTGTCCCCACCCGAACAAGCGCCGGTCAGCTGGCTGGACCTGGAACCGCGAGTGTTGTTCGCCCCAACCCCGTGATCGGCCCCAGCGTCGGTGTTCGGCACGGGCGAAGAGTGGCCCGACACGGCGCTGCACCTTGGAGCGCGGGCGTGTCGCCAGGTGGCCATCGAGGTAGAAGCGTCTACGCAAGCGGATGGATCATCGGGAACTTCGAATCTCGAACTCGATGAAGTCGGATCCATCTGTCACACGCGTGCCGGGGCCGTCTCTTGCGCTTCACGGCAAGCGTGCCCGCAAGACCAGCCCCGCGCCAGTTCCCGTCACGCCATCTCGGTGACCGGGGCTAACGCACCTGCGATCGGCTGAACCCACAGAGAAACGTCCGCCCCCCAATAGTGGCGAGACCAGCCGACAACGCCCACCAGCCAGGCGTCCGAGTCGAGGAAGCGATTCGTCACCAATCACCAAGATTGCTGCCCCGGCTCCGCAGCCTTCTAGAGCTAGATCCGCCGACCAACCCCCCGGCGAGGGCGCCGAGGGTGGCGCTGCCATCCAGCCCACCTGGAACGTGGCCTGGATGGACCAGGATGCGGCGCCGAGACCAGGTCTGCGCCTCCGGTGCGGTGGTCAGTGCCCACGCCTCGTCGGTGAGGGTGAAGGTGCGCCGACGTGCGCTGACTCTCGGTAGTCGCGCCGGAAACGGCGGTGGTCGGTTTCGCTCATAACTGCCAGGTCCCTTCGAATGTGGGTTCGGTCTTGTCGAGAAACGCACGCGATGCCATGGGCTCGTCGGTCGCGAAGTTGATCAGCTGGGCACGGGACTCACCTTCCAGGGCCTCACGAAATGTCGAGCTGCTCGCTTGGTTGATCATCACCTTGGACTGTGCAAGCGCGATGGGAGGACCGCTGGCCAGCCGAGTAGCCACGTCCAGGACGAAGTGGTCGAGCTCGTCCGGTGCCTTCACCCAGGTCGCAATTCCGATCCGCAGCGCCTCGTCCGCATCGATGATTTCGCCGAAGAAGGCCATCCGCTTCGCCTGCTGAAGCCCTACGACGCGAGGCAGGAGCCACGATCCGCCGAAATCGACGGACATTCCGCGTCTGGGGAAGATCTCGGAGAAGCGTGCCGTGGTGGAGGCGACAACCAGATCGCATCCGAGCGCGAGATTGCAACCGGCTCCTACCGCGACGCCTTCGACCCTGGCCACGGTCGGTTGCGGCAGGTGATGCAACTCCTCGGCGATGTCACCCATCCAGCGCATCCGGTTCAGAGGGTGTCGCGGCTCCTTCTCGCCTGCAAGGTCGGCGCCGGAGCAGAAGTCTCCTCCTGCCCCCGTCAGCACGACCACACGAATGGTCTCGTCGGCTCCTGCAATTCGTATCTCGTCTCGAAGTCGAGTGAAAGCGGCCTCGTCGAGTGCATTCTTGCGATGGGGCCGGTTGATCGTCAGTGTGAGTATCGCGCCGCTTCGCGTGACGATCACGGAGTTCGTTGCGGATGCCCGTGAATCAGCGGCGCTGTCTCGTGTGGAACTCATCGGCTTGCGCTCCTTGTTCTCCGGGATCAATGGTGGTTGCTCACCGCCCCACGGCTGCGAAACACCTTGTTCGCGGCCGACGCGATCATCGACTGACATACCGCGGCTCGCGCTTCTCGAGGAATGAGCGGACACCCTCACGGTGATCTTCGGTGGTGAACAACGACGTCTGTGTGGCGGTCACCCAGCGTCCGAATTCATTCCAGTCAGGATCCAGTGCGAGTCGAAG
>RRBB01000267.1:0-13489 GCA_006543605.1 Rhodococcus sp. WS4
CCTGCATCCAGGCGCTGCCCCGACCCGGCTAACGATCCGCCCAGGACCTGCTCCACCGAATCGAAACACCTTCCCGAACCGTGGAATCCGGCGCTCACCTGACGCGACAGCCGGGCATCGGCCATGCCCACACCCCGACGGGTCATGATGAAACAAGATCGAAACCACTCGGCACTCGCCAGATCAAGACCGTGAGCCATCAAGGTATAGCGCTGATGGGGTGTCGTGCCGCTTCGAGCACTGATCCATTAGGTCGCCGCCGGGTGCCTCTGGGCTCGAACAGGTTTCATCCACCATAGAACAGAGGGGGCGATCGATGATCTTCGTCGGAGACGACTGGGCCGAAGACCATCACGACGTGCACGTAATGGATGACGCCGGTCGCCGGCTGTCGTCGCGTCGACTGCCGGAAGCGCTGGCCGGCATCCGCGCACTACACGAACTGATAGCCGGCCACGCCGCTGAGCCAGGTCAAGTAGTTGTCGGCATCGAAACCGACCGCGGCCTGTGGGTACAGGCGCTGACCGCGGCCGGGTACCAGGTGTACGCGGTCAACCCCTTCGCGGCCGCCCGCTACCGCGACCGGCACCACGTCTCGGGCGCGAAATCCGACGCCGGTGACGCCAAGCTGCTCGCGGATCTGGTGCGCACGGACCGGCACAATCATCGACCGCTCGCCGGCGACAGCCCGGACGCGGAAGCGATCAAGGTCCTCGCCCGCGGACACCAGAGCCTGATCTGGGCTCGTACCCGGCACACCAACGCGCTGCGCTCAGCGCTGCGCGAATACTACCCAGCCGCGCTGGAGGTATTCGACGACCTGCACGACCGCGACACCCTCGCCGTACTCGGCCGCGCCCCGACACCCGCCGAGGCGGCGCACCTAACCCTGCCGGCGATCCGATCCACACTCAAAAAGGCTGGTCGGCAACGCAACCTCGACACCCGCGCCCACGAAATCCAGGCCGGGTTGCGGGCCGAGCACCTCACCGCACCGGCACCGGTCGCCGCCGCGTTCGCCGCCACTACCCGTGCCGCGGTCGGCCTCATCGCCGAGTTGAACCGGCAGATCACCGAACTCGAGGCCGAACTGGCAACACATTTTGAGACACACCCGGACGCCGACATCTACCGCTCCCTGCCAGGACTTGGTGTCATCCTCGGCGCCCGGGTGCTCGGTGAATTCGGGGACGACCCCGACCGCTACACCACCACCAAGTCTCGCAGAAACTACGCCGGAACCTCCCCATTGACGATCGCGTCCGGCAAGAAACGTGCCGTGCTCGCCCGCCACGTCCGCAACCGGCGCCTCTACGACGCCATCGATCAATGGGCATTCTGCGCACTATCGTCCAGCCCCGGCGCCCGCGAGTTCTACGACCAGCGACGCGACGCCGGCGATCTGCACCACCAGGCCCTCCGCGCCCTCGGCAACCGCCTCGTCGGCATCCTCCACGGCTGCCTCCGCCACCACACCCACTACGACGAACACATCGCCTGGGACCACCGCCACACCACCCGGGCCGCTTGACGACTTACAGCCCTGGGATGTCTAGCGGCGACGCTCTCGTGGTTCAGGCGCAAACGAAGCGGAAGCCGTCGAGCGCGATCTGGTCACCATCGGCGTCTACGGCATGACCGCGTTGTGCACGCCGAACTGGGCGACTTCAGGATCGTTGAACGGGTAGCCGGGCGGGAGGTCGACCCGAAGATGATTCACGGCTCCGTCGCGTTCGTGTGCGACGAGCACGGCTCCAGAGTGGACCGCATACCACTCAGCGTGGACGAGTGTTTGTTCGCAGGTGACGCCGACGCGGGTATACGTTCGCAAACCTAAGTGTCTCCTCGTGAGCGCAGTGGGATTCAGGAATGATTTGCCACAAACGCTCGATGAAGCGGGGCCTTGTCAGGCCGAAGTGAACGAGGATCTCTTCGTTGCTAGGGCCCCCGTATGGAGCCCACCTACTGGCGAACTCGATGAGGAACTCCGCGTCGGTGTCGCGATGCTTGCGCTTACGGTCGACCTCGACCCATGCGGCATGTCGCCTCTGACGCCATCTGCGATGCTCGTGTGAATTCATGGATGGAAACCATCTACTCGGGCCGCGGGAGGCCATTCAATTTGTTTGGTCGCGCCACTGCAAGGCGTGAAGGCGAGGGCCCTAAGCGGTTTCGAGCCGGCGCAAACGTTCGGTGCCGACGACCGGCTGGTCAATACACCGCGGCGGACTGGCTCGGTCCCGACGCCAGTCCGCCGCGGTGTTTCGGCGTCGCGAAGCTCGCGGTGCTCAACCACCGCTCGATTGTGTCGCTGATGCCGCCTGCTCGAAATCAGGACGGGTCGGCCACGTGAATCATGCGCTTGCCGACATTGTTCCCGTTGAGAAGCCCGATGAGGCCTTCCGGCGCCTTCTCGAGTCCCTCGAGGGTGTCCTCGCGGACCTTCAGTGAACCGTCGTCGAGCCACCCCTCCAGCACCTTCAGCCCCTCGTCCCACCGATCGGCGAAGTCTGTCATTACCAGGAATCCGCGCATCGTGATGCTCTTGATGATCAGCACGCCGGGGACGCCGCGCGCACCGCGCACGGGAGTGGTGGTGTCGTACTGCGAGACGACGCCGCAGCAGACGACGCGTCCGCGGTATGCCATGGACCCGAGAACGGTGTCGAGCGTCGTGCCGCCGACGTTGTCGAAGAAGACGTCGATGCCGTCGGGACATGCTTCGCGCAGTGATTTCCGGAACGATTCGTCACGATAGCTCACCGCCGCGTCGAATCCGAGTTCCGACGTGAGCCACTCCTGCTTTTCAGGGCTCCCGCAGATGCCGACCACACGACACCCCTGCAGCTTCGCGATCTGCCCGACGAGGGTGCCCGTTGCGCCGGCCGCCCCGGAGACCACGACGGTCTCCCCCGGCTTGGCCTCGCCGATGTCGAGCAGGCCGAAGTAGGCGGTCAGGCCGGTGATTCCCAAGACGCTGAGGTAGTTGGACAGCGGCCGGTTCGGAACGATCCGACGCAGGCCGCTCGGCTCGGTGACGACATAGTCCTGCCATGCAAGATCACCGGCGACGATATCGCCGACCGCGAAATCATCGCAGCGACTCTCCACAACCTGGGCGAGCGAAAACCCGGGCATGGCGTCGCCGACCTGGATCGCAGCCCGGTAGGTTGCCGCCTGGAACCACGCGCGTTGCGCCGCGTCCATGGAGATCCACAGCACCCGACACAACACCTGCCCGTCGCCTGCCTCGGGCCGGTCCGCGGTCTCGAACGAGAAGTGGGAGGTCTCCAAATGTTCGCTGGGCATGCCCGCGACGCGCCATGTCCGGTTCAACACACTCATGAGACGACGACCCCCGAGATACGCGGAAGGAAGGTTCGCAGTCCCTCGTAGTGCATGACCTTGAGCGTATCGAGATGCTCGACGACCTCGGTGATCTTGCCGTCACGCCCACGCACGAAGAGCACGTACTCGTTCACGTATTCCTCATCGGTCGCCGAGACGGTCGAGCGGCAGGTGTAGCGGGCCACGCTGAACTCGCCGTCACCGAACTCGTGATGAATGTCGACCTTGAAGCCCGCGGACTTGCTGTACGGCCCCAAGGCGATCTTGTTGAACTCGAGGACGGCGTCCTTGCCCTCGTGGGTACCGCCGATCCGACCCAGGGTGACAGGCAGTGTCCAGCTGATGTCGTCGGCGTACAGGTCCTGCATCGCTTCGACATTGCCCAGCGCGCGCGCCAGGTCTCCTGCAAGCGTATTCATGTGGTGCTCTCCTTCAGACGAGGCTGGATTCGCGGGCCGACCCAGTGCTCGTCACGCAGGTTGCACCGGGGGCACCCCGCAATTCGGTCGGCGATTCAACGATAGAGAGCGTTCGCTTTCACGTCAATTATGCGACATCGGCCGGCATCGCGCTCAGTAAGACGCATCCTTGACGTGATAGTACTCGCTCTCTATCGTATGAGAGCGGCGGAGGCATGGAGAGCGAAAATGGCGACTTCCCCATGACGCCGGTCGGTTCCAACGTGTCTCGCACACCCTTCTCGCACCGCACCTCTCGGTGCATCGAATGCTCGGGTGGCTCCGCCGGGTGGGCTGATCAGTTCTTTGACGCGAAAACGCACGAGCCCGGCCGGGCTCGTCACGAATGAAAGGACGCGGATGCTTTCGACACGGTTCACCGAGGAATTCGGGATCGAGCACCCCATCGTGTGCGGTGGAATGACCGCCGTCGGCACCGCCGACCTGATCGCGCCGGTGGCCAACGCCGGAGCCCTCGGGTTCCTCACGGCGCTCACCCAACCGACTCCGGAAGCCCTGGCCAAGGAGATCGCGCGCTGCCGAACCATGACCGACCGCCCGTTCGGCGTCAACCTCACGATCCTCCCGACGCTCACCCCCGTGCCCTACGACAAGTACCGCGAAGCGATCATCGACAGCGGCATCACCATCGTCGAGACGGCCGGCGCCAACCCCGCCGAGCATGTCGCCGCGTTCAAGAAGGCGGGCATCAAAGTCATCCACAAAGCGGTGGCCGTGCGGCACGCCCTCAAAGCGGAAGCGATCGGCGTCGACGCAATCAGCATCGACGGCTTCGAGTGCGCCGGCCACCCAGGCAACGACGACATCCCCGGACTCGTCCTCATCCCCGCGGCCGCCCGCCAGGTTCAGATCCCCCTGATCGCCAGCGGCGGCTTCGCCACCGGCAGCGGCCTGGTCGCCGCCCTCGCCCTGGGCGCCTCCGCAGTCAACATGGGCACCCGCTTCGTGGCCTCCACCGAAGCCCCCGTCCACCAAAACGTGAAAGACCAAATCGTCGCCAACGACGAACGCGCGACCCAACTGGTATTCCGCGAGTTCAACAACACCGCCCGGGTGGCCCGCAACACGATCTCGGAGGAAATCGCCCGCCGCTCCGCACAACCCGGCGCCACCTTCGCCGACGTGGCCGACCTCGCCTCAGGAGCACGCGGACGCGACCGCGTCCTCACCCACGGCGACATGCACGACGGCATGTGGTGGGCCGGCCAAGCCCAGGGTCTCATCGACTCCGTGCAGAGCTGCCAGGACATCGTCGACGGCATCATCGACGAGGCCGATCGCATCATCGCCGGCCTCGGCCACACCTTCCCGGCAGTCGGCTCGACTGCATCCCAGGCGGTCTGACCATGGACTTCCAGACAATCCGACACGACGTCAACGACGGCATCCTGACGATCACCCTGAACCGGCCGGAACACCTCAACGCCTTCACGGTCACGATGGCCGAGGAACTCGAGCACTCCTTCCGCGCCGTCAACGACGACGACTCCGTCCGCGCCGTCATCGTCACCGGCGCCGGTCGCGCGTTCTGCGCCGGCATGGACCTCAGCGGCGAGGGCAACGTGTTCGGCCTCGACGAGCAACGCACGCCAGGACTCGGCGACATGGCCGACCTCGACGACCCGGCCATCGCCGCGGTCCGCGACACCGGCGGCCGCTGCACACTCGCCATCCACGACTGCCGCAAACCCGTGATCGCCGCCCTCAACGGTGCGGCCGTGGGCATCGGCGCCACGATGACACTGGCGATGGACCGCCGCCTGATGTCCAACTCCGCCCGCATCGGGCTCGTCTTCGGCCGGATCGGCATCGTGCCCGAGGCCTGCTCGACCTGGTACCTACCCCGACTCGTCGGCCCCTCCGCGGCGCTCGACCTGGTCCTGCGCGCCGACATCCTCGACGCCGAAGCCGCGCTGGCCGTCGGACTCGTCGACGAAATCCACCCCGGCGAGGACCTGCTCACCCGGGCCGTCGCGGTCGCCGACGCCTGGACCCGGGACCGCTCCCCCGTCGCCGTGGCCCTGAGCCGGCAAATGGTACGACGCAACGCCACCCTGACCCACCCCGACCAGGCCCACCGAATCGACTCACTCGCCATGTTCTGGACCAGCATCGGCGACGGCAAGGAAGGCGTCACCGCCTTCCTCGAGAAACGCAAACCCGACTTCCACGGGCGCGCCTCCACAATGCCCGACTTCTACAACGACTGGATCGCCGACCAGACCTCTGCTTCAGCGCCTGTGCACCCGAAGTGATGGCTCCACGTCATCCGAGGTGTCACGCCTGCCTCTGGCGACGGCGCGACACCTCGGATGACGTGAGCAACTCCGCGCCAGTCTGAAAGTGTTCCTCCCGGTGCCGCGTAACTGGGAGAAGGCGAAGGTGAGCCTGGAGGCAGAACTCGAGGCGGATCCCAACGTGGCGCGCCGCACGATCCTGCGGTGGGCCATCGACACCGGGATCAAGAAGGCCCACGCCGCGCGCGACAACACGCGCACAAGCCCGTTCCTCGGGCTCCAGGCGAAGGTCGCGGCCGCGCTCATCGGCGACAGGTTCCGCCGGAGTCTGGGGGTGGAGAACTCCGAGTGGTTCCTGACGGGAGCTGCGGCCACACCACACGATGTGTTCGAGTTCTTCGCGGCCGTGAACATCCCGATCTGTGAATTGTGGGCCATGAGCGAGACGTCATGCGTCGCGACGGTCAACCCGCTGAACGCGATACGACAGGGCACGGTCGGACGGCCGATGCCCGGGGTCGAGGTCGCCGAGGACGGCGAGCTCCTCGTCCGTGGTGCCACCGTGATGCACGGGTTACCGCAACAAGCCCGAGAAGACCGCCGAGGCAATCGATCCCGAGGGCTGGATGCACGCCGGTGACATCGGCATAATCGACCCCGACGGCTACGTGCGGCTGGTGGACCGCAAGAAGGACATCATCATCAACGCGGCCCACAAGAACATGTCCCTCGCGAACATCGCGTCCTGGCTGAGGTCCTCCAGTTCCCCGATCGGCCAGGCAGCGTGCATCGGCGACGGCAAGCCGTACAACGTGGCGTTGATCGCCCTCGATCCCGACGCCGCCGCCGGGAAGTCGGCGAGCGCTCCCGCCACGATCGCCGAGATCGCGGCCGGTGTGGAGCTCGCCAACAGCCAACCTCTCACGTGTCGAGCAGATCAAGAAGTTCAAGGTTCTCGACGAGCAGTGGCTGCCCGGGAGCGACGAGCTCACGCCCACGTTGAAGGTCAGGCGCAAGAACGTGTTCGCGAAGTATGCCATGCAGATCGTTGAGCTCTATGCACAGTAGGCATGCAGCGCGCTCACGAATTACGTTCGAGCGCAACGAGTCGGTTTGACGCTCGCACCGTCAGACGTACACCCCATCGAGGGCGCCAGAGTCGTCATCTCGGATCTCGATCCCGGCTCTGCCTCGCGCGTCGCCGAACTGATCGCTCAATCCACCCCCGGCGGAGCCGTCCCTTACGGCGGTGATGCGTCGAAGTGTGAGGTCATCGGCTCCCTGATCTCGCTCGCCGAAGAAATTTTCGGTCCGGTCGACATCTACTTCGCGAACGCAGGCATCATGGGTTCGCCTGGCTTGCAGGCTTCGGAGGACGCCTGGGAGCTGTCGATCGACGTCAACCTCTGAGCGCACATCAGAGCCGCGCAGATGCTCGTACCGCAGTGGCTCGAACGAGGTGAGGGCTCCTTCGTCGGCACCGCTTCGGCGGCGGGCCTGCTCACCCAAGTAGGTTCTGCCACCTACTCCACAACCAAGCACGCCGCCGTCGGATTCGCCGAGTGGCTCAGCGTCACCTACGGTGACCGCGGCATCGGGGTCAGCTGCGTCTGCCCCATGGGGGTCAATACCAAGCTGCTCTACGACGGACAGGAATCGGGCGACGCGGTGGGTGCGGCTGCGTGAACGCCGTTCCGACTCGAGTCGGACGCTGACTCGCGAGATGGGCAAGACCTTGCGCGAGGCCCAGGGCGAGGTCGACAAAGCCGCTGACATCTTCGAGTACTACGGAGGTTTGGGCCGCGCCGAACAGGGCGAGATGCTCTCTCATGAAACGCCGGGCGTGATCGCGTGGACCGTTCACGGGCCTGTGGGCGTCGTCCTGGCCATCACCCCGTGGAACGATCCCCTGCTGACTCCGGCCCACAAGATCGCACCGGCATTGATCGCAGGGAACAGCGTCTGCTCGAACCGGCCTCGTGCACACCGGCCATCGCCATCGACTTGGCCAGGGTGCTCGACGAGGCCGGCCTCCCCGCCGGTGTCCTGAATACGGTCACCGGCTCGGGGTCGGAGATCGCCGACGTTCTCGTATCTCACCCAGCGCTGGCCGCCGTCAGCTTCACGGGATCGAACGAGATCGGCGACGTGCTCGAGAAGTCATTGACGGGACGCAACGTCGCCTGCTCGCCGAGCTCGGTCGCAAGAACGCCGCGGTCGTGCTGCATGATGCCGACCCCGATGCAACCGTGGCCACCATTGCCGCGGCCGCCTTCGCCGAGGCCGGTCAACGGTGCACCGCCACCAGCCGAGTGCTAGTCCACCGCAGCGTCTTCGCGGATGTCCGCGACAGGCTGATCGCTGCCGCCGGAGAACACGTCCTCTGCTCCGGCCTCGACGCCACCACCACCATGGGTCCGGTCGTGTCCCCCGCACAGCAGAGCACCATTCGCGGGTTCGTGGACCGGGCCGTGGCCCAGGGTGCTGCGGTCGCCACCCCCGCCCGCGATCTGTCGACCGAGTTCACCGAGCACGGTTGTTTCGTGTCGCCGACGGTCGTCACCGACGTGACCCCCGACATGGAGATCTGGCGAGATGAAATCTTCGGTCCCGTGGTGTCGCTCATCGTGTTCGACACCCTCGACGAGGCGATCTTGGTCGTCAACGGGTCCCAATATGGTCTGGCTGCAGCGATCTACACCTCTGATCTGGCTGCCGCGGACACGTTCGCACGGGTCGTGGATGTCGGACAGGTGGCGGTCAATCTACCGACCTCCAATTGGGACGTTCAGATGCCGTTCGGTGGATTCAAGGCCTCCGGATCGGGACACTAGGAGCAGGGGTACGAGGGACTGCACTTCCGGAAGACCAAGACCGTCGCCCTGCGGCTGAAGCCGTGACCGATCTGGGGGTGACACCGGGCGATACCCCTTCACCCACACCATCACCACCCGGTGGATGGACAACGACATGTACGGCCACGTCAACAATGTGGAGTACTACTCGTTCTTCGACACGGCTGTGACCGCCTGGCTCATTCAACACGGTGGCCTGGACCCGATGAATGGATCGACGATCGGCTTGTGCGACTCCTCGAACTGTGGGTTCCATGCACCGCTGAGCTTTGCGGAAGTCGTCAGCGCCGCTGTCCAGGTGGGGCACATCGGGAGATCCAGCGTGCGGTACGAACTGGAATTGCGAGCGTTGGGCCTGACGGAGGTCGCCGCCACCGGCCATTTCGTTCACGTGTACGTCGACCGTGCCTCGCGTCGACCCACGCCGCTCACCGATGCATTCCGGGAAGCTCTGGCGCGGTTGGTTCCTCCGGACCACCAGGGCTCGAGCAGCTGAGAAGCGTCCCTCTCAGAGGCCCCAAAAGTCTCCCTCTGATCACCCCACATACGTGGCGTGATCAGGGGAGATTTTACATCCGCCTACCGTCAGTGCACGGTGCTCTTCTCGAACCGTGTCACCAACTCGCGCGCGAGCGAGAATGCCGATGTCACGGCGGGCGACGGCGCATTGCGCACGTGTGAGGCACCGTCGACCTCCGAGATGACGAAGTCGTCAACGAGCTCCCCGTCACGAGCGACAGCTTGCGCCCGGACCCCGCTGCCCGACTTCTCGCCGAGCCGCATGTCTGCGACCGCGGGTACATAGCGAGCGCACGCGCCGACGAAGGTCCCACGGCTCGAAGCCATCTTGACCTCGGTGATCCCGGTCTTCCAGAACTTTCGCGCAACATGCCAGGTACCGGGCCAGGAGAGGATGTCCACAACATCGCGGAACCGGGGTTTGAACGGGTCGTAACCATCGCGTGCGCCGACGAGCATCGCGGTCGACCCCAGCGAGACGTGCCCGTCGATGTGCTTGGTGACGTGCACTCCGAGGAAGGGCAGGTCCGGATCCGGAACCGGGTAGACCATACCCCGCACCACCGGCGCCTGATCGCCGCAAGATGCAGGTAGGCACGCGGAACGCGCAGGATACGGGGGTTCGCGGGCGCGCCGAAGGCAGTGGCCGGCTGGTCCGACCACAGTCCCGCACAGAAGACGGCCCGGTCGGCCCCGATGACGCCCTGGGTGTGCCGGACGATGGTTTCCGACCCCACTCTGTCGGCCCCTGACACCTCCGATCCCAAAATGAACTCCGCACCCTGGCCGCGCAGCTCGGTCTCGATGGCACGAGAGACCGCGGCGTAGTCGACGGTGCCGGTGTTCGGGGAGTGGAGCGCGGTCAATCCGCGGGCCTCGGATTCGATGTCGCGCCGACGAGCGTCGGATAAGGCAATCCGGTGGCTCGATAAGCCGGGCTGGTCACAACCGTGCAGGCCGCGCGTTTTCGAACGGACCGGAGGTTCGGCGTCGCACGGGCGCCGGTCTAATAGCGCCTTCGACCTGGGCTCGTCGCGTTGTTTACGCAGCTAAAAGTGATAATTTTCACTCAAAATCCTTGACAAGAGAGATTGCTCACTCTACCGTCGAGAATGTGCTGATGACGACTCCCGGTCCAACCCCGCGAGGGAGCCTGACCGTCGACCCGATCACCGAATAAGCACACCGGCGCACCCCGCGCGATCCCGCTAAACGTTCACCACGGCGAAGAGTTCGAGGTCGGCGCCGCTGACGAACCGTTTACATTTTTGGCCCACCAGATCACAAGGAGCACCAATGCCGCTGTGGCAGCTGTTCACCCCGAAGAATGCCTACACGAAGGAAGAGAAGGCTGATCTGGCGAAGAAGATCAGCGATATCTATTCCGGGCCCACGTCGAAGGGGAACCTCGGCTTCGAGCTCCCGCGGTTCTACACCACGGTGGTCTTCCACGAGATCGAAGCGGACTCGTTCTTCGTCGGCGGTCAGTCCCATGACAAATTCATCCAGATCGAGGTTGTCCACATCGCCCGCACCAACGAGGGGGCCGCGGCGCTCATGGGGGTTTCCGTCGAGCAGATCCTGGAGAACTACTTCAACTCCGTCAGCGAGGTGCTCAAGCCGTACATCGCGGACCGTGGATACGAGGTGGAGTTCCACGTCGAGACAGCGCCGTTCGAAACCTGGAAGATCGACGGCATGACGCCGCCGCCCCCGGAGTCACCGGCCGAGCGGCGCTGGTTCGAACAGAACCGGAGCTCGTCGTACAGCGCCGACGAACTGATCGTGGCGACTGCCTGAACAGGCACCTTCTCAGTACCAACCTGACCGATCCTTGGGGTGCGTGCCGCGGCGCGGCGCGCACCCCAAACCATCCTGAGAAGCATTCACATGACGTTTACTGAAAGCGAGACGCCGATGCGTGAAGATATCGAGTTCGACGCTGAGGGTGTGACGCTGCGCGGCTGGTTCTACAAGCCCGAAGGCGTGTCCGGTGAGCTGCCGTGCGTGATCATGACGCACGGGTTCTCGTGCACCAAGGAGATGGGTCTCGAGCCCTACGCCGAGGCGTTCAGCGCCGCGGGTCTTGCCTGCGTGGTCTACGACAACCGCGGGTTCGGTGCCTCGGACACCGCCCCGGGCAAGCCGCGGCAGGAGATCGACCCGTGGGACCAGGTCCGCGACTACCAGCACGCGATCACCTACGCGCAGGCCCGGCCCGATGTCGACGCCTCACGGATCGGGGTGTGGGGCTCGAGCTACGCGGGCGGCAACGCCTTCGTCGTCGCGGCGATCGACCGCCGCGTGAAGGCCGTGTGCGGTCAGGTGCCGGCGGTCGCAGGGCGGCGCACCTTCGAGGCGAACGTTCCGAAGGAGTTCTGGCAGGCCGCCTGGGACGGGCAGGCCGCCGATCGCCTCGCGCGAGCCCGAGGAGAGGCGCCCGCGATGATCCCGGTCGTCACCGCGGACCCGACGCAGCCGGCCGTCATGCCGACGCCCGATGCCTACGCGTTCTTCTCCGCCTACGAGGGGACCGCGTGGCGCAACGAGGTGACGCTGCGCTCGACGGAGCTGGGCTACGAGGCCGGTGAGTTCCTCAAGTTCGTCGCCCCGACCCCGCTGCTCATGGTGATCGCCGAGGACGACAACATCGTGACGCCGGCCGAGTGGGCCAAAGAGGCCTACGAGACCGCGGCCGAGCCCAAGCGTCTCGTCTCGATCCCCGGCGGCCACTTCGACGCATACACCGGTCACCCCTTCGAGCTCTCCTCGGGCGCGGCACGCGACTGGTTCCTCGAACACCTGGCACAGAAGATGGTCCCGGCACCAGTCTGAGATCAGGGCCTGTCATCGCGGCGGCCTCACTTCGTTCCCCAGCAAGGCGCGGGCACGAGGAGAGGTCGCCGCGATGCTGTCCGTGATCGACGCCGACCCCCCGCGCCGTCCGCCGCAGGCCACATCCCCTGCCCGACCGGGGCCCGTACGCCGCGAGGGCGACGTGCCCCGCTACTGACGCGCCGGTGCGCAACAGCCAGAAGCGCCCGGCGACTACCTCCTGCTCCGGATCAGTCTGCTACCGACGATCGCGTACGCCGTCGCCGGTCGAGCCGGTCGAGCCGGCGGCCAGCGCGGCGTCGACCAGGGCCTCGGCAGCCGAGCGGGCGTACATGGCACCCGAGGAATCGTGAAACAGGGCCGCGGCCGCGGCCGCGCCGTCCAGCAGCACCGTCAACTGGATAGCGAGTCCCGCCGGATCAGGCACCCCCGCCTCGGCCGCGAACTCGGCGAACCATTGCCGCCCGGCCTCCTTGTAGCGGCGCGCGATCTTCGCGACCTCATGATCCGGTGACGCCATCTCGACCGTCGCGTTGATGAATGGACAGCCCCGGAAGTCTCGCTTTTCCAGCCGTTCACCCACGACGTCGAAGGTCGCCAGCATCTTCTCCCGCGGCGAGGACGCACGTCGCATGACCTCGCCGGCGACCTCCTCGGCACAACGCTCGCCGTGACGCTCGAGGTATGCCGCGGCCAGCCCATCCTTCGACCCGAAGTGGCGGTACAGCGTCATGATCGGCGTCCGCGCCTCTTCCAGGACGCGGTTGATCCCCACAGCGCGGATGCCCTCCTTGAAAAAGAGATCATCCGCGGCCGCCAGGAGGCGATCGCGCGGGGAAATTTTCGTTGCCATCATCCCACCATGACAGCGAGCGAACGCTATCTCACACATCAAAGCGTGCAGTATTTCACACACCGAATTCGTGTGGCGCACGCGCCGGGGCCCATTGCCGTGTGCGGCCGGACCGCCCCGGACCCCGGGCGGTCCGGCTGATGGATGGGGCAGTCACACCATGCTCTTGCCCTGCCGGCTGGTAGAGACTACTCTCTCTTCCCAACGCCCACGGCGTTCGAGATGGCGCTCACATCTGATCTCATCGTGGCAAGCCCGACGGCGGGATTCGGGCTGTCGAGACGGTGGTCGGTCTGACTCCGTCCATGGGCGGCGGTTCGCCGAGCCCGCCGGGTGTGGCCCCGCCCGCGCATTGGTTATGTC
>RRBB01000268.1:0-13378 GCA_006543605.1 Rhodococcus sp. WS4
CCTGCATCCAGGCGCTGCCCCGACCCGGCTAACGATCCGCCCAGGACCTGCTCCACCGAATCGAAACGCCTTCCCGGACCGTGGAATCCGGCGCTCACCTGACGCGACAGCCGGGCATCGGCCATGCACACACCCCGACGGGTCATGATGAAACAAGATCGAAACCACTCGGCACTCGCCAGATCAAGACCGTGAGCCATCAAGGTATACCCGGCGGCGATGTCCCGCTGGATCTGCTCTGCTAGGTCGGAGAGTTCCTCTCTCACACTGGTCTCTGTCTCATCCCAGATGACAAGGTCGCTTGCATCAATCTCACCAGTGGCGACAATCCGGCCACGTGCTCTGTCCTCGATGTGGAACTGTCTGGTCACGAGCGCCATAGTGCCATACGACCGCGTAGCGCTTCGGAATTCGTGGCATCCACAGGCGAATCTCCCGGGTCTGTGTGCGGTAGCGCGGCGTCGGTGATCGCGGGACGCGCCCGACGGAATGCTCTTCTGAGGGCAATAGAGGCCTTGCGGCGGCTTACTTCCGGTTTGTGCGCGGTTGGTGACGAGAATTCCGCTTCCCGCACCGTCTCCCGGAAAACCCCACCTCAGCGCATTTTTCGGTGTCGGCCTTGTCGGAGGGTGCAGCTATCGTGCCCGACATGACGATCGACCAGGACCTGGGACCCCGTGAGCGGCCCGCGGCCGCCGCCGCCGGTGGTGCGGCCGTATTTCCGGATCTGCCGGAGGCGGTGACGGCGCGGATCGGGCGGTCGATGGCCAGATCGAGATCGCCCTCACCCGCGCCGATGCACACGACGTACTCATCCGCGACCTCGACGGCCGCTACCATCTGCGTTCCTGCGGGCCCTCGCCGACGAATACCGGTAAGGGCCCGGGCGCATCGCGGATCCGCATTCACGGTCGCCGCCAGCACCACTGCATTGCCTCCGCACCAATTACGGCTTGCCGGTACGCCTTCGAATTCAGGCCGACCTCGCCGGGTACGAGCTGCGCGTGTGCGCGGGTCTGTTGTGCTCTTATCTGCGCGCCAATCGGCGCCTCGACTCTCAGCAGGATGAGCGGCTGACGTGGACCAGGGGCTCGAGCCCCGAGTTCAAGCTGGTCGACGTGCGTGGTCCTGGCGAAACGGCGGGCGGCGCACTGGTACTGCGGGAGATCCCTCTCGCGGTGCTCGCCGACTCTACGGACGGGCGCGATCTCGCGTGCCCGGTAGTCGTCTACTGTGCCCGCGGATATCGCTCTTCGGTCGCGGCCAGCGTGCATGATCGTGACGCGGCAGCTCCGCAGAACCCTGATCGCAGCCAGAATTACCGCGACTCGCCCAGGTCAAGTCGGTCCCGATCTATTGCGCGACTATTCCCTGGCCTGCGCGGCAGCCGCCGCGTAAGTGCGAAACACGAGTTCCGTGGTAATCGCCGAAACCGACGTGGCGTAGTCGCTGGTTGTCGATCTGTACGGGGTTTGCGTCGGAAACGGTCGTTTCTGTCCCAGTTCCGTCCGTGCCGTTCGACTCACCGAAAGCCCAGGTCAGCAATGAGCCACAACTCGCGGGCGAAATCAACGAGGCGTAATGCGGCGTGCCTGCCCTTTGTGGGACGCTGCGCAGCATGGCGCGCTACGGCTACGCCCGGGTGTCGACCCGCGCGCAGAACGACGATTCGCAGGTCGATGCCTTGAAAGCTGCGGGCTGTGAACGGATCTGGGTGGACAAGGCGTCCGGAAAGCTGGCACGGCGTCCGCAGTGGGACAAATGCCTGGACCATCTGCGTCATGGCGACGAGCTGGTCATCACCCGTCTGTCCCGCGCGTTCCGCTCGGTGCGACACCTGACCGAGCTCGCGGCCGAGCTCGACGAACGCGGGATCGAGCTGATCGTGCTCAAACAGGGCATCGACACCACCACCCCCGCCGGGCGGTTCCTGTTCCACGTCATCGCGGCGATGGACGAGATGCTCGCCGACCTGATCAGTGAAGCCAACCTGGAGGGTCTCGAATCCGCGCGAGCCCGTGGCCGGGTCGGCGGGCGCAAGCCGAAACTGACACCACTGCAAGCGATCAAGGCCCGCGAGATGTACGAGGAGAACGACGCCGACGGCAAACGCAAATACACCGTCGCCCAGATCGGTGAAACCTTCGGCGTCTCCCGCAAAACCATCTACCGCCACCTCACACCCGACAGCCGCAGTCAGTCCGACGCGAGCGAAGCGTGAGAACTCCCAACTACCGGTCGAGATCGCTACTTTGCCGTTCGCCGGAGCAATAGGAGAACTGGGCCTTCGAGGTGGCCGGCTGGTTACTCCAACGTGAGATGTGGGTGTCGTGGAGTTCGGTGACCCCGGCGTCGACTATCCCGGTGAGCGTGAGCGAGTGCGCCGGGTTCCCACACGACTCCCATAGCTGCGACGGGCACTGTCAACTTGAGCAATCCGAGGGCGATTTTCGTCGGTTCGCCTCCGCGATTCACCAGGTCGCGTGTGACGCATGAGGCTTATGTGGTTATCAGATTTGTCCACACGACCTCCAGTTGACGGTGCCCCTCGAAGGCCTCGTTCGAGAACGGCCAGTTCTCGGTGCCGCACACCCTGCGCGGGCAGACGGTGATCGTCCGCCCGCACGGCGCCGGTACTGGTGCCGTGCGCGCGGATCATCATCGTCCACCCCGGCGACACCGGCCCGGTCGAGGTCGCCCGCCACCGGCGGGGTGTCGGTGCCCGGGCTAGCTTCACTTTCGAGGGACTAACGATCAGTGACATTTTGGGCTGACGCGAGGACGATCAAAACGACCGGTCTCGTCTTGACTGGCAATGGAAGCATGTTTCGCTTCGAGGACTTGCGAGGATCAGAGGGGGTTCGGAACCATATGACATACAAGATCATCACCGATGAGCCGGACGAAGAAAGTCTGAACGCCACGGTATCTGCGGTATGGGTAATAGGAACCCTAGAGATTTCAGTTAAGGACGATGAAGGTCGGATTGGGATTATTCTTTCCCAGGGAAGTTATGCCCTTGACAATCCGCACTCTCCGGCCCACGACGAGGGCTATTGGGTCCCTCCAAATGTCGCCTATCCCATACAATTCAAATATTCTCCACCCACCACGGTAGGTAGCCTTCGCCGCCTCACTGATGAACGCGTCAATTCGTCTCAACTGCAGGACGACATGGACAGACTTGCGTACTCTATGGGCCTGAGGGATGCGAATCCTACGAAGAGATCGAGTTTCATTGAAATAAAAACTTCCCCTAGAATACCTAACACAGTCAATGCATATGTTTTTGTACGATTTTCGGTTACCTCTGTGGCGGGGGAATGCCTTCGGAACTTATCTGATCCCGAAGGGAGAAAGGGATACGTCTATTATCTCCTGGATGCCCCCGTGGAAGAGCGAAGTTTGATCAATAGTAGCTATCATCAAAGATGCGAGCATTGGTATCTGGGAAAACCTCTAATGAGCAACGTAGAAGCCTTGGTTACGGATCCAGTCCGCCTGGAGCAGATTCGGCACTCAGCTATCCTTGTTTCCGGTGAACTCTTCTATCGGAAGGAACGTGGAATCATTTGTGTTGCCGATCTGGCGGGGTATGGGGCTGCTCTGCGCTATGCGAATGAGGAAATGTTTGATTTCGGAGAGGACCAGGAAAGAATTGCTCAATTCTTCAGACACTCCATTACGCGCCGACTTGAGGAGATGGCATCCTCGCTGGGAACTACCCAGGTTCAGACTGCCGGGGACGGTTTCATTGCAGCACTTCCTGAGAGGACTCATCCCGATACAAGCGCAGAGATTCTCTATGTCTTGAAATGTTGGTCAGCACTGTTATCCGGCGTAGCGAAGCTAAGTTCAAAGATACGCGACGAAAAACTACGAATTGGTTCACGCATGTCCTTACACTATGGAGAATACTTGTATGGAAGAATTTCCGGAATTTCTAGCTTTTCGCCTGCTTTCGATGGTGCAAGTATTATTGAGGCGGCGCGCCTCGAGCAGGCATTGAGTGGTGCGATGAAGTCGCAACTAGCGGTGGGGGGTGATCATCAACTTTTCGACCGAGGACACTATGTTGTCGTCAGCAATTCTGTACCGGACATAAATATTGATAAAATCTGCGCCGAATCTAGAGGATGGAATGTACTCGGAAACTCCGACCTCTCGGCAAAAGAGTTTGAATCCAATGCTCTGATATTGGGTCTTCGAACTTGATGGGCCGATCATAAGGAAGCCCGATCTTCGGGACCGTGCTCGCCGAGCAACACGACGAGTGGATCGAAGGACGGGGCGCCTCCACTGAGGCGAGGAGGTGAGACGGCTCTGCGCGATGGCAAAGATGCTAACGACCAGGATGAATAGGAACCCGATTCCGAGTGCTACCTGAGTGCTCTGGCGAGTAGATTCAGCATAGTTTAGAACTAGCTTGTGGTAATGCTCAAGCTGACGCTGGTTGAGATTCCAAAGTGCTAACAGATTGAATTGGTCGGTCTCTTTATTTTCGGTGGATATCTGTTTCAACAGGAGCGAATTCTCGAACTTACGCACTGACTCCTTGCGAAAGTACCAAAGAGCGGTGCCCACAACGACGATGAGTAGTACGGATCCGACTCCATACACGATCCAGTAATCAAACCCACGCTTCGCCCTGGCGTCCTCGGTCATGTAGGACCGCGCTGCGTCCTCGTTGTCTGCTTGAGCTTTGTCGAGATCCTGCTGCGCGAACCAAATCATCCTTGGCGGTGTTCCTGTCCTCTGGGCTACGGTCAGGATCGAAGCTCTTGTTTGTTAGAGCCGAGACCTCACTCTCCGCCAGTTCAAGGGTTTGCATTGTGCCGGTGCGAATATTGTATGCGTTGTCCTTTGCGGTCTGCTGGGAGCGCTCCGAGAGCCAAATAACAACTCCAACAACGACTATCAGTATGACTGAGACGAGACCAAGGAGAACGATCAGTCGACCAGACCTCGCACGTTCGGATGACGTCCTCCAGGCCCTTTTGATGGTCTCATAATCGTCTGGATCATACGATTCTTCCAACCGCTTCGGCGGGCTAGGCGGCTCCTGCTCTGTGCTGTTGGACATCTGCGTTCGTCAAGTCGATCTCCTTCGAAGCGCGGGAGCAAGAAACGTTGGTGCGAGCAGCGGTTGGTCGGTGTTCGTGCGCTTTCCGGTGGCGATAGTCCCCAGTGTGGCCGTAATCGTTCCGATTTCGGTCATTCCCGGTCAGTAAATATCACCGACAGCGCAAAGTCAGCGACAGTGGCCGAAACTCTCATTGCTGCCTCACTTGCAGTTTTCTTGATACCAATCTTCCATTACGAGGTTGATCGCGTTTCCGGTGTAGCAGTCTCGACTCCAATCCTTCTGAATGAGCCGAGAGTTTTCCTCATTTAGATTGCTCGCGAAAGTGTTGCCGACCATAATAGGCGGCGCAAATCCCTTACTTCCCTGTGAAGTGAGCTTCGCGCTTTGATTTACGACGTCACCCATGTAAATGACATCCGCGATGCCACTGCCGCTATAGCCCGCCTTCACCATCAGCGCGCGACCGTATTCCATTCCGAAACCGCAGCTCAGTAGTTGGGTGTACCCAGCCTTCTCGAGTTTGTAGTTTAGGATCTTGACAAGGGAGTGCCCTTGTGCGGCAACGGCGAAAACCTCGTCTATATTATCTTTCTGTGGCGTGTTGTATACGGCCCAAACGCAGTCCCCGACAATGTTTACCTCCCTTACAGTGGAGATCCCGTTCATCACTGCTACCATCTCGGAGATAAACCGAGCGATACAGCTTTGCCAGCTTTGGCCGCTTGTAAGTTTGCGGCAGTTTGCTTGAGTCGCGGATATCGACGAAAAGCGCCGAACAGTAAGCGTAGAATCCATTGGAATAGGTCAGTTTGTCACGATCAGGAAGTGCGTGAACCTCCTCATAATTACCTTGCGGCTGTGCGAGAATCGAATCAATCCGGGCAGCGCTCGACACATGGTTGTATATCCTGAAATTGCTGTCCATCTAGGCCCCCTTGGCTCCGACGATCACCGCAACGACGGCCAAAGTCGCCAGGGCGCCGAACAAGGCGTAGATCGCACGGTTCGTCCACGTAAATTTGGCGTGCGCCACGATCGCGTTCGCATGAATCTGATGCGCGATGTGCTTAGTCAGTTCAGTGGCGTTTCCTGTCAAGGCGTGAAGTACAGCCTCGTAGCTGAGGCCGTCACCGTCGTATTTACTGGCAATATCGCCGAAGAACAATGGGTTCGTGACCTCCTCAGCATTACGCTGCGGCTTCTTCCGGGGAATCAGCGCGATTGCCGCGCACACTGCAATACCGACAATGCACACAGCGCAGATTACTGCGACTACGTTCAGAAGCAGGCCGGCGTCGGACTGATTCTTAACCATGTTGTACAGAATGCCAGCGGAGACGCCTCCTAACGCCAGAACCACGCCGACCTTCGACTCCGCGTGGCGGATCCAATCGTTGACTAATGACAAAGCCTTCCAGGCTTGGTCTGGTTCGGGAGTGATTGGGTCGTTTGGCGCCTGGTCTGTCATATTGCCCATTTTCTCTGAAATGCTCTGCCGCTAACACGGATTGTTCCCATCCAACAGGATGTCCCTGACTCCGATTCACCTGGGATTGCTGATCGTGCAGATTCTACGTCGTGATAACTGTTCTGGTTGCGAACGGAGTGTCATTCATATGATCGACAAAGCACAGGACAGTCGATGTCTTTGCCTACGGAGCTGGCGCAACTGATCGGCTGTGGAACATGGCCCGGTATCGCATGCATTGCAGAGGTTGGCTGCGAATCTGCTGGACGCAATCGATCAATTCCGGCCGAATCTCACGTTTCGAGCGTTTCCTGCGGGGCCTGGCTATCGCCGTGACTCACAGCGCAGGGGGGGTATCACGTGCGCAAGGTGACGCTTGATCCACCGGGTGCGCCGAACGGTCGATCGCCGCAGGACACCCGATCGGCAGCTGGATGAGGGTTGTCCGATCGAACGTTTCAAAATCGACCGTTACTGGGACACCGAACTGGTGAGACACCGGAAGGGGATCCTCTACAGGACGTTTGGATCTAGATCTAGACAGGGAAGGAGCCACCGAACAGCGGCCCATTCGTCGGCCGGGGCCACCAACGACCTTCGGTGTCAGCCCGGGCTCCTGCTGCCTGCGCGTAGCTGTAGAGCTGCTGCATCGGCCATTCCGTCACGTCGAGGAGGGCCACGAGTTGGTGCGTGGAGATTCCCTCGTTCGCTGCGACCGTGCTGGCGATGCGTGCTCTTGTGACGGCGCTGCTCAGCGTCGTGTCATAGTGACCGCCCGGTGCGCAGTTCTGGGTGATTCTGCATTCTTCAGGGCTGCTCATCGTCTCGGCTCCTCTTCCTGCAACGTCCCGACATGGGACTGATGGTGTCTCAAATCGCGTTTCGTAAGGAAATCGCCTCGGCGAGCTCGAGTCGGCAGCTCCGACGCGGAGCACGCCTGGGGATTCACACTCTAGGAATCCGGCGTTCGCTCACCGTTCGCGTCGTCGTCCCCCCGGCGAACGGTCCCGCCCGATCCGAGTGATCGAGGTCTGCGTCTTGAGCGTCTCTGGGTATGCCGACCACGGCGCCCTCAAACATCACTCCCGATACAGACTGGCTCGGGCCGGCCCGGATGGTCGTCGTCTGCAACGTCAATGTGCAGACGATCGGTGACCCCGCTGGTGAGGAAGCCCGGCGGGCGGTGGCCGCGTGCGTTCCTCAAAGTCAGCCACCGCATAGTTATGCGCCAGTCCGGCTCGTCTCTCATTCGAACGTTTCCGAGACACCGCCGCGCGAGACACGCCATGCTGCGCCCGAGCACTGAAATTTCGCATCGATTCGGCGCGAACTTGATCGATCGCCACGCCGCACTCACTCGACCTGAGTAGCTGTGTCCGAGCACCGAAGAACACGAGTGGTCCTGTACTCGCTCCCGCCGCGCCACCTCGATACACGCTGATGCGAGGAGGAAGAAACGCACATCGAGCCAACAGCTCCATGGGAACTGTCGGGCACTGAACCGCCATCGAATCGAATGGAACACCAGCCTCATGAGTACCAGCAGCATCAGCTCACATTTACTCGAGCCAGCGACCTTATCGGGCTCGTGGTTACTCGGGTCCACCAGGGAGTTTCTTCGTGATCCGCTCCAATTGGGGCTGCGCGGCTTCGATGAATGCGGCGACGTCGTGCGGACCATCGTCGGGGTGCCCGGCCTGCGGCGTGAAAATTTCATCGTCAACCACCCGGACGGCGCCGCGCAGTTGTTGAACGCGCCGACCAACCGAAATTACCGGAAGGACAACACGTTCTACCAAGCGATGCGGGACCTGTTCGGGAACGGGCTGGTCACCAGTCAAGACGACACCTGGCTGCGGCAACGTCGATTCATTCAACCGCTGTTCACCCCGAAGAGCGTGGACACATATGCCGCGGTCATGGCCGAGGAAGCCGACCGCGTCGCCGCGCAATGGCACGCCTATCCGGACCGTGTCATCGACCTGGGCTCGGAAATGACCCGACTCACCCTCGGTATCGCCACACGCATCCTCTTCGGCGAGGACGCGACTCGCATGGTTCCGATCCTGAAGACCACCTTTCCGGTCCTCGGCCGCGCCGTCCTCCAGCGAGGCGTCTCCCCAGTCCCGATCCCGCTGAACTGGCCGACACCAGCGAACCGGCGGATCGCCCGCGCCGAAGACCGTATTCACACCGTCTGCGCCGAGATCATCGCGCACCGCCGCGCCGCGGCCACGCCCGGCACGGATCTGATCGGCAGGCTGGTGGAGGCCCGCGACGCCAACGGCGACGCCCTGTCGGACACCGAGATTCGGGATCAGGTGAAGGTGTTCCTGCTCGCAGGACATGACACCACCGCTACCGCGCTGACGTTTGCGCTGCACCTGCTCGGCCGGAACCCGCACGCCCAGAACCAGGTCCGGGAAGAAGCCGAACGCACTCTCAATGACGCACCGCCGACCGCCGCCGATATTCATGCGCTGACCTACACCACGATGGTGCTCAAAGAAACCACCCGGCTGTACCCGTCAGCGCCATACCTGGCACGGAACACGGTCGAGGAGAGTGACGTGTGTGGATACCGGATCCCCGCCGGAGCGGACGTGACGATAGCGCCGTGGGTCATCCACCACCGCAGTGACCTGTGGCCGGACCCGTACCGCTTCGACCCGGAGCGGTTCGCGCCCGAACACGAGAAGGACCACCACAAGTTGGCGTGGTTCCCGTTCGGCCACGGACCCCGCGGCTGTATCGGGCAGCGTTTCGCGATGCTCGAGGCCGCGGTCACGCTCGCCACTCTGGTGCGTGGATTCGAGTTCAGCACGCCGCCCGGCGAGGTGGCGCTCACCGCCGACCTGCTGCTGCACCCGGCCGGCGAGGTGCCATGCCACGTGCTCCGCCGCCCGTGAGGACGCACAATGGATGAATTGCTCGATCCTCGCGAGGTGGCGCTGCGACAACTGCCTGCGTCGTACTCCCTCGCTCTGAGACTTCGTGACGCGGGGGTGTTGAACGAGTTGATCTGCGACTACCTCGCGGTGGAGCCTGAGGAGTTGCCGACGTTGTTCCAGGTCGCGGAAGCGAAGCTTGCCACAGCTCAGAACCAGGAAACGTAGGCCTTCGAGGGTCGGACCCGCATATCATTCGTCTATGCGGGGGGCTTGGCCGTTGACGGGACGCGCCGAAGAGTTGCGCCTTGTCGAGGCGGCACTTTCCGGAACCGGGGGCCACGGAGGCGTGGTTGTGGTGGGGCCGGCGGGTGTCGGCAAGAGCCGGCTCGCGCGGGAGGTACTGGATTCGGCTGCCGCCAGAGGATGCGTCGTGCGGTGGGCTGTCGCGACGGCGTCCGCGCGCTCGTTGCCGCTGGGTGCGTTTGCGGAGTGGACGGGTGATCCGGGCACGGATCCGCTGCAACTGGTCCGCGGAGTGATCGGCGCACTGACCGACGGATCGGGCGGCGCGGACGTCATTGTCGGTGTGGACGATGGTCACCTGCTCGATGACCTGTCCGCGTTCGTATTGCATCAGTTGGTGTTGCGCGGCGCCGCGAAGGTGATCGTCACGATCCGTCGCGGCGAACCCGTACCCGACGCCGTACGGTCCTTGTGGAAGGACGAGCACCTCGACCGGCTCGAACTTCAGCCACTGTCGCAGCACGAATCCACAGCCCTCGTATGCGAAGCACTCGGCGGGCCGCTCGATCCCAGTGACCTGCGGCGGCTGTGGAAGCTCACCCGCGGCAACGTGCTCTACCTGCGCAACGTCGTCGAGCAGGAGCTGTCCGGAGGACGCCTCACCGAGCGGGGCGGGCTGTGGAGCTGGACCGGTGAGCCGGTCTCCTCCCCAACTCTGATCGAATTGATCGAGTCACGAATCGGGGCACTTCCGCCGCCGATAGCCGAGGTCATCGATGTGCTCGCGGTGGGGGAGCCACTCGATACCACCCTGCTCGCACGGATCACCGATCCGGACGCGATCGAGGAGGCCGACGCGCGCGGGTTGATCGCCATAGACCGCGTTGGAACCGGAACGCAGCTGCAAGCACGTGTGGCGCACCCCCTGTACGGAGAGGTGCGCCGCGCGCGCGCCGCACCGATGCGGCTGCGCCGACTGCGGGGCAAGGTATCGGCAGCATTGGCGGGTGTCGGGGGCGACGACATGCGGGTCACCGTCCGCCGCGCGGCGCTGAGCCTGGACTCTGATCTTCCCCCCGACCCCGAGCTGTACACCAAGGCAGCGAATGGCGCGATATGGCTGGCGGATCTGGTGCTCGCGGACAGGCTAGCCGCCGCCGCGATCGCGGCCGGGGGCGGCGTCGAAGCGAGTTACATTCGCGCCCACGCGCTGTCCTGGCTCAGTCGCGGCGACGAGGCGGACACCGTGCTGGCCAAAATTCCGACTGCGGGATTCTCGGCGCCCGAGACCTCACGGCTCGTATTCCTTCGGGCGATCAACCTGATATGGGCCCTCGGGCGCCCCGAGGACGCGAAGTCGCTCATCGACATCGCCGCGACGAGTTCGTCACCGGATGGCCTGCCAGCTCTCACAGCGTTTCACACGGTCTACTGGGCGTCGGTGGGACGCTCTCGTCACGCGATCGCGCTGACACGAACGCTGAATGTGACACACCTCCCCGATGTCGTGGCAGCAGTAACTCTCTGGGCGATGGTGGTCGCGCTCGGCGATGCCGGCCGGGCAGACGACGCCGAGGCCGCCGCCGACGATGGATATGCCTTGGTCGCACGGTCGTTCGAGGCGGCGCAGATGCGATTCGTGCTTGTAGACGCACACGTGGGAGCGTTATTGCTGGCCGGGCGGATCGCGGCCGCCCACGCCGCCGCACATCGACTGCAGCAATTGGCCGTTGATCTGCCCGGGTCCGCTCATATCCTCAGCACGGCAATCGCTGGTCGAGCTGCGCTGGAGGCCGGGCGGATCGCAACTGCGCTGCCACTCCTCGACCTGGCGGTCACCGCGCTATTCGCATCCGGCGAAACGAACGGGTTCGGCTATCGCTACCAGCTCGGAAGAACCCAAGCCCTCGCCCTGTCCGGGAACCGAGTCGCAGCGGCAAACGCGCTCGTCGAGCTCGACGCGCATCGGCACCCCGGCTGGGCCTATCTCGAGCCGGACCGCCTGCTAGCAGTCGCGTGGGTATCGGCAGCCCATGGAGCAGTGACCGAAGCGATAGCGACGGCCCGGAGCGCATCTGAAAACGCCCGTGCGAATAGCCAATCAGCGCGGGAAGTTCAGTGTTTGCAGACTGCAACGCAGTTCGGGGATCGGACGACGGCGGCACGGCTGGCGCAGCTGGCAACGATGGTCGATGGTCCCCGCGCGCCTGCCGCCGCCGCGTTCGCCGCCGCCCTCGCCGCCGATGATGGCGCCGCCCTTCACGCCGCGTCGGTCCAACTCGAAGAGATCGGCGACCTGTTGGCCGCCGCCGACGCCGCCGCCCACGCCGCCATCGCCTACCGGCATCACGACATGCGCGGGTCGGCCATCACCTCCACCTCCCGCGCAGACAGAATTGCACAAGAATGCGGTGGCACAACCACCCCCGCGCTGCAGGAAGCGATGCAACCGCTACCGCTCACGTCCCGAGAACGCGAGATCGTTTCCCTTGTCGGCTTGGGCCTGTCGAATCGAGACATCGCCAAGCGCCTCACACTCTCGGTCAGAACCATCGAAGGTCATGTGTATCGTGCGACAGCCAAGACCGGGGCCCGCAGCCGCGAAGAACTGGGTGCCACCCTGCACGGAGACTGAACAGACGAGCACGAAATAACAATGCCAAGGGGCGCGACAATACCTCGCGATGACCTCGCGATGACCTCGCTGGATCGCGCAGTCGCTATCAACACGCTCCATCACCGCACGAATGATGGCGTCAGTGTGTCGCGGCTCGGTGAGTGGCGTTGTCCGTTTGTGGGTTTTCAACAAACAATCCCGGTGACTCGCGTTCGGTCGTTTCTGGGGCACCGGACCGTTCGGTCGTTACTGGGGCACCGGACAGTGAGACATCCGGATGGCTCGGTGGTCTCATCGTTGGAGTCTCCCGTCGTTGCATCGGACCGTAGTCGGAGCGCTCGAGCGCCGCCGTGGGTGTGGTCACGTCCGATCATCGCGCCCACACCTCGCGCCAGGGTTCACACCCGCGAAAGACGGCGGCCCCGGGTGTGTCGGGCGGTGGGGCCACTTCGAGCCGTCACCACCGTCACCGGATAAGGGTCGGCTGGGTCCAACTCGAGCCGCCCGACCGGGGCCAACTCGGACTGCCAGAGCCACCCGTCAGTATCACCGCTCGGTCCGACATCAACATCGTCCGGTATCAAACGCGGCATACCGGATTTTTCGAGCGAACATCCAAAACGAACGCGGATCTGGAGCGCGACCGGCCATGGTTTCGTGTGGAGCGCCGTTCGCGGGTGTGCCGGTATGGCGTTGGCCAAAACGGACTTGGTGAACGCAGAACGGCCCTCAGCCTGTTTCGCCTCCTCGGCTGGACGCGGTAACAGCTCACAATGCGAATGACCGCGACCGTCAGCTATTGCTCACCCTTGAAATGGGTAGGACGCAAGGCAGTAGACGAAGCGTGCGGATGTCGTCGGAAGCGTTAGGTCGTCCGGAACGTGCGGACGACCTAACGCTTGGTGGTGGTTTCGGTGAGCATGTGCCGGGCCTTGGGGCGGCCGCCGGTGGTTTCGGTGAGCATGCGCCGGGCCTTGGGGCGGCCGCCGGTGGAGGGGTAGATCAGGACGGTCTCCTCGATCCCGGCCAGGGCGGCGAGGAGTTGGCGCACCGACAGGTGGTGGCCGTGGGTG
>RRBB01000269.1:0-13319 GCA_006543605.1 Rhodococcus sp. WS4
ATCCGCCCGAGCCCCACGGTTCATGCCGATGGACCTCTACCGCTCCGGCGATCACTACGTCCTCCACGCCGACCTCCCGGGCGTGGACCCCGGTTCGGTGGACGTCAGCGTCGACGGCGGCATCCTCACTGTGAAAGCCCAACGCAGCGAACGCACCGAACACGACGTGCAGTGGCTGACCTCCGAACGCTTCACCGGCAGCTACCTGCGTCAGCTGTCCCTCGGCCAAGACATCGACGCCGACCACATCGCCGCCACCTACGAGAACGGGGTGCTGACGGTCACCCTCCCCGTGGCAGAAAGAGCCAAGCCGCGCCGCATCGAAATCACCCCCGGGGCACGTGAGGAAACCAAGGTCATCGAGCCCAGCGACTCACCCGACCAGACCACCACGACCTAACCCCTTCACCGGACGGGGTTCGGGGTTCCGGCAGGTGGTTATGCCGCCGGGACCCTGCAGTGGTGTGCCACTTTCGCATCGGGTGCGTGTGGCTCCGATGCGCGCCACGCTGGGCCGCCCCGCTTGCCGGTGACGGCTGGGCTTGCGAATTCAAGTGGGATCGAGAAAACAGCGGTTATCTGACCGAGCCGTTCACGTTCAGCGATCACCGGGCGTGCGGCGGGATCGGCAACGCCGGGCGTTCTACGAGGGGACCGACATCGGCAAGATCTGAACGGGAGCGCTCGGCGCCGGGACTGCGTGACCGGGATCCGCCACCGGCACATCTGCCGAACCAGCTCGGTGACGCCTTCGCGGCCGCGAGCGTGGAGCCGCATGGTGAACGCCGCCACCAGCGGCCCGAGACTGCCGAGGTAGTGCAGGTACTGCAACCGGTCGGGTGCGATGAGCATCGGCTTCCACACCCGCCCAACTCAGCGGATAGGCGAGCAGAAGGAACCAGACCGTGTTGCGGCGGAAGCCGGCATTGCGGCCAGACTGGTGGATCGGGCAATTGGGTGCGGTGTCCAGCACTGCCAGTGGCCGGTCACTGTCGGGGACGGAGACCGGTCACGGGTAAGCCGGCGGGTCCGGGGTGTGGTCAGTGTCCCGGTCCGTCAGTAAACTGCAGTCGGCGTCCGGTGATCTCGGTGGGCGCGATCTCGACATAGTTGAACTTCGGTGTGGCCAGCCAGGATCGCAGCGGCAGCTCGTCGGCCGCAGCGATCTCACTGATTTTCTGCAGCCGCCGCGCGGCACCATGGACCACCACGCTCCACCCCGATTTCTCGCCTATCTCGTCCACTTCGAACGCGACGTTCCGGTTGATGGTGAGTTCGACGAGTTTCGATCCCTCGGCGGTGCGGAAGTACACGTTGCCCTGATGGGCGACGTAGTTGACGGGAAAGATGTCGATCCGGCCGGACACCGTCAGCGCCAGTCTGCCCAACTGTCCCGACCCGAGCAGTTCCCAGCTTTCGTCTGGGGTCAGCTCGGTTATCGGGTTCTCGTCAGGTTCTTCGGTACCGTGGGCCATCCTCTGATGATGGCATCCGCGCGGTGGCGCTGTCAGCGGGTTGGGTGAGGTACGTGCGGGCACGCCGAGAACGCCCGCTCTGTGGGTGTCCCGGGGACGTTCACTGGGGTTCTGGCAGCCTCGCTCCTGCGGCGGCTCCGGGCATTAACTGTTGGAGGGCAACAGTGTCGTACTCGAGCACTGCGCTCTCTGTCGTCACCGGTGTCCACCCACACGACAATGTTGTGGGCGCGATCTTTCTGGGACCCGGTTCCCCGAGTGTTTCGGACATTTCGGGCCGCGATGGCGGCTGGTGAGTTGTCGCAGCGGTGAAGCGTGTCCTCGACTCGAGTCGGGAGCCGTTTCCGAGGGCGCTCTTTGCAGGTGGGGCAGAAGCCACCCGAAGACAAAACCATCGAGCCGAACATCGTTGTTTCCTGACGCACGTCCCCGACCCCACAGGCGGTATGCGCCGCACCTACGCTGCGGGCAAGGTAGTCAGTGGCCAGAGCCGAACGCCCTGATAGTGCTGACTGATTCAGCGCTCCACCGAGGTGACGGGCACCCGTCGCGGGTCTGACCACCGGCGGGCGCGAACGCGGCGACGGCGAACAGCAGCCACCTCGGGGGACTGAACTCGGGCCGACTCACCGCGCCACCCCGCAGTGGAGGGCCCGGCCGCGGGCGGACGGTGGGCAGGCCCTCCCTCGCTTATCCGGCGAGGTTGGTGCGCCGGGTCATCGGGGTCTTTCTTGCTCAGAGCCAGCGTTGGCGTTTGAACACAATGTACAGGGCAATTGAGGTGATCAGCATGAGGGACACCGCGAGGGGGTACCCGGTCGCCCAATGCAGTTCGGGCATGTGGTCGAAGTTCATCCCGTAGATCGTGCCGACCAGGGTGGGGGCGAAGAGGATGGCGGCCCAGGCGGAGATCTTCTTGACCTCTTCGCTCTGGGCGAGGCTCGCCTCGGTGAGGTGGTGCATCTCCTCGTTCTGTTGTTGCGCCACCAGGGTGGCGTGCACGGTCAGCGCGGTCTGCAGATGTGCCCGGAACGAGTCGGCCCGCTCGACGATGCGGATCGTATGGTCGTGCACATCGCGCAGATGCCGCTGTAGTTCCAGGTCGACGTGATATTTCTCCGACCCGCGTTGCAGGGCCTCGAGCATGCCCACCAGGGGCTGGGTGGCGCGCTGAAACTCGATCACCTCGCTGGAGAGGGCGTAGATTCGGCGGGCAACGAACGCGTCTCCGGTGAACAACTGATCTTCGATCTCGTCGACGTCGTTTTCGAGACCGGCGATGACGGGTTCGTACTCGTCGACCACCTGATCCAAGATCGCGTACAGCACCGCCTCGGGACCCAGACGCAGCAACCCCGGTGCCTGTTCCATCCGGCGTCGCACCACTCCCAGGTCGGGGGACTCCGCGTGGCGAATGGTGACGACGAAATCGGGGCCGACGAAAACGTGGAGCTCCCCGAACTCGACCTTCTCGACGTCGTCGAGATAGCGGGCCGGCCGCAGCACCACGAACAAGACGCTGTCGTAGCGTTCGAGTTTCGGGCGTTGGTGCGCAGTAATGGCGTCCTCGACCGCCAAGTGGTGCAACGCGAACTCGCGGGCCAACGAGTCGATTTCCTCCGTGCCGGGGCGGTACAGCCCGATCCAGGCCATCCCCGCCTTCTCCCGCAGGAGCTCGTAGGTGCTGTCGAGCGATTCAGGGGTCGCGGCCCGGACACCACTGACATATACCGCGTTATCCACGATCGTCATGTCCACTCCCTGCGTCCGATCGAGTGTGCCGCACCACTGCGCACGTGACCGCGGCGCGATGCCGCACTGGGATGTCGAGCGTAATTGTCGGCTTCCACCCCGGCTGGTGAATAGTGGAGGAAACTTTGCGAGGCCCAGAACAGCTGAACGGATCAGGACCGGTGGCCGTCGACTCAGTGCGTGACTGAGAACCGAAGAAGTGGGCTCCTTGTTGGGTCGGTGATAACCAAGTCCTAGCCCACACCAGGAGCCCACAATGCCATCATCGCCGATCTCGCCATACCCGTCGTGCCCGCCCCACGCGGTGGACGGACATGGTTACGCGGTGTACGCGCCGTCGGTCACAGACGCAGAGTGGGCGATCGTCGAGCCGTTGTTGCCTGCGCCGGGCAGCACGGCAGGCCGCGGGGGACTACCCGAGAAGTATTGCCGCCGTACGATAGTGGATGCCATCTTGTACCTCGTGCGCGGTGGTATCGCGTGGCGGCAACTGCCGGTGGAGTTCCCACCAGCCGGGAAGGTGTACGCGGTCGTCGCACGCTGGGCCCACAGCGGCGCGTGGCAGCACATCCTCGACGCGCTGCGCGACCGACTGCGGGTGCGGGACGGGCGGGACCGGTGCCCGACCGCGGCGATCATCGACTCGCAGACGGTGCCGGCCGCCGACACCGTGCCCCGATCGAGCCGCGGCTGGGATGGCGGTAAGAGAACGAACGGCGTCAAACGGCACGTTGCGGTGGATGTGAACGGCCTGCTGCTCGCCGTCGTCGTCACCGCTGCCTCGATCCAGGATCGCGACGCCGCGCACCGACTGCTGACCGCCCTGCGCGGTAGATTCTCCACCGTCCGGCTGGCCTGGGCCGACGGCGGTCACCCCGCGCGATTGCCCGTCTGGGCGAAAGACGTTCTCGCCCTGCCTATAGAGATCATCAAACGCATCCCCGGCAGCACGGGTTTCCACGGCCGGCCCCGCGTGTGGGTGGTCGAGAGAAGCTTCGCGTGGATCAACAAGCACCGCCGCTGCGTGCGCGACTACGAAACCAGACCCGACCACCACGAAGCCATGGTTCACATCGCGATGATCGCGACCACGACCAGGCGACTTGCCCGGACCTGACGGTTTTCAAACACACTCTAAACTAACCCTCACGCGCACTGAGGAGACTCAAGGCTTGAGCACCCTCACTACATCATCGAGCGAAAGGTCGGGGTCGCTCATATCGGGGCCATCGAACGTCTGCCAGATATAAGACGCCGTCGAGCTCTCCCTCAGCGGATGCAAGTCGGCCAAGTCGGGATCGTCTCGGAAGCTGTTGAACGCCTCTTCGGACTCCCATTCAACGAGAAACAGAACCTGCCGTGGCGCGAGGTCACCGGCCACGTTGTCTCGGAAACGGCCGAGCGCGACCATTCGACCACCATATGGCGGAGCCGCTTCGGGCAAACGGCTGAAGTACGAAAGGTACTTCTCCTCGTCGGCTACGTCGAACATATTCAGCGCGTAAAACTTTCCCCCGTGCGAGTTCTCGCTCATTTCCTTACCTCTCTCGTTGGCTGCCCCTGAGGCCGAACATGGTCGGAGTCTCCGAGTGGCCGGGTAATCGATCATCTGGACAATCATTTCGGTCGCTCGCTTGTTCGCCGAGCGATCCAGGTCTATCCACCGGAGGGAGAGCCGCTCGGCGTCAGCGGCGGTTGGTCGATGCTGTCGACGACCCGTTCGGTGAGGGTCAGGTCGTCTGGTTTCGCTTTAAAGAGGGCCGATGGAAGGTGATCGCGGGGAATGTGGAGCCGATCGGGTCGAGATCGCGGCCATCGGCCATTTCAACCCCGCTCGCGGGCCCTTGTGACGATCTTCTTCCGATGTCACCGTGCACTCGAGGTTCCTGGTTCCGGCGATCGGCTGGAATGCCCTGCCGCGCTTACCTGCGAGCTAGCGGGTGGCGATGGGGTCTGCTCGTAGTCCGGGCCCGGGCGGCAGTTCCAGGTCGGTGTCGGCAACTGTTGCGCCGCACTGCTCGCAGACCAGTTCGGCGTGCAGCTGACCGCCGCACGCGTGGTGCCGGGTGAGCCGTGGTAAGCCGTCCGGTCCTGCCAGGTGCCGGTCGCCCCAATGCATGAGTCCGATCACCGGTGTGCAGAGTTCGAGGCCGACCGCGGTGAGCCGGTACTCGAAGCGGGGCGGCCGCTGCTGATACTCGCTGCGTTCGAGGACGCCCGCCTCGACCAACAGCTTGAGCCGGTTGGTGAGCACGTTGCGGGCGATGCCCAGGCTGTGCTGGAACTCGTCGAAGCGGCGCAGGCCGAGCATCGCGTCGCGGACTATCAGCAGTGTCCATCGCTCGCCGAGCACTTCGAGCGTGCGTGCGATCGAGCACACCTGGCCGTCGTACGTGCGGTTGAGCATCCGCTGATTCTACGCCGGCACGGTTGCGTGACGAAACTCGGCAGTCATGAGGTTGGCGACCAGGTCGGGCTCGTCGACCTGGACGTAGTGCCCGGAGTTCTCGATCAGATGCAGGTTGTTGTTGGGGAACTGTCCGGCGAACCGCTTCGCCAACCGCGGATTGAGGAAAGGGTCGCTGACGCCGAAGATGATCCGTACGGGTCGGTGGAAGTGCTGCAGCTGGCGGGCTTTGAGCCGCCGGGAAGCCACTTGGCCGAGCATGCCGGAGGTGTGCCGCCAGAACGCCGGCCGCGAGGCGTGAAACTGCTCGAAGAGCCGCGGGACGAGTTCGCGCCGGGCGTCGCCGTCGCGGATGAATGAGCCCACCTGGTAGTGGAAGAGCCGCCGCTCGAGGTCCGGACGCATCGCCGACAGCTTACGGGCGATCACGTTGAGCCCCGGGGTCGAGTACAGCACGATGGCATGTGGCCGTCGAAGCCCGATCGTCCATTCGTAGTAGGTGTTGAGCAGCACGAGCTCCTCGACCCGGTCGGGATTACGCAGTGCCCAGTCGATGGCCGGCGGACCGGATGCGTCGTGTGCGACCAGGACCACTCGCTCGTCCGGCAAGCTGTTCACCACCGCGTCGATGTCGCCCACCTGGTTGGTCGCGGTGTACGGGTAACCGGCCGGTTTGTCCGACTCGCCCCACCCGAGGAAGTCGAACCGCACCACGCGCCGGCGACCGACAAGGTGCGGCATGAGGCGGTCGTAGAGATGCATGCTGTCGGGAAAGCCGTGCATGAGCACCAGTGGTGCTCCTGGCCCGTCCGTAACCTCGGCGTGTATCCGGTGTTGTCCTCGCCGGACTGACAGCGGTACTGAGGGTGGTTTGGTCGTGGTATCCATCGGGGTCTGCTCCACATCGAGGTGAGTTGTTTCACGCAACTCGGTGACGGTAACATGAGTCTCATGAAGAAACTAACCCTTGTAATTTCGCCGAGAGAAGCGGAGGATGCGCTACCTGGTAGACCCGTCCGGTTGGTTTGACGGGTAACGGCGGCCGGGTCATCGAGCGCCTTCGCGATAGCGGCCCACGGCGCGGATGTGCGAAGGACGCACTCCTGACCCTGATTCTGGGTGCATCGTGGTCGCGCTGTCGACGCGGGATGCCGAGTCGCTGCGTTCTATCTGCGCGACAACTCCGATGGTCATCACGTGATCGCCGGTTTCGAAACCCGCGCGGGTTCCCGAATTCTCGGTCATAGGACATCAGTAACCCGTACGGGTTCGGTGTGCAAGCCGCAGATACTTGCCGGGTTCGATGCGGCTCCGACTGCCGCAACGGGCTGCGCCACATCGCTTTGCCGATAGCGGATCGTCATCCGGGTGTTAGTCGTGTCGCTCTGTGAGGAAGTATCCGAGGGCGAGGACGGGCAACGCAGCCCCGGTCAATGCGGTTACCGTCCATCCGTGGTGGGCGTAGACGAATCCGCCGAGTGCTGAGCCGACTCCGCCCCCGACGAAGAATATGGCCATGTAGAGGCCGTTGAGGCGGGCCCGCAGTTGGGGTCCGAGGCTGTAGATGGCGCGTTGTCCGAGCACCACATTGGTCATGACGCCGAAGTCGAGCAGAATTGCCGCACCGACGAGGACTGAGATCCCGAGGGCGGATCCGGCGGGGGCCAGGGCCGCGGCTAGCAGTGCAATCAAGACGCAGCCGATGGCGATCCGTGTCCATGACCGGGTTCGGTTGCGGTCGGCCATTCTGCCGGCGATCGGCGATCGGCGATGCGATGGCTCCGGCGGCTCCGGCGAGGGCGAACAGTGCGACTCCGCTCTGGGACATCCCGAACGCGTCGCTGGTCAGCAGCAGCGGAACGACGGTCCAGAAGAGGCTGAACGCCCCGAACAGGCAGGCGTGGTAAAGCGCGCGGCGACGCAGGACCGGGATGTCGCGCACGAGGCGAGGTAGGGATGCCAGCAGTGCGCGGTAGCCCTCAGTGTGTTCGGGCCGCCGGGCGGGCATCGTGAATCGGATCGCGGTGCCGATGATCACGACGAGGAGAGCGGACAGCACGTAGACGGCCCGCCAGGACCACAGGCTCGCAATCAGGCTCGCGGCAGGGCGGGCCAGCATGATTCCGATCGTGAGTCCGCCCATGACCGTGCCGATGACCCGGCCGCGCTGGTGTTCGGGGGCATAGTGCGAGGTGAAGGGAACCAACACCTGGACTGCGACCGCGGCGAGCCCGATGAGAGCGGAGATCACCAGGAAGACAATCGGCGCCGTCACGAGGGCCGCTGCGATGAGGACCACCGTTTCGGTGGCCAGCAGGACCGTTACCAGGGTGCGGTTCTCGTAGAGATCACCGAGGGGCGCGACGAGGAGAAGTCCTACGCCGTAGCCGATCTGGGTGAGGGTGACGATCAGCCCCGCTGACTGGGCAGGTAGGCCCAGCGATGCACTGATCTCGCCGATCAAAGGCTGCGAGTAGTAGAGATTCGCGACCACCACTGCGCAGGCAGTTGCGATCAGCAGCACGAGCCAGGTCGGCATGGCCGCACGGGTCTCGGTGGCCGGGGTGGTATCGGCTCGGGGCATCGAGGTTCCTCTCGGCAGCGACAGGTGTGCACGCCGTCGGGCAGTTATTCACGGAAGGTGGTGCGCGCACCACGCAGCCCAGAGGTCGCCCTCAGGGGGCGGTGCAGGCGACTCACCGGCAGGCAGCGATCAGGCGGAGGTCATCGCCGGGGGTGTGGGGGACAGGCCGGCGGGTTTACCTGAACGTGGGCAGATGGGTGCGGCCCTGGCCGCTGCCGTTGGCGGTTCGCATCGCGTCGAGCAGCGATGTGACGTCGGCGGTGTGGGTCGCGCTGTCGAAGACGAACCAGACGCCGCGGGCGGGCACCGTGCCCGGGTTGTAGAACAGGTGTGGCCGGCTCGAGTCGAAGCAGAACGAGTCGCCGGGGCCCAGATCGTGTTCGTCGAAGTCGAGCCGGAGCCGCAGCGCGCCTTCGAGGATGTACGCGAACTCGGCTCCGTCGTGGCGCATCTGTTTGCCGTCGACCGAGCTGGAGGCGCCGACCTCGTAGGTGACGTAGAGCGGTTCGATCTCGGTGCGCCCTCCGGTGGCCAGCCGCTGCCAGGTGACCCCGTTTTCCATTTCGAGGACGGGATTGTCTGCGGCGCGCTGGATACCGGCCGCGGCGTCGCGGTTCTGCGGGAGCTCGATGTCGAGACCGCTGCGACCGGAAAGGATTTTGTCGAGGGAGACCTCGAGCACGGTCGCGAGACCGAAGAGCGTTTTCACCGACGGCTGGGTTTTTCCGTTCTCGACCTGCGAGAGCAGGCTGGTGGAGATGCCGAGCTGATCGGCGATCTGGCGCAGTGACAGTTTCTTGTTCAGGCGGGCCCGCTTCAAGGCCACGCCGATTTCCTCTTCCACCACTGTGCCCCGTTCTGTGTGTCTGACGCTCGATATCCACTCTGGCTTAACTCCGGCGGTGGTGCAACACCGCAGTTCATCGCCCGATGTTGACATTCACACTACACGACTTGCATGATTGGAGTCACAGATTTAAGCCAGGATGAATTATCGAGTTGGTCGGTCTGGCATCGTCGTTAACCTGCGCTACGCCGCAGGATGCAACCCACCCAACCCCCTCTGGAAGGAAGAATTGATAGTGAGCAAGATCGAATTGATCGCTGGAACGTGGACGACCGCTGGTGACGCCGACGCCGGCAACGCGGAGAACGATCGCAGTCCGCACAGCTTCCAGGAGCGCATCGAGGTTGCCGCGAAGGCCGGATTCACCGGCGTGGGCATTGGTTACCTGGATCTTCTCGACGCCGAGCGGCAGTACGGGTTCCCCACCGTCAAGACGATGCTCGCCGACAACGGCATCGCTCATCTCGAGCTCGAGTTCCTGGAGAACTGGTTTCTCACCGACGAGCGCCGGGCAGCCGCGGACGAGATTCGCGCGAACATGTTCCGGGCCGCCGAGGCCCTGGGCGCCCGCCACATCAAGGTCGGCGGCGACTTCAGCGGTGGTGAATTCGATGCGGACCACATGGCGGCCGAGTTCGTGAAGCTCTGCACCGACGCTGCAAATGCCGGTACCACGGTGGTGTTCGAGCCGATGCCGTTCGTGAACGTCAAGACACCGCAGCAGGCACTCGAGTTCATCGCCAAGGCCGATCATCCCGCTGGCGGGTTGTTGATCGACATTTGGCACGTCGCCCGCGCCGGCGTCGACTTCGACACTCTCGCCGACATCCCGGCGAAGTACATCTTCGACGTCGAACTCGACGATGCTCCATTGACGTTCGAAGGTGACCTCATCGCCGACACCTTCAACGGTCGCCGGCTTCCCGGTGAGGGCGAACTCGACGTCCACGGCTTCGTCGACGCCATCCGTAAGACCGGTTACGACGGAATCTACGGCGTGGAGATCCTGTCCGCCGCGTACCGCAAGCTCCCGATCAGCGAGGCCGTTCCCGCCGCCTATGAAGCGTCGATGAAGTACCTGCGCTGACCTGGCCGGATACGGATCGAATACCGAAAGAAGAGGACATCGCAATGGCGCGGTTGGATCAGAAGGTAGCTATCGTCACCGGCGGAGCTCGCGGTATCGGCCGCGCCACGGCGGAACTGTTCGCCGAGGAAGGCGCGAGGGTGGTGGTCGGCGACCTGCGCGAGCCGGAGCCGTTCGAGCACCCGAACATCACCTTCACGCCCCTCGACGTCACCCAACTCGACAGCTGGCAGGGGCTCGTCGACTCGGTGATCGCCGCGCACGGGCGGATCGACATCCTGGTCAACAACGCCGGCCTCGTCGGCTCCTACGAAGCGATCGCCAAGATCGACCTCAACGACTGGCACAACATCATCGCGGTCAACCAGACCGGGGTTTTCTACGGCATGCGCTCGGTCCTGCCGACGATGCAGGCCCAGCACGCCGGCTCGATCGTCAACGTCTCGTCGATCTGGGGCATCGTCGGCGCCGCCGGGGTCTCGGCCTACCAGGCCAGTAAGGCCGCGGTGCGGATGATGAGCAAGAACGCCGCCTTGTCGTACGTCGACGACGGCATCCGGGTCAACTCCCTGCACCCGGGTCTAGCCAGCACTCCGATGATCGACGCTCAGGACGAGGCGATCACCGCCGACGTGATCGCCGCCACCCCGATGAAGCGTGCCGCCAATCCCCGCGAAATCGCCTATGGCGCACTGTTCCTCGCCAGCGACGAGGCCAGTTACGTCGCCGGCATCGAACTGCCGGTCGACGGCGGTTACACCGCACCCTGAAAGGAGTTGAACCGATGACCGATCGTGGACTGTTCACCGAAGGCCGCTCAGCCGAGGTGGTGATCGACAGCCTCGGAGCCGACACCGATCCCCGGCTGCGGCAGATTCTGACCTCCCTGATCCAGCACCTGCACGACTTCGTCAAGGACGTCCAGCGCACCGAGTCCGAGTGGGAGAAGGGCATCGAGTTCCTCACCCGCACCGGGCACACCTGCAACGACGTGCGTCAGGAATTCATCCTGCTCTCCGACGTCCTGGGGGTGTCGATGCTGGTCGAGACGATCAACCACCGCGCCCTCGATCACGCCACCGAGCAGACCGTTCTGGGCCCGTTCCACATGGTCGACTCCCCGCCGCGCGAGCTCGGCGAGACCATCGCCCTCGACGACGGTGGTGAGCCGTGCCTGGTGACCGGGCAGGTCCGCAGCGCGGACGGCACCCCCTTGGCTGGGGCGAGCGTGGACGTGTGGCAGGCCAATGCCGAAGGCTTCTACGACGTCCAGCAACCCGGCATCCAGCCGGAACTGAACTTGCGTGGGTTGTTCACCACCGACGACGAGGGCAAGTTCTGGTTCCGCTCGATCGTTCCCCGGTACTACCCCATCCCCGACGACGGACCGGTGGGGGAGCTACTGGCGATCACCGGACGCCATCCCAACCGGCCGGCGCACGTGCATTTCATCGTCACCGCGCCCGGCCACGAACCGGTCACCACCCACCTGTTCGTCGACGGCACCCCCTACATCGACTCCGATGTCGTGTTCGGGGTCAAGGAAAGCCTGATCCGGGAGTTCCCGGTGGTCGACGACCCGGACCGTGCCCGCGAGCTCGGGTTCGACAATCCTTTCCGCACGGTCCATTTCGATGTGACCCTGCTCGAATCCGAGGTACGAGAGGCGGCCGGACTGTGACCTTCACCAGCTCGTTCCACTATCAGGCCCTGCCGATGCGGGTGAGCTTCGAGGTCGGCGCGGTGACCAAGATCGGGGAGGAACTCGACCGACTCGGGCTGAGCCGGGCGCTGGTGCTGTGTACCCCCGAGCAGAAGCATCTGGCCGATCTCGTGATGGATCATCTCGGTGACCGCGGTGCCGGCATCTTCGACCAGGCCCGCATGCACGTGCCGGTCGAGACCGCGGACCGCGCCCGGGACCGGGCCCGCGAGCTCGGCGCGGACAGCTGCGTGGTGATCGGCGGTGGTTCCTCGATCGGCCTCGGCAAGGCGATCGCCCTCGAGCACGGGCTACCGATCATCGCGATCCCCACCACCTACGCCGGATCGGAGATGACCCCGATCTGGGGGCTGACCCGCGACGGGCGCAAGCAGACCGGGCGCGACGCGAAGGTGCTGCCGCAGAGCGTCATCTACGACCCACAGCTGACCACCACGCTGCCGGCGGAGATCTCGGCCGCCAGCGGTCTGAACGCGGTCGCGCATGCCGTCGAGGCGCTCTATGCCCCGGACGCCTCGCCGATCATCTCGCTGATGGCCGAAGAGGGAGTACGCGCTTTCGCCGAATCGTTGGCCGCGGTGGTCGCCGACGGCAACGATCTCGACGCCCGATCGAAAGCCCTCTACGGGGCATGGCTGTGCGGCGCCTGCCTGGGGGCGACCACGATGTCGCTGCACCACAAGCTCTGCCACGTCCTCGGCGGATCCCTCGACCTGCCGCACGCCCAGACGCACGCGATCGTGCTGCCCTACGTGCTGGCCTACAACGAATCCCACGCCCCGGCAGCGCGGGCCGCCTTGCAGCGGGCCCTGGGCACCGACGGTGACCCGTCGACCGCGTTGTGGGACCTCGAGCAGCAGCTGCAGATCCCGCACTCGCTCGAAGAACTGGGCGTGCGCGAAACCCAACTCCCTGCCGTCATCGACGAGGTCCTGTCCAACCCCTACTCGAACCCGACCCCGGTCACCGAGGACGGGCTGCGCCACCTCCTCGGCCAGGCTCTGCGCGGCGATCGGCCCACCCGCCGATGACCCGGTACGACACCCACCCTGAACAGCACAGGAGCCGACGTGACAGCTACCCACGACGCGACGACCACCATCCGGGACCTCGAAAACGCCCGGTACCGGGCGATCGTCGAGCAGGACCTGGCCCGGTTCGCCGAGCTCAGCCACCCCGACCTGGCCTACTCGCACTCCTCCGGCGACACGGACAGCCTCGACTCCTACCTCGACAAGGTGCGGTCGGGCTACTACGTCTACCACGACATCGACCACCCGATCGAGTTCATCCGGATCGTCGACGACGTCGCGCTCGTCGTCGGTGAGATGAACGCCAGCATCACCGCCGGCGGGCGCGAGAAGAAGCTGCGTAACCGGTGCCTGGCGGTGTGGAAGTACACCGATGATGCGGGCTGGCGATTCCTCGCCTACCAGCCCACCCC
>RRBB01000026.1:0-81419 GCA_006543605.1 Rhodococcus sp. WS4
TTCCAATCGCGGATCAACGCCGAGCGCCGAGCCCGCAGCCTGGCCACCCAGCTGCAAGCGCTCACCGGCCAGAAGATCACCATCCGCGACGGCAAGGCACTCATCGACGACACCGCCGCCTAACCGAGGCCAACACCGCCACAATAAAACCCGGCTCCACAAGCTACGCCGGGTCACCGACGTACGCCCGTGGTCAAGGGGATTTTCGGGTCAGGACACTCGCAATCACCCAGAACATCACCCTCGACGGCTCCATCGAGATGCTCGGCGACTGGTTCGACCCCGCGGACCAGGATCCAGAGCTGCTGGAGGCGACCCGCCTGCAGTCCGAGCACGCGGACGCGATCTTGCTGGGTCGGCAGACGTTCGAGGACTTCCGCGGCTATTGGCCCCAGCAGACCGACGACCAGACCGGGATTACCGACGAGCTCAACCAGATCCAGAAGTACGTCGTCTCCTCGACGATCGCCGACCCCCAGTGGCGGAACTCGACCGTGCTCACGGGCGACTACTAGATCGCCCGGGTGCGGGCCCTGAAGGAGCAGGAGGGCCGCGACATCGTGGTCACCGGCAGCATCATGCTCACCCATGCCCTGATCGAGTCCGGCCTGGTCGACGAGTACCGGTTGTTCTTCTACCCCGCCGTCCAGGGCAGGGGGAGACGGCTGTTCCCCGACGGGGTACGAGATGCCGAGACTGCAACTGCTCGAGGCCCGAGGCTTCCGGAACGGCGTCTCCCTGCTGCGCTACACCGTCTGAGCGGCGGGGCTCGAGCAGTGACCACCCGCCTCTCCCCACGCCTCGCCGAGATCGTGGCAGCCCTACCGATCCGACCGCACCTGCGAGTCCTCGAGATCGGCTGCGGTCCCGGTGCCGCGGCACGCGCGATCGCCGACACACTGACCACGGGCCACATCCTCGCCATCGACAGGTCCGCCACGGCGATCGCACAGCTGAAAGCCTGCTCGAGTGACCAGATCGCCGCGGGCCGCCTGAGCGCACGCCACGTGGCCATCGAGGACTTCACCCTGGCCGGTGACGAGGAGCCGTTCGACCTTGTCTTCGCGATCCGCGTCGGCGCGCTCGACGGCCGACACCCCCAGGCCGGCAGAGCAGCCATCGAACACATCGCGGCAGCAACCCACCCACGCGCTCGGCTCTTCATCGACGGTGGACGCCCTCTACGCGAACTGCCCATCCACGGGCCCACCTAGCCAACCGAGGACCGGAACGAGCTGTCCCCGCGTTCGCCTACGGCACTCTGCGAACCCGTCTCTTCGGCACGAAGCCGCCGCAAGCCGGATGGCGAAATCAGCCGATGAGCGGAACGAGGGTGAAGTGGCCGACGCCTCGCGCGGCGGAGAACACGTCCCACGACATGTGCCCACCGGGACCGTGTCCCTCCTCGTACCGGAGATCGAACGCGGGGTTCACCGGCGCGAGGCGGTAGTCGAAGAAGGCGTAGTTGCCCCGCAGCAGTGTGCGGGCCGGTTCGTTGGCCTCGGCGAGCCGTGGCACCAACCGGTCCTCGACCACCAATCCGCGGTCGGAGAACTCGTCGACGATGACGCATTCACAGAAGTAGGCGAGGGTGCCGATCTCACCGGGCGATCTCACCGGCGCATCCCCGACGAGGGCGCCGACCGCACGGCCTACCCGCTCGTAGTCGTGCGCGCTCGCCCAGTTGCCGAAGATGGGCGGCGCAGCCCAGGGGAGACCGCCCTCGACATCGAAGTACGCCGCGCCGACTCCCAGCACGGCGAGCAGAACGGCCAGCGCGCCGGCGCCGCCGCGATCCGACGTGCCGCGTGCGGTGGTCCAGTAGATGCCGACCGTGAGGACCGCGAAGATCGCCAGCGTCGTCGCGAGCCACGTAATACCAGTGGTACGGCACGGTGTCGAGGACGACGTAGGCGATGTAGTAGAGGACCCCGGACAGCCCGAGCGCGAGCAGTGGCCCCGGTACGGGGGAGGGTCGCTTCCACGACAGGGCGTACGAGGCGAGGGCGAGCACCACCAGCAGCACTGCGAGGGCGGCGGGCCCGAACGATGCCACGGTTCGCCACGGGTTGGACTCGAAATACATGATCGGGCCGGTGAGGTAGTTGAAACCGCCCACGTCGGAGGCTTGGCCCTGCCTGATCAGGAAGGTGTCGGGCAGAGCCGAACCGAGGACGACCCAGCTGAACGCATACCAGGGTCCGGCGACCGCGGCGAAGCCGACGGCGGTGCGGCGTAACTGCGTGCGGATCGCAGGCGACAAGGCCGCGATGGCGACGACGAAAACGAGCAAGTCCAGCCGCACCAGCACCGCCGCGCCCGCGGCCGCACCGAACCAGGCGGCCCTGCCATCGAGGGCGAACCACACCATCACCACGACGGCGGCCGGTATCAGCAGCACCTCGAGCCCGACCGCGGACAATACGAACGGGTGGAACACCACCAGCGCACCGGCGAGCCATGCCCAGACATTTCCGAGGCACATCCGCTGACCTATCCGCGCCAGCACCCAACCCAGCAGGGCGGTGACCGCCACGTTGAGCATTCCGAGTGCGAGCAGGGGATCGGCCGGACCCCACAGCCTGGTCAGGAATGTCAACGCGCCGAGCGCCAGTACGTTCAGCGGGGAGGTCGACGTGTTCGCGGTCAGCCCGTGGACGATCGCCCACTCCCCGTGGACAGCCAGGTTCCGGGCGGCCGACAAACTGATGTAGGCATCGTCGGTGAGGCTCGCGGAGACAACCCAGAACAGTACGGCCGCCACCGCCGCGCCGGCCGCGGCAAGGATCGCCGGCTTCCGGAACGAGTGCGGTGTGGGCGACGGCGTCAGCCGATCGAGCGGCTCGTTCAGCAATCCCGTGGACACCGCGAACATCCTAGAGAGTGGGGGCGGGACTGCTGCTCGCAGCCGCCGATTTCCACGCGAACAGTGTGATGCCGTCGTGGCGACGGCATGCTGCGTGATTGCTGCGGGCAGTCAACTGTTTAGTCGCGAGAGAAGACGGGAATTCGACGGCCCAGGGTCGGACGGGTCACCGGTGGCACGCCGGATCCAGGTTCCGCGGGTTGAGCCCCCAGGCCGCGGGACCGCCGCCGGCACGGCTGTCGGCATCGCGACCGGCAGCGACTTCCGTTTACTCGCTGAATTCGCCCATCGCGGGTGTCCATTCGCGGATGTGCACCTTCTCGACGAGGTTTTCCTGGGCGAACGGATCCTGCGCGAACAGGCGTGCGGTGGTGTCCTCGTCCGCGGCATCGACGATGAACAGCGCACCGTGGCCATCGGCGAGCGGCCCCGTCGAACGCACGATCTTGCGGCGGACCAGTTCGGACACCCACCCGCGATGTTGGGTTCGGTGATCGTCACGAAGGGGCGACGTCTCGGGTGTGTACGTGTATTCCACGACGAACAACGACATGCTTTCCCCGCTCAGCCGTGGTCGATGTACGACTCGAGTTGGTCGCGTTCGGTCTGCAGTTCGCCGATCCGGCTCTTCACCACGTCGCCGATGCTGACGATTCCGACCAACTGCCCGTCGACGATCACCGGCAGGTGCCGGATCCGGCGTTCGGTCATGGTTTCGGCGAGACTGTCCACGGTGTCGGTCGGGAGGCACGCGAACACCGACGTCGTCATGATGTCCCGGACCTGCCCGTTCAAGATGTCGGGGCCGCGCTCGTGGATGCGGCGCACCACGTCGCGTTCGGTGACGATTCCGACGACGGCGTCGTTCTCCGTCACCACCAGGGCTCCGACGTTGTGCCTGGCGAGTTCGCCGATCAGCGTGCTGACCGACATCCCCGGATCCACCGTTACCACGGCCGGACCTTTGTTCCGCAACACATCCGCGATTCGCATCTGGACACCCCGATCTGTGGGCACTCCAACTAGCCGAGACCTCGATCATAGGGGTGCGCACCTTCGACGAGCAATGATGTGACCGATCGTGCCTCGACGGAAGGACGGGCGGGCCGGAGCTCCGGTTGCGCACCGGCGAGGGCGAATCGACCTTCAGTTACGCTGCGCTGCCGTGTGATTGGAGCAGCAGACATTGCGACGGCTCGGTGGCGGGGGCATTCCACCGGCGCCGAATTCCGCCGTGAGGCAACGATTCACCGCTCGGGTGCCTCGGCTGCGGCGCCGAACCATTCGTCGCGGACACATCGGCTACCGGAACCCCCAATACGCTCGCGACTACGCCGATTTCGTGGAGGCCTGACGCGAAGACGCAGCCTTCTCCCACGGGGGGAGGTCGTCGACGAAAAGGCCGATGATCCACGGCAGCGGAAGCGACACCCCGAGGATCGCCACCGCCGCCCACGGATTGCCGGTCACGCCGTAGACCACTGCCGACAGCAGGAACGCGAGGGTCCGCAGCGCCATCACGATCACGTACTTGCGCACCCGGACCCGCTGCTGTTCCTCGAGGGACACGGAGGCTGTGGTGATACTGATCGGGTGCCGGGCGGTGCCACTCGGTGTGGCGGCTCGCCGAGGGTTCGAGCCGGTGACGGCGGATCGCAGGGCGTGGGAGAAGCTCACGGCATTGGACTACCCGGTAACCGGTGGACCGAACCGTTCGAGGCCTGCGGTGTTAGGTTGGCGCTGTGCCGATCACCGTGCTACTCGTCGACGACCAGGAATTGATGCGCATGGGCCTCACCATGGTGCTCGACGCACAGGACGACATCACCGTCGTCGGTGAGGCGAGCGACGGCGCGGCCGCTGTCGCCGCGGTCCGCAAACTCGAACCCGACGTTGTGTTGATGGACGTCCGGATGCCGGTGGTGGACGGGGTGAGTGCGACCACGCAGATCCTGGAGTCGGGTGTCGCGAGCCGGGTGCTGGTGATGACGACCTTCGACCTCGACGAGCATGCGATGGGTGCGTTGCGGGCCGGGGCCAGCGGTTTCCTCCTCAAGGACACCCCGTCGGAAGACCTGGTGTCGGCCATTCGCAGTGTGGCCGCGGGTGACGCCGTCGTGTCTCCGAAGGTGACCCGCCGACTGCTGGCGCGGTTCCTCGACGACGGTCCCGCCCCGCGCCGTGACCCGGCGATCCTCGACGTGCTGACCGAGCGCGAACGGGAGGTGCTGCAACTGGTGGCAACGGGGTTGTCGAACACGGAGATCGCCGCTCAGCTGTTCCTGTCGGAGTCGACCATCAAATCTCACGTGGGACGGATTCTCACCAAGTTGAACGTCCGGGACCGGGTGCAGGCCGTGGTGCTGGCCTACGAGACGGGCCTGGTGCGACCCGGCTCGTAGGCCGGCGGGTGGGGAAGCGGTCGGCTGTCAGACGGTGAAGGTCCCGACTGTCGGGACGACCGTGCACGTGACGGCGTCGGGGTATCCGACCGTGCCGAACACGGTCGCGAGGATGGTGCCCTTCCCGGTGTCGACGATCTTCGACAGGATCGGGGTGTTGATGATCGGCAGCTTGTCGTCGAGTTTGACGATTCCGCCCTGGAACGTGGAGAGGTTGATCCAGGCCACGCTGAGGTCGGACGACTGCGGGATCGCGACATAGCCGGGGATTGCCTGGAAACGCAGCTGGTTCGCGGTGATCTGGGGGAAGAGATTCGGTCCGCCCTGGGCGCTCGCCAGAGTGACCGTCGCGGGGTTGTCGGCGACGCCGCACCCGAGGGTGGGGGACGGGTACATGAAGTCCTGCGGTGTGGTGAGTCCGACTTCGAGCACGTCCTTCGGGATGAACACGCTGGCTCCGAGCAGGGCGTCCACCGCGGCCGACGCGGCGGGGGAGACCTCGGTGGCGAGTGCCTGCAGTTCGGCGGCGCCCTTCGCGAAGTCGGCGACCGGTGCTGCGGAGGCCGGTCCCGACGACTGCATGCCGAAGGCTGCTGCGGACGCGAGAACGATTGCGGCTCGGCGGAAGACGGTGGAACGAGTCATATCGGCTCCTCGTTGTGCGCGGGATCGGAAGACCCCCATCGCAGTGAACTGCATCATGCCCGGAGTCTCAATGTCAACTTGAGGGTTAGATCGTGAGCGCTTCGACACCAACGGCCGGGAGAAAATCGGCGCCGTCGAACGTTGAACGATCAGACGGTTGACCCACAGACCCTCGATGAACCCGGCCGTCCGAAAGGGGGCGTCATGTACGCCGCACTGTTCCTGCTGTACGTAGTGGTGGAGATCGCTGCGCTCGTCGTGGTCGGTAACGCGATCGGCGCACTGTGGACCGTGCTCCTCCTGCTCGGTGGAACGCTGGTCGGACTGCTGCTGATGCGTTCGCAGTGGCGTCGCGTGATGGAAGGCCTGCGCCGGGCCGCGGGCGGGGAGGGCTCGCCCGGCGCCGCGGTCGCCGACGGCGCCCTCGTCGCGCTGGGATCCGCCCTGATGTTCGTTCCCGGCCTGGTCACGTCGGTGCTCGGGCTGCTGTTCCTCATTCCGCCCACCCGCTGGTTGCTCCGGCCCGTCGTGGTTCTCCTGGCAGGGCGGCGCGCCGCCACCGTCGCGGCCGGGGCCGAGGCGTTCGCGCGGGCACCCCGCCGCGGTCGCGGCGAGGTCATCGAAGGGGAGGTGGTCGACGAGGTCTTCGACGGTGAGGTCTTCGACGGTGAAGTGATCGACGAGGAGCCCCGAACCCCGACCCGTGATCCCCACGTTCTGCCCTAACAGGCAGACTGGTAGCCTGTGACTACACAACTGCTGGTCGGCGGCCGAATCTACAGTTCCTTTGCTCCAGACGCCACGTCGATGGCAGTGACCGACGGCACCGTGTCGTGGGTCGGCGACGACCGCGCTGCCCGCGCACTGCACCCCGACGGGGACGTCGTCGACCTCGGCGGCGCCTTCGTCACCCCGGCATTCGTCGACACCCACGTGCACGTCACGGCACTCGGCCTGAACATCGTGGGGCTCGACCTGGTCGGTGTCGGCTCGCTCCGCGAATGCCTCGACCGGCTCGCCTCGTTCGCCCGCACCCACGCCGACGCCGTCGTCTGGGGGCACGGCTGGGACGAGTCGACGTGGCCGGAGGGAACCGGTCCGACCACCGCGCAACTCGACGAGGCCGCGCCCGGGCGCACCGTGTATCTGTCGCGGATCGACGTCCACTCGGCCGTGTGCTCGACCGCGCTGCGCCGGTCGGTCCCGGATCTGAGCGACACGGCCGGCTTCTCCCCGGACGGGCCGCTGACGTTCGAGGCGCACCACGCCGCCCGCACCGTCGCTCGGTCACTGCTGACCGCCGAGCAGCGGTCCGCCGCCCGCGTCGCCGCCCTCGACACCATCGCCTCCCGCGGCATCGTCGCGGTGCACGAGTGCGGCGGGCCCGACATCGCCGGACTCGACGACTTCCGTGAACTTCTGTCCACCCCGCACGGTGTCGAGGTCCGCGGCTACTGGGGCGAAGCGGTGACCGACGCCGACGAGGCCCGGAAGCTGCTGAACGCCACCGGTGCCCACGCGCTGGGCGGCGACCTGTTCATCGACGGATCCCTCGGCTCCCACACCGCGTGGCTCAGCGAACCCTATGCGGATCTGGATGGCGGCACCGGCAAGAGCTACCTCGGCGTCGACGAGATCGCCGCCCACATCCGCGCCTGCACGATCGCCGGAATCCAGTCCGGATTCCACGTCATCGGCGACGCCGCCGTCCGGGCCGCAGTCGACGCATTCGCCGTCGTCGCCGGCGAGCTGGGCGGTCCCGCGGTCGCGAAGGCCGGGCACCGGCTCGAACACGCCGAGATGATGACCGGCGACGACGCAGCGCGGCTGGCGCGGTGGGGTGTGATCGCCAGCGTCCAGCCCGCGTTCGACGCCCTCTGGGGTGGGACGGACGGGCTCTACGCGCAGCGCCTCGGAACCGAGCGCGCCCTCACTCTCAACCCGTTCGCCGGGGCCGCCTCCGCCGGGGTGTCGCTGGCCCTGAGCTCGGACGCGCCTGTCACCCCGGTCGAACCCTGGGCGATGCTGCGCGCGGCCGTCCACCACCGCACACCGGGCAGCGGGATCTCCCCGCGCGCGGCGTTCTCGGCTGCCACCCGCGGCGCGTGGCGGGCCGGCGGGGTGCGCGACGGCCTCGCCGGGACCCTCGACCCGGGTGCGCCGGCGTCCTACGCCGTGTGGGATGCGGGCGAACTCGTCGTCAGCGCTCCCAAGGACTCCGTGCAGCGGTGGTCGACCGACCCCCGGTCGCGGGTGCCGGCCCTGCCGCGTCTCGAGGACGATGCACCGACGCCGGTGCTGCTGCGTTCGGTGCACCGGGGGAGCGTCGTCCATGAGCGGTAGCACCGTGACGCGGCGGTCCACCGGTAAACGGGGGGTGCTGGTGCGTTCCGTCCTGTCGGTGGCCGCGGGGTTCCTCGTGTTCGCCGGCTTTCCGCCGCGGCCACTCTGGTTTCTCGCACCCCTCGGCATAGCCCTGCTGACGCTGGTCCTGACCGGCGCCGGCGGCGCGGCACCACGACTGCGCGCGGGATTCGGCTACGGCTACCTCGCGGGACTCGGATTCCTCGTGCCGCTGCTGCCGTGGATCGGGGTGTTCGTCGGGGCACTCCCGTGGCTTGCGCTCGCGGCCGTCGAGTCGCTGTACATCGGACTGTTCGGGCTGCTCGCCGTCCTCGTGTCCCGGCTGCGCTGGGCACCGTTGTGGATCGCGGCGTGCTGGTCGCTCACGGAATGGCTCCGCTCCAGCATGCCGTTCGGCGGCTTCCCGTGGGGGCGGCTCGCGTTCGGCCAGTCGGAGGGCTGGTTCCTGCCGCTCGCGAGTATCGGCGGCTCGCCGCTGCTCAGCTTCGCGGTCGCGCTGACCGGCGCCGGGCTGGCGTCCGTCGCCGTGACGGTGCGGGCCCGGGCGGGCGGTGCCGAGAACTGGAAGCGTCCACTGGCAGGCGGCCTGGTCGCCGCCCTCGCCGCGACACTCGTATCGGTGGCGCTGTGGCCGACACTGCCGGGCACGGACTCGGGCGACCGGACCATCACCGTGGCGGCGATCCAGGGCAGCGTCCCCAAACTCGGACTCGACTTCAACGACCAACGCAAACGCGTCCTCGACAACCACGTGAACCGCACCCTCGAACTCGCGGACGACGTCGAATCGGGCGCGGCGCCGCAACCCGACCTCGTGATCTGGCCGGAGAACGCCTCCGACATCGATCCGCTGCGCAACGCCGATGCCGCCGCCGACATCACCCGGGCGTCCGAGGCGATCGGCGCACCCATCCTGGTGGGGACGGTGCTCGTCAACTCCGACCGCACCACCACCAATTCGGTGATCGTGTGGGACGGCGATGCGGGACCGCAGGAGCGGCACGACAAGAAGATCATCCAGCCGTTCGGCGAGTACCTGCCGTATCGCGGGTTCTTCCGGCACTTCTCCTCGTACGCCGACCGCGCGGGCAACTTCGTTCCCGGCGATGGGGACGGCGTCGTCCACGCGAACGGCATCGCGGTGGGTGTCGCGACCTGTTACGAGGTGGCGTTCGACCGGGCGTTCGAGCAGTCGGTGCGCAGCGGCGCGGAACTGCTGGCCGTCCCCACCAACAACGCCACATTCGGTGACACCGAGATGACCTACCAGCAGCTCGCGATGTCGAAGGTGCGGGCCGTGGAGCACGGGCGCGCCGTCGTCGTGGCCGCGACCAGCGGTGTGAGCTCGATCATCGCCCCCGACGGGTCCACGGTGCAGGAAACCTCACTTTTCGTACCCGCTGCCCTGGTGTCGCAGGTGCCGCTACGCACCGGTACTACGCTGGCAAGTCGGCTCGGCCCGATTCCGGAGGTTCTCCTCTGCCTCGGCGCCGTCGCTGCCGTCGCGTTCGCCGTGGTGCGACGACGACGCGAAGTTCGCACACCGATTCAAGGCAGTACCGAGAAGGCGCCGGCAGTTGCCGGCAGGGAGGATCCTCATGGCATCGGAGACCGAATCCGGGCGGAGCGGGGCACCGAGCGCACGGACTCTGGTGATCATTCCGACATATGACGAGCGGGAGAATCTCGGCCTGATCGTGGGGCGCCTGCACGCGGCCCTGCCCAAGACACACGTTCTCGTCGTCGACGACGGCAGCCCCGACGGCACCGGCGACGTCGCGGACGCCCTCGCGTCGAACGACGCTGCCGGCCGCATCCGCGTAATGCACCGCACGGAGAAGAACGGGCTCGGCGCCGCGTACATCGCGGGTTTCCGCTGGGGCCTCGAGCGTGACTACACCGTCCTCGTCGAGATGGACGCCGACGGCAGCCACGCGCCGGAACAACTGCACCGACTCCTCGACCAGGTCGATGCGGGCGCCGACCTCGTCCTCGGCTCCCGGTACGTGCCGGGCGGCACGGTGGTGAACTGGCCGAAGCATCGCGAGTGGCTCTCGCGCGGCGGCAACATCTACTCGCGTGTGGCGCTGGGCGTGAAGGTCAAGGACATCACCGGCGGATACCGGGCATACCGCCGGGAGGTGCTCGAGAAGCTCGACCTCGCTGCGGTGGAGTCGCACGGCTACTGCTTCCAGGTGGACCTGGCATGGCGAGCAATCCAGGAGGGCTTTACCCTCCGCGAGGTTCCCATTACATTCACGGAGCGAGAGATCGGTGAATCCAAGATGAGCGGCGGGATCGTCCGCGAAGCGCTTCTCAAGGTCACGCAGTGGGGGCTGCGCAACCGGATTGCCAAGATCAAGGGTGTGGCGGCCAGATAACACCAGTTACCAACCGCTGCCCCATTCCTTCCGCGGAAGTACTGGGGCAGCGCTGGGTTAGGTCATCGAACTCGGCGAGATCGACGCCGCGCTCACCGCGCACCCGCAGATCGAGTACGCCACCACGATCGGGTACGAGCACCCGAGCGGGGAGACCTCCCTCGTCGCGTGCGTGCTGCCGTTCACCGGCGAGGACGTGGACCGGGTCGAGGTCGCGAACTTCATAGGCCGGACCCTGCCCGCCTACATGGTTCCCGCGTCTGTCACCCTCCTCGACGCCCTGCCGCTCACCCCCGCGGGCAAACTCGACCGGGCCGCGCTGCCCAAGCCGGTCTTCGCGGCGGCGGCACGGGTCTTCGAGGCGCCGCGGAACCCGATGGAACTGATCGTCGCCGGCATCTTCTCGGACATCCTGGCCTTGCCCGAGATCGGCATCCACGACAGCTTCTTCGACCTCGGCGGCAACTCGCTGCTCGCCACCCAGGTGGTGTCGCGGATCAACGCCGGCGTCGACGTCCACGTCGGCGTGCGCGAGGTGTTCGAATCGCCGACCGTCGCGACCCTCGCGGCGCGGATCACCGAAACCACCACCCACGGTGTGCGCCGTCCCGCGCTGGCGGCGCAGCCCCGGCCCGACCGCATTCCGCTGTCGCCGGCGCAGCAGCGGATGTGGTTCATCAACCAGTTCGACACCGCATCACCCGCCTACAACCTCCCGGTCGCGCTCCGGCTGTCGGGCGAGGTGGACGTGCGCGCCATGCAGATCGCGATCGCCGACCTCGTCGGCCGGCACGAGGCACTGCGCACCGTCTACCCCGATGCCGCCGACGGACCGCACCAGGTGATCGTGCCCGCCGGTGACGCGGTGCCCGACCTCACCCCGGTCCCGGCACATCCCGACGACATCCTCGAGCGGGTGGCGGCGCTCGTGACGACCGGCTTCGACGTGACCGCGGACGTGCCGCTGCGCGCGCGGATGTACTGCGTCGGCGCCGGCGACTACCTCGTTTTGGTGGCCCACCACATCTCCGGTGACGGCTGGTCGCTCGCCCCGCTGGCCCGCGACGTCATGCTCGCGTACACCGCCCGCGCCGAGGGCCACGTTCCCCGGTGGACACCGCTGCCCGGTGCAGTACGCCGATTACAGCCTGTGGCAGCGGGACCTCCTCGGCGACGAGGCCGATCCCGAATCGGTGGCCGCCGCCCAGATCGGGTACTGGACCCCACGCTGGAGGGCCTGCCGGATCGGCTCGCCCTGCCGGCGGATCGTCCCCGGCCCGCGGTCGCGTCCCATCGGGGCGGGCACGTGCCGTTCACCATCGACGCCGGCACCCACAGCGCACTGCTGGCACTCGCCCGGGACCGGAATGCGTCGCTGTTCATGGTGATGCACACCGCGCTCGCGGTGCTGCTCGCACGACTGAGCAACGAGTCCGACATCGCCGTCGGCGCCCCCATCGCCGGCCGCGGAATCCCTCGACGAACTCGTCGGCATGTTCGTGAACACCCTGGTCCTGCGCACCCCGATCGATCCCGCGAGTTCGTTCGCGGACAGCCTGAACGTCGCCCGGTCGACCGACCTGAGCGCGTTCGCGCACTCCGACATTCCGTTCGAACGTCTCGTCGACGTGCTGAACCCGGCCCGCTCCCGCTCGCACCACCCGCTGTTCCAGGTGGCGTTCTCGTTCCAGAACCTCGCCGCCACGACCCTCGAGCTGCCGGGCCTGCACGTCGAGGGGCTCGACGTGCCGAACGCGATCTCCAACTTCGATCTGCATCTGACGCTGTCGGAGAAGCATGACGTCGACGGATCCCCGGACGTGATCGAGGCCCAGTTCACCTACGCCGCCGACCTCTTCGACGAGTCCACCGTGCGAACGTTCGCGGAACGCTTCGCCCGCATCCTCACGTCGGTCGTCCGGAATCCGGACATCGCGGTCGGTGCCATCGACCTGCTCGACGGCAGCGAACGGCACTCCGTCCTCGCCGAGTTCAACGACACCACCGTCGATCTGCCGTCGATGACGCTCACCGAACTGTTCTCCGCCCAGGCGGCGCGCACACCCGATGCGGTCGCGGTCTCGTTCGACGGCACCGAACTCACCTATGCGGAGTTCGGCCGCCGTGTCGACGCGCTCGCCCACCGGCTGATCGATCGCGGCGTGGGACCGGAAACCGTGGTGGGACTCGCGATGAACCGGTCGATCGAACTGCTGGTCGGGATGTACGCGGTGCTGCGGGCCGGTGGCGCGTACCTGCCGATCGACCTCAACCAACCGGCCGAGCGCCTCGCCTACGTACTCGACACGGCGCGACCGGTGTGCATCCTCACGACGTCCTCGGACGGGTTCGCCGCCGAGCACGTTCCCGTGATCGAGATCGACACCCTCGATCTCACCGGTGTCCCGCACGAGCCGGTGACCGACGCGCACCGGCTCGCCCCGCTGCGGCCGGAGAACACGGCGTACCTGATCTTCACATCCGGTTCCACCGGACGGCCCAAGGGTGTCGCGGTGCCGCATGCCGCCATCGCGAACCAATTGCGCTGGAAACAACACGAATACCCGCTCGACACGACGGACGCCGTGCTGCAGAAGACACCGGCCACGTTCGACCTGTCGGTGTGGGAACTGTTCTGGCCGCTCACCGCCGGAGCCCGCCTCGTCGTCGCCCGCCCGGACGGTCACCGTGACCCGGCGTACCTGGCGGATCTGATGCGTGAGCAGCGGGTCACGACAGCGCATTTCGTGCCGTCGCTGCTGGAAGCCTTCATGGCGACCCCGGGCGCGGGGGAGCAGCCGGCCCTGCGCCGGGTGCTGTGCATCGGCGAGGCGCTGCCCGCCGACACCGCGGCCCGCGTCGGCCGCCAGTTCGGCACGGTTGCGCTGCACAACCTGTACGGGCCCACCGAGGCCGCCGTGTCGGTGACCGCCTGGACCCACACCGCCACCGAGACCGACAGCATTCCGATCGGCGGCCCCGAGTGGAACACGCAGGTGTTCGTGCTGGACGCCCGGCTGAATCCGGTTCCCGTCGGGGTCGCGGGCGAACTGTACCTGGCCGGTGAGAAACTGGCCCGCGGGTACGTGGGTCGTACCGACCTGACAGCCGAGCTCTTCGTCGCCAACCCCTTCGGTGCTCCCGGGGCGCGGCTGTACCGCACCGGTGACGTGGTCCGCTGGCGCATCCGGGAGGGAAGGGGCGTCCTCGAGTACCTCGAACGCTCCGACTTCCAGGTGAAGGTCCGCGGTTTCCTCATCGAACTCGGCGAGATCGAGGCTGCACTGGTGGCGAGCACGGGTGTGGGACAGCCCGTCGTGATCGCCCACCAGGATCCGCACACCGGGACCGCCCTGGTCGGGTACGTCGTCGCCGAGGACGGCGCCACGGTCGACCCGGCCGCGGTGCTGGCCGAGGTCGGCGACACCGTGCCGAGCTACATGGTGCCCGCATCCCTGGTCGTGCTCGCGGCACTGCCGCTGACCGCGAACGGCAAACTCGACCGCAAGGCCCTGCCCGCCCCCGACTTCGTCTCGGCGACAGGGGAATACCGTGCCCCCGCGACACCCACCGAGGAGATCGTCGCCGAGGCGTTCGCCGACGTGCTCGGCGTGGAACAGATCGGGGCGGCCGCGAACTTCTTCGACCTGGGCGGCAACTCCCTCGTCGCCACCTGGGTGGTCGCCCGGCTGTCGGAGAAGCTCGGGCGCCGCGTGGAGATCCGCTCCCTGTTCGAGGCCCCCACGGTCTCCGCCCTTGCGTCGCTGCTGGATTCGCTCGACGCGACCGCAGCCGCGCCACCGGCACTCGAGCCCGCGGTGCGCCCCGAACACATACCGCTGTCGTCGGCGCAGCACCGAATGTGGTTCCTCAACAGGTTCGACCCGGACTCCGCCGTGCACAACATCCCGGTGGCCGTCCGGCTGTCGGGCGCCCTCGACGTCGACGCGCTGCAGCGTGCGGTCACCGACGTCGTCGGCAGGCACGAGTCGCTGCGCACGGTGTACCCGGACCCGGCCGACGGCGCGCGCCAGGTGATCCTGCCCGTCGGTCGGGTGGGGACCGAGCTGTCGGTCGTCACGACCGAGGAATCGGCGCTCCCCGCCCTGATCGTCGACTTCGTGACCACCGGTTTCGACGTCACCACCGAAGTTCCGGTGCGGGTTTGGATCTTCCGGATGTCGGCGACAGAACACGTGCTGGTGCTGGTGGTGCACCACATCTCCGGCGACGGCTGGTCAATGGCGCCGATGGTCCGCGACGTGATGACGGCGTACGCGGCACGGTCCGCGGGCACCGCGCCGGGCTGGGAGCCGCTGCCAGTCCAGTACGCCGACTACGCACTGTGGCAGCGGGCACTGCTCGGGGACGAGACCGATCCCGAATCGGTGGCCGCACGGCAACTCGCGTTCTGGAGGCGCACCCTCACGGGCACACCCGGTCAGCTGGACCTGCCGGCCGACCGGCCGCGTCCCGCGGTCGCGTCGTATCGAGGCGGCACCGTCGACTTCACCGTGCCGTCCGATCTGCACATCGGCCTGCTCGCTGCGGCGCGGGACGCGAACGCCACCCTGTTCATGGTCGTACACTCGGCGCTGGCGGTGCTGCTGAGCCGCCTCACGGGTGCGGGCGACATCGCGATCGGCACCCCGGTCGCGGGACGCGGCGAACCCGAACTCGACGACCTGATCGGCATGTTCGTCAACACGCTGGTGCTGCGACAGCAGGTCGACGTCTCCCGGACCTTCGCCGAACTCGTCGCCGACGTGTGGGAGACCGATCTGGCCGCCTTCTCCCATGCGGACGTCCCGTTCGAGCGGCTGGTGGAGTTGATCAACCCGGAGCGTTCCACCGGGCGGCACCCGCTGTTCCAGGTGCTGCTCGCGTTCCAGAACCTGGACCAGGCCACCCTGGAACTGGGCGACCTGTCGGTGAGCGGCGTCGACTTCGACGTGGACATCGCCACATTCGATCTGCAACTCACCCTGATGGAGCAGTTCGATTCCGGCGGCCGCCCGGACGGGATGGCGGCCCGCCTCACGTATGCCGCCGACCTGTACGACGAGCCGTCCATGCACGTGTTCGGGCAACGGTTCCTGCAGGTGCTGCGGGCGGCCACCGACAGCCCGGACGCCGCGGTCGGCGACATCGACGTCCTCGGCAGCGGCGAGCGGAAGCAGATCGCCGGCACCAACGCCACGTCGCACGACGTGCTCGCCGGCACCCTGACCGCGCTGTTCGATGCACGGGTCGCCGCGGACCCCGACCGGCTCGCGGTGATCTTCGACAGGGACGAGCTGACCTACACCGAGTTCGACGCCCGCGTGAACAGACTGGCGCGCCGCCTGATCGAGCAGGGCGTCGGCCCCGAGTCGGTGGTGGCGGTGGCGATGCGCCGCTCGATCGATCTGCTGGTGTCGATCTATGCGGTGGTGAAGGCCGGCGGCGCCTACCTGCCGGTCGACCCCGACCATCCGGCCGAGCGCTCCGCGCATATCGTCGACACCGCGCGGTCCGCATGTGTGCTGGTCAGCGGTGACGGCGCCCGGCTGGGTGGGGGAGGGATCCCCGTCTTCGACGTCGCAGCCGAGGACCTGTCCGGCTACGACAGCACGCCCGTCACCGACATGGACCGGCTGTGGCCGTTGACCGCTGCGAACGCGGCGTATGTGATCTTCACGTCCGGTTCGACGGGCCGGCCGAAGGGTGTCGCGGTCAGCCACGGTGCGATCGTGAACCGCCTGCTGTGGATGCAGCACGAATACGGGCTGACCAGAGGGGACGTCGTGGTGCAGAAGACGCCGGTGACGTTCGACGTGTCGGTGTGGGAGCTGTTCTGGCCGCTGCAGGTGGGTGCCACTCTGGTGGTCGCCGCACCCGGCGGTCACCGCGATCCGCGGTACCTGACGGGGCTCGTGCAGGAACGTCACGTGACGACCATGCATTTCGTGCCGTCGATGCTGTCGGTGTTCACCGCGGAACCTGCTGCGGCGCAATGTGAGTCGTTGCGTTTGGTGTTCTGTTCGGGTGAGGCGTTGACGCCGGAGCAGGTGTCGCGGTTCCGGCGGTCAGTGGTGCGGCGCTACACAACTTGTACGGTCCGACGGAGGCGGCGGTCGACGTCACGTACTGGGAGACGGGTCCGGCGGATGCGCACACGGTGCCGATCGGGCGTCCGGTGTGGAACACGCAGTTGCATGTCCTCGATGCCCGCTTGCATCCGGTGCCGAACGGGGTGCCGGGGGAGTTGTATCTGGCGGGGGATCAGCTGGCGCGGGGATATCTGAACCGGGCGGATCTGTCGGCGGAGCGGATCGTAGCGAACCCGAGCGTGGTGGGTGGGCGGATGTACCGCACGGGTGATCTGGTGCGGCGCCGCACCGACGGTGCGCTGGAGTATCTGGGTCGGACGGATTTCCAGGTGAAGTTGCGGGGTCAGCGGATCGAGTTGGGGGAGATCGAGACCGCGCTCGAGACCCATCCGGCGGTGACGCAGGCGGTCGTGGTGGTGCACCGCGACGACCGCGGCGAGGAAGCCCTCGTGGCGTATCTGGTGGGACGGCGCGCGGCCGACTGGACCGACGTGCGTGCGCACCTGGCTGCCCGGGTTCCGTCGTGCATGATCCCGGCGCACGTGGTGCACCTCGACAGCCTGCCGCTGTCGGTCAACGGCAAACTCGACCGTAGGGCGCTACCCGCGCCCGTCCGTTCCGCGGCCGCCGAGTACCAGGCCCCGCGAACGGCGGCCGAGCGTGCCGTCGTCGCGGTGTTCGAGGACGTGCTCGGCGTCGACCGCGTCGGGGTCGAAGACAGCTTCTTCGACCTCGGCGGCAATTCGCTGATCGCCACCCGGGTCGCGTCCGAGCTCGGCGCCGAGCTCGGAATCGACTTCCCGCTGCAATGGATGTTCACCGACCCGACTCCGCAGTCGCTGGGGCAACGCATCCAGCGGTGGACACGCGGCGGTGCGGGGGACAACGGTGCGTCGCTTGACGTACTTCTCCCGATCCCCACGAGAGGGACGGCGGAGCCCCTGTTCTGCGTACACCCGTTCATCGGGCTCGCCTGGAGTTACGCGGGCTTGAGCCGCGAGCTGACCCAGGACCGGCCGATCTACGGCCTGCAGTCGCCGGCTCTCACCGAGGACGGTGCGGGTCCGGAGACGATCACCGACTTCGCGGCCCGCTACGTGCGGGAGATCCGCTCGATCCAGCCGCACGGCCCGTACCACCTGCTCGGCTGGTCGCTCGGCGGCGTCATCGCCCACGAGATGGCGGTGCAGTTGCAGGGCGCCGGCGAAGTGGTGCGTCTCCTCGGTCTGCTCGACAGCTACGTCGGACTCGACCGGAGCGTGGAGAACTCCGCGACCACCGCGGATCTTCTCGGCGGTGTCGGCCTCGACCTTCCGGACCCGGGTCTTCTCGACGAACTCGCGCCGGACGGGCAGTTCGACGCCCAGCGGGCCGCGGCGCTGCTGCGCGTCGTCGGCGGCCCGCTGGCGGAGCTGACCGCGCCGCAACTCGACCGCATCTACGCGAATGCGCTGCGCGCCCCGGACCTGATCGACGGTCACCGGCCGCGGGAGTTCGACGGCGATCTGGTGTTCTTCACCGCCGCCCTCGACGACGGATTCCACGTCGACCCGGTGACCTGCTGGGGCAACTTCGTGCGCGGGACCATCGCCGAACATCCGGTCGATGCGACGCACTGGACGATGACGACCCCCGACGCGCTCGCCGCGATCGCGCCGCATCTCGAGACGTCGCATCGCCGTCCGAGGCACGCCGCACCCGACACGGGTAGCGACACCGATCCCGACACGGGACGGGACACCGATCCCGACGACAGCGAGAACCGGCCGCATTCGGTGCGCTGAACCAACCCCGGGCGGCGCCGGACAGACCGGAAGGTTTGGTTTGGGCCCCGTTGGGGGAATACCACGTCCAGTGGGTGGTTGTAACGAGAATGGGCGGTTGATCACCCGGAATGTCGTGGACGTCCGACCGGGCGAGGGTTCAGGGTGCCGATTTCATACCCCAGGTGTGAGATCTGTACGAAGAGAAGACCAAACCCTTGACTCCGCGGTACCGAATAGTAGATTGAGAGCGGTCATGTGACCTACCTCTCACACGGTACGGAAGCCCGGGAGGTCGGTCATACGTGGTTTCTTCGACTGCGTGTTCGGGGCGTGACGCTCGGTGCTTGGTGTGCTCGGAATGTAACGCGCCCGCGTTCAGCAGATCGGAGTACGTGGATGAGTCCTGGCGAGACGGTGACCACCCCAGTGATCTACGGCGGCCTGCCCCGGATACGGCGAACGCCGCCCCGGCAGAGCCGAGACGGCGTTCGTACGGTTCGGTGGCCTGTGTCAGGCGCCGCGGCGCTTCGCCTTCAGCAGGTCGAGGCGCTCCTTCAGCAGCTCTTCCAATTCTTCCTTGGAACGACGCTCGAGCAGCATGTCCCAGTGGGTACGCGGCGGCTTGACCTTCTTGGCCTCGGGCGCAGTGCCCTCGACCAGGGTTCCCTCCAGACCGTTGCGGCACAGCCACGTGCCGGGGATCTCGGCTTCGTCGGCGAACGGAATGTCGAAGACCTCACCGTTGTCGCACCGGTACTTGGCCATCCGACGGGGCGCGAGGTCGTGGTCACGGTCGGTCTCGTAGCTCACCGCTCCGAGTCGACTCCCTCGAAGTACGCGATCTGCCATGGTGGTGTCCTCTCCTCGATCGTCTCCGCGCGAGCACGCCTGGACCAGAACCAAGCGTTCACACTCATCTACAACGCCACGGCCTCCCGATTGGTTCCCGCACGCCGCGCAGATGCAACCTCGACATCTTACCGGGCGGGCCGAGGGGCGCCGCGCAGTAAGGTGGTCGACCATGACCGGCGCTTCCCGCAGACCCGATTCCTGTGTGTGGTGCGGGCGGGAAGTGGCCGAGTCGGGGATGGGGCGGCGCCGCCGATACTGCCGCCAGTCCTGCCGGCAGCGCGCGTACGAGCAGCGCAACCAGGTCAAGGGCACGAGCATCCCCGCCGACGCGGTGGTCCTCACCTCGGAGGAAGCGTCCGCCATGGTCGACCGAATCTTCCAGGTTCGATGTGCCGCCGAGGACGTGGCGACAGCCGTTGCCGAAGGTGCGGCGGCCCATGAGGTGGAGTCCCTGTGCGCAGACCTCGTGCAACTCGCACGTGAGGCCGAACGCTTCCGCTGAGCTTCGGGCAGAGGCGGGGGAGCGAGGGACGCACTCTGCTCGACCGGTCCGAACGGGACCGCCGTCCCGGATCGACGGCGATTCCGAAACGAACATCACGAATCGACGCACGCCGAGCCCGCACGTACAGCACGATCAGTACAGCGTGGGAGACCGGCGTCGGTTGGTCCGTCTCACGCGCAAGACTTGCGCATCCAAGGTCTTCTACCCGCTGGGGGAACGAGATGACGAGTGTGAATTCGCCGCAGCCGAATAACGGCGCCGAAGATGTGAGCGTTCCCGAAGGGGCCTTCCCGCTCTCCTCGGTGCAACGGAGCATGTGGTTCGCGCAGCAGTTGAGCCCCACGGTTCCCAAGTTCATCGCGCAGTACGTCGAGTTGCGGGGCGACATCGACCTGGACCTGTTGAGCGAAGCGGCGGTGCGGGCAGGACAGGAATTCCAATCGCCGTTCCTGCGGCTGCTCGACGTCGACGGGGAGCCGTATCAGGCGGTCGATTTCACGATCGATCCGTCGATCGGATATCTCGACTTCCGCGGCGAGGCCGACCCGATGGTGGCGGCGCAGGCGTGGATCGACGTGGACTACGCGACGCCGCTCCGGCTGACCCGGGACCGCCTCGTCCAGATGAACATCCTGCAGGTCGGTGAGCAGCACTACTTGTGGTACACCAGGATTCACCACGTCGCGCTCGACGGGTACAGCGGTATGACCATGGTGAACCGGATCGCGGCGCTGTACACGGCGGCGGTCGAGGGCACCGAACCGGGACCCAACCGTGCGCTGGATCTGCGTGAGCTGTACGAACTGGACCAGAAGTACCGGGCGTCGAGCCGTTTCGAGAACGACCGGAAGTACTGGGCCGAACGCATCGTCGGCATCGAGCACGGGTCGACGCTCGCTACCCACGACGCTCCCGCGGCGGCGCAGAGCCGGCTCGAGAGCGCGAAGATCTCGGAGGACGCGCTGGCCTTCCTCGGCGAGTCGGACCAGAGGGTCGGCGCCACGTCGGCGGCCGTTCTGGTCGCCGGGTTCGCGTGCTATCTGTCCCGCATGACCGGCAAGCGGGACGTGCTCATCAACCTGCCCGTGTCGGCGCGCACCACCGCGCCGCTGCAGCGGTCCGGCGGCATGCTCGTCAACGTCGCCCCGCTGCGGATCACGGTCCGCCGCGACGACACCGTGGCCGAGCTCGTGCAGCGGGTGCAGCTCGAACTGATGGGCGCGCTCCGCCACCAGCGGTGCAGTCTCGAGGACATTCGCCGCGACGCCGGGCTCGCCGGCACCGCGGAGGGCCTGGCCGGCCCGATGGTGAACGTCATGCTGTTCCACCAGGCGTTCACGCTCGGCTCGGTCACCGGCGAGTACCACATCGTCACGTCGGGTCCGGTCGACGATCTGCTGGTCAACATCTATCAGGGCGGTGAGGGCCAGACCCTGCTCGATTTCCGCGGCAACCCCAACCGGTACGGGTCGGAGGAGTTGCGCGCCCACCACCGCAGGTTCGTGGAGCTGATCGAGGAATTCGTCGCCGCCGATCCGCAGACGCGGACCGCGGACATCCACGCCGAGAGCGCCCGACTCGGCGCCCGGTTCCTCGAGCGGGAATCCCAGCTCGAGTTCTGGACCCGGGAGCTCGCCGGCCTGCCGGAAGTGACGGCGCTGCCGCTCGACCGGCCGCGCCCCGCCGAGCGGGTCGGAGCCGGCGAGGTCGTGGGGTTCGCCGTCGACGCGGAGGTGCAACGCCGCGCGGCACTGCTGGCTGAGGAGGCGGGAACCGGGATCTTCACCACCCTGCACGCCGCGCTGGCCGTCCTGCTGGGCCGGCTGGGTGACACCGACGACGTCGTGATCGGGACCCCGATCGTCGGGCGCGACCCGATCGACTCCGACGGCCCGGATGCCGGCACATTTTTCAACAAGGCCGTCCTGCGGTCGCAGGTGGACGGTGCGTCTTCGTTCGCCGACCATCTGAGCCGGGTCCGGGACGCCGACCGGGCCGCATTCGCGCGGGCGGCGCTGCCGTTCGACGAACTCGTCGCCGCCCTCGTCACCGAACCCGACCCGTCGCACGCGCCGCTGTTCCAGGTGATGCTCGAATTCACCGACGGCGGGCACCCGCACGACTCGTCCGGGAACATCACGGTCAGCCCGATCCAGCGCGAACACCGCGCCCTGGGACTCGATCTCGTGTTCTCCCTCACCGAATCGGAGACGGGCGGCATCAACGGCCGGCTCCGATTCGCCAAGGACGTGTGGGACCGCGACAGCGCGGAGGCGCTCGCCGCACGGTTCGTCCGCATCCTGCAGTCGGTGACGGCGGATCCCGCCGCCCCGATCGGGGACGTCGACATCCTCGAGCAGCCCGAATACGCGGCACTCACGCCGGTCCGGGACGACCCGCCGGTGGAGACCCGCACGCTTCCCGAGCTGCTCCGCCGGGCGGTCGAGGCGGGCGGCGACGGAGACGCCCTCGTCTTCGAGGGACGCACCCTGACCTACCCGGAACTCGACGCGCAGTCGGACCGCCTCGCCCGCTTGCTGATCGGTCACGGGGTGGGCCCGGGTTCGGTTGTGGCGCTGGCCATCGCCCGCTCGATCGAATCGGTGCTGGCCACCTGGGCTGTCGCGAAATCCGGTGCCGCGTTCGTGCCGGTCGACCCCAACTATCCGGCCGACCGCATCGAGCACATGCTGACCGACTCCGGCGCGGTCGTCGGTCTCACCGTCGCGGCGCACCGGTCTTCGCTGCCGTACATCACCCCGTGGCTCGTGATGGACGACGCAGCGTTCGGGCAGGATCTGGCGAAGCACACGGCCGGTGCCGTCGCCGACGCCGATCGTCTCCGGCCGCTGCGGACCGAGGATCCGGCATACCTGATCTACACGTCCGGCTCCACCGGCACCCCCAAGGGTGTGGTCGTCACCCATGTCGGTCTCGCGAATTTCGCCGAGGACGAGCGGCAGCGGTTCGACGTCACCGCGAGGTCCCGCACCCTGCATTTCTCGTCGCCCAGTTTCGACGCGTCCATCCTGGAACTGCTTCTCGCAGTGGGCGCCGGCGCCACGATGGTCGTGGCCCCGTCGACCGTGTACGGCGGCACCGAACTCGCGGACCTGTTGCATCGCGAACGGGTGACGCACGCGTTCGTCACCCCGGCGGCACTGGCGTCCGTCGACCCCACCGGGCTCGACCACATCCGGTGCGTCGTCACCGGCGGTGAGAGCTGTCCTCCTGCGCTGGTGGCACAGTGGGCGCCCGGTCGTGTCATGTTCAACGCGTACGGTCCGACGGAGGCCACCGTCGTCGCGAGCGTCGCCGGGCCGTTGACGGTCGGCGAACCGGTCACGATCGGCCGTCCGTCCCGCGGTTGCGGTCTGCTGGTGCTCGATTCGCGGTTGCACCCCGTCCCGACCGGAGTCCCGGGTGAGCTGTACATCACCGGCGAGGGTGTGGCACGCGGGTACCACAATCGGTCGATCCCGACGGCGGAACGTTTCGTCGCCGACCCCCACGGGGAGCCCGGCGAGCGCATGTACCGGACCGGCGACCTTGCCCGGTGGAACGCTGCCGGTCAACTGGAGTACCTCGGCCGCACCGACTTCCAGGTGAAGATCCGCGGGTTCCGCATCGAACTCGGTGAGATCGACGCCGTAGTCCGCTCGCATCCGAGCGTGGCGTTCGCGGCCACGGTCGGACGGACCGCACCGTCCGGGGACACGGCGCTCGTGACGTACGTGCTCCCGGAGAACGAGGCACAGATCGCGGTCGGTGACATCCTCGAACACGCGGCGGCCGCACTGCCCGCGCACATGGTGCCCGCCCGGGTGATGGTGCTCCTCGAGGTCCCGTTGACCCCCGCGGGCAAGCTCGACCGGAAGGCGTTGCCGGAGCCTCAGTTCGAGGCCACCTCGACCGTCTACCGGGCGCCGGTGACCCCGACCGAGATGCAGATCGCGGAGGTCTTCGCGACGCTCCTGGGAGTCGACCGCGTCGGCGTCGACGACAGCTTCTTCGACCTGGGCGGCGACTCCCTCGTCGCGACCCGCGTGGTGTCCCGGGTCAACACTGCCCTGAGCACGGAGATCGGGGTGCTGGATCTGTTCGAGGCGCCCAGCGTCGCGTTGCTCAGTGCCCGAGTGGACGCCCTCGGTCCCCGCATCTCGGCCCGCCCGGTCCTCGCTCCGCGTGCCGGTTCCGGCCCGGTGCAGGTGTCGCTGGCGCAGCAGCGGATGTGGTTCATCAACCAACTCGACACCGCCTCGCCCGCCTACAACATTCCCGTCGGCATCCGGTTGCGCGGCACGCTGGACGTGGACGCGCTGCGGACGGCCGTCAGCGACGTCCTCACCCGCCACGAGTCGCTCCGGACGGTGTTCCCCAACACCCCCAACGGTCCCATCCAGGTGGTTCTGCCCGTCGCCGAGGTGAGCCCGCGTCTCGACGCGATCGACGTCGCCGAGAACGAACTCGAATCCCGCCTGATCGACGATGCCGCCACGGGTTTCGACGTCACCGTCGAGCCGCCGATCCGGGCCGAGCTCTACCGGACCGCGACCGACGATCACGTGCTGGTGTTCGTGGTCCACCACATCGCCGCGGACGGCCTGTCGATGACCCCGCTGACGCGGGACGTGATGGTGGCTTACCACGCCCGCGCCGCCGGCGACGCCCCGCAGTGGGCGCCGCTCGAGGTGCAGTACGCCGATTTCGCGGTGTGGCAGCGCGAACTGCTCGGTTCCCCCGACGACCCCACCAGCCTCCTCGCCCGGCAGCTGGCGTTCTGGGCACGCACCCTCGACGGCGCACCGGAGGTCATGGACCTGCCGACCGATCGTCCCCGCCCGGCCCGGCAGTCGATGATCGGCGCGACGGCCGACTTCACGATCCCGGCGCGCATCCACACCGCGCTGCTCGAGATCGCCGGCGCCCACGACGCCAGCCTGTTCATGGTGGTGCACGCGGCGCTCGCGGTGCTGCTGTCCCGGTCGAGCGGATCGTCCGACGTGTCGATCGGTTCCCCGGTCTCCGGGCGCGGCGAACGGCAACTCGACGACGTAGTCGGCATGTTCGTCAACACCGTGGTGCTGCGCACCACCGTCGACCCGGACCGCAGCTTCCCCGAGATCCTCTCGCATACGCGCTCCGTGGATCTCGAAGCGTTCAGCAACACCGATCTGCCGTACGAGCGGCTCGTCGACGAGCTGAAACCGACTCGCTCCGAGGCGCATTCACCGCTGTTCCAGGTGATGCTGGTGCTGCAGGGGTTCGCGAACACGCGGCTCGAGCTGCCCGGACTCGACGTGGAGGTCGAGGCGCTCGAAACCGGCGCCGCCAAGTTCGATCTCCAGGTCATCCTCACCGAGCACACCGAGGACTCCGGTGCTCCGGGTGCGATCGACGTCCAGTTCTCCTACGCCTCGGAACTGTTCGACCCGCCGACGATGACGGCGCTGGCCGAACGGTTCGTCACCCTGCTGGAGACGATCACCGCCCGGTCGAACGTGAAGGTCGGCGACATCGACCTGATCGGCGTCGCCGAGACCCAGCGGATGCTCGAGCAGTGGATCGACACCGACGTCGACGTTCCCGCGTCGGCGACCCTCGTCGGCCTGTTCGAGGCGCAGGTGGCACGGACCCCGGACGCCGTGGCCATCGTGTTCGCCGAGGAAGAACTGCTGTACGCGGAATTCGACGCCCGGGCCAACCGGCTGGCACGTGAACTCCTCGCCCGCGGTGTCGGACCCGAATCGCGGGTCGCCGTCGCCCTGCGCCGCTCGCTCGAGCTGATGATCGCGATCTACGCGGTGGAAAAGACCGGGGCGGCGTACGTTCCACTCGACCCCGACCATCCGGCATCGCGGATCGCGTACGTGATCGAGAGCGCCGAACCCGCGTGCGTTCTCACCGCCTCCCGCGACCGGTGCGAAGGGGTCGACGGCGCCGACGCCCCCGTCATCGAGATCGACACCCTCAACCTGTCGCGGCGCGCGAGCACCCCGATCACCGACGCCGAGCGGGGCGGACGGATCCACCCCGATTCGACCGCGTACGTGATCTACACGTCCGGATCGACGGGCAGGCCGAAGGGCGTCGCCGTCAGCCATCGGGCGATCGCGAACCGGCTGCTGTGGATGCAGGACACGTACCGGTTGGATCACACGGACGTGGTGCTGCAGAAGACGCCCGTCACGTTCGACGTGTCGGTGTGGGAACTGTTCTGGCCGCTCGAGGTTGGGGCGCGCCTCGTCGTCGCCGCGCCGGACGGTCACCGCGACCCCACCTACCTGTCCCACATCATCGCCGACCACCAGGTCACCACGATGCACTTCGTGCCGTCGATGCTGGCGGTGTTCACGGCGGGCGCAGAACCCGATCTGTGCGGTTCGCTGCGTCAGGTGTTCTGCAGCGGTGAGGCACTGCCGCCCGCCACCGCCGACGCGTTCCGGGAATTCGGTTCCGCGGCACTGCACAACCTGTACGGACCGACGGAGGCGGCGGTCGACGTCACCTACTGGGAGTGCACCGAAGGCGACCGGGCGTCGGTGCCGATCGGCGCCCCCGTGTGGAACACCCAGGTCTACGTCCTCGACTCCCGGCTGCATCCGGTGCCGGTCGGGGTGCACGGCGAGCTGTACCTCGCCGGTGTGCAGCTGGCCCGCGGCTACGTCGGCCGCAGCGATCTGACGTCGGACCGGTTCGTGGCGAACCCGTTCGGGGCTCCGGGACAGCGGATGTACCGCACCGGCGACGTCGTCCGCTGGCGCGCCGACGGCAACATCGAGTACATCGGGCGCCGCGACTTCCAGGTCAAGCTCCGCGGCCAGCGCATCGAACTCGGCGAGGTGGAGGCCGCGGTGCTGGCGCACCCGTCGGTGGCGCAGGCCGTGGTGACGGTGCATCGCAGCGAGGCCACCGGCGAGAGCCTCGTCGGGTACGTGATTCCCGTGGCCGGGGCCGACATCGACACCGCCGTCGTGCGCGACGCGGCAGCGGAGGCGCTGCCCGCGTACATGGTGCCGACCCGCATCATCGTGCTCGACCGGTTCCCGCTCGGGGCCACCGGCAAGCTGGACCGGGGCGCTCTGCCCGAGCCCGAGTTCCTCAGTCCGTCCGCCGAATTCGTGACGCCGCGCAACCCGATCGAGGAGATTCTCGCGTCGATCTTCGCGGATCTGCTCGACGCACCCCGAATCGGCGTGTACGACAGCTTCTTCGACCTCGGCGGCAACTCGCTGGTGGCGACCCGGCTGGTGGCGCGGGTCAATGCCGCGCTGGGCAGCCGGATCGGTGTCCGCGAGATCTTCGACGCCCCGACCGTCGCCACGCTCGCCGCCCGGATCGAGTCCGAGGCCGTCCACAACGCCGAACGCCCGCCGCTGGTCGCCGGGGTGCGCCCCGACCGCCTGCCGGTGTCGCTGGCGCAGAAGCGCATGTGGTTCATCAACCAGTTCGACCTCGATTCCCCCGCCTACAACATCGCGCTCGCGGTGCGGTTGACCGGAGACCTCGACGAGGACGCGATGCAGGACGCCGTCGCCGACGTGATGGACCGGCACGAGTCGCTGCGCACCCGGTTCCCGATGGTGGAGGGCGAACCGCTCCAGGTGATTCTGCCGACCGAGGATGTGGTGCCGGACCTGTCGCCGATCGACACGACGGAAGCAGAACTGCCCGAACACATCTCGCTTCTCGCGGGCGCAGGGTTCGACGTCACCGTGTCGGTGCCGGTGCGCGCCGCCCTGTTCCGCACCGATCCCGGCGAGCACGTGCTCGTCATCGTCGTGCACCACATCAGCGCGGACGGTTTCTCCATGGCCCCGCTGGCCCGGGACGTGATGACCGCCTACGCGGCCCGCACCGGGGGACAGGCACCGGACTGGACGGCCCTGCCCGTGCAGTACGCCGACTTCGCCCTGTGGCAGCACCGGGTGCTCGGCAACGCCGACGACCCCGACAGCCTGCTCGCCGCCCAACTCGACTACTGGACGCACACCCTCGCCGGGCTTCCGGAACTGCTGGCGCTGCCGACGGACCACCCCCGCCCGACGCAGCAGTCGATGCGCGGTGGCATCCACTCGTTCAGCATCGACCCGCAGATCCACAGCCGGTTGATCGCGACGGCCCGCGAACACAATTCGAGCGTGTTCATGGCCGTGCACGCCGCGCTGGCCGTGCTGCTGGCCCGGTTGGGCGACACCGACGACGTCGCGGTGGGCACGCCCATCGCCGGCCGCGGCGACGCCGCCCTCGACGACATGGTCGGCATGTTCGTCAACACCCTGGTGCTGCGCACCCCGGTGGAACCGGCCGGCACGTTCACCGAACTGCTGTCCACGGTCCGCGACACCGACCTGAACGCTTTCCACCACGCGGATCTGCCGTTCGAGCGGTTGGTGGACGCGATCTCACCCGAGCGTGCGACCTCGCATTCGCCGCTGTTCCAGGTGGTCCTCGAGTTCCGCAACAACGAGCGGCCGCGGCTGGAACTGCCCGGGCTGACCGTCACGGGCCTCGACCTGGCCACGGACATCTCCAACTTCGACCTGCAGCTCACCCTCACCGAGGAATTCGGGGTGTCGGGGGAGCCGGCGGGGATCTCCGCGGCCTTCACCTACGCGTCGAGTCTGTTCGACGCGCCCACGATTGCCGGCTTCGCGGACTACCTGCAACGGATCTTCGACGCGGTGACGTCCGAGCCGGGGATGGTGGTCGGCGACATCGACCTGATGGTGGCGTCCGAACGCGCGGCCCTCACCCCGGTGATGGATGGGCCGGATGCCGAACCGCGGACCCTGCCCGAACTGCTCGCAGCCGCGGCGTCCGTCGATCCCAAGGCGGCGGCCCTGTCGTACGAGGGCCGGGAGGTGACCTACCGGGAGCTCGACGAGCGGTCGAACCGTCTCGCCCGGCTGCTGATCGGGCGCGGTATCGGCCCGGAATCGGTGGTCGCGCTGGCCATGGCGCGCTCGCCCGAATCGGTGCTGTCGCTGTGGGCGGTGGCCAAGACCGGTGCCGCGTTCGTCCCCGTCGACCCCAACTATCCGACCGACCGCATCGTCCACATGCTCAGCGACTCCGGTGCCGCCCTCGCGCTCACCGTCGCCGAATTCCGTCCCACACTGCCGGAATGCACCTCGTACGTGGTGGTCGACGCCCCCGGATTCGACGAAGAGGTGAGCGCACACTCCGCTGCGGTCGTCACCGACGCCGACCGGGCACACCCGCTCGCTCTGGAGAACCCGGCCTACCTGATCTACACGTCCGGGTCCACCGGCACCCCGAAGGGCGTCGTCGTCACCCACCGCGGCCTGGCGAACTTCGCCACCGACGAACGCGTGCGGTTCGGGGTCACCCCGCGGTCGCGCACCCTGCACTTCTCGTCGCCGAGTTTCGACGCGTCGATCCTCGAACTGCTGCTCGCGGTCGGGTCCGGCGCGACCATGGTGATCGCCCCGGCGTCCGTGATCGGTGGCACCGAACTCGCCGACGTGCTGCGCGAGGGCCGGGTCACGCACGCGTTCATCACCCCGGCCGCGATGGCGTCCGTGGATCCCGCGGGCCTCGACCTGCTCGAGTGCGTCGCGACCGGCGGCGACGTGTGCCCGCCGGAGCTGGTGGCGCAGTGGGTGACCGGCGGCAGGCGCATGTTCAACGCCTACGGCCCCACCGAGGCGACCGTGGTGTCGAGTGTGACGGGACCGATGCTGCCCGGTGAGGGAGTCACCATCGGCCGCCCGCCGATGGGAACCGGGGAGATGGTGCTCGATTCACGCCTGCACCCGGTGCCCAACGGGGTGACCGGCGAACTGTACGTCACCGGTTCGGGTCTGGCCCGCGGCTACAAGGACCGTGCCGGCACCACCGCGGAGCGGTTCGTCGCCAACCCGTACGGCGGCCTCGGCGCCCGCATGTACCGGACCGGCGACCTGGCCCGGTGGAACGGTGCCGGTCAGCTGGAGTACCTGGGCCGCAGCGACTTCCAGGTGAAGATCCGCGGCTTCCGCATCGAGCTCGGCGAGATCGAGACGGCCCTCACACGGTACCCGGGCGTCGCCCGGTCGGTGGTGTCGGCGCATCAGGGCAGCACCGGCGCCAACCGGCTGGTCGGCTACCTCGTCCCCACGGCGGGCGCCGAACTGGACCCGGAGGCGGTCCTCGACTTCGTCGGCGGATTCCTCGCCCCGTACATGGTGCCGTCGGCGCTGATCGTCCTCGACGAATTGCCGCTGACCCCGGCGGGCAAACTGGACCGCCGCGCGCTGCCCGAGCCCGACTTCGGGTCCCGGGTGTCGACGGGCCGCGCACCGGTCTCGGAGATGGAAGAGGTGCTGGCCGGACTGTTCGCCGAGGTCCTCGGACTCGAATCCGCCGGTGTGGAGGACTCGTTCTTCGCGCTCGGCGGCGACAGCATCATGTCGATCCAATTGGTGGCCCGTGCGAAGGCCGCGGGTGTGGTACTCACCCCGCGGGACGTGTTCGAGGCCAAGACCGTTGCCGGTCTGGCCGCGGTCGCGTCGTGGGTGGGTGCCTCCGACATCGTGGTGCTCGACGAACTGCCCGGCGGCGGGGTCGGCGACATGCCGACCACGCCGATCACGAAGTGGCTGCTCGAGCGCGGCGGCGAGTTCAACCGGATGTCGCAGTCGGCGCTGCTGACGGCACCACCGAACCTCCGCGAACTCGAACCCCTGATCGGCACGTTCCAGGCCGTCCTCGACCGGCACGACATGTTGCGCGCGCAGTTGATGGTCTCCGCCGAGGAATCGCACCTCGCGGTCCGGCCCATCGGTTCGGTGGAGGCACACGACCTGATCCGCCGGGTCACGGTGTCCGCGGCCCCGGGAACCCCCGCGTTCGCGGCTGCCGTCATCGCCGACCTCGACGCCGCGCTGGACCGGCTCGATCCCGCCGCCGGCGTGATGGTGCAGGTGGTGTGGTTCGACGCCGGGGAGGCCGGCGGCCGACTGCTGGTGGTGGCGCACCACCTCGTCGTCGACGGTGTGTCGTGGCGCATCCTCGTGCCCGACCTCGCGACCGCGTGGGCGCAGATCTCCGCGGGTCAGGAGCCGGTCCTCGAACAGGTCGGCACCTCCATGCGCCGGTGGGCGCACGGACTGGTCGACGAGGCGACGAACCGGGCAGGCGAACTCGACCTGTGGCAACGCATCCTCGACTGCGAGGACCCGCTGGTCGGCAGCCGCCCGCTCGACCCCGACATCGACGTCAACGCCACGGTGGGCCGCGTCACCGTGCAACTCCCCGCCGACGTGAGCGAGGCCGTCCTCACCGCCCTGCCGGAGGCGATCCACGGCAGCGTGAACGACGGACTGCTCACCGCGCTGGCGATGGCGGTCACCCAGTGGCGGCGCACCCGCGGCCACACCCTGCACGGCAGGCCCGTCGACGGGACGCTGGTCAGCCTCGAGGGCCACGGCCGCGAAGACCAGGTCGTGCCCGGCGCCGATCTGGGTCGCACGGTCGGCTGGTTCACGGCCATGTTCCCGGTGCGTCTCGACCTGTCGGGCATCGACCTCGACGACGCCTTCGACGGCGGCAAGGGCGCCGGCTCCGCGATCAAGGCGATCAAGGAACAGTTGCTCGCGATCCCGGACCACGGCATGGGTTACGGCATGCTGCGCTACCTCAACGCCGACACCGCGCCGCTGCTCGCGGCCCGCTCGCTGCCGCAGATCAGCTTCAACTACCTCGGACGCTTCGCCGCCGACCTGTCGGAGGCGGCGACCCGGGCGGGGTGGACGCCGACCGGTGAAGTCGACATGGACCGCGCGCAGGACCTCGACACCCCGGTGACCTCGGCCATCGACGTCAACGCCGTCACCACCGAGGTGGAGGACCGGCCCCAGCTCCGCGCCACGTGGGCCTATGCGGCGGGTGTTCTCACCGTCGTCGAGGTGCGGGAACTCGCCGAACTGTGGGTGCAGGCGCTGACCGCACTCACGACGTACGCGGCCCGCCCCGACGCCGGCGGTGTGACCCCGTCCGACCTCGAACTGGTGACCCTGGACCAGGACGCCATCGACCGCATCGAGTCGCGCTTCCCGGCGCTGGCCGACATCTGGTCGCTGTCGCCGCTGCAGTCGGGACTGCTCTTCCACGCACTGCTGGCCGATCAGTCGATCGACTCGTACACCGTGCAGATGACGCTCGAACTGAGCGGGGCCGTGGCGTCGCGACTGCGGGTGGCCGGGCAGGCGCTGCTCGACCGGCACGCGAATCTGCGGGCGTCGTTCGTCTACGACGAGGGCGGCACCCCCGTCCAGGCGATCCACCGGTACGCGGAACTGCCGTGGACGGAGATCGACCTGTCGGGTCTGGGCGAGGAGGCTCGCGAAGCCGAGATCGCGCGGCTCGTCGATGCCGACCGGCGCCGCGGATTCGACATGGCCACCCCGCCGCTGCTGCGATTCATGCTGATCCAGCTCGGTGGGGACGCACAGCGTCTGATCGTCACGAACCACCACATCCTGCTCGACGGCTGGTCGATGCCGCTGCTCATCCGCGACCTCCTGACCCTGTACGCCACGGAGGGTGATGCCTCGGCGTTGCCGCGGGTGCATCCGTACCGCGACTACCTCACCTGGATGTCGCATCGCAGCACCGAAGACTCTCTGGGTGTGTGGCAGCGTGCCCTCGCCGCGGTGGAGGAGCCGACGCTGCTCGCGCCGGCCGACGCGTCCGTTCAGAGCGACACCCAGTCGAGTGAACTGATCGTCGAACTCGACGTGGACCGCACCGATCAGCTCAGTGTGCTCGCACGCGAGCACGGGCTGACCCTCAGCACCCTGATCCGCACCGCGTGGGGAATCGTGCTGGGCGGCTTGGTCGGTCGCTCCGACGTGGTGTTCGGTGGAACGGTGTCGGGCCGGCCCCCGCAGATCGCGGGCATCGAGTCGATGGTGGGTCTGTTCATCAACACGCTGCCGGTGCGGGTCACTCTCGACCCCCGGGAAACGCTGGGGGAGTTGCTCGAACGGGTCCAGGGTGAGCAGGCTGCGTTGCTCGATCACCACTACGTGGGAATGACCGACATCCAGTCGGTGGCAGGTGCCGGCGCCGGCTTCGACACGTTGACCGTCTTCGAGTCCTACCCCGTCGATCGGGAAGGACTGACCGAGCAGACCGACATCGCCGGCATGCACGTCCTCGACGTGCACGACAGCGCCAACGCCGCCCACTACCCGCTCGCGCTGATCGCGTCGGCGCACGACAATCTGCAGCTGAAGCTCGAATTCATCGAGGAGCTGTTCGACCGCGAGAGTGTCGAGCGGATCGGCGACCGGATGATCCGTGCGCTGATCGCGCTCGCCGAACACCCCGGGATGAAACTCGCGCAGCTGCGCTTGCTCACCGACGAAGAGGAAGCCGAACTGGTTCCGGCCCGCGGCCGACCCGGCCGCTCGGTGCGGACACTGCCGCAGATGTTCACCGAGACCGCCGCCGCGGCGGGCGACGCCACGGCGCTCGTCTTCGGCGACCGCCGGATGTCCTACCGGGAACTCGACGAACGTTCCAACCAGCTTGCGCGCCTGCTCATCGACCGCGGCGTCGGCCCGGAAGACATCGTGGCCCTGGGGATTTCCCGGTCCATCGAATCGGTCCTCGCGGTCTGGTCGATCACCAAGACGGGCGCGGCATTCGTCCCCGTCGACCCGAACTACCCGCGTGATCGGGTCGAGCACATGATCACGGATTCGGGCTGCACGTTCGGTCTCCGCGTGGAGGCCGGTCGCGGTCGGCTTCCCGACACGATCACCTGGCTCACACTCGACGAGGCCGAGACCGCAGCCGCCACGCAGACGATGCCCAGCGGCACCGTCACCGACGACGAACGCGTCGCACCCCTGCGTTTCGCGCATCCGGCCTACGTGATCTATACGTCCGGCTCCACCGGCAAGCCGAAGGGTGTGGTGGTCAGCCACCGCGGTCTCGACAACTTCGCCGAGGAGCAGCGCACCCGCTACGCGACAGATTCGACGTCACGGGCCCTGCACTTCTCGTCGCCGAGCTTCGACGCTTCGGTCCTCGAATACCTGCTGGTGTTCGCCGTCGGCGCGACGATGGTGATCGTGCCGCCGTCCGTGTACGGCGGCGAGGAGCTCGCGGACCTGATCCGGTCCGAGGGTGTCACGCACGGGTTCGTCACCCCCGCGGCGCTGGCGTCCGTGGACCCCGAGGGCCTCGACGTCTTCCAGAACGTGGTCGCCGGCGGCGAGGCCGTCCCTCCGGAACTGGTGACCCGCTGGGCACCGGGCCGCACGATGTACAACGGCTACGGCCCCACCGAGACCACCATCATGAGCAACCTCAGCGACCACCTCGTGGCGGGGGAGACGGTGACCATCGGCGCCCCCGTCCGCGGCGTGTCCGAGGTGATTCTCGACGCCCGGCTGCAACCGGTCTCCGTCGGGGTCGCCGGCGAGCTCTACATCTCCGGTGAGGGTCTGGCCCGCGGCTACCACGCGCGCCTCGGCCTGACCAGTGAACGCTTCGTCGCCAACCCGTACGGCGATCCGGGGGACCGGATGTACCGCACCGGCGACCTCGCCCGGTGGCGGCCCGATCACACGGTGGAGTACCTGGGCCGCACCGACTTCCAGGTGAAGATCCGCGGCTTCCGCATCGAACTCGGCGACATCGACAGCGCACTCGCCGGGCACCCGGCCGTCGCATTCGCCGTCACCCTCGGGCGGCCCGGTCCCGCCGGCGACACCGTCCTGGTGTCCTACGTGCTGCCGGAGGCGGGCTCGGCGCTCGAACCGCCGGAACTGAAGGAGTGGACGGGCACCCTGCTGCCCGCGCACATGGTGCCGTCGAGCATCATGATCCTCGACGAGATCCCGCTCACCCCGGTCGGCAAGCTCGATCGGGCGGCACTGCCCGAACCGCAGTTCCTGCCCACGTCGGACGACTTCCGGCCGCCGTCGACGGTGCTCGAGCACACCATCGCCGACGTCATCACCACGGTCCTCGGCATCGAACGAGTCGGCATCGACGACAACTTCTTCGACATCGGCGGAAACTCGCTCATCGCCACCCGTGTCGCCGCGCGCCTGAGCGCGGAACTGGACACCGACATCGGCGTCCGCACCCTGTTCGAGGCTCCCACGATCCACGGCCTCGCCCGGCTGATCGAGTCGACGGCATTCGCCCCGGCCCAGGACGGTGCCCACGTCCGGCTCCCGCTCGGTCCGATGCCGCGGCCCGACCACGTGCCGGTGTCGCTGGCGCAGAAGCGGATGTGGTTCCTCAACCAGTTCGACACGTCCTCGGCGGCCTACAACATCCCCCTGGCCGTGCGGCTGACCGGACACCTGGACGTGGAGTCGCTGCGCGCGGCGGTGACGGACGTCTTCGTCCGCCACGAATCGTTGCGGACCGTGTTCCCGTCCCACGACGGCGAACCGACCCAGGTGGTGCTCTCACCCGGGCAGTGGACACCGAACCTCGAGATCACCGAGGTGTCCCAGGACGAACTGCGGGAGCACATCGCCGGTCTCGCGACCGCCGGTTTCGACGTGACGGCCGACGTGCCGATGCGGTCCGCGCTGTTCGCGCTCGCCCCCGACGATCACGTGCTCGTCATCGTGGTGCACCACATCTGCGCCGACGGGTTCTCGCTCACCCCGCTCGCCCGGGACGTCATGACCGCGTACGCCGCGCGCATCGCGGGCAGCGCACCGCAGTGGAACCCGCTGTCGGTGCAGTACGCCGACTACACGCTGTGGCAGCTCGAACAGCTGGGCAGCGAGAGCGACAGCGAATCGCTGATCTCCCAGCAGCTCCGGTACTGGACGGATCAGCTGGCGGATCTGCCCGAACTGCTGCAGCTGCCGGCCGACCGGGCGCGGCCCGTCCAGCAGTCGTTCCGCGGCGCGCAGGTCGACTTCACGGTTCCCGCCGACGTGCACCGGGCACTGGCGGCGTTGGCGCGCAAGCACAACTCCACCATGTTCATGGCCGTGCACGCCGCCCTGTCGGTGCTGCTGTCGGCGCTGTCGTCCACCGAGGACATCGCCGTCGGCACCCCGATCGCCGGCCGCGGTGACGCCGCCCTCGACGACATGGTCGGCATGTTCGTCAACACCCTCGTGCTGCGGAGCGTCGTGGACCCCGCAGAGGGTTTCGGTGCCCTGATCGATCAGGTGCGGGCCACCGACCTCGCCGCGTTCCACCATTCGGACCTGCCGTTCGAGCGGCTCGTCGACGTCCTCGCACCGGAGCGGTCCACCGCGCACTCGCCGCTGTTCCAGGCGCTGCTCGAGTTCCGGAACAACGAGACCCCGCGGCTCGAGCTTCCGGAACTCACCGCGGCCGCCGTCGATTTCGACCTCGAGGTCGCCAAGTTCGACCTGCAGCTCAGCGTCGAGGAAGGTTTCGACGCGGACGGGGTGGCGTCGGGTATCACCGCCTCGTTCATCTTCGCCACCGATCTGTTCGACGCCGGCACGGTCCGCACGTTCGCCGACCGGTTCCTGCGGATCCTCGGCGCGGTCACCACCGACCCGCAGGCCCCGGTCGGTGACATCGTGATCACCGACGCCGCCGAGCGGTCGGCGATGGCAACCGAATGGAACACCGCCGGTGTCGACGCCGGAACCGACACCCTCGCGGACCGGTTCGCGCAGAGTGTCGCCCGGTTCCCGGACGACACCGCGGTGACGTCGGAGGACGTAACACTGACGTACGCCGAACTCGACGCCCGGTCGAACCGGCTGGCCCGCCTGCTCATCTCCCAGGGAGTGGGCCCGGAAACACTGGTGGCCGTGGCACTCCCACGCACGTGTGACCTGATCATCGCCCTGCTCGCGGTGATCAAGTCCGGCGGCGGCTACCTGCCGGTCGACATCACCTACCCGGCGGACCGGTTGGCGTTCGTGTTCGAGGACGCGGCACCGAACTGCGTCATCACCACCACCGGGGACGTCTCCGCGCTGCCCGATTCGGAGACCCCGGCGGTTCTGCTCGACGATCCGGAGACCACCGCGGACCTCGCGCAGCAGTCGTCTGCGCCGATCACCGACGCCGACCGGCTGGCCCCGCTCGATGCGTCGTCGGTGGCCTACGTCATCTACACCTCCGGCTCGACCGGCCGCCCCAAGGGCGTGGTCGTCTCGCACCGGAACGTGCTGACGCTGTTCGCGAACACCCAGCCGCTCTACGGGTTCGACGAGAACGACGTGTGGACGATGTTCCACTCGTACGCGTTCGACTTCTCCGTGTGGGAACTGTGGGGACCGCTGCTGTACGGCGGGCGACTCGTCGTCGTCGACTTCTACACGGCGCGGTCGCCGGAGATGTTCCACGAACTGCTCCGCAACGAGCAGGTCACCGTTCTCAACCAGACCCCGACGGCGTTCTACCAACTCGCCGAGACCGACCGCATCGTCTCGGAGATCGACGTGAACGCCGCGGCACTGGCGCTGCGGTACGTGATCTTCGGTGGTGAGGCGCTCGACCTCGGTCAGCTCGGCCGCTGGTACTCGCGACACGACGACTCCGCCCCGACCCTGGTGAACATGTACGGCATCACCGAGACCACGGTCCACGTCAGCTACCTCGCACTCGACCGCGAGTTCGCAGAGTCCGCGTCGGCCAGTGTGATCGGCCGCGGAATCGCCGGCCTGCACGTGCACGTCCTGGACCGCCGCCTGCACCCGGTGCCCCCGGGCACTATCGGGGAGATGTACGTCTCGGGTGACCAGGTGACCCGCGGCTACCTGGGCCGGGCCGCGCTCAGCTCCACGCGGTTCGTGGCCGACCCGCTCCGGCCCGGCACACGGATGTACCGCACGGGTGACCTCGCCCGGTGGAACACCGACGGTCAGCTGGAGTACCTGGGCCGCAGCGACTTCCAGGTGAAGATCCGCGGCTTCCGCATCGAACTCGGCGAGATCGAATCCGCGCTGCTCCGGTACCGCGGCATCGCCCAGGCCGTCGTCCTCACCCGCGACGACGGGCACGGCGGGCACCGGCTGATCGGTTACGTGGTCCCGGAATCCGGCGCCACCGTCGAGGTGTCGTCGGCGCTCGAATTCGTCGGCACCCAGCTCACCTCGTACATGGTGCCCGCGACCCTCGTGGTGCTCGACGCGCTGCCGTTGACGAGCAACGGCAAACTCGATCGCCGCGCGCTGCCGGAGCCCGACTTCGGGGCCCGGGTCTCGGCGGGACGCGCCCCGGCGACGGAGATGGAAACCGTCCTCGCCGGACTGTTCGCGGAGGTCCTCGGACTCGACTCGGTGGGTGTGGAGGATTCGTTCTTCGCGCTCGGTGGCGACAGCATCATGTCGATCCAGTTGGTGGCCCGCGCGAAGGCCGCCGGGGTGGTGCTCACCCCGCGGGACGTGTTCGAGGCCAAGACCGTCGCCTCCCTCGCCGAGGCCGCCTCCTGGGCCGGCGCCGCCGACGTGGTGGTGCTCGACGAACTGCCCGGCGGCGGGATCGGCGAGATGCCGGTCACCCCGATCACCGCGTGGCTGCTCGAACGCGGTGGCGACTTCCGCCGCTACACGCAGACCGCGCTGCTCTCCCTGCCCGCAGCGGCCGACGAGACACTGCTGAAGCGCACGATCGCGGCCGTCGTCGATCGCCACGACATGCTGCGGGCGCGTCTGCTCGGTGCCGCACCGCAGTGGCGGATCGAGGTGCAGGCATCGGGAGCGGTCGACGTGGACGACGTGCTGCACCGTGTCGAGGTTCCGTCAGTGGTGGGGGCCGCGTTCGCGGAGATCGCCACGCGTGAACTCGATGCGGCCGCAGGAAGACTGGACCCCGAGTCCGGGGTGATGGTGCAGATGGTGTGGTTCGATGCCGGCGCGGAGGGCGGCCGGCTGCTGGTCGTGGCCCATCACCTGGTGGTCGACGGTGTGTCGTGGCGGATCCTGGTCCCCGACCTGGCGACCGCGTGGGCGCAGGTCTCCGCCGGTCAGGAACCGGCACTCGAGCCGGTCGGCACGTCGATGCGGCGCTGGTCGCACGGACTCGTCGACGCGACCCGCGCACGTGGTAACGAGATCGAATTGTGGCGGCGAGTGCTCGAGGCTGACGATCCGCTCATCGGATCGCGTCCCCTCGACGCCGAGATCGACGTGGCAGGCACGGTCGAGAAGGTCACCGTGGAGGTGCCCGCCGACGTCACCGAGGCGCTGCTGACCCGGGTTCCCGAGGCGTTCCACGGCGGCGTCAACGACGGCCTGCTCACCGCACTGGCACTGGCGCTGGCGCAGTGGCGGCGCGGCCACGGAAACTTCACCCGCGAGTCGCTGGTCAGTCTCGAGGGTCACGGCCGCGAGGACCAGGTGCTTCCGGGTGCCGATCTGGGCCGCACCGTCGGCTGGTTCACGGCCATGTTCCCGGTGCGCCTGGGCCTGTCCGGCGTCGACCTCGACGACGCGTTCGCCGGTGGTGCGGCCGCCGGTGCCGCGATCAAGGCGATCAAGGAACAACTGCTCGCCATCCCCGATCACGGCATCGGCTACGGCATGCTCCGCTACCTGGACCCCGACAGTGCCGATCAGCTGCGGGCGCTGGCGAAGCCGCAGGTCACGTTCAACTACCTGGGCCGGCTGGGCGGGGCGACGTCCACCGACGTCCACGGCCACGCCTGGGTCCCGGTGACGGACACCAAACTCGACGACATCCCCGCGTCCGACATCCCGGTGGCGTCGGCGCTCGACATCAACGCCGTCACCGGCACCGGAGTCGACGGCAACCGGTTGCGGGCCACGTGGGCGTTCCCGACCGGGGTCCTCACCGAGTCCGAGGTGCGCACGCTCGCCGAGCTGTGGGTGCAGGCGCTCACCGCGCTCACCACCCACGTCGCTCGGCCCGACGCCGGCGGCGTCACCCCGTCGGATCTCGACCTGGTCACCCTCGACCAGGACGCGATCGACCGGCTGGAGGCCCGATTCCCGGCGCTGACGGACATCTGGTCGCTGTCCCCGCTGCAGTCGGGGCTGCTGTTCCACGCCCAGTTCTCCGACGCGTCCGTCGACCCGTACCTGGTGCAGTTGGCGCTGAAGCTGCGCGGCGCCGTGAACCCGGACCGGTTCCGCCGGGCCGGGCAGGCGCTGCTGGACCGGCACCCGAACCTGCGGGCCGCCTTCGTCCACGACAGTGCGGGCGCCTCCGCCCAGATCATCCAGCAGCGCGTCGAACTGCCGTGGTCGGAGTTCGACCTGTCAGGCCTGGACGCCGACTCGACCGCCCGCGAGTACGACAGCATCATGGCGCGGGACCGGTCCGTGAAGTTCGACATGGCGAACGCGCCGCTGCTGCGTCTCACCCTGGTCCGGCTCACCGAACAGGACTACCGGCTGATCCTGACCAACCATCACATCCTGCTCGACGGCTGGTCGACTCCGCTGGTCATCCGCGACCTGCTGACTCTCTACGCGATCGATGCCGATGGCAGCCTGCTGCCCCGGGTGCACTCCTACCGCGACTACCTGTCGTGGATGAAGCGTCACGACACCACCGACTCCCTCGAGGCCTGGCGCGCCGCGCTCGACGGCGTCGAGGAGCCGACCCTGCTGGCCCCGCTGGAGCGGGGCGAGGCGCACTCCGCCGTCGCGGAGGAAACCTCCTTCACCCTGTCCGAGGAGCAGACCACTCGGCTGCGGGACCTGACCCGGGAACGTGGTCTCACCCTCAACACCGTCGTCCAGGCGGCGTGGGGAATCGTGCTGGGCGGCTTGGTCGGCCGCTCCGACGTGGTGTTCGGCGGAACGGTGTCGGGCCGACCCCCGCAGATCGCGGGGATCGAGTCGATGGTGGGTCTGTTCATCAACACCCTGCCGGTGCGGGTGACCCTCGACCCGTGGGAGACGCTGGGCGAGTTGCTCGAACGGGTGCAGGGCGAGCAGGCTGCGTTGCTCGATCACCACTACGTCGGCCTGACGGACATCCAGTCGGTGGTCGGCGGCGGCGCCGCCTTCGACACGCTGACCGTCTTCGAGTCGTACCCGGTGGACGAGGCGGGGCTGACGGAACAGACCGACATCGCCGGCATGTTCGTCACCGGAATCGACGGCAAGGACTCCGCGCACTACCCGCTCGCCGTCGTCGCGTCCGGTGACGCCCGGCTGAACTTCAAGTTCGAATACCTCCCCGAGGTCCTCGAAGTGGGCGCGGTCGACGAGATCGCGGATCGGCTGCAGCGGGTGCTCGACGCCCTCGCCGACCGGCCCGAGCTTCCGCTGGCCCACATGCAACTGCTCACCGAGGCCGAACTCGCCGAGTTCGCTCCGGTGCGTGGCCGCCCCGGGTTCTCCGTCCGCACACTGCCGCAGATCTTCGAGGACGCCGCCGCGCTGGATCCGAACCGCACGGCACTGACGTTCGAGGGCCGCAACGTCTCCTACCGGGAACTCAACGAGCGGTCCAACCAGCTCGCCCGGGTCCTCATCTCCCGGGGCGCCGGTCCGGAGACGTTCGTGGCGCTCGGCATTCCCCGGTCGATCGAGTCGGTCCTCGCGGTGTGGGCCGTGGCCAAGACGGGCGCCGCGTTCGTTCCCGTGGATCCGAACTACCCGATGGACCGCATCGAGCACATGCTCACCGACTCGGGTGCCACCATCGGACTGACGATGGCCGCGTACGAGAAGGCGCTGCCCGACTCGGTGCCGTGGCTGCAGCTCGACTCGCCCAAGTTCGAGAAGGCGTGCCAGGCGAAACCGGCTCTGCCGGTGGCTGATTCGGATCGCCGTTCGCCGATAAGCCTCGACAACGCGGCCTACATCGTCTACACGTCGGGTTCGACGGGCAAGCCGAAGGGCGTCGTGGTCACCCACGAGGGCCTCGACAACTTCGCCGAGGACCAGCGGCAGCGGTTCGCGGCCGCGCAGACGTCCCGGACCCTGCACTTCTCGACGCCCAGCTTCGACGGGTCGGTGTTCGAGTACCTGCAGGCGTTCGGGGTCGGCGCCACGATGGTCATCGCGCCGCCCACCGTGTACGGCGGGGCGGAACTGGCCGAACTGATCCGTTCGGAACACGTCACCCACGCCTTCGTCACCACCGCCGCGTTGTCCACCGTCGACCCGGAAGGTCTCGACGAGTTCCAGCACGTCGTGTTCGGCGGCGAGGCCTGCCCGCCGGAACTGGTGACCCGCTGGGCACCCGGCCGGCAACTGTCCAACGCGTACGGCCCCACCGAGACCACGGTGATGGCCAACATCAGCGACCCGATGACGGTGGGCGACCCCATCACCCTCGGCGGCCCGATCCGCGGAGTCGGTGAACTCGTGCTGGATGCACGACTCCAGCCGGTGCCCGTCGGCGTTCCCGGCGAGCTGTACATCACCGGCGCGGGTCTGGCCCGCGGTTACCACCGCCGTCCGGAGCTGAGCAGTCAGCGGTTCGTCGCCAACCCGTTCGGCGAGGCGGGGGAGCGGATGTACCGCACCGGCGACATCGTCCGGTGGCGCGCCGATCACACCGTCGAGTACGTGGGCCGCAGCGACTTCCAGGTGAAGATCCGCGGGTTCCGCATCGAACTCGGCGAGATCGACAACGAGATCGCCACGTTCCCCGGGGTCAGCTTCGCCGCGACCCTCGGTGTTCCCGGACCGTCCGGCGATACGGTGCTGGCGACCTACCTGCTGCCCAACACGGCCGGCGGCGTCGACCCCGCAGAGCTGACCGCGTACCTGTCGACCCGGCTCCCCGCGCACATGGTGCCCACGAGCGTCATGTTCCTCGACGAGATCCCGTTGACCCCGGTGGGCAAACTGGACCGGTCTGCGCTGCCCGCGCCCGAGTTCCACGTCACCACCAACGAGTTCGCGCCGCCGACCAACGAACTCGAACGCAAGATCGTGGAGATCTTCGCCGACGTCCTCGGGATCGAACGGATCGGCATCGACGACAACTTCTTCGATCTCGGCGGAAACTCACTGGTCGCCACCCGCGTCACGGCACGGTTGCGGGACGCGCTCGACACCGACATCGGTGTGCGCGCCCTGTTCGAGGCCCCCGACGTCCGGTCGCTGGCCGAACGCGTCGGCGACAGTGTGAGCGGCGGCGCCCGCCCCGCGCTCGCACGGGTCGAACGCCCCGACCGGATCCCACTGTCGCTGGCGCAGAAGCGGATGTGGTTCCTCAACCAGTTCGACACGTCCTCACCCGCCTACAACATTCCGTTGGCCGTCCGGCTGACCGGAACCCTGGACGAGGACGCCCTGCGGCTGGCCATGGCCGACGTCCTCGAACGCCACGAGACGCTGCGCACCGTCTTCCCGACGGTCGACAACGAACCGACCCAGCGGATCCTGGCCGCCGCCGACGCGCAACCGGACGTCGACACCGTCCCGGCGGCGGCGGACGACCTGCCGCGGCACATCATGGAACTGGTGTCGCGCGGATTCGACGTCAGCACCGACGTCCCGGTCCGGGCGACCCTGTTCCGCATCGCACCTGACCAGCACGTGCTGACGATCGTGGTGCACCACATCAGCGCGGACGGGTTCTCCCTGGCGCCGCTCGCCCGCGACGTGATGGTGGCCTACACGTCCCGGCTCGGCGGCGACGGCCCGCAGTGGGAGCCGCTGGACGTCCAGTACGCGGACTACACGCTGTGGCAGCACGCCGGTCTCGGCTCGGAGAACGACCCCGAGTCGATGATCAACCGGCAGTTGCGGTTCTGGTCGGAGACGCTGGCCGGGTTGCCGGACGTCATCCAGTTGCCGACCGACCGGCCCCGCCCGATCCAGCAGACGTTCGAGGGCGATCGGGTCGAGTTCGCGATCGACGCCGACCTCCACCAGCGGCTGACGGCGCTGGCCCGGTCCAACAACGCCACCATGTTCATGGCCGTCCATGCCGCGCTGGCCGTGCTGCTCGCGCGGCTCGGCAGCACCGACGACGTGGTCATCGGCACCCCCGTCGCCGGGCGCGGTGAAGCCGCACTCGACGACATGGTCGGGATGTTCGTCAACACACTGGTCCTGCGGAACCGGATCGATCCGGCCATGACGTTCACCGAACTGGTGCAGCGGATCCGGGAAACGGACCTGGCCGCCTTCCAGCACTCGGACCTGCCGTTCGAGCGGCTGGTCGAGGAGCTCAACCCGACCCGGTCCACGTCGTACTCGCCGCTGTTCCAGGTGGCCCTCGAATTCCAGAACAACGAGAACCCGACGCTGGAACTGCCCGACCTGCGGGTCGAGAACGTGGACCTCGAAACCAAGGTGGTGAAGGAAGATCTCGAGGTGATCCTGGCCGAGCGGTTCGACGAGGACGGCGCGCCCGCGGGCGTCGCCGGCGGACTCGACTTCGCGGTCTCGCTCTTCGACCCCGACACGGCACGCTCGATCGCGGACCGCTTCGTCCGGATCCTCGCGGCCGTCACCGCCGACCCGGACCGGCCGATCGGCACCCTCCCGCTGCTCGACGACGCGGAGATCGAGGAGATGGTCCCCGCCCGCGGCAAGCCCGACGTGCGCCCCGAGGTGTGGCCGGACCTGCTGACGGCGGCCGCCGCCCTCGACCCCGACTCGGTGGCCCTGTCGTTCGAGGACCGGCAGGTCACCTACCGCGAACTCGACGAGTGGTCCAACCGGCTGGCACGGGTCCTGTGCGCGCAGGGCGTCGGTCCGGAAACGTTTGTGGCCATAGGAATGCCGCGGTCCATCGAGGAAGTGGTGTCGATCTGGTCGGTGGCCAAGTCGGGCGCCGCGTTCGTGCCCGTCGACCCCACCTACCCGCGGGACCGTATCGACTACATGCTCACCGACTGCCGGGCCTCGGTCGGCCTCACCGTCGCCGATCGCCGCGGCAACCTTCCGGACACGGTGCCGTGGCTGGTGCTCGACGACGACGCGTTCGCCGAGCAGGTCGCCGGAGTGTCCTCGGCTCCGGTCACCGACGCCGACCGCACCACCCCGCTCCATCTCGCGCATCCGGCGTACCTGATCTACACGTCGGGATCTACCGGAAAACCGAAGGGTGTCATCGTCACCCACCGCGGTATGGCCAACCTCACCGCGGAGGAGCACGAACGGTTCCAGGTCACGCACGACTCCCGGGTCTCGCACCTGGCGTCCCCGAGCTTCGATGCGTCGATCTTCGAGCTGATGATGGCGTTCGGCGCGTCGGCCCGGGTCGTGATCGTGCCGCCCACTGTCTTCGGCGGCGCCGAGTTGGCGGACCTGTTCCGCGGCAACGCGGTCACGCACGCGTTCATCACACCCACCGCGCTGTCGTCCATCGAGGACGTGGGACTCGAATCGCTCCGCGTCCTTGCGGTGGCCGGTGAGGCCTGCCCGCCGGAACTGGTGGAGATCTGGGGCAAGCACCGCAACATGCACAACGGGTACGGGCCCACCGAGACGACCATCCAGGCGAGCGTCAGCGCGCCGATGCGCCCGGGTGGGGTCGTGAACATCGGCGCACCCGCGCTGGGGTTCGGTTCGCTGGTCCTCGACGAGCGTCTGCAGCCCGTCCCGGCCGGTGTGCCCGGCGAGCTGTACATCACCGGACCGGGACTGGCACGCGGGTACCACAACCGGCCGGCCCTCACATCGGAACGGTTCGTCGCCTGCCCGTACGGGGAGCCCGGCCGCCGCATGTACCGCACCGGTGACGTCGTGCGCTGGCGCGGCGACCACACCATCGAGTACATCGGCCGCACCGACTTCCAGGTGAAGGTCCGCGGGTTCCGCATCGAGCTCGGTGAGATCGACGCCGTCCTCGCCCGCCACCCCGCGGTCGCGTTCGCCGCCACCATCGGACACACCGGGCCGTCCGGCGACACGCTCCTCGCGTCGTACGTGCGGGCAGCCGACGGGCACGATCTCGAGCCGGCGGAGTTGCGTACCCACGCGTCGGACCGCCTGCCCGCCCACATGGTGCCGTCCGCGGTGGTGATCCTCGATCAGATCCCGATGACCCCGGTCGGCAAACTCGACCGCAAGGCGTTGCCGGCACCCGAGTTCGGCACCACCGGTGCCGCGTTCCGGGCTCCGACGACGGCGACCGAGCGGATCATCGTCGAGGCCTTCGCCGAGGTGCTCGGGGTCGACCGGGTCGGCACCGCCGACAGCTTCTTCGACCTCGGCGGCAATTCGATCGTCGCCACCCGGGTGATCACCGTGCTGCAGGACCGTCTCGGACGGCAGATTCCGTTGCAGGCGATGTTCCTGGACCCGACGCCCGCGGGGCTGGCGCTGCGGGTGGAGGCGGAGGACCAGGCCGGCTCGCCGGTCGACGAGGCGCTCGGCACGGTCATCCCCCTGCGTCCGACGGGGGAGAAGCCGCCGCTGTTCTGCATCCATCCCGGGATCGGCCTGTCGTGGGGGTACGCGGGACTGCTGCAGCACCTCTCGCAGGACCGACCGGCGTTCGGCCTGCAGTTGCCGATCATCAGCGGCGGCCCGACGTTCGACTCGATCGAGCAGCTCGCGCACCAGTACGTGCTGGAGATGCGCAAGGTGCAGAGTCACGGGCCGTACCACCTGCTGGGGTGGTCGCTCGGCGGCGTCATCGCGCACGCCATGGCCGTCGAGCTGCGGCGGGAGGGCGAGACCGTGGCGACGCTGGCCGTCATGGACAGCTACGTGACGAACGGGGCCGATCAGGGACCCGACACCCTCACGGTGTCCGAGTTGCTCCACGGTCTCGGACTCGACCTCGAGTCCTCCGGCGAGGAACTCACCTACGAGCGGGCCGTGGAGTTGCTCGACGACGCGTTCGGGCAGAAGACCGGACTGACCCCGAAGCACCTCGAGCGGATCAGCGCCGGATTCACGAACTCCTCGCGGATCATGAACAACTTCCGGCCCCAGGTGTTCGACGGCGATCTGCTGTTCTTCACCGCGGCCGGATCGGCGTCCACGGACGAGCATTCACCCGAGGAGTGGCGGAGTTCGGTCACCGGAGACATCCGGGAAGTCAAGATCGAATGCGAACACAACCAGATGATCGAACCGGAGGTCCTGGCCGTGGTGGGGCCGGTTCTGGAGGATTATCTGCGGACGCATTGACCCCCCTTTGGTTGCGGAGGGCCCGCCTTGCATTTCATTGCCGTAACGGGCGGGCCCGAATCCCGATATCTCCTGCGAACTCGGTAACAATCGATCTACGCAACTTAGGAGGCGGCATGAAGCGCTCTCGGATCACGAGCCTCTCCGCGAGTGCCATGTGTGCCGCATTTTTCGCCTGCGCCGCGGTCGGGAACGCGAGTGTCGCGGCCGCCGCCCCGATCTATCCGGCGTCCGAGACCGAACCGTTCTACATCCAGCCGCAGGGTCTGAGCGCCGTCGCGGACGGCGAGCCGATCGCGACCCGTCCGATGCCTCCGCTGCTCGCCTTCCCCGACACCGATGTGTGGCAGGTGAAATACCGCACCACCAATTCGGAGGACCACCCGATCTCGTCGGTGACCACGGTGCTGGTTCCCCGCAACCGGGCCGCGAACGGTCCGCTGCTGTCCTATCAGCACATCATCAACGCACTCGGACCGCGGTGCGCACCGTCGCGGACCCTGTATTCGAACGATCCCGACCTCCAGATCAAGGAGGCGCCCGCACTGAACCTTGCACTGCAGAAGGGCTGGACGGTCGCGCTGCCCGACCACCTCGGCCCGAACAGCGCGTACGGCGCCGCGAGACTCGGGGGAACCATCACCCTCGACGGCATCCGCGCCGTCCAGCGGGTACCGGAACTGAATGTCGAGGAGAGCCCCGTCGCGCTGGCCGGGTACTCCGGCGGCGGGATGGCGTCGGCCTGGGCCGCGGCCCTCGCGCCGACGTACGCGCCGGAACTGAACATCGTCGGTGTCGCCGAGGGCGGGGTGCCGATGAATATCGGCAAGATGGCCAACGGTCTCGGAATGCAACCGCACCCCGCGTTCGGTCTCGCAATGGCGGCGGCGCTCGGCCTCGAACGCGAATACCCGGACCGGCTTCCGATCAGCGAGCAACTCAACGACCGCGGCCTGGAGATGCGTAACGAAATGGCCAACGCGTGCACCAACGGCATCCTCGCGGCCGGCGCCGGCCACAGTGCGACGGAGATCGCGAAGACCACCGACCTCATGAGCAGTCCGCAGGCCTGGGAGGTTCTGAACGAGAACAGCGTCGAACTGTATCCGGGCGTGCCGACGGCACCGATCTTCGAATGGCACAGCCCGACAGACGTCCTCATCCCGGTCGACTCGATCGAGGCGACCATCGCGCGGTACTGCGCGGCCGGCGTGACGGTGCAGTCCGACCTCTTCCCGAGCCCCGACCACCTGACGACCGCCGTGCTGGGACTGCCGACCGCCCTGGACTATCTCGACGCCCGGTTCCGGGGCGATCCGGCGCCGTCCAACTGCTGATCGGTGCGCCGCCGGATTGTGTTCTGCCCGTACACAGTCCGAAAGTTGAGCGTTTGAGCAGATCTACCAGGGGGTATTCCGAATCCATGCACCCCAGTACACGCACCGCAGTCGTGACGGGATCGGACTCGTCGATGGGCCGGGCCATTGCACTGGCCCTCGCGGACGACGGCTTCGACGTCGGCCTCGCCTACGCCGCGGACCGGGACAGCGCCGAATCCACTGCCGCCGATGTCCGGACCAGATCGGTCCGCGCGGCCGTGCAGCGCATGGATCTGGCAGACCTGCCCGACTCCGCCGCCGCCGTCGACGAGTTCGCTCGGGAACTGGGTGGAATCGGTGTTCTCGTGAGTTGTCCCGGGAGCACCGCCGTCGAGTGCATCCAACGCGCGGTGCGCTACATGATCGCGAGCGGTGGGGGCGGCCGGATCGTCAACATCACCACCGCGTCCTCCGGACTCGGTGGACTCACCGGTCTGCTCGCCGCCGAGTTGGCGCGGTATTCGATCACCGTCAACTCGGTCGTGGTACCCGCGGCCGAACCGGACTTCGACTCGCCCGGCCGCGACGATCGGGACGTCGCCGCCGTCGCGTCGTATCTGACCGCGCCGGCCGGAATGTTCGTCACCGGAGCCGCCTACGTGGTCGACGGCGCCAGGATCGCGATGATCCCGCACAGCCTGACCGAGGCCGGCACCCGGCGGCCGCCCCGCCGCGCGAACCGCATCCGCTCCTACACCGGTCGCTGGGCACCCACCCGCTGGACTCGGTGACACACGCCGCACCCCGAGACTTGCGACCCCTCGCGGCTTGCAACACCGAAACTCGCGGACCCGCAGCCGAAAGCGTCGTTCCCGCCGCGCACCGGGAGTACCGTGTGCGCAGGGGGTCATGAGTCGAGAGTGACGGTGTGATGCCGCCGGCAGTCAAGGGCACCGTGGGTAACCTGCCCCACGAATTGACGAGTTTCGTCGGCCGTCGCCGTGAGGTGACCGAGGCGCGACGCCTGCTGTCCGTGGCGCGTCTGGTGACACTCGCCGGGATCGGCGGGGTGGGGAAGACGCGGCTTGCCTTGCGGGTGGCGGCCGACGCGAGTCGCGCATTCGACGACGGCGTGTGGCTGGTCGAGCTGGGGGAGTTGAACGACGACACGGCCATCGTCGACGCCGTCTCGGCGGCACTGCGACTTCGCGAGCAGCGCACCGGGAATCCGGAGGTGCTGCTGACCGAGTACCTCGCTTCCCGGCAACTGCTGTTGGTGCTCGACAACTGCGAGCACGTGGTCGCCGCGGCCGCCGCGTTGTCGGAGACGTTGTTGCGGAGTTGCCCCGAGTTGCGGATCCTCACGACGAGCCGCGAACCGTTGGGCATCGGCGGCGAGGCGGTACTGCGGGTGCCGCCGTTGACGGTGCCGGAGCCGGACCGAACGTCACTGCAGGGCTTGCCGCAGTACGAGGCGGTGACGCTGTTCGTCGAGCGGGCGGCCACCGCGGTGCCCGAGTTCGAACTCACCGAGGACAACCATGTGGCCGTCGCCCGGATCTGCCGGCAGCTGGACGGATTGCCGTTGGCGATCGAGTTGGCGGCGGTGCGGCTGCGGGTCATGTCCGCCGAACAAATCCTCCACCGGTTGACCGACCGCTACCGGTTGCTGACGGTCGGGTCGCGCGGGGCGCCGAGCCGGCAGCAGACCCTGCGCTTGTGCGTCGACTGGAGTCACGAGCTGTGCACCGACGAGGAACGGGAGCTGTGGGCGAGGCTGTCGGTGTTCGCGGGCGGCTTCGAACTGGACGCGGTGGAGGGAATCTGCGCCGGCGACCTCCCGGTGGAGAACGTCCTCGACGTGGTGGCGTCGTTGATCGACAAGTCGATCCTGATCCGGGAGGAGTCGGGGCCTGCAGTGCGGTACCACCTGCTCGAGACGGTGCGTGACTACGGCCGCGAGAAGCTGCAGGAGACCGGCGAGTATGTGACGCTGCGACGACGGCATCGCGACTGGTACGAGCGGTTGGTGGTGCAGTGCGAGGCCGAGTGGATCGGACCCCGGCAGGTGATGTGGATCAACCGGCTCGATGCGGAGAAGCTGAACGTGCGCGCCGCGCTCCACTTCTGCCTGACCGAGCCGGGGGAGGCCGGGTCGGGTCTGCGGATCGCCGCAGCGCTGTACCCGTACTGGCGTGCGCGGGGGCTGCTCCGTGAGGGGCGCCGCTGGCTCGGCCAGCTCCTGGGGAGGCACGAGGGCGGCGCGAGCCGGGAGCGAATCGAGGCACTGTACGTCGACAGCGTGCTCGCCGGGATGCACGGCGACCGCGAGGCCGCGAAGGCGCTGGTCGACGAGGGCGCCGTACTCGCCGATCGGCACGGTGACACGCTGATGCGTGCCCTGGTGATCCATGCAGCCGGGTGCTGCGCGATGTTCGCCGGGGACCTTCCGCACGCGCGGGTGTGCTTCGAAGAGGCGCTCGCCGAGTTTCGCGACAAGGGAAACCTGCTCCAATTGACGTGGGGGCTGCTCGGGTTGGCACTGGTCAGCGGCATGCAGGGCGACGGGGCCGTGGCGAAGATGTGCGGATCCGAGATCTTCGCGCTCACCGAGGCCCACGGCGAGTCCGTCTACCGCGGCTGGTCGCTGTGGGCAGCGGGTATGGCGGCGTGGCAACGCGGGCACCTTGCACTCGCCGACGACTACGTGAAGCAGGGACTGCGGCTGTCCCACCTGGTGGACGACCAGATCAGCGCCTGCGGCGCACTCGAGGTGCTGGCCTGGATCGCGGTCGGCTCCGACCGGCCCCAGCACGCCGCCGAACTGATGGGCGCCGCGGAGGCCCTCGCGCAGGCCGTCGGCAACCCGAGCACCGTCTACCCCAACCTGCTGGTCCACCATGCGGAATGCGAGCAACAGGTGCGCGCCGTGATCGGGGACCGCGCGTTCGACACCGCGTTCGACCACGGCATGCACACGTCCTTCGACGACGCCGTCGCGTACGCGCTCGACGAGCGGCGCCCCGACACGGTGGCGGCCTCGAACGGCACGACGAACCTGACCCGACGCGAATGGCAGGTCGCCGAACTCGTCGCCGACGGGTTGACCAACAAGGCGATCGCCGCCCGTCTGGTGATCTCGCAGCGCACCGCGCAGGGGCACGTCGAGCACATTCTGGCGAAACTGGGGTTCAACTCGCGCACCCAGATCGCGGCATGGATCGTCGAACATGCGCAGGACCCGCACCCCTGACCGGGCACCTGCCCGGGCGAAACAGGTATGTCCCCGGGTCGTTCAGCCGCTGTACTTCTGCGCTGCGGGCGGGATGCTCATACGCGTCCCCCCAACCGGCTCCAGACCGAGGCCCCCGATGTCCACTGAACCCCGAATCCACCGAAAGCCCGACCCCCGAATGGGGTCCCCGGTCGCCGCGGAGGTGGGGTCGTGACCGCGGGCGGCGTCACCCGCCTGCAGGAACTCGCCCAAAAATGTGAGTTGATGATCCAACGGTGCCTGAACTGCACGACACTGCTCGCCCCACTGATGGCGACGTGTTCCTCGTGCCAGGGTTCGGAACTCGAGCGGGTCCCGTCCTGCGGCATCGGATCGATCGTGTCGTCGAAGGTGGTGCACCGCGAAGCGACCGGCATCGACCGGGGCCTCGTGCCCTGCACGATCGCGATCGTCGAACTCGACGAGGGCCCGTGGGTGTACACCTGGATCGACGGCGAGGTCCCGGCACCCTCCGACTGCCCGGTTCGCGTGGAGTTCCGGCCGGCGTCGACGGCGGAGCAGTTGCCCGTGTTCTCGGTCCGCGCAGCCCGGCAGCGGTGAGTCTCGTGGAAACCCAGACCGCGGACGACCCGGAGGAAGCGTTCGGGACGGAATGGCTGCGCCTGGCGCTGCGTCGGTGCGATCTGCTCGAGCAGATGCACTCCGTCAGCTCGGATGCGCGGTGGATGATCAGCTTCGCGATCCAATGGGCGCCGTTCGGTGGGGCCGGCGCAGCGGAACTGCTCGAACGATTCGGCGTCAGCCGGAGGCGCTTCATGGAACTCGTCTTCGACGGACTCGCACCGAAGGCCACCGACGTCCAGAAGCTACGGGCGATGAAGAGTTACCTGCGCACCTCCCTCGCGGAGGCGTGGGACGTGCACTAGGCCAGATCAGTCGGGCAGCAGATCGTCCAGGTGGATCGGCACCTTCCGGACCCGGATCCCGGTGGCGTGACGAACGGCGTTCGCCACCGCCGCGGCGGCGCCCACGATGCCGATCTCACCGGCGCCCTTCGACCCCATGGCGTTGGCGTGCTCGTCGACGTCGTCGAGGCACACCGCGTCCAGGTAACGGATGTCGGCGTGAGTGCTGACGTGATAGGCGGCGAGATCCTGGGTCACGACGTGACCGAACCGGGGGTCGTTCACACTGCTCTCGTGCAGCGCCATCGATACCCCCATCGTCATGCCGCCGAGGAGCTGCGACCGAACCGTGCGGGCGTTGATCACCCGCCCGATCGCGAACACCCCCAGCATGCGTTCGACGCGGATCTCGCAGGAATCACGGTGGACGTGGGCCTCCACGAAGTGGGCGCCGAACGAATGCAGCGCGAAGTCCTCGGCGTCGGGGTTCTCGGGTGTTCCGGCACTCGCCTCCGCTCCCGGCCGCGGGGGCGTGCCGTGCTCCTCCCGGAACGCGCGGGCCGCCGCGACGATCGCGCTGCCCCACGAACTGGTTCCGGTGGAGCCGCCCGCCACCGTCGCCGACGGATAGTCGGTGTCCCCGATGTGCAGGTCGACGGCGTCGAGGGGGCACCCCAGTGCGTCGGCGGCGATCTGCGTCAGTGCGGTCCACGCGCCGGTTCCGATGTCGACCGATCCGATCTGCACGGTGTACCTGCCGTTTGATTGGTACACGATGCGCGCGACGGATCCCGGCATGGTGCCGGCGGGGTACGTCGAGGAGGCGACCCCCATCCCCACCAGCCACTCCGAGTCCGACCGTGCCGCCGCGGTCGCGTCCCGGGTCTCCCACCCGAAGCGCCGGGCACCCTCGCGCAGGCAGTCGGTGAGCCGGCGCCCCGACCAGGGTCTACCCGTGCTCGGGTCGACGGCCGGTTCGTTGCGGATCCGCAGTTCGATCGGGTCCAGTCCGCAGGCGCCGGCGAGTTCGTCCATCGCCACCTCGGCCGCGAACATGCCCGGCGTCTCACCGGGGGCGCGCATCCAGGACGGAGCGGGCACGTCCAGGGCCGCGAGGCGGTGGGTGGTGTACCGGGTGGGGCTGGAGTACATCATCCGCGACGGGACCGCAGCCTGTTCGGCGAACTCCTTGATCTTCGCGGACTGTGTGATCACCTCGTGGGACAGCGCGGTGAGCCGGCCGTCGGTGTCGGCGCCGAGCCGGATGTGCTGCACGGTCGGGGCGCGATACGCGGAGAGGGCGAACATCTGCTGCCGGGTAAGCGCGAACTTCACCGGCCGGCCCCCCGTCCTCTGCGCCGCCATCACGGCGAGCACGTTGTGCGCGTGCGGCAGCCCTTTCGAGCCGAACCCGCCGCCCACGTACGGGGCGATCACTCGTACCTGCTCGATTTCGAGTCCGAACAGCGGCGCCAGCGTGCCGCGGACGGAATGGACGCCCTGCGTCGAATCGTGCAGGGTCAGTACCGGTCCGGCGCCGCCCGGTGTCCACCGTGCGATGGTGGCGTGCGGTTCCATCGGATTGTTGTGTTCCATCGCGGTCGAATACATCTGATCGACCGTGACCGCGGCAGCGGCGAGTGCGGCGTCGACGTCGCCGTCCTCGGTGTCGGTCGGGAAGCCGGCGTTGACCTCCTCTGGGGCATACAGATCGTCTCTGCCGGAACGGAACTCGGTGTCGTGGGGGAGTTCCTCGTAGTCCACGCGCACGAGGCCGGCGCTGTGGCGGGCGACTTCCGGCGACTCCGCGACCACCGCACCCAGGAACTGACCGCGGAAGTGGACGTCGGGGTCCTGCAGGATGGCGAGCTCTGCGTCCGAGGTATCGGTGAGGCGGGGCGCATCGAACACCGTGAGGACCGCGACGACCCCGTCCAGCGCCTCCGCGTCCGCCGTGTGCATGGCCGTGACGCGGCCCCGTCCGATCGTCGACAGCACCGGGTACAGATACGTCGGATCGTCCACCGGATGCTCGAACGCGTACAACGCCGTTCCGGTGACCTTGTCGTGGGCGTCGACGCGTTCGGTGGGGGTTCCGATCACCTTCGGTTCGACGAGGGTCATCGGGGCGCCTCCTCGGCGAGTGAACGGAGTACCGACACGAGCACCCGCCGGGTCACGGCAACCTTGAACTCGTTGCCCGGGAGAGGCTGGGCCGCGGCAAGTTCCGCCGCCGCGGCCTCGGCGAACGTGTCGTCGGTCGGCGTCGCCCCGACGAGCACCTCCTCGGCGCGGGCTGCGCGCCAGGGCCGGTGCGCCACACCGCCGAGTGCGATCCGCGCGGAGCTGATCGACCCGTCCGCGACCGTCAGTTCGGCGGCCACGGATATCACCGCGAAGGCGAAGGAGGCGCGGTCGCGCACCTTGCGGTAGGCCGACCGGTTCCCGGCCGGTGGCGGGGGCAGTTCCACGGCGGTCACGAGATCACCGTGCGCGAGGACTGTGTCGAGGTCGGGCCGGTCGCCGGGGAGCCGGTAGAACTCGCTCAGCGGAATGCGCCGCTCACCGCCGGTGTCGCGGACGACCACCACACCGTCGAGGGCCGTCATCGCGACCGCCATGTCGGACGGATGCACCGCGACGCAGTGTTCGGAGGCGCCGAGGATGGCGTGGTAGCGGACGTAACCGCCGATCGCGGAACAACCGGTGCCGGGTTCCCGTTTGTTGCACGGCGTCGTGACGTCCTGGAAGTACACGCACCGTGTGCGCTGCAGCAGATTTCCCGCGGTGGTCGCGAGGTTGCGCAGCTGCCCCGAGGCACCGGAGAGGAGCGCCCGGGACAGCATCGGGTAGCGGGCGCGGACCACGTCGTGCGCGGCGAGGTCGCTGTTGCGGACCGCCGCCCCGATCCGGAGCCCGCCGCCGGGAAGGTCGTCGACGTCGCCGAGGGGGAGTCGGCTCACGTCGACGAGAAGACGTGGCTCGGCGATCCCGAGCTTCATGTGGTCGACGAGGTTGGTACCGCCGGCGAGGAAGGATGCCCGCGGATCACCCGTGACCGTGGCCACGGCGCCGTCGACGTCGGTGGCCCGCTCGTAGTCGAAGGGAATCACGCCTCCGCCGCCTGCCTGATTGCCGCGAGGATGTTCGGGTAGGCGCCGCACCGGCACAGGTTGCCGTTCATCCGTTCCCGTATCTCGTCGTCGGTCAGCTCGGGTGGCGCGCCGAGATTCTCCGTGACGGCACTCGGGTGCAGTGACACGAATTCGTCGAGCATCCCGATCGCCGAACAGATCTGGCCGGGGGTGCAGTAGCCGCACTGCAACCCGTCCTGCTCGACGAATGCCTGCTGGACCGAATGCAGCACCTCACCGTCGGCCAGTCCGTGGGCGGTGGTGACGCGTTCACCGTCGTGGGCGACGGCGAACGTGAGGCAGGACGTGGCCCGCCTGCCGTCGAGGAGCACCGTGCAGGAGCCGCACTGGCCGTGGTCGCAGCCCTTCTTCGGTGCCGTCACCCCGAGGTGGTCGCGGAGCGCGTCGAGCAGGGTCGTGCGGGTGTCCACTTCCAGGCTCCGTTCCTCACCGTCCACGGTGAGGACGATCTTCCGGTACCGAGGACCGGTACGACTGTCCGGGACATTCATGCGGGGAGGTTACCCACGTCCGGAGACCACGAATCAGGGCAGCGCCCCACAGTTGCGGTGCGTCAGCCGTCAGCCGTCAGCCGGCAGGAAGCGCCGGATCGCACGGATCGTGACGGCCGGGCGTGCCTGATGCCACACCTCGCGATCGGCGTGGGACCAGGCATACGTCGGGTTGCCGTCACGTATGCAGTCGAGGAGTTGTGGCTCGCCGAGTTCCTCGGCCGACCATTCGTAGAGCGGTTGCAGCCGCGGCCCGATGAGGCCGTAGTCGAGCATCTCACCGATGTTGTGCTCGGCGGCAACGTAGGCCGCGACGTCGTCTCCGAGGGGGTATCGGTCGGGAAGGACCCGCGAGAGGGAGAGGAAGATCCCGGTCATCGACAGGCGAGGATCGCCGAGGAGGGGACCGAGCGCGGCGAGCCGGCCGAGCGCCAGTCGGGGCGCGGCGACCAGCGCGTGGGCGTAGAGCACGCGGAGCAGCACGACATTGAGGAAGAAGCGCTCGGGTCGGCTCTCGGCGTCGGCAAGGTCGCGATGGTCCAGGTAGGCGGCGGCGATGCTCGCATTGTGGGCCCGATACCACGTGCGTGCGGTGGGATCGGCGACGAAGCACATCCACAGATCGATGGTGTGCGAGGAGGGGGGCCCGCCCCGTCCGCCGCTCCGCGCGACGGCCTCGCAGCCGTCGCGCAACAGCCGCTCGTTGACCGCGCGCCACCACGGACTACCGGGTGGCGCAGCCTCGAGCGGCGCCAGCACACCGCGGCCGAGTTGCCAGCGCATGAACGACAACGCCGACCGGCGGAACGGCAAGTGCCGGGGTGCACTGCCGACGGGACCGTGATAAGTACGGGCGCTCAGCTCGAGGCGGGCCGCGGGATCGTCACGCACGGCGTGGACCTGACCGAGTGCCCACTCAGCGGCAGAACTTCGAGAGCTCACGCTCCCATTATCGGACCTGGGCACAGCCGATTCGCGTGAGATGAGACCCGGCAGAGACCTCGATATGATGCTCATCGAGGTCCGTCCGAGAACTGCACTGATCCGAGCATGCAGATGACGCGAAAGTGGTCACGGTCGTCGATGGGAGCGCCGTCGCGGCGCGCCGCGACGGCCCCGTGGGCTCTCGATGCGGATTCGCGGCGGATGCCTGCGCGTGTGATATCGCTCCTGGTGCGTCCGACCACGCCTCCGATGTGGCTCGGGGTGGTGGTCGCGGCGACGGTGATCGCCGTGGAAACTGTTGTGGTGCACCAGCTCGACAAGGTCGCACCGCACAACGCATTCGGCGCGGTGTTCCTGCTCGGAGTTCTGGTGGTCTCAGCTCGGTGGGGATTCGCGCTGTCGGTGGCGACGACAGTGGTGAGCGCACTCGTCTATGTCTACTTTCACCTTCAGGTGGAGGGAACCCTGCTTCCGACCAAAGCCGGCGACTGGGTGGCCGTCGTGGTCTTTCTTCCCGTCGCGCTGGTGGCCAACGTCATGGCCGGCCAGGCCAGATTGCGCACCGCCGAGGCCGTTCTGCGCCGCCGGGAGGCCGAGGCGAGCCGGGACGAACTTGCGCTCCTCGCCGAACACCAGGCCGCACTGCGCCGGGTGGCGACACTGGCGGCGCGCGGGGCGAGCCCTCCGGAAGTGTTCACGGCGGTGGCCGAAGAGTTGGCGCTCTGGCTGCACGTGGTCAACGCCGTGCTGCTTCGCTACGAGGGGGACGGCACGGGGACGTTGGTCGCCGTGCGATACGAGCCGGGGATCACGCTGATGCCGGTCACCGGTGGCCGGATCCCGACGGCAGGCGACGACGTCGGGGCGATCGTCTCCCGCACCGGCCGTACCGCCAGGATCGACAACCACGCACAGGTCGGTGGGGCAATCGCCACGCGCATTCGTGCCGAGGGGTTCGGATCGATCGTGGGAGTTCCGATCGTCGTGGACAAACGGGTGTGGGGTGCGGCGATCGTCGGCTCGCGGCGCACAGAGCCGCTGCCGGCGGACACGGAGGCGCGACTCGGTGACTTCGCCGATCTGGTCGCGACCGCGATCGCGAATGCTGCGACCCGCGCCGAACTGATCGCGTCGCGCGCGAGGATTGTCGCGGCGGCCGACGAGGCCCGTCGTCGACTGGAGCGTGATCTGCACGACGGGGCCCAACAGCGGCTGGTGTCGCTGGGACTCGAGGTGCGTTTGGCAGAGGCATCGGTGCCGGCCGAATGGGGGGACGTGAAGGAGCAGCTGTCCGCCATTGCATCGGGGCTCAACGGCGTGTCGGAGGATCTGCGTGAACTCTCGCACGGGATCCATCCGGCCATCCTGTCGAAGGGAGGGCTGGGATCGGCGGTCCGGACACTGGCTCGACGCTCGGCAGTGCGCGTGACTGTCGATGCGGGTGTCGAGCGCCGCTTCACCGAATCGGTCGAGGTCGCCGCATATTACGTAGTGGCCGAGGCGCTCACCAATGCCGCCAAGCACGCTCGGGCCTCCGAGGTGAACGTGTCCATGGGCGTGGAGGAGGACACACTCCATCTCGTGATCCGAGACGACGGCGTCGGGGGTGCCTCGTCCGGTGCGGGCTCCGGGCTCGTCGGGCTGCAGGACCGCGTCGAGGCCCTCGGAGGCGACATGCAGATCACGAGTCCGCTCGGTCAGGGGACCACGCTCGATATCGCGATTCCGGTCGCCGGTGAGTGAGTGACCGAAGGGAACGTGCCGCGGCATCTTCCCGCTAGCGGGAATGCGGTCCGGGGAGTACCGGGTCGACCATGGAAGTCATGGTTTTGGAACTCGGTCGTCTACGGTGTCTGATCGTCGATGACAGCCCAACCTTTCTGGACGTTGCTCGGAGTCTGCTCGAGCAGCAGGGAATCGCGGTCGTCGGCATGGTGTCGAACATCGCCGACGCGATACGGACGGTCGCGGAGTTGCAGCCCGACGTCATCCTGGTCGACGTCGAACTCGGTCCGGAGAGTGGATTCGAACTCGCGGAGCGAGTCGACGACGAGGCGTTCCCGTCAGCGGTGATCCTGATTTCCACGCACGCCGAGCAGGACCTGGCCGAACTGATCTCGGTGAGTCCCGCTGTCGGGTTCGTGTCGAAGTCCGAGCTGTCGGCCGGTGCAATCCGGGAACTGCTGCGCGATCGTGACGGAAACGACGGCGATCACGCGGGCGCGGTCAGCGAGCCTCGAGGAAGGTGACGACTGCGAGGACGCGTCGGTGATCGTCGCCGGTCTCCGGGAGGTTCAGTTTGGTGAGGATGCTGCGTACGTGTTTTTCGACGGTCCCCTCGGTGACCCACAGCCGGCGGGCGATGCCGCCGTTGGAACGGCCTTCCGCCATCTGGGCCAGTACCTCCCGCTCCCGCGCGCTGAGCGCGGCGAGCGGGTCGTTGCGCCGGCGGGCCGCGACCAACTCCTGAACCAGCGCGGGGTCGACGACGGAGGCTCCCGCGGCGATGCGCTGGAGGGTGTCGATGAAATCGTCGACGTCGGTGATGCGGCTCTTGAGCAGGTAGCCGATTCCCCGGCCGCTTGCCAGAAGCTCCATCGCGTGTTCGACGTCGGCGTGCGCCGACAGGACCAGGATGCCGATCTCCGGGAACGCGTCGCGGATCGCGCGGGCGGCGTCGAGCCCTTCGGTGGTGTGTGTCGGTGGCATCCGGATATCGACCACCACCAGGTCGGGCGCACGTTCCCCGACCAGTTCGAGGAGTGTGGTTGCGTCGCCGGTCTGCTCCAGGACATCGAAGCTGGAGCGGGTGAGCAGGCTCGCCACGCCCTCGCGGAGCAGGATGTCGTCCTCGGCCAGTATCACCCGCACCCGCGGCGTCACCGGGACGCTCTCGGAACTCGCCCGCTCACCGAATTCGGCCATCGTCGACCCCGAGATTCCCCGTCCGTGGAACGCCGCTCACCGTCGAAGTGATCGACTTCGAGGGTACTTCATCGCCGCCCTGCGGCGTGGTCTCGCAGACACCGCACTGCCATCGGATTGCAGCTACCTGGATGACCGAGAGTGAGGCTGGCGGTACCCGAAAGGTCGTGCTGGCGGTGGCGACGCCGGGTCCCGTTTGCGTGACGATTGACATCAATGGTCGTTCGATCATCAACCCGTCACACGCCACGCACAAGTCGGCGCAACACAGAAATTGAAGGTGAGAACAATGAACAGGATCGCAATCCGTGCGGCGGTTGCCGCGGCCACGATCGCACCCCTGCTCGCTCTCGGAGCCGGAACGGCCTCCGCAGCAACGGCTCTCGATGGGGTTACCACACCCGCCGCCCGAATCGTCCCGGATGAAGGGCCATCGACGGATGTGCCGCATTCGGATGTTCCCTGGGGCTGGCCGGGGTGGACGGGGCCTTTCGGACCAGGACGAGCGGATGTGAACCCATTTCCCGGGGGCTTCGGCGGTTTCGGTGGTTTCGGCCACTTCGGTGGCCACGGCGCGTTCTAGCCGCGGACATCGGAGACCGCGCCACAGACCCGTTCGAGCGCGCGCACGTCAGCATCCAGTTTCCTGAACATCGATCGGGCTGGTCGAGCAGGAGTGACCGGGGGCGCCGCGGTCGTGGTTCCACCGACGCCGGACTGGGTACTTGCAGAACCCTGACACACCGAGCGATCAGGAGGGGCGTCATGCGCGTGGAGCACATCACGGTGGTCGTGCCCGCCCACGACGAGGAAGCGCTGCTGCCGCGGTGTTTGTCGGGGTTACGCGCGGCCACGCGGGCCGTGTCCGTGCCGGTCAGGACGGTGGTGGTGCTCGACCGCTGTGGGGACGGCAGCGAGGCCGTCGTCCGCGCAACGGGGGTCGACGTCGTGGTTCTGGACGCGCAGAACGTCGGGGCGGCCCGACGCGCGGGATTCGACTCCGTCACCGCCGGCCCGCACGAATGGTTCGCCACGACGGACGCGGACTCGCGCGTCCCCGCCCATTGGCTGTCGTCGCATCTTCAGCACGCGAGCCGGGGTGCGCAGTTGGTGGCGGGCACGGTGACCGTCACCGACTGGTCGGGCCGGCCCGACCACGTCCGGTCGCGGTATGCCGGCGCCTACCGTTCGGGCCCCGCGCACGGGCACGTGCACGGCGCGTCCCTCGGATTCTCCGCGGACCTCTATCACACCGTGGGAGGGTTCGCCGCACTCCCTGCGCACGAGGATGTCGACCTCGTGCAGAGGATGGTCGAGCGGGGCGCGAACGTGGTGTGGAGCATCGACGCCCCCGTCGAGACGTCGACCCGTGCCGACGCCCGTGCGCCGCACGGATTCGCCTCCTACCTCGAAGGACTGCAGGACCGATGAGTACCGACGTGGGCCGCGACAGCAGCCCCACCGCCGCGACGGTGGCAGCGATCATTCGGGCGGGGGACGCGGAACTGCCGCTGCCCGGTGACGGCGCAACCGCGGACCGGTGGGCGCATTTGACGCGGTGGTGCCGCGGCGACCTCTCGGTGGGGCGGCTCCTCGAGGCCCACGCCGACGCGGACGCGATCCTCGCCGAACTCGACGGGACCCGGGCCGGCCGGAACGAGTTCTGGGGTGTGTGGGCCAGTGAGCCGCCGCACCCCGTGCTGGACGCCTTCCCGAATTCGTCGGGGTGGCGGCTCCGGGGAACGAAGGCGTGGTGCTCGGGCGCGTCGATGTGCACGCATGCCCTGGTCACGGCGCGAGTCGACGGAGAACCCCGGCTGTTCGCCGTCGACCTCCGAGAACCGGGCGTCACCGCGGAGCGGGGCGGCTGGCGGAACCCGGGCATGGCAGCGACCGACACCGAGTCCGTGACATTCGACGACGTCCCGACCCGTCCGGTCGGCGGGGCGACGGAGTACCTCGACCGTCCCGGATTCTGGCACGGCGGGATCGGCGTCGCGGCGTGCTGGTTCGGCGGCGCCCTCGCCGTTGCGGATCCGCTGCGCGCGCGGGCTCGGAGCGGCCGCGCCGACAGTCATCAGCTCGCGCACCTCGGCGCCGTCGACGTCGCGGTCAGCGCGGCACGGTGGTCGCTCGAGTCGGCGGCCGCGGAAGTGGACGCGAGTCCCCACGACCGCAGGTCGGCCCAGCTGCGTGCCTTCCGGGTGCGGGGCCTGGTCGAGCGGACGGCGAGCGAGGTGATCGACCGGGTCGGCCGCGCGCTGGGCGCCGCCCCGCTTGCGACCGACGCCGATCATGCCCGCAACGTCGCGGACCTCCTCGTCTACATCCGGCAATCGCACGCCGAACGCGATCTCGCGACCCTCGGCGAACTCGTCGCGGGGGAGGACTGACATGGATGGCGTCACCAGATTCCGGGAGACGCCGGTGGCCGGTCGCGGCACACCCGAGGTCGAGTGGCAGGCGTGGCTGGGCGACAACGCCTTTCCGCCGATATTGCTCGCGGAATGCGACCGCATCGTCGTGGTCGCCCCGCATCCCGACGACGAGGTGCTCGGGGTGGGTGCGCTCGTGGCCACCGCCGCCGCGCACGGCATCCCCGTCGTGGTCGTTGCGGTGACGGATGGTGCGGCGTCGCATCCGGGCTCGCCGACGCTGTCACCCGATGCGCTGGCGACGGCGCGCATCGCGGAATCGAACCGGGCGACAGCGCTTCTGGGTGTCGGCGAACCGCTCCGGCTCGGCCTTCCCGACGGCGAGGTGGGCGCGCACGAGCGGGAACTCGCTGCTCGCCTCGTCGACGTGCTCACCGCGACCTGCCGGCCGGGGGAGCAAGTGTGGGTCCTCGCGACGTGGCGGGGAGACGGCCACCCCGATCACGAGTCCACGGGAAGGGCTGCGGCCGAGGCGTGTTCGATCACCGGCCACCGATTGGTGGAATACCCGGTCTGGATGTGGCACTGGGCCCGGCCGGCTGACGCCGCGGTGCCCTGGCAGCGGATGCGGGTACTCACGCCGGCCGCCGAAATCCTGGCCCGAAAATGCCGTGCCGTCGAAGAATTTCGCACCCAGATCCTCCCACTCTCGGAAGATGCGCGGGATGCCGCGATCCTGCCGCCGTGGGTGCTCGCGAGATTGTTGCGGACGACGGAGGGGGTGTTCTGGTGAGCGCGATGGATCCCGGCTACTTCGAGACGATGTACGCGGAGTCGGCGGACCCGTGGGGCTTCGGCGAGCGCTGGTACGAACACCGAAAGTACGCGATCACGCTCGCCGCACTGCCGCGCCCACACTATCGGCGGGCATTCGAACCGGGGTGCTCGATCGGGGTGCTGACGGCGCAGTTGGCCGCCCGCTGCGATCGGGTGGTCGCGACGGACGTGGTTCCCGGTGCACTCGAAAGCGCCCGGCATCGCCTCGAACAGGACGGCGTGGCGGACCGGGTGGAACTCGGCCGGGCGTCGCTCCTCGACCCCTGGCCGCCCGGCACGTTCGACCTCGTGGTGCTCAGTGAGGTGCTGTACTACCTCACGCCCGGCGACCTGGTCGCCACCCTGGGCCGGGCCGTCGACGCGCTGGAGGAGGGCGGCACCCTCGTCGCCGTGCACTGGCAGCACCCGGTTTCGGAGTACCCGCAGACCGGGCGCGCCGTGCACGAGGCGATCGCGGCGACCGACGGCCTGGATCATGCCGGGTCATACCGCGACGAGGACTTTCACCTCGACGTCTACACCCGGGGGCCGGTGCCCTCTGTGGCGGCGTCGGAAGGGTTGAGCTGACGGGTCAGGTGAGCGCGGCGAAGCTGCGGCTAGATCGCGTGTCAGGTAATCCTTGACATCTACTCCATTCTGCGTCAGGCTAGACCTGACAGAATTGGAGGGTCTCATGGAACTCGTCGAACGCGCCGTCAGTGCGGATATCGATGCCGCTGCTCGCGCGGTGATCACGGCTGCCGCGGCCGAGGCAAGTCGGTACGCTGACGACATCATCGGCACCGGGCCACTTCCCGGCACACCGGAATGGGAGGCGGAGCAGGGCACGGACATTCCCGCGCAGCGCACCCTTGCCTGGCATCTACTGAGTCTGCGCATCCAGCTTGCCGCCGGGCTCGACGGCATCGAAACTGTTCTCGGACTGCGCTTTCAGGGTGCGACGTGGGCAACCATCGGCAAGGCCGCCGGGATGACGCGGCAGTCCGCGCACGAGCGGTGGGGTGCCCGCACGACGGCCCTGCTCGATCCGCTCGGGACGGGTGTGCCCGCGACCGTCGCCGATGACGATCCGAGCCGAGCGGGGTAGTTCAGTCCCGATATTCCGCGGCCGGCGGTTCGGGGGCGGGGCCGAGCGGCGACAGCCAGCGATCGTAGAGAGCCGTCCAGGTTCCGTCCGCGCGCACGCGTTCCAGTGTGCCGTTGACGGACCGGACGAGATCGTCGTTCCCGGGCACGACGCCGATGGCGTAGTGCGCGGAGTCGGAAGCCGGACCGACGATCTCCAGATTCGGATCCTGGGCGACGAGGCCGGCGAGTACGGCGCCGCCCGCGACCGCGTCGACCTGCCGCTGCTGGATCGCCATGAGGCAGTCGTCCCAGTCGGGTACTGCGAGGATCGTGGCCTTGGGGGCGATGCTCGTCAACGCGGAGACCGACGCCGGGTCGTGATGGGTGCACACTCGGCGCCGGGCCAGGTCTTCCGGACCGGAGATGCCCGACCCGTCCCGCACCACGAGCCGGCGGGGCGTGTCGAGGTACACCGTCGAAAACTCGACGTCCTGCGCACCGTCGCAGGTGAGTGCCGCCGGGCGCAGGATCATGTCCACGTCGCCGTGCGCGAGCGGCGTGGCGCCGTCGTCGGCACCGAGCGGTCGGAACTCGACCTTGGTGGGATCGCCGAGCAGATCACGTGCGACCTCCCGCGCGAGGTCGACGGCGAAGCCGGTGAGGGTGCCGGTGGTCGGGTCACGGAAGCTGAACAGGTTGGTGTTCTGGTCGACCGCGACGACCACCGCGCCGCGGGCACGGATCTCCGCGAGGGTGCCTTCGACGTTCGGAGGTCCCGGGCGGAGGCTGGCCTGGGCCTCGCAATTCGACGGCTCCGGCGGTGGGGTGTCGGACGGTGCAATGATCTGTGCACCGACCGACAGGGGAAACTCGGTGAAGTCCCCGGAGAACGCCGGGGTCGGTGCGTCGGGGGCGCCGCAGCCGACGAGTACGACAGCTCCGAACGCGAGGCCGCCGAGCAGCCGGGCGGATCCCGGTCGCCGTTCGCGGTGTGATCGCACCATCAGTGGTACTCACTGACTCTGGGCTCGATCCCCGCGACGACGGCGAGCGCTGCGGAAAGGGCGAGCACGATGCTGCCCACGGACAGCGCCGCCATCGTGTGGTACGACTCCCGCATCGCGTCGAGTTCCTCGGTGCGCAGCGCCGTGATCGCATTTTCGAGCGCTTCGTCGAGGGCTCGGAACTGGGCGGTCGACGCCGTCGATCCCGGGCCGACCGCGATATCCGCCGCACCCTGGAAGTCGCCGTCTGCGAGTGTCCGCTGCAGTTCCCGGTGCGCGCTCCGCCATCCGTCGAACGCGGCGGACGCATCGTCGATCGCTGGTGCGACGACGGCATTCCGTGACTCATCCGAGGTCAGAATCGCGGTGAGTGCGTCCGTGTGCCGGGTGTAGTCGCTGCCGGCAGGATCGAAACCTGGCCGGAGCAGTCCGAGCGTCTCGTCGGCGCGGGTCTGCTGGGCGAGGATCCGCGCCTTCGTGACCGCGGCGAGAGGCTCGGCGCCGTCGATCCGTGCGCGTTCGCTCGCCGACGTCGACAACAACCCGGCGGCCACGATCCATACGACGAGGGCCGCGAGCACGATCGTCGCGGATGCCAGACCGGGATTGATGCGTCGGCGGCTGCGATGCGCGACGTACGCGTGTGCGACGGCGAGAACGACGACCGCGGCCACCGTGACCACTATGGCGGTGGCGGGCAGTCGGGCGGTGTGGGACTGCGTGGCGGCCACCGCGCGGGCCTGTTCGTTGTAGAGGCGTTCGGCCAAGGGCAGGATGGTGTCCTGCATGAGAGCCGACGCGGTTCCCAGATACGCCACCCCGACCGGATTTCCGGCGGAGTCGTTGGACCGTGCGGTCGCCACCAGGTCCGTGTACACGGCGAGGTGCCGCGACATCGCGGTCAGGAGTCGCAGCGTGTCCACATCACCGGAGGTGACGCCGTAGGAGGCGGCGATGAGTGCGTTCGACGCGTCGGCGATCGCCTGGTTGTACCGGTCGCGCACCGCGAGCGGTTCGATGGCACCGGCGATGAACGACGACGTCGCCGCGGCGTCGGCGATCGACAGTGAACTGAACAGGTTCTGTGCGGCGTCCGCCAGCGGCTCCGTATGTGCGCGAAGGGTTTCCATTTGCTGCTGCCGCGCGCCGATCACGGCGGAGGTCACGATCCCGGCCGTGAGCGCCACCGCTACGAGGACGACGGCGAGGAGAGACAGGCGCCCGGGCGTCGACGCGAGGAATTCACGCCAGGGGCGCCGGCGGATCTCGGGTTCGACGAGCAGGGATTCGTTCAGGAGATGCTCGTCGGCCGGCGAAGTGTCACGAGCTCCGCCGGATACGTCACCGCGGTCCTGGAACACCCTCTCCTCCTCATCCCTGCACTCAGTGTGCGCCGATCACGAACGGAAAACACCGAAAGCATCGACGGGCACGCGTAGCCGGCCTCGACCGCGGGTATCTCCAGACTGGGCACGATCAGCCTGGAGGTCCTCGAGCTCATGACGACAAGGATTCGCGCGTTCGGCGTCGCGGTGTCGGTTGCGGCGGTGGTCCTCGGTGCGTGCGCGGCCCCGGCGCCGTCGGGGGACAACGGCGCGGAGAAGGTCTACTTCTTCTTGCCGAACACGACGACCACCCGCTTCGTGGAGCGAGACGAACCCCTGTTCACCGACTTCCTGGAGCTGTTCGCGCCGGAGGCCACGGTCACCGTTCGCAACGCCGAGGGCGATCCCACCCGCCAGCAGAGCCAGGTCGAGTCGGCGATCGCGGAGGGCGCGTCGGTACTCGTGCTGATCTCGGCGGACGCGAGATTCTCGGGCGGTGCGTTGACCGCCGCCGCCCAGGCGCACGTTCCGGTGGTGCTCTATGACCACGACGCGGTCGGCGGACCGGCGGACGTCCAGGTGATCTTCGATCCGCTCGAGGTCGGCCGGCGGCAGGGGAGCCGTGCCGCCGATCTGATCGCCGCGATGCCCGGCGACGGCCTGAAGATCGCCCGCGTCGAGGGGAACCTCGGTGAATACGGGACCCGCCAGTTTCGGCTCGGTCAGGACGAATATCTGCAGCCGCTCGCCGACAGCGGCAAGATCCGTGTCGTCTGCGAGACCGCGATCGAGGACTGGGACCCGGCCGAAGGTCAGGCATTCGCGGACGAGTGCCTGACCCGTGAGAACAACGACGTCGCACTGTTCGTCACGATGAACGACGACCTGGGCGGCGGTATCGTCGCGGCGCTGGCCGGTCGCGGGCTGGCCGGGCGGATCCCGGTGACCGGGGGACAGGACGCCAACCTCGCTGCGCTGCAGCTGATCGCGCAGGGCACCCTGGACAACACGATCTTCAAGAATCTGTCCGACCAGGCGAAGGTCGCTGCCCACGTGACCACGTCGATCCTGCACGGTGAGGGCATTCCGGAGGAGATGATCAACGGCACGATCAACAATCAGTACATGGCCGTGCCGACAGTGTTCCTTCCCGTGCAGAACATCACGAAGGACAACCTCGACGTCGTCGTCAACTCCGGCTTCTACACGTGGCAGCAGATCTGCGCACCGGATCCGGCATCCGCGGTGTGCCTCGACCGAAATTGACGCTGTCTACGACTCAACGAGTTTCGGGGATCGGGATGGCGTCGCATACGGTGGCAGTGGCTCGCCGGTCGGGCCGGATCGAGGAGGAGTCGATGATGAGTGCACGTACCCCGAGTGAGCGCATCCCCAGTCAGTGGGAGGAGATCACCGCCGCCAACCCTGCGCATTCGATGTGGTACGTCGAGCGGTTCCGGGCGATGGAAGCGCAGGGACAGGACATTGTCGGCGAGGCGCGTCTGGTCGATGCGATGCTCGGCCGCAGCGGTCGCGTTCTCGACGCGGGGTGCGGACTGGGGCGCCTGGGCGGCTACCTCCATGACGCCGGTCATGTGGTGGTGGGCGTCGACGTCGATCCTGTGCTCATCGCGGTGGCGGAAGAAGACCACCCCGGTCCGACCTGGCTTCTGGGTGATCTCGCCGAGCTGGATTTGCCGTCCCGCGGGGTTCCGGCCGATTTCGAGCTGATCGTGTGTGCGGGCAACGTGATGACCTTCCTGGCGCCGTCGACGAGGGAGTCGGTGCTCGCGGGATTCGCCGCGCATCTCGCCCCGACCGGTCGCGTGATCGTCGGGTTCGGCGCCGATCGGGGCTACGAGTTCTCGCAGTTCCTCACGGACGCGCAAGCCAACGGCCTCGCGGTGGACCTGTTGCTCTCGACGTGGGATCTGCGCCCGTTCACCGAAGATTCCGACTTTCTGGTGGCGGTGTTCTCACGGGCGGACTGACCGTGTGGAGCGCGAGGAGTTCGGCGAGAGCGGGCGCTGCGTCGAGGAGGGCCCGGGAGCGGGCAGTGATGGCCTGGTCACGGGTATCGAGCACGGCGCCGACATCACTCGAACCGGGTGTGCGCCGCAGCTGTGTCATGACGACGCGGAGAGGTGCGATTCGGTAGCCGGCCTTGCGTAGTTGATGGACGATGCGGGCGTCGCGGACGTGGGCGGGGGAGTACCTGCGGATTCCTGTGGGGGCGTCCCGGTCGGGGATGACGAGTCCCTCTGCGTCCCAGTGCCGCAGCGTGGAGGGCCGCACGCCGAGCGCGGTGGCGAGTTCGGTGACGCCCATCGAGTCCGATTCCCGCACGTCCTCGATCGGTTCGGTGGAGATCGCGGCAGCAGCCTTCTTGGCGAGCGCGAGTTCGGTTCGGTCGGCATGGAGTCGGGCGTGTACTTCGTCGAGGAGCGCGACCGTGGTGTCCGGGCCCGTGTGGGCGTTGCGAACGATCCGTTTGGCCTCCACCGGACCGGCGCCGAGAGCGAGATCGCGGTAGGCCAGCGCAGACTGCAGATGCACCTCGGAGTAGATCCGGTATCCGGTGGCGGTGCGGATCGCGGGAGGAAGCACACCGTCGCGTTCGAGGTTGCGGACGTGCTGCACGGAGCACCCGACCCGACGGGCGACGTCCACGGTCCGCATATTCTCCGATTTGAGACTTTTCACCCGATATATCCTGCTTTCACGCTCCCAGGCCTCCACAAGCACTTCAATGAAACGCTGGAAGCTATGACCATAGACGACATCATCGACTTCGTAGAGGCCCTCGGCGACGTCCTGACTCTGAGGCCGGCGCCCGGCGACGGTTCGCCGGAGATCAGTTGGGGTGACAGCTTCTTCTACTATTCACCGGATCGAGTTGTTCCCCAGGCGACTCAGCCCTTCGCGACGATCGTCACCAAGAACTACCCCGGCGACGAAAGCGCCCGTCTGGACCGCGAGGGTGCCTTCCGGGTCAACATCCATGCCGGGAAGGAGGCGTTCATCGAGGCCGTCGGCCACACACCGCGCGAGCAGGGACCCGCCGACGTCGACGCCGGCGCGCCCGACACGGTCATGGCCCATCCCGTCTACGGTTCCGCGGCCTGGCTGGCAGTCGTCGACCCCGGCCCACGCGCCGACGCGATCACCCGCGAGTTGCTGCGCAGGGCTCACGCACTGGCACGTGCGCGCTACGAGCGACGAGCGGACTCGACCTCACGCTGACACGAAAGGTGCGGCCCCACCGGTGATCGGTGGGGCCGCGTTGACCTGTGACTGTTCAGCCCTTGCTGCTGTCTAGAGGGTCACGCGTTGATCGACGACACGAGGTTGGCGGTTGCCGTGCGCTCGATGAGCAACGGAACGAAGTCCCGAATCCGCCCGCCTTCGAACTGGACTGCCGCGTCGTGCACGGCGGCTTCGACCGTCTCCTGCGGCACTGCCGGGAACTGTGTGATCAGCCGCGTGGTGACTTGCGAGATCTGGCGTGCTTCTTCCGCGGAGTTCATGCTGTAAATCGTGCTCGCCAGCGACCGCCCGCGTCAATTTCGAACCGGCTGTCTGTGACGCACGCATCTCCAGCGAAACCCGTTCGGACACTTCTTCAGTGCCCGCGGTGCCCGGTCGCCCTGCCGTGGGCGGACGCCGCAGTCAGTGTTCGGCTGCGCGATCTCTTTGCGATTGCGGGGAGTTGAACACACCATGAACTCGCAGGTGGAGGCTGGTTTGCCGGGGCCCTGCCGACGAGACTGAAAGAGTGAACGCAGAATCTCTCGTTCTTCTCATCGTCGTCGTCACTGCACTCGGTTTCGATTTCACCAACGGATTCCACGACACGGCGAACGCCATGGCCACCTCGATCGCCACCGGGGCACTCAAACCCAAAGTGGCGGTGACACTTTCCGCGATACTCAACCTGGTGGGCGCGTTCCTGTCGGTGGAGGTGGCGGCCACGGTCGCCAAGGGGATCGTGAACCTCGGCGACACCGGCGGGCAGGCGCTGCTGATCATCGTCTTTGCCGGTCTCGTCGGAGGCATCATCTGGAACCTGTTGACGTGGCTGCTGGGCATTCCCTCGAGTTCCTCGCACGCCCTGTTCGGCGGGCTGATCGGTGCGACCATCGCTGCCCTGGGCATAGGCGGCGTCGAGTGGTCGGGCGTCATGAGCAAGATCGTCGTCCCCGCGGTTCTCGCACCCGTGGTCGCAGCTCTGGTCGCGGCCATCGGCACCTGGCTGATCTACCGCATCACCGCGGGCGTCGAGGAGAATGCCAAGGAACAGGGATTCCGCTGGGGACAGATCGGGTCGGCGTCCCTGGTCTCACTCGCGCACGGCACCAACGACGCGCAGAAGACCATGGGCATCATCTTTCTGGCGCTGGTGGCGCACGGCACCATCACCGCCGACACTGCGATGCCGTTCTGGGTGAAACTCTCCTGCGCCCTCGCGATCGCCCTGGGGACCTACCTCGGCGGCTGGCGGATCATCCGGACACTCGGCAAAGGGCTCGTCGAGATCGCGTCGCCCCAGGGTATGGCAGCCGAGTCGTCCTCGGCCGCCATCATCCTGACCTCCAGCCACTTCGGCTTGCCGCTGTCGACCACCCAGGTCGCGACCGGATCGATCCTCGGCACCGGAGTCGGCAAGTCCGGGGCGGAGGTCCGGTGGGGTGTGGCCGGCCGGATGGCGGTGGCGTGGCTGTTCACCCTTCCCTCCGCCGCCGTGGTCGGGGCGGTGTGCTGGGTGGTCGCCGATGTCATCGGCGGACTGCCCGGGGTGCTCGCGGTGTTCGCGCTGCTCCTGATGGCCGCAGGTGCCATGTACCTGCGCTCGCGGCGGAACCCGATCGACACCTCGAACGTGAACGAGGACTGGGACGGTGGTCTGACCCCGCCGTCCGAGAAGCGGCACAGCTCGCATTCCGCTCAGATCTGAGAGGCAGGCATCGTGAATCTGTTCATGGATACCGTGGACTCGCTGTGGCAGGTCGTGCTCATCGGCCTGCTCTTCGGTGTCGGCCTGCCCGCCATCTTCGCGCTCGGAATCCGATTCCTGTCGGTGGGGACCACGACGTCCCCGGACGGAAGCGGTGCCACACGCACACCGGCCGCCTCGATCGCAGGGTTGGCATGCTTCGCGGTGATCGTCGTCGCGATCGTCGCCGGAATTCTCTTCATCATGAAGGACTTCCTCGCCCACGATTTCGGGATCTACATCTTCTGACCCCGGAAAGGACGCACGTAGTGCCACGAAAACCGATCACTTCAGTTCCGGCGAAGGTTCTGCGCTGGGTGCGCGAGGGCTACCCCCACGGGGTGCCCCGCGAAGACTATGTCGCATTGTTCGCCGTTCTGCACCGCAGGCTCACCGACACCGAGGTGGGTGAGATCGTCGACGAGCTGTCGGACCCGGCCGGACATGCCCTCGAGGACGGCAAGATCGACCGCGCAGAGATCGAAGAGGCTATCGCCCGCCTGGCACACGAACACCCCGGCGACGACGACGTCAAGCGGGTGGCCTCTCGCCTCGCCGCAGGCGGCTGGCCGCTCGCGGCACCGATCGAGGAGAAACCTCCCCTCGTGAAGGCCCTGCCGCCGTTGTTGAGCAACATCATCGAATGGCTGCGCGCCGGATATCCACAGGGGGTGCCCGAGACCGACTACATCCCCCTGATAGCCCTGCTGCGCCGACGTCTCTCGGACGACGAGGTCCGCGAGATCACCGCAGCACTCGTCGACCAGGGTGACCTCCCGATCGGGAAGCCGGACATCCAGGTGATGATCACGAAGGTCACCGACGAGACGCCCCACGACGCCGACGTCGACCGGGTCCACGCCCACCTCGTCGCCGGTGGCTGGGCCATCCCGGACGAGACGCCGATCGACGAGTCGCGCTGACCCGATGCCGAGCAGCGAGGAGGACTGGTGTACCTACGCGGAGACACCATAGCCGGCGACCCGCACGCGCTGGACGAGTCCCTGCTCATCGAACCCGAACGGCTTCGGCCGTCCTGGCGGGGTTTTCTCGCGTCGACGCCCGGACGGCTTTCGGTGCTCGCGGTGGTCCTCGTCGCGGCCGCCCTCGCCGCGGGGACGGTCACCTCCGCGATCAACGGGGCGCGTCAACAGGAAATCGACGCCTTGCGGACCCACTCGGAGCCGCTCGCCGACGCGGCTCAGAGCCTCTACAGTTCGCTGTCGATCGCGGACGCCGCAGCAACAACGTCGTTCATCTTCGGCGGGGTCGAACCAGTGGCGGTCCGCGAACGGTACAACCAGGCCGTCGGTGACGCGTCCAACGCGTTGGTGACCGCCTCGAACGGCGTCTCCCCGGCGGACGCGGAAGCGCTGGGCCTGCTGTCGGAGGTCTCGAGACGCTTCGCCGAGTACACCAGCCTGGTCTCCACCGCCCGCGCCAACGATCGCTCGGGGAACCCGATCGGAATCACCTACCTGCGTAACGCGTCGTCGATGATGCAGGCCGGCATCCTTCCGTTGGCGCACCGCCTCTCCACCGAGCAGTGGAAGTCGGTGGCCTCCACACAGGCGCGCACCGCTCGACTGCCGGTGGCCGCCGTCGCCGTGACGGCCTCCACTCTCGTCGCGCTGCTGCTCGCGCACGTATACCTGACACGCAAGAGCCGACGGCTGTTCAACCCCGGCCTGATCGTGGCCACGCTTCTCGTCGCCGGCCTCCTCGTGTGGTCGATGGTGGCGTTCCTGCTGTCCACCTCGGCGGCCGAGCGTGCGAGGACCGATGGGGCGCAACCCCTCAGCGCAATCACGACGGCTCGGATTCTGGGGCAGCAGGCACGCGCAGATGAGATGCTCGGCGTGTTGCAACGCGGTTCGGACCCCCAGTCGGAGGTCGACTTCTCGCGCCATTCAACGGTGTTGTCCGAGATACTCGAACAACACCGGAACTCGCGAGGCGACACCGCCGATGCGGCGGTCGCCGACGCCGCCGCGGCGCTCGAGGGCTGGCGGAGCGCCCACGAGTTGCTGCACCAGAAGCTCGCGAACGGCGATTACCCGGCGGCGGCCGCTCTGGCGACCGACCCCGGGGCGCTTGCACCCACCGCCCAGTTTTCCGCACTCGATGAGGCGTTGCAGTCGGCGATCGACCGATTGAGGAACGAGGAACGTGAGGCCACGACCGAGGCGTATCGCCCGACCTCGCTGTTGAGCGTGGGTGCCGTCGTGATCGGCGTGCTCGCCGGGTTCGCCGTGGGCGGGGGCATCTGGCCCAGACTGAACGAGTACCACTGATGCCGCCGTGCGAAGCGAGCCGAATGCTGCCGAGTCCGTGCGCTGCGTGTTCGCACCGGCGTCGAGCATCTCGCGCGCGCCGCTTCGCCGGCGTGTTGGTGGTGACCGGGGCCGTCATCGCCGGTTGCGCTGCACCCGAACCCGTCACTCCCGCTGTCACAGGCAACTATTCGGAACTGTCGTTGCCGACCGGAACGCAGATCATCCCGCCCTCGGGTGTCGCTCCTCCGGCACCAGTGGCGCCGGAGGAATGCGGGGCGTTGGCAAGCCTGCGTCCGGGACCGCCCGTCCCGGAGGGCGCCGTGCCACCGGGGCGGCTGGTCGCCGACGTCCTCGCGCGGGGTCGGCTGATCGTGGGGGTCGACCAGAACACCAACCTGTTCAGCTTCCGTGACCCGAACACCGACACCCTCGAGGGGTTCGACGTGGACGTGGCGAGGGAGATTGCGCGCGACCTCCTCGGCGATCCGACGAAGGTCGAGTTCCGACTCCTGACCCCGGGCGGCCGCTTCGACGCGCTCGAGAAGAACCAGGTCGACATCGTCGCGCAGACCATCACGATCACGTGTGAGCGTGCCGAGCGGGTGGCCTTCTCCACCGTCTACTTCGAGGCCGATCAGCGTGTGCTGGTGACCAGGGGGTCGGCGATCTCGGGACCCGCAGATCTGGCAGGCAACGGGTGTGCGCCGCCGCCGATACCACCTCGCTCGACACGATCCGGCGGGTCCAACCGCAGGCCACGATTGTCGCGGTTCCTGACTGGGCCGACTGCCTGGTGGTCCTCCAGCAGCGTCAGGCGGACGCCGTCAGCACCGACGACTCCATTCTTGCGGGCCTGGCCGAACAGGACCCGGCACTCGAGATCGTCGGTCCGTCACTGGAAACGCAGCCGTATGGCATCGGCATCAACAAGACCAACACCGAGCTGGTGCGTCTGGTGAACGGCACCCTCGACCGATTGCGAACGGACGGAATGTGGATGAGTCTCTACGACCGCTGGCTGACCGTTCTCGGCCCGGTCTCCGGTCCGCCGCCCCCGACCTACCGGGATTGAGGGGCATCGCCGGTCAGGTCCCGGGTGCGATGGGGTTGCCCTGCCAGCGGGTGGACGGCGGGACGCTGTCGCCGCGCATCACCAGCGAGGCGGGCCCCACGGTGGAGCCGTCGCCGAGGGAGGCGGCGGGCAGTGCCACGCAGTGCGGTCCGAGTGTGGCTCCCGCGCCGAGGGTCACGGTGTCCAGGCTCATGATGCGGTCGTGGAACAGGTGGGTCTGCACGACGCAGCCCCGGTTCACCGTGGCACCGTCGCCGAGGTGGACCAGATCGGCTTCCGGCAGCCAGTATGTCTCGCACCACACGCCGCGTCCGAGGTGGGAGCCCATGGCCCGAAGCCAGGCGTTCAGTGCGGCGGTGCCGGTAGCCGCCCGCGCGAACCACGGCGCCGCCACCGTCTCGACGAAGGCGTCGCAGACCTCGTTGCGCCACACGAAGGAACTCCACAGCGGGTGTTCCACGTCCTCGATGCGCCCGACGAGAAGCCACTTCGCGGCCACGGACACCGCCCCGGCGACAGCACCCGCGACCATGAGGACGGCGCCACCAAGTGCGGCCGCGGCGAGGTAGCCGACGCGCCCGACGAGGACCTCGAACCCGAACAGGACGCCGAGTCCGATCGCGAAGCTGATCACGACCGGGATCAGCCGGCACGTTTCGACGGCGGCGCGGGCAACCTTCAGCCGGAGCGGCGGGGCGAACGTGCGGGCGGAGTCGGACTCGGTGGCCGCCCGCCGCAGTCGAACGGGCGGGCTGCCCAGCCAGGACGAGCCGGGCTTCGATTTGTGCGGTGCGGCGGACAGGACCGCCACGAGGCCGTTCTTGGGTACCCGGCGACCGGGCCCGGTCATGCCGGAGTTCCCGAGGAAGGCGCGCTTGCCGACCTTGGCTCGCTCGATCCGAAGCCACCCACCACCGAGTTCGTAGGGGGCGATCATCGTGTCGTCCGCGAGGAACGCGCCGTCGCCGACGGTGGTGAATTTCGGCACGAGCAGAACGGTGGAGGCCTCGACGTTCTTCCCGACCTTCGTGCCCAGCAGGCGCAACCAGCCGGGGGTCAGCATGCTCGCGTAGAGCGGGAACAGGAAGGTGCGGGCCGAGTCCATCAGTCGTTCGGTGGCCCAGACCTGCCACCCGATGCGGCTGCGCACCGGATGGTATCCCTCTCGGAGTCCGATGCCGAGAAGCCGGACCGCGAGGACGGTCAGGGCGGCGAACACGGCCAGCGCGAGCAGGGTGGCGGCGGGAAGCATCGGCAGCGCCGCCGCGGCAGCGGCACCCACGGTGTCGGCGCCACGGATCCACCAGCCGAGCAGCAGCAGACCGCAGCCCAGCGCGATCAGCGGCATCGCCGACAGGATCAGCGAGGTGAGTCCGTAGACCGGCACCCACCGGGTCGCCGGCGCCGGGCGCCGGGACGGCCACGAATGGCTCGCCTTGCCCACCTTGACGGCAGGCGACCCGGCCCACTGCTGGCCTGCCTTGACCTTGCCGATCACCGCGGATCCGGCGGCGACTTCGGCGTCGTGACCGATTACCGCGCCGGGCAGCAGTGTCGACCGGGCGCCGACCGTCGCGCGTTCCCCGATGCTGATCGACCCGACATGGACGACGTCGCCGTCGATCCAGTACCCGGACAGGTCGGTCTCGGGTTCGATCGAGCAGCCGTCACCGAGTTCGAGCATTCCGGTGACCGGGGGCAGGGCGTGCAGGTCGATGCCGCGGCCGATCCGGGCGCCGAGCGCGCGGGCGTAGTAGATCATCCACGGCGCGCCGGAGACGTTGGCGGCACCGCTGGCCTCGGCGAGGCGTTCGGCAAGCCAGATCCGCAGGTGCACCGAGCCGCCCCTCGGATACGTGCCCGGGGTGGAGCGTCCGCAGTAGGCGGCGGGCACCGAGCACGGACGTGGTCATGCGGCCGAGAGGGGTGATGAACAGCAAGAACATCGCCGCCACCGTCCACCAGGACAACGTCGGCGCCCAGACGACGTCGACACACCGTGCGAGCACATTGTTCGCGACGGCGAGCCAGGTCAGCCATTGCAGTCCGGTCAGCGTGGTCAGTGGCACGGTCAGTGCGAGTTGAACCCATTGGGCGCGGCGCGGAGTGGGGGTGACGGTGCGCGGTTCGACCGACGACGCCGGGGCCAGGTCGTCGAGGAATTCGGCCAGCGATCCCAGCCGCGGGTGGTCGTACAGCTGGGCGACGGTGACCTCCGGGAACCGTTCCCGCAGGGCACTGACCAGCTGGGCGGCGCTGAGCGAGCCTCCGCCGATCGCGAAGAAGTCGTCGTCGAGCCCGCCCGCCTGGGCACCGAGAGTCCGGGCCCACAGCTCGGCGACCCAGGCTGCGGTGCCGTGGAGGTCCGGCGCCGCGGCGTCCTGCGGGCCGGTACCCGGCAGCGGCCAGGGCAGGGCATCCCGGTCCACCTTTCCGGAAGTACGGGTGGGAAGTTCCTCGACCAGCGCCAGTCGGGGCACCAGTGCGGCCGGAAGCCGTCCTGCCAGCAGGGCCCGGGCAGCGTTGACGTCGTAATCCTTCGGTGCGGCGAGGTATCCGACGAGCACCGCGGTGCCCGAGCCGGTGGTGCGGACCGCGGCGGTGGCCCCGGCGACCCCGGGCAGGGCCTGCAGGGCGGCGTCCACCTCGCCGAGTTCGATGTGTCTTCCGCCCAGCTTGACCTGGTCGTCGGCACGCCCCTGGAACAGCAGTCCTTCGCGGTCGAGCCGCACCAGGTCGCCGCTGCGGTACGCGCGGTCCCAGCCCAGTGTCGGCATCGGCGCGTACTTCTCGGCGTCCTTGGCGGGGTCGAGGTAGCGGGCGAGCCCGACGCCGCCGATCACGAGCTCACCGACCTCGCCCTCGGCCACGGGGTGATTGTCCGCGTCGACGACCGCCAGATCCCAGCCGTCGAGTGGCAGACCGATGCGCACCGGGCCGGTTCCCGACATCTGCGCGGCGCAGGCGACGACGGTGGCCTCGGTGGGTCCGTAGGTATTCCACACCTCGCGGCCCGGAACGGCGAGGCGCTGCGCCAGCTCCGGTGGGCAGGCCTCGCCGCCGAAGATCAACAGTCGCACCGATTCCAGAGCGTCTACGTAGATCTCATACTATCTGCCACTTGCGTGGCGGGCGTGGGAGATGGACGTGTGTCACGGCTACCCGCATCACCGTGCGGCGGTGCGGGTTTGACCGTGTCCCACACCGACGCTTGTGATGCAGGAACATGCTGATTCGGAGTCACCCCCAACCGCGGTGTCACGGTGGGCAGGCTGCGGCGGACCCGGCGATGCCGCGGCCTGCTCGGGGTGGGAGCGTGTTTGTCGCGCGATCGCCGTACCGGCGCATGTTCGGTCACTCGGACCGCCGGCATCTGCCCACGCCGCCAGGTGACTTTGTTTCTGCCGAGCAGTGCGCGTTTGGCCAGGTTCACCCCGGCCATATGGTCGCGGTTACCACCGACCTGGCAGCGGTCACACCACGCGTCGTGATAGCCGCCGGGGCGGGAGAGCGGTTCGTCGCAGCCCGGACATTGTGCGGACGAGCCTCGGGCGGGCACCGAGACCACCGCGATGCCGACACCCGCGGCGGTGTGCGCGAGCGCGGCGACAGCTTGGCGGCGGGCGGACTGCGCGGCCCGGTTGTTGTTGACCCGTCCGTGTCCGCGGGTCTCGAGGGTGGTGAGATCCTCCACCGCGATCACCTGCGCGCCCGCCGCGGTGGCGTAGTCGGTGACCTGGCGGGCGAAGTCGAACGCGAGTTCCCGGTTGATCTTGCCTCTCTTGGCGCCCACCGCGGTGCGGTGCGCGTCGAGGACGGCGATCTTCGCCTCCAGCTGAGCGCGGACCTCGGGTGGGGCGGTCGCGGCCAGTTGGGTCAGGCGGGCCGCCTTGCGGTGCAGCAGCTGCCCCTCGGTTTGCAGGCGGGCCAGTTTGATCCCGAGGCCGCGGTCGTCGTACGTGAAACCCCGATAGTCCGAGACCACACCCTCCGGGGTGTGTGTGGCGACGGCGGCGGCACCGAGAGTGGACGGAGACCAGTCCACGCCCACCGCCGTCGTTCCCGATGTCACATCAGCGGCCGGGACTACTTCGGTGGCGGCGCACCGCAACAGCAGACCTCGGTGGTCGAGCTCGAGGGTCGGGAGATGCCACTCGCTGATCGGCCGCCCGTGCAGGTGCGGTGGGATCGCGGCGGTCAACCGGACTCGCCGCCACTGCGCGCGGCCTGTCGGGGCGGCGGTGGTGGATAGTGTGACCGTCAACGTCATGACGGCGTCTGTGACGGTGATGTGGGAGAGTTGTCGATCCGCTGCGGAAAGCCGAGCCATCGCCGAGACCTGGGGTGGTGCCTGCACGTCGGTGATCCGCAGGCGCGCGTCTGCCGCGCCGGCCGCGCCGGCGGCGGCGCGTGCGTGCGCTGTGAGCTGCCGCACCACGCCTCGGGCGTATCCGGACGGGACGTACTCCGCCGCAGTGGTGGGTGCGGCGATGCGGCCGGTGGCCGGGTCGAACCGGGCCGACAGTGCAGTGATCGCGGTGTCTCGGTGCGCCAGCGCCCGCAAAGTGCCGACTGCCTGCGCGGTCACCACCCGCGTGACCCGCGAGGGGACGTAGACACCGTCCGGGTAGTGCGGGGTCCAGCCGAGACGCGCAGCAGCGACATGACCGTGCATCGGCAGTTTCCGGCCGTGGCTGTCACATCCGGCGGCCAGGACATCGAAGGTGGCCGGTTGCCACAGCCGCGACAACATCTGCGCTTCGGCGCCCGAGATCAGGTCGAGCAGCCATCCGACACGCACGTCGAGGTCGTCGAGCCCGATCCGCGCACCGGTCTCATCATCGACAGCCAGGTAGGGGCGGATGGTGAACGAGAACTGCCGCAGCGCAGTGAACCCGGCATCGGCCATCAGCTAGCCCACCCCCAACCGTGCCGCCGCATCACCGCATCACCGCATCGCCGCATCGCGCGCAAGTCGACGTGGTTTCCGCTTCGACCGCAATGGGTGGAAGCGGCCGGAAAATGAAGCGAGCACTGCCATGACGTCATCCATCAGCTCCTCCACCAGCGGCGTGTCCCCATGCTCACGCAGGACCTCGACCTTAACGCCGACCACCGACAGGTAACGTTCGATCCACGCCACCGGAAACCCGCGCCAACCGATCCCGCCACACCACCCGCACCACCGTGAAGCGGCCCTGGCTGCGTCGTCGAGCATCCGATTCAGTCCCGCTCGAGTCTCTCCCGCAGACCCGAACCACGATCGGTGTAGACCCGGTACACGGTGCCGGTGGCACGCTCACACAGCATCTTCTCCTGATGGGTGAGCGAGGATTCCTGACCGGTCGAGCCGGACACCCGGCAGTGCAACGCTTCCGCCCTGTCGGCCCGAACACTCTCCGGTGCGGGTCGACCCCGGTAGACGTCGAGATCCTCCCGATCGAAGACTCGCTGACCGGAACCTGTACGCCGAGACGGTAACCGGCCCTCCGGTGCGGCCTTCCGGACCCCCACCACAGACATGCTCGGGTATGCCGCCGCCTCGCCGATGCACATGATCCGATAGCAACAGGAAGGATTAGGAAGTATTAGACATTACGTCAACAGTTGAGAGCCTGCGAAGAAGAGGGTGGCCAAGTGCAAGAAGCTGCAGGAAGTGCTCGGCGAGCACCAGGACAGTGTCGTCTCGGCCGGAATCCTCCGCCCCCTGGGAGCCCGCGCCGGCACCATTCCCGGGGAAAGCGGGTTCACTTTCGGCCTGCTCTACGGCCTCGAACGGCGAGCCGCGCAACACGTCCGCACCCGTGCGACCCGGCTGACGACCTGACCGCAACTCGAGGCGTCTGGCTCACTGCACAACTGTAGAGCTCGAGAAGTCGTTAGGGATGCGACTCGTCGCACGCACGTCGCGCGAGGTCAAGTTGACGTCCGCGGACAGGATTTCGGGAACCCTGAGCGTCGAGCTCGCGACCCAGGAGTGCGTGATGTTTTCGCGTGATCAGTGCCCGGCGATGTACGACTCCATCTTCGGTGCGGCCTCCGACAGTCGGACCTCGCTCGACGTAGCGCAGACCGAGGACGATCCGCACAGTGTCGGTCAATCCGCTGGCCGGGTTCGCGTCGTTGCCGCGTGCCAGTTCGGGTGGACTCGGTGCGATGGGGGCCACTCGATCGCCGCCGGCATCTCGGAGATACACAAGTAGTTGTGATACGAACGATACTGCGACACTTCACCATCGAGACGGCAACGGCGGCGGGTGAGAAGTGGCACACACGTGGGGTCGCGTTCACACCGAAGAACGGCGGCCGCATCGTGGTGCACCGGCGCAACACCTGAATCCCTCAGACCGCACTGACCGGTAAACCACTCTGCTATTCGATTGTACTGCAACGTATTTAGCATTCGTAGGCAAAGGCCATCTTGTCTTCGACGTCGGCACTGATTTGTCGGATGTGTCTGACTTCTACCGTTCGAACACCAGCAGCGGTTTGCCCCCGTGTTCGGGAGCTTCGGTCAAATGGACGGCTTCGCTGAACTTTTCGAGGGGGATCGGCTGGCCCTCCGGCACGCGCAACGCGCCTCTGTCGGCGAGCTGAACTGTCCGATCGATCGCTGCAA
>RRBB01000270.1:0-13301 GCA_006543605.1 Rhodococcus sp. WS4
AGATGCCGAACGTCTTGGCCTCTTTCGTGAAGAGATGCGCAAGTTCGGCATTGCGGAGAAGTGCCTTGGAGGGGATGCAGCCGACGTTCAGGCACACACCGCCCCAGTACTTCTGCTCGATGATGGCGGTGCTCAATCCCAGCTGTGCCGCGCGGATAGCAGCGACGTACCCACCGGGACCGGCTCCGAGGACAACGACGTCATAGTGTGAGGACACGGGTGATCTGATCCTGCAACTCTTGTTTCGGATTTCATGGATGAAAATGAGGGATACGACGACACCGGTCTGCGGAAGCTCGCAGGAGTTCCGCACGACCGTGGGATCGACTCTGCCCTAGGTCAGCGCTTCCGCGGATTGCGATTTGCGACCGTGAGGCATGAGTAGCGTTGCGATAAGGCCGATTACAGCGAGCGCTGCCGCAAGGACGTACACCGTTGTGAATCCGCTGCCACCGTAGATCGGCGATCCGTCGACCACCGTGGCGACATTGAGGGCCAATATTGCGAATCCGATCTGCACCGCAACAGCGCTTCCCAACGATCCGACCACGTTGACGGTGCTGGCGGTAACCGCCTGAAGTCGCACCGGTGTCGCGGCGATGACGAGGTTGGGGATTGCCGCGCTGACCAGACCTCCGCCAAATGCGTAGATGAGGTAGCCGACAAGGATGGGGACGAACTCCTTGTGCGAAAACGCAAGGAACAGGGAACCAGCAGTCATCAAGGCGAAACCGATCCAGTTCGGCAGGCGCGCTCCACGACGCTCGGCGAGATATCCCACGAGGAGACCCATCAACACGGAGGCGACACCTGCAGGGGTGGTGATCCGCGCCATGAAACCGGCAGTCTCGCCGAGTCCGTAGGTCAGCCCGAGTGCAATGGGGGTTTGCACGATGAACGACAACAGGACGAACTGCAAGGCAATGACGGCCTGGCCGGTGAACTGGGTGATCAAGGTGGTGACGATGGGGCGACCACGCAGGACCGACAGGTCGATCAACGGGTGGTCCGATCGCCTGGCATGCTGAATCCAAACGGTGAAGGCTGCGATTGCAAGTGCGCCGCACAACAGGGCCTTCCACGACGTCCAACCCCACGTGCCGCCCTCGCCGATGCCGAACAGAAGGACGGCGATGGCTGCGCCCAGAAGCACGCCGCCGGTCCAGTCGATCCGGGTGGAGACACGGATCGGGGACTCGGGGACGACGAGGAGGACCAGGGCGCCGATGATCAGGGGGAAGATGGCGAGCGCGAAGAAGACGCCCTGGTAGCCGAAGTTGTCGATGAGCAGTCCGGCGAAGATCGGTCCGGTGATTGTCGTGACCCCAATGCCTGCTGTTGCCAGACTGACGGCCACGGCGAGCATTCTCTTCGGGAAAATGTCACGCATCAGCGAGTAGACGATGGGGACGATGGCAAGGCCGAAGCCTTCGACAGCGCGCCCGATCAACACGATGGGGAAGGTCGGGGCAAGAGCTACGATCAGTGACCCGAGTGCCATAGATCCGGTCGTGATGAGCAGCCACTTCTTCTTGCCGTCGCGGTCGGCAAGCTTACCCACGAGCGGGGCACTGATCGCACCGGTCAGCGTGAATAATGTTGATACCCAGGCTATGTGGGGTGTCTGAAACGTTGCCGCCATGTCCGGCAGCGCTGGCGTGACCAGATTGAATGCGTAGGCAACTTCTTCCGAGAGAAGTACCAGGATGACGAGCACGCCGATCCATCCAGCAGTCGATCTGTGTCCGACGCCTTCAGGTGGCAACATCGTGTCATTATCGAGCGTCTCATGCGACGCACCGTCCGTGGGTGTAGCGGTCATCGTGCTTCCTGCATTTCTCTGACGGGACAGGTGGGACGCTGATGCGCAGGGAGGTGCGCAGCGGTCGAGGGATCAGCGTCGCTCAAAGGCTTGTGATGTGAGGCACAGTAAGATGGAGCGATCGATTCTGTCAAGTGATCCACTAAACAGACCGTGCAGAACCCTTTGTCGTCTCGCAGTGGTGCGCAGCTAAGGGACAGCTAAGGGGCATGCAGGAAGGTGGCGCTTCCCACGCTCTCGACCAGCCGCCAGTTCGGTACGGAGAGCCGGCAGGCTCAGGCCCTGCCGTCGCTCATCAGGGCCTCCAGCCCGCCGGCCACGAAATCGACAAGCACGTCAAACTTCTCATCCGACAGGGCGCGTGATTGGGCACCGCTGGCGTCGGACCATCGGGCGGCCATCACGATCAAGGTGTTGACCGTCAGGGACCAGTTGAGTTCGAGGCTGTCATCGTCTGCGTGCGGGTATGCGCGTTCGAGCAACTTGCGAAGCAACTTCGCAGTGTCGTCTTCGACCGGAAACAGGCGCGGGTCGTTCGCCAAGCTCAGTTGGCCGCAGATGGTCAGCCACCGCACGCCCTTGTCGGGATCTTCTCCGAGGTACTTCCGGTATGGGATTGCGAGGAGGTTGACGATCTGCTTGGCATTCGGCGTTGCCCCCGAGTCGACCATGGCTGTCGTGAGCGCGTGAATGTGAGCGAGCACGTCGGCGCCGGCATCGATCAGTACGGCATCGAGGATCGCATCCTTGGATCCGAAGTGATAGTGAGCCGACGCTGCTCCGAGCCCCGCTTCGGCGTTGATGGCCCGAATGGACACCTTCTCGACGCCCTCTGAGGCAAACAGTTTGGTCGCCGCGTCGATGAGTGCACGCCGGGTTGCTGCCCCATCGCGAGGACTGGTTCGAGGCACGGTTTCGCCTTTCGTTGGTGGGCTAGGTGATCATATCGCGTGATCCACATGCCGGTTTCCTGCAGTTCGCGTGCGCTTTTTGGAGTGAGTGAGTGGAGGCTGCGGCGATCGCAAAAAATTCCGCACTTGATTGAATCACTCGATCCACTTACTCTGATCTGTGACTGCAGACACAGGCGTCCCTTGGGCGTGATGTGTCGAGACAACACGAGGTGCCAGCAATCCGGTATCTCTCACGAACTACGCAAAGGAGGCCACGATGGCGTCGCCGCAGAGCGAGCACCGGCCGGAAGTTTCGGTATCACCGTCGGTGAGCGCGGAATTGCTGCTGGACATGTTCACCGTCATCGCCCGAGCCCGCGCTCTCGAGGACGCGGTATCCGTGCACATTCGGGATCACGGCTTCGCGGGATTCTGGCATCCAGGCAAGGGGCAGGAAGGCGCCGTGGCGGGCGCTGTCGCGGCTATGGCACCCGACGATTACCTCTTCTACCAAGGTCGAGGAGCGACGTGGCCGCTCGCAAAGGGAATGGGTCTCGCACCGATCATCGGCGATCTCCTCGGTAAGGCGACCGGCTCGACCGGCGGTAAAGGCGCCGGCGTGCCTCACTGGGCCGATCCGGCCCTCGGAATCATGGGCGAAGGCGCAACACTGGGATCGGTTTATCCGGTAGCGGCCGGCGCGGCCCTCTCGGCGCAGATGCGCGGAACCGATCAGATCGCCCTCGCTGACTTCGGTGACGGGACAGCTGCGCGCGGCACATTCCACGAGAGCCTGCTCGAAGCCGCGCGATGGCGCCTGCCCTTGGTCTACTTCTGCGAGAACAACGGGATCTCCGTGTCGACCACGTTCGAGTCCGTGAGCCCGACCAAGACGATCGCCGAGCGCGCATCCGCATACGGCATCCCGGGAGTCCGGGTAGACGGCCATGATGCCGTCGAGGTCTACCTTGCCGTGAAGGACGCGATCGATAGGGCCCGGGCTGGCAACGGGCCCTCCCTGATCGAGGCTGTAGTCACCCGCGTCGGGGGCCATTGGGAAGGGGATGCCCAGAAGTATCGGCCTGCCGACTTCCTCTCCACCTACACGGATCCGCTCGAAGTCATGCGTAAACGTATCGACTCGGCCACGGCCGATCGAATCATCGCAGACGCGAAGTCCGAGGTGGCGCAAGCGCTTCTCGAAGCCGAAGCCGCTCCGCTGCCTGATCCCTCCGTCATCCTCAAGGACGTGTTCGCATGACCACCACGACACCCACACCCGCCAACGCTCCCGGATCTACGACCGTTCTCAGCTACGAGGCCGCACAGGGCGCCGCAATCGCTGAAGAGATGCGGCGTGACGACTCGGTTTTTCTGATGGGGCAGGACATTGCTTCAGGCGGCTTCTTCGGCGGCACCCGTGGCCTCGTCGAAGAGTTCGGGCTGGGCCGGATCCGAAACACCGGAATCACTGAAGCGTTCATGGTCGGCGCGGCCGCCGGAGCCGCGATGACCGGCATGCGGCCGATCGTCCAGCTTGGCTTCGCAGATTTCAGCTTGATCGCCGGCGACGAGATTTTCCAGAAGCTCGGCAAGTGGCGGCACATGCACGGTGGTCAGTTCGAGCTGCCCGCCGTCATCATCATGCCGATCGGGCCGAGCGGCGGTGCGGGCCCTGAACATTCGGGATCCATGGAAATGCTGCCGATGCATTTTCCGGGCCTGAAGGCAGTCGTACCGTCCAACCCCGCAAACGCGAAGGCGCTCCTCAAGGCGGCTATCCGCGACCCCAACCCGGTGCTCTACTACCCGAGCAAGCAGCTCAACTTCAAGCGCGGTGAGGTGTTCACCGATCCGGAGTACGTGCTGCCGCTGGGCAAGGCCACCATCGCCCGCGAGGGATCCACGGTCAGCGTCATCAGCTACGGCTGCATGGTGCCGCGGGCACTGGAAGCTGCGACGGTACTGGCATCGGAAGGAATTGAGCTCGAGGTCGTCGACCTCCAGACGTTGGTGCCCCTCGACCGCGAGACGATCATCAACTCTGTCGTCAAGACAGGTCGGGCGATGATCGTGCACGAAGCCCCCCGAACGGCTGGTCCGGGTGCCGAGATCGCGGCACTGATCCAGGAGCGGTGCTTCTACTGGCTTGAAGCGCCGATTGCACGGCTCGGTTCAGTCGACGCACCGATTCCCGCGAGCCGATTCCTCGAGGATCACTGCTTCCCGAGTGTCTCCGACATCGTCGAGACGGCCCGACACCTAGTCCGCGACTGACCTTCCGAAAACGAGGACGTTCTCACTATGCTCGAACTTACCGATATCCACATGCCCCACATGGGTTCCGTGGAATTCGCCCTACTGACCGAATGGTTGATCAAGCCGGGCGAGGAAGTCAACGAAGGCGATGCCTTGTGTGAGGTATCGACCGACAAGGTCGACACCGAAGTGGAGTCACCCGAATCGGGTATCTTGATCAGCTACGTAGCCGCGATTGAGCAAGAAGTTCCGGTGGGCGACGTCATCGCACGATTCGCCCCGGTCGACAGCGACCCGGACCAGGTGGCACGCGCGATCGCGGCCGCGAGCGGCGAACAAGGCGACCATGTCGCAGTTGCGCCGTCGTCGGCCGCCTCACCTTCGCCGGCGACAGCGGCGAAGCCCGTGACAGGCTCACAGGGCACCCCGGCGGTGGTATTCGAAGAATCGAAGCCCCCGACCGACTCCCTCGTTCTCGCTGCATCATGGTTCTCACCGGTCAACCGGCCACCTGCAGGGGCACGCCGAGGCAGTCCGGCAGCAGCTCAGGAACAGCGGTCCGCAGGTGAACTCGCAAGCAAGAGTGGGTTTCTCCAGTCGCAAAAATCAGAACTCACCGTGCCAACGGGATACGAGGACGTCGCATACTCGGCAACGGAGCACACCAGGCTGCGGCGCGCGATCGCCAAGAATCTCACGGAATCATGGAACACCGCACCCCAGCTCACCGCGCAGGTCGATGTCGACTTCTCCGCGGTCTCGGTTGCCCGCGCCAAGCTGAATCGTGATCGAGCCTCACGCGGCGAAGCCAAGCTCAGCTACCTTCCCTTCATTGCCGTCGCGCTCTGCAAGGCAATTGCTGAGCACCCTGTCGTCAACGCCACCTTCACCGATACCCACCTTCTGCAATGGCAGACAGTCAACCTGGGCATCGCCGTAGACACGCCGGACGGCCTTCTGGTGCCGGTTATTCGTGATGCACAGTCCCTGTCCCTCACCGAGCTGGCCGATGCCATTGCCAGGACAAGCGCGGCTCTCGCCAACGGCACAGGACGACCGGAAGATCTCGCCGGCGGAACAATCACCATCAGCAACTCCGGCAGCGTCGGCGGGGTCGTGTCGACCCCCATTCTCACGAAGCCGCAGGTTGCCTCGCTCGGAGTCCCTGCAATCGTCCGCACACCCGTCGCCCGCAGAAGCGCTGACGGCACCTCCGAGCTATTGACCATTCGCCCGATCGCTCGCCTCGGGCTGACCTTCGACCACCGTGCCTTTGACGGTGCCGAGGCATTGCGTGCCCTGATCAGTGTCCAGAACACGCTCGAGAACTGGCCTACGGAGGGCTGATGGCTAACAATGACGTGGTAGGAGTGGACCGATGAAGGCTGTCGTTCTTCGGCAGGGGACCATCATCGCGACTGACGTTGCAGAACCGGTAGCTGGCCCCGGACAGCTTCTCGTCGAGCCCCTCGCCGCAGGTGTGTGTGGCAGTGATCTGTCGGCCTGGCAACACACCGACGACTTCCTCGCAGCACATCTCGAGGCCGACGTTCTCGGAGAAGTGTTCGATCCGCGCCGCGACGTCGTCTTGGGCCACGAATTCACAGCCCGGATACTCGAGCTCGGCCCCGACGTCACCGACTACGAAGTCGGCGACCGCATTGTCGCTCTCCCGTGGATTGTGGCGGCCGATGGAACGACCCACACGGTCGGCTACTGCGATACCTCTCCGGGAGCTCTCGCTGAAAGAACAGTCGTTCAAGCGGGCGGGCATCTGAAGATCCCGGAGAGCATCGATCCCATCACGGCGGCGGTGACCGAGCCGCTCGCCACAGGCGTCAACGCAGTGCTGCGCTCGGGAATTCAGTCAGGGGCGGCTGCGGTGGTGACTGGCTGCGGTCCGGTCGGGCTTGGGTCGGTCATCGAACTTGCGGTGCGTGGAATACACCCGATCGTTGCATCGGATCCGTCAGCTCGGCGCCGAGAGCTTGCGCTCGCATATGGCGCCGACGTGGCAGTCGATCCATTGCAGACGGACCCGATGCAGGCGCTGAGAAACGAAACCGCACCCACGACCGAGACGTTCGTTTTCGAAGCCTCCGGCGCCAAGGACATCCTCCGTAAGCTGATGACCTCCGCACCGAAGTACACGCGGATCATGATCGTCGGCTCGGCAATGCGTCCGGAGACAATCCGCCCAGTCACCGGAATCCTGAAGAACGTCTCCCTCGAGTTTGTCGGTGGACCCGGACGAGGCGAACAGACCTACGAAGCATTCGAGCGGACGTTCGACCACATCGTCACCGGACGGTTCGACCCGTCTCTCATGGTGACCGGGTACGCCAGCCTCGACGCGGTCCACGACGTGTTCGCGGCGCTGAGGCCCACCGCGGGCACGATCGACCACGTGAAGATCCTCGTTCGGAACGAGCTTCCCGCCGGCACGGGCATCGTCCCCAACGCCTGAACACTTCTACTTGTAACGATATTGAGGAACCTATGAACCAGGTCGACGAGATCGCGCGATCCGCGCCCTTCAATCTCGCCCACGTGCGGAGCAAGCTCGAGGAACTCTTCGAACTGGATCCCTCCGACGAACTCGCGGTACGTCTGCTCGCCGGTGGGCGATCGAACTTGACGTTCGAACTCGCCAGCCCGAACCGAAAGTGGATCCTGCGCCGGCCGCCGATCGGGCACCGCCTCGAAACCGCCCACGATATGCAGCGTGAGGTCGCCGTGCAGCGTGCACTGGCCAACAGCCCTGTTCCGGTTCCTCGCATCGTGTACGCCGACGATGCCGCACCGGATGCGGGGGGAAGCTTCTACATCATGGACAAGATCGAGGGCGAGGTCCTTCGAACGGACAGCGACTTCAGCGAGGTCGACCCGACCCAACGCGCGGCACTGTCCTACCAGTACATCGACTGCCTCTCGGCGCTGCACACTCGCGACTACGACTCGCTCGGCCTGACCACGTTCGGTCGGCCGGCAGGCTTCCTCGAGCGGCAGGTGCGGCGCTGGCGGAAGCAACTCGCCGCGTCGAAATCCCGGGAGCTGCCGGTGCTCGACGAGCTGGGAAGACGGCTCGGCGAGCAGCTGCCGCAGCATTCCGAGGCCTCGATCGTCCACGGCGACTTCCGCTTCGACAACATGATTGCGCGGATCGGCGAGCAGCCGACCATCGCCGCCGTGCTCGACTGGGAGATGTCCACTCTCGGTGATCCTCTCACCGATCTCGGGCTGGTGCACCTGTTCTGGTCGGGATGGGAGGGCATCACCAACCCCATTGCCGGCACCCCGTCGACGCACCCCGGATACCCCTCCTTCGACGACCTCGTCGAGCGCTACGCACGGACCACCGGATTCGATGTCAGCGAGTTGAGCTGGTACTCGAGCTTCGCCTTCTACAAGATGGCCGTCATCTTGGAGGGCATCCATCTTCGCTTCGTCAACGGCGAGACGGTGGGCGATGGGTTCGACGACATCGGTTCGATGGTCCAGCCGCTCGCGGAGCGGGGCTTCGCGGCCCTTCCCTGACCTACCACCCCCGACCGTGAATACAAGGACCAAGGACTGACATGGAGTTCACCTTCGACTCGACCACCCAGCAGATGTGCGATCGGGTCTCGGCATTCATGGAAGAGTTCGTCTTCCCCGCCGAAAAGCACTTCCACGACGATCCCGCCGCCGGGGACCTGCAGTGGGAACGACCGGCGATCATGGCGGACCTGAAGAAGGAAGCCAAAGCGCAGGGCCTGTGGAATCTGTTCCTCCCACATGATCCGCGCGGCGCCGGACTGTCCAACCTGCAGTACGCCCCGATCGCCGAACTGACCGGGTGGAGTCCGGAGGTGGCTCCGGAAGCATTCAACTGCAATCCCCCCGACACCGGAAACATGGAACTGCTCAGCCTGTTCGGCACCGACGAGCAGCAGCAACGGTGGCTCGAGCCCTTGCTCGACGGCAACATCCGGTCTGCCTATTGCATGACCGAGCCCGACGTCTCATCATCGGATCCGTCGAATCTGACCACGACCATCACCGACGCGGGCGATCACTGGAAGATCGACGGCCGAAAGTGGTGGTCGACCGGAGCCATGAGCAGCGACTGTCAGCTTCTGGTGGTGATGGGCATGTCCGACCCGGAGGCGGATCCTCGCTCGCGACACAGTCTGGTTCTCGTGCCCCGAGACACGCCGGGCGTGACCTTCGTGCGGGGGCTGTCGATGTTCGGCTTCACACACGGAGCCCACGGTGGGCATGCGGAAGTCCGGTTCGACGACGTGCGTATTCCCAAGCGGAACCTGCTCGGTGAACGCGGTCGCGGGCAGGCACTCGCCCAGGCACGCCTCGGTCCCGGCCGGATTCACCACTGCATGCGCATGATCGGAATGGCCGAGCGCGCCATCGAGTTGATGTGCCGCAGAGCAAACGAGCGGACCGCGTTCGGCAAGCGACTCGCCGATCAGGGAATCATCCAGCATTGGATTGCGGAGTCACGCGTCAAGATCGACCAGCTTCGGCTGTTCGTCCTCCGAACCGCGTGGCTGATCGACACCGTGGGCGCACGAGAGGCGCGAACCGAGATTTCCGCGATCAAAGTCGCGGCCCCCGACGCGGTCGGCTGGGTCCTCGACAAGGCGATCCAAGTCCACGGTGCCGGTGGGATGACGCAGGATCACCCGCTGGCAATGCTCTGGGCCCAGGCCCGCACCATGCGCTTCATCGACGGCGCCGACGAGGTTCACCGCATGGTCGTCGCGACCCGCGAACTCCGCAAACACGCCTTCGCCTGACCAACCATCCTGATACCGAGGAGATCCGTAGTGTCCGCAAGTGTCATCGTCGCCGGTGCTCGCACCCCGATCGGAAAGCTTGGTGGAGCGCTGAGCCCACTCACGGCAGTGGAACTCGGTTCACATGCCATCGCCGCTGCCGTCCAGCGCGCCGGGGTCGCCGCCAACGACGTCGACAGCGTCATCATGGGCACCGTGGTGCAAGCTGGGGTGGGCCCGAACCCCGCGAGGCAATCCGCCGTTGCCGCGGGGCTACCGATGACCGTGCCCGCGACCACCGTGAACAACCTGTGCCTCTCCGGTTTGCAAGCCATCATTTCCGCCGACCACCAGATCCGTTCGGGAGACGCTGATGTCGTCGTTGCCGGCGGAATGGAATCGATGTCCAACGCCCCCTACCTCGCGCGGGGCGCGCGCAAAGGCTACCGCTATGGCCCGCACCCTCTCGAAGATGCCCTGGATCGTGACGCGTTGACCTGTGCGTTCGATCAAACGTCAATGGGCGCGGCGACAGAGCGGTACCAAGCAGCGGAATCCTTCACCCGGGTCGAGCTCGATGCCTTTGCTGCACAATCACACCGGCGTGCCGCAGCGGCGACGGCAAATTCCACCTTCGCAACTGAGATCGTCCCCGTCGAAATTTCATCACGACGGGGAAACACTACAATCACAGCCGACGAAGGGATTCGGCCGGACACCACGCTGGAGTCACTCGCACGCCTGAGTCCGGCCTTCGCCGCGGACGGCACCACAACGGCGGGATCCTCGTCTCAATTATCGGATGGCGCTTGCGCATTGGTCATCATGCGAAAAGAGGTAGCTGAGGCGCGAAATATCGAGTGGCTGGCTGAGATCAGGTCACACGCGCTGGTCGCGGGCCCAGACACCTCGCTCCTACACCAGCCCTCGAACGCCATCGTCGAAGCGATCCGACGAAGCAAGACAATCGCCCTGACGGACCTCGACCTCATTGAAGTCAACGAGGCATTCGCAAGCGTCGCGATCGCATCCATGCGCGATCTCGGAATCACCGATGAGGTGGTCAACGTCAATGGCGGTGCGATCGCACTCGGTCATCCAGTCGGCATGTCGGGCGCCAGAGTGACTCTTACCCTCATGCACGCACTTCGGCGCCGAGGAGGCGGTCTAGGAGCTGCCGCGTTGTGCGGAGGCGGTGGGCAGGGAATCGCCATAATCCTCGAGTCGCCACGCAGCGCAGCACCGAATTAGCACCGGCTGAACACAAAGAACACACCCTCCACATTTTCCGAGCAGGAGAAGCACTGTGAATATTGTAGATTCCGCCGCACTGGTCACTGGAGCGGCCTCGGGCCTCGGTGCCGCCACCGCCAAGCGTCTCGCCGCCGCCGGAGCCACCGTCTTCGGACTCGACCTGCAGCAGTCCATCGAGCGCGCCGGCGACAACGTCCCCGACGGCGTGACCCTCCTCGCCACCGACGTCACCAGCGGCGACGAGGTCCAGGCCGCGATCGAGAAGATCGTCGAGTCGGGTCTGCCGCTGCGGATCGTGGTCAACTGCGCCGGCGTCGGGTGGGCGAGCCGCATCCTGTCGAAGAAGGGCCCGCACGACCTGGAACTGTTCCGCACCGTCATCACCGTCAACCTGCTCGGCACGTTCAACGTGATGCGCCTGGCCGCGGACGCCATCTCCAAGACCGACACCGTCGACGAGTCCGGGCAGCGCGGCGTCGTCATCAACACCGCCTCGGTCGCCGCGTTCGAGGGCCAGATCGGCCAGATCGCCTACTCCGCGTCCAAGGGCGGCGTGCACGGCATGACCGTCCCCGCCGCCCGCGACCTCGCGCAGTTCGGCATCCGCGTCAACACCATCGCCCCCGGCATCATCGACACCCCGATGCTCGCCGGCGTCACCGACGAATACCGCAAGGGCCTCGAGGCCGGTGTCCCGTTCCCCTCGCGCCTCGGCCAGCCCGCCGAATACGCGCAACTCGCCCAGATGATCGTCGAACACGACTACCTCAACGGTGAGACCTTCCGTATGGACGGTGCCCTGCGCATGTCGCCGCGCTAATTCGTCAAGACATTCCTCGTTGTGGAAAGGGAGCATTCGTGAGAAGACCGGTCGCAAGCGCTGTGCGCCCGGATGCCGATCTCCAAGAGATTCGGCGCCGTCTGATTGAGTCAGGTGATCTTGACGAATGTGCCACCCTAAGCCTACGAAGCACGATGGATTCTCGGCTCGGTCGGGGTTACTCGGTAGACGGTGGAGGACAGCACTGGGTCCTCCACCGGGCGGTCGACGATCACGACGGCATCGAGACAGAGCTCGCAGTACAAACAGCACTCGGTGGTGTGGCGGTCGTACCGGTACCGGAAATCGTTCAGCGTAATACAGGACCATCTCGCTACTACCTTGCTCGGAGAGTCGCCGGGACAGTACTTCGAACGGACATTGAGCTGGATACTGTTCCAGTACATCTACGGAACGCACTGGGGTATCAATTCGTTGACTCATTGGTCTCGGTTCACGGTGTCGACCTAGACGCGACCGGCCTTGATCGGCTATGTGCTGACGAAGCGAGTCTGGACGTTCACCTGGCGCAGGTGCACAAAAACCTCGAGAGAGCTGGGATCACTGCGCGCCCCGATCTCCAGGAACTGTTCGACTCCCTCGCGGCGACCATCCCAAGACCTGGCCGATCCGTCCTTCGCCATGGCGACTACCAACTCCGTAATATCGTCTGGCAGCTCTCGGACGTCGTTCGAGTTTCCGCCGTTTTAGATTGGAGACATGCGACGGTGGGCGACCCGCTCGTCGACCTTGGTATCGCGCAGGTCTTCTGGTCAGGCCTACATGGCGTGAGAAATCAGTTGTTCGGGTGCCCCAGCGCTCACCGCGGTTATCCGTCGTTCGAGCAGCTTGTCGAGCGATACAGTGAACGAAGCGGTCTCCGGATTAGTTCCACTGAGATGTCGTGGTACTACGCTTTCGGTTTCCTCGTGGTGGCCGCTCGAATCTGCGGTTCCGGTAGGCCATCGCCACCCAGTGGCACAGTTGGTCGCATGGCAGTGGAAGCAGTGATCACACCATTGGTGACACGGGGAATCGCAGCAATTGAGGGGAACATTCTCTCCACTGCGAGCTCTAGGTGAAGCATGCCGGGCATGAGAAAGTACAGGTTGAGGCGATGAACGCAACGAATCAAAGGCCAAGCGCGGATGGCCGGAAACTGCTGCGGATCGAGGTCCGGAATGCGGAGACCCCGATCGAACGCAAACCGAACTGGATCAAGACGAGAGCGAAGATGGGCCCGGAATACTCCGAGCTCAAAAGCCTCGTCAAGCGCGAGGGTTTGCACACCGTCTGCGAAGAAGCCGGCTGCCCCAACATCTACGAATGCTGGGAAGACCGCGAAGCGACGTTCCTCATCGGCGGGCAGCAATGCACCCGCCGCTGCGACTTCTGCCAGATCGACACCGGCAAACCCGACGACCTCGACCGCGACGAACCCCGCCGCGTCGCCGAATCCGTCCAGGCGATGGGACTGC
>RRBB01000271.1:0-13188 GCA_006543605.1 Rhodococcus sp. WS4
GTGATCGACATCAACCTGGGCGGCTCCTACTGGACCGCCCAGGCGTGCGGGAAGGTCATGCAACCCGGCAGTTCCATCGTCAACATTTCCAGCGTCCTCGGGCTCACTACCGCCGGTCTGCCCCAGGCCGCCTACAGCGCCAGCAAAGCCGCAATCATCGGTCTGACCCGAGATCTCGCCCAACAATGGGGCAGCCGCAAGGGAATTCGCGTCAACGCACTCGCCCCGGGCTTCTTCGCCTCCGAGATGACCGACCAATATCACGACGGCTACCTCGACAGCCTCGCGTCACGGATGGTGCTCGGGCGCACCGGCGATGCCGCCGAACTCGCCGCCACCCTTGTCTGGCTCGCCTCCGACGCCGCCGGCTACGTCACCGGACAAACACTCGCCGTCGACGGCGGCATGACCATCACCTGACCGCACCACACCCCGCAAGCCCATCGCGTCGAAAGTAACCACCATGCCCACAACCACCACCGTCGACGGGTTGAAGAACCTCGTCGGCACCACACTGGACCCCAGTGACTGGTTCGAGATCACCCAAGACCGAATCACCACCTTCGCCGACGCCACCGACGATCACCAATGGATCCATCTCGACCCGGAACGGGCCCGCACGGAAAGCCCGTTCCGGCGTACCATCGCCCACGGTTACCTCACCCTGTCGTTGCTCAGCGTCATGTTCGCGCAGGTTCTCGAAGTTCAGGGCACCTCCCTGGCGGTGAACTACGGCCTGAACAAGGTCCGGTTCCCCGCCCCGGTCCCGGTGGGATCGAAGGTCCGGCTCAATGCCGAGATAATCTCGGCCCAGGACATCAACGCCGGCGTCCAAATCGTGGTCGCAGCCACCGTCGCATGCAGCGCCACCGACAAACCCGTCTGCGTCGCCGAACCACTATACCGATACCACCGTTAAACCCTGTGCTCGAGACCGTGGGACAGTCCCTGACCATCGACCGGAAGGCGACGTCTCACAAGCCTGTCGAGACAGCGGTTCGACCGCCCGGCAGACCTACTGCGCGGGTGAGGATCTGGCCGAGCTGGGAGACCGTCGCCGCGACTCCACCATACGACACCATCACATGCACCGTGCTCGCCGCGGCCAGCTCCCCCATCAGACCCTGTTCCCTTCAACGCAAGACGAAACCCTCGAATCCATCCTCACAGCCCGGCAACCGCCCCGCAGTTCCGGGTCACGGCTGTGGACCGGCGACTTCAGGCTGTGCGGCGGGAGGTGTGGGCCGCCGCGCACATCGGGCACCACGTGCTCGCCGACGATCCACCCATTCGTCCCGGCGAACGCCACCGCCTCGCGCCGGCCGGCGACGGCAGCGGCGAAGATGTGCTCACACACATCGCACCGCACCGTCCAGCCACGCCTGCCCGTGGAACGCACCAACGTACGAACAGTCATGTCACCCCCGCGACTTCGACACTGTGCCCCAGCATGGCACAACCCGTCCGGGAGTGGTGGCCCACGCGGGCAAGGCCCCGGCCGTCAAAAGTGCCGTGCGTCATAATCGCCGGCCACAACGACCGAGTGTCCAGGACCAGACCCAGTTAGCCACACAGCGCCGTAAGGACATTCGCGGTGCGGCATTCGACGTGGCCCGAGGAGAACCTCACGTCGAAGCCGAAATCGGCCTCGAGTCCGTGGCCTCGACGCGCGCCCAGAATCGCAATCCGGTCACCGCTCGGGTTCGACGATCAAACCCATCACTGTCTTCGACTGACCCGCGTGCAGCTTCTTCACCCAACCCTCGTGGAAGGGCGGGCGAGGGCACCTGCACACCCACACCCTCTGCCGGTCGACTACATATGATCGCCAGATTGGTCTGACCCTTTACCCCCGGTCGCCTCGGGCGGCACTGGCCTCGAGTGATGACTACCGCCGGTTTGCGGCGTTGAGCACGCCCGCAAGGGTCAACGTCACGAGTTGCTCGATGTACATCTCGGATCGCTCGTTGTCGAGGAACTCGTCGGGTGTTACGCGAACATGGTTGGATACCGCCCCGGCCAGGACGTCGCCGATCAGTGCCGGCGAAGTTTCTGCCGGAATCTCTCCGCGGTCGATTGCGCGCCGAATCAGAGCGACCGTCGCTTGCAGGTACTGCGGATGCGGATCGAGCAGGGCCGCCTTGCGCAACTCAGGATAAAACTTCAAGTCGATACTCAGCCGACTCGTCAGTGCGCCGTCGTCGCTGCACATGTAGTTCATCCACTGTCGGCTGAACTCGATGAGATCGTCTCGGATGTTGCCGTTGTCGATGTCGGCGAACTGGGGAATCTGCGCGCGAACGGCGTCGACCAGGAGGGCTGCCTTGTTCGCCCAGCGTAGATACAACGACCCCTTGCCCATGCTGGACTTCTTGGACACTTCGTCGAGGGTGAAACCACTCCAACCACGTTTGGCGTACACCGCACGAGCAGCCGCGAGGGTCCGATTTTCGAGCTCGGGATCACGCGGGCGCCCCGGCTTGCGAGGAGTCTTGTGCGGAGCGGTTTCGGCTGCTGTTGTCGGCGCCATGCCGCCATTCTGGCACGTCCGACCGCCGAGCAATTTGCGACAATCTTCGTCCAAAACTATGGTGGGGTGAGTCACAACGAGGAGTTCCATGCAAAATCAGTCTTGGATGCGGAAGTGGGACCCAGTCGTGGAGAGCATTGGCAGCGACCTGCTCACCCACGAGGGCTCCGATCCGGTGGGTGCTGACCCAGTCGATCTCAGTTCCATTCGCAGGTGGTGCGAACCCCTGGAATTCGCGTGCGAGTTGCACGAAAACAAGGACACAGCGGTCGGGTTCGGATTCGCCGATGTCATTGCTCCGTACACCGCGATCGCGTCCTTTGCGCTTCCGCCGGTGTGGGGACAGGGAAGCTCGCCAGTCTTCGAAGGCGTAGGACGCGACGCCCAACCCGCACGGAGCCCGGTCGCAGCTATCGCTCTCCCGGACGCGCCGCGGACATCGGGATTCTTCGCGACGGAGGTTGAGAACACCTATCTACGCCCGGTGGTAGTCGGTGATCGAGTTCGGCGCGCAAGCCGGCGACTGGTCGCGTGCGTACCCAAGCAGACGACGGTCGGCCGCGGGGCATTCGTCACCATCGAGTCCACGCTCGTCGACCAGCATGAGGAGCCGGTCGCGATCAACCGCAGCACCTATTTCTACTACAGCGCAGCACAGGAGACGGCGAGTGTTCACAGCTGACAGAGATGAAGGGCAACGCTATTGGGAAGATGTCACGGTCGGCGAGCAGCTCGACAGTGAACGTTTCCCGCTGTCGCTCTACCGCCTGGTCATGGCCGCCGGCGGTAACCGGGACTTCAACTCCATTCACCACAACCCCGAATACGCGGCCGCCTCAGGGGCTCCGACCGCATACGCGAATCACATGTTTCTGCAGGGGATGTGGGAAAAGACAGTGCGCCGCTACATCGGGCTCGCCGGCACCATTCGCGCGCTACGGAAATTCACCATGCGATCGTTCAACACCGTCGACGACATCGTCACGGTCAGCGGGACGGTCGCGGACAAGTGGAGGGACGGAAATGTCGGGGTCGTTCTGCTCCGGATGTGGTCGGACAACGGGCGCGGGGTGTCCGTGGGGCCGGGCGAGGTCGAAGTGACCCTTCCGATGCGACAAGGAGCAGTGCAGTGACCGCGGCAGAATTCCCCCGGGCGGCAATCGTGGGCCTGGGCATGACCGACATGGGGAAGGTCTTCGACCGAACGGCGCCACAGTTGGCGGTCGAGGCCATCAGGGCGAGCGTCGACGACGCCGGTCTTCGCATGGATGACGTGGACGGGCTATTGCTGAACCCCGGTATCACCGGCGGCATCGACATCAAGTTGCAACGCGACCTCGGCCTGCAGGATCTGACGTTGCTGGCCGAGGTGCAGTCCTTCGGGTCATCGGCGGGCGTGATGGTCGCGCAGGCCGCGCAAGCCGTCTCGTCCGGCGCTGCGTCCGTAGTCGCGTGCGTCTTCGCGGACGCCCCCGTCCGGCCCGGGGCCGGGTCGGGTGCTGCCTATGTGGATCCGGCGCGCCGACTGCGTCCGGGCTTCGGTGGGTTAGCGGCGGCGGGCGGCCTTCTGGGACCCAATGTTGGATACGCGCTGGCCGCCCGTCGCCACATGAATACCTTCGGAACCACTAGCGAGCAACTCGGCGCCGTGGCGGTCAGTACCCGGGCGTGGGCCGCACTCAATCCCCTCGCCCAGATGCGGACACCCATCACGCTCGACGACCACCAGCAATCCCGCCTGGTCGTCGACCCCCTCCATCTTCTCGACTGCTGCCTCGTGTCGAATGGTGCGATCGCTGTGATTGTGACATCGACCGAACGTGCTCGCGATCTGCCCAGCACGCCGGTTCATATTCACGGCTTCGGCCAGGGACATCCGGGATACACCGACGAGCGCGGCAGCGGGTTCGGCCTGGTGACCGGAGCGGTGCAATCGGGTCGCCAGGCGCTGGAGATGGCGGGGGTGACGGCAGCTCAAATCGACATCCGCGAAATCTACGATTGCTACACCTTCACGACCTTGATCACGCTCGAAGATTACGGGTTCTGCGCCAAGGGTGAAGGCGGTCAGCTCGCCGCCTCCGGAGCGCTCGGACCGGGTGGGGCCCTGCCGACTAATACCGGTGGCGGCCAACTGTCCGGGTACTACATGTGGGGCATGACACCCCTGTCGGAAGCGATCATTCAAGCACGAGGTGAGGGCGGGCAGCGTCAGGTCGATAAACACGACCTCGTCCTCGTCAGCGGCAACGGTGGCATTCTCGACCACCACTCGACGCTCATCCTCAGCCCCCACGCGAAAAATTGACTCTGCTACGACCAGGAGCCTGCCCATGAGTGTGTTGCCCTTGCAACGAGACCTGATCTCGGCCCCCTTCTTCGATGCCACCGCCCGCGGAGCCTTACTTCTGCAGCGGTGCACGGCGTGCCGCCGTTGGAACGCTCCCGAAAAGATCGCCTGTACCCGATGCCAGGCGACGAGGTTGGTGTGGGAGCAGGCCAGCGGCCGCGGTGCCGTCGTGTCCTGGGCGGCCGTGCACTCCAGATCTGGTCACGACTCTCCGACCATCGTCGGCATCATCGAGCTTGACGAGGGACCGTGGCTGCGGGGTCAACTCCGCATCCGAGCCGACACCGCGCATATCGGGATGCGGGTCTACACCGGATTCGCAGCGGCCGATGGCGGCGAGACGATCCCCGTCTTCTATCCAGAACCCGAAGCCGGGTACCGAGGCAGTACGAACTAGAAGGACACTCGATGAGCACACCCGACGAACGAAGCTCTATGGCGCGCCCCATGGACGGATACCGCGTTCTCGACTTCACCCAGAACGTCGCCGGTCCCCTCGCCGGTCAGATCCTGGCCGATCTGGGCGCGGACGTGATCAAGGTCGAACCTCCCCGAGGAGAAGCCGCACGGCACATCCTCTCCACCAGCGAAGGAACGCAGGGCCTGGCCCCCTACTTCGTCCCCAACAACCGGGGCAAGCGATCCCTCGTGGCTGATTTGCACACCCCGGAAGGTGTCGAGCAGATCCTGACACTCGCCGAATCCGCAGACGTCATCCTCGACGGATTCCGCCCTGGAACGATGGCGAAATGGGGGCTGGGCAGCGACAGCATCCATGCCCGCAACCCCCGATGCATCTATGCCTCGTTGAGCGCATACGGGGGGAACGGCCCGAACGGTGCACGTCCCGGCATCGATCTGCTCCTGCAGGCCGAATCCGGAGTCTTGACCGGGCTGAGCAGAGACGACGGCATTCCGCTCCGCATTCCGTTCCAGCTGATCGACGGTGCGAGCGGACACGTCCTCGCACAAGCCATCCTTGCTGCTCTGCTGCACCGCGAACGTCACGGTGTGGCAACGGATGTCGCCGTTGCCATGTACGACGTCGCCGTCAGTCTGCAGTCGAATCGCCTCACCGCTGAACTCAACCACGCGTCCACCTCCACCGCGGCCGGCCGGGCCGGATCCGCCGCCCCGTTTGCCACCTCACCTTCAGGAATCTTCGCCGCAGCGGACGGGTACCTCGTCCTGGCCGCGTACATTCCCAAGCACTGGGCCCAGCTGACCCAGATGCTCAACTGCACAGAGCTGGCCAGCGATCCCCGCTTCGCCGATCAACAAAGCCGCGCAAACAACGACACCGAGCTGTGCAGCGAACTCGAGCTGATCTTCTCCGAGTACGCGGTCACCGATCTCGTCGCGCTCTTACAAGGAGCGGGTCTGATGGCCAGCGAGGTCAAGACCTGGGCGCAGGTCGTCGCTTCGGACCTGTTCGCGGAGAACGATCTTCAGGTCACTGTCACCGATGGGACAAGAACGGAAACCACCGTGCGTACCCCGGCGCGCTACAGCGCCTTCACTCCGGCCGCGATGTCGCCGACACCGGTACTCGGTGAATACACGGCACAACTGCTCCACGACTGAGGCCACCTCGACCTCAAACCCCGATCACCGCGAACAGAGCGGACGACCAGGCCAGGCCGCCGGCATCATTGTGCCGGCGGCCGCATTCTTCATGCCCACGGCGAGATCATCGCAGCCACCACCGGGGCCGGACTGCCGCACCGCCACCCCAAACGCGTCGCCTGCATCCCGCAGACATCCTGCCGTACTCCCTTCGTCGTGAGGCGCACAAGATTCCACACTCTTGTTTTTGACGATAATCGTCGCTATTGTTCGGTGGCGTGGATCACGTTGGGTGCGCGCAAGAACGGCGCTCACCACCGCGGCGGACGGGGCATCACTGCCGTCCATCGCCATCTCATTCCGGCTACCCTCCGAGGACACACATGGCTACTCACGCCACTACATCCGACTCGAATGTGGCATCACCCGCTGCCGAGCGTAAACGCTTGCCTTGGGTGATCACGGGCCTTCTTGTCGTGTTCGTCATCATCAACTGGGCGGACAAGGCGGTGTTCGGTATCGCCGCGCAGTCGCTGAAAGAAGACCTTGGGTTGAGCTCGTCCACAATCGGATTCATCGGCAGCGCCTTCTTTTTCCTGTTCACCGTCACCGGTATCGTCGTCGGGTTCATCGCGAACAGGATCAGCACCAAATGGATCCTGTTCGTACTCGCGATCGCCTGGACCCTCACGCAGGTACCGGTGCTACTCGCCGCCAGCGCGACGACGTTGTTGGTCAGTCGCATCGCGCTTGGTGCTGCAGAAGGTCCGGCAACATCGATGGCCACGGCTGCGACGTTCGAGTGGTTCAAGAAGGAACGGCAGGGCCTACCCGCCGCATTGATCAATTCCGGTGCCTCGATCGCCAAGATTGCGATTGCCCCGATTCTCGCTGTCATTGTCGTCAACTGGGGATGGCGTGCAGCGTTCCTCACGCTGGCCCTTGCCGGACTTGTGTGGGCCGCCGCGTGGCTCCTCATCGGCCGCCAGGGCCCGTACGCACAACACCGAAGCAGGCAGGCCACCCCCGAAACCAGTGATGAGCAGTCCGCCGCCGCGATCGGAGCCAGCGACAACTTTGCGGTGCCGTTCTGGCGAATCGCCCTGACGCCCAGCTACCTGGGCGCAGTCCTCGGAACCTTCGCTGTCTACGGACTCGTCACCGTGGTGTTGACGTGGCTGCCGTCGTACTTCGAAGAAGGACTCGGCTACAGCCGGGTGGCAGCCGGTTCGATGTTCGGGCTTCCGAGCGTCGCCGCGTTGATGGTGATGATCACCGTCACCACGATCACAGACCGCCGCATGCGAGCCGGTGCCGGCTCACGGGCAGCGCGAGTGTGGGTGACCGCGGCCGCGATGATCGTCGGCGGCGGCTTGTTGATCGCCCTTCCCTGGATCGAACTTCCCACCGTCGCGGTCGTCGCGGTATCCGTCGGGTACGGCTTCGCGGTTCTGGTCCTGCCCATGATGTCCACGGTGGTCTCCGAGATCTGCCCCCCAAACCAACGGGCCGGCGCACTGGGGTTGTTCATCGCCCTCCAGGGCGTCGCAGGGCTGATCGCCCCGGCGGTCACCGGAGCACTTGTCGACTCGGCGGTAACGCCCGCCGACGGCTACAGCCAGTCGTTCCAAATCTTCGGGGCAGTCGTCCTCGTCGGCGCAGTCGTGGTGACGCTGCTGGTGCATCCGGAACGAGACCGCCTGCGTCTCACTAGGGTATCAGCCTGAAACCCCGGCGCCAGAATCACTTTCACTCTTCCAGCGAGGATTTATGCACAGCACGATGCAAGACCGAAACCTGCTCGTCTCCACCTTGTTCCGGCACGGTGAAGACAGCTACCCGACCAAGTCTGTCATCCACTATCGGGCAGAACGAGACAGCACCGTATCGACCTTCCGCGACATCGGAGTGCAGACGCATCGTTTAGCGCGCGCCCTGACCGATCTGGGAGTCGGTCGCGGGGATGTCGTTGCCACCCTGTGCTGGAACACCCCAGAACACCTGGCGGCCTACTTCGCGGTACCCGGAATGGGCGCCGTTCTCCACACCCTGAACCTGCGGCTGCACGACGACCAACTCGTGTACATCATCAACCACGCCCGGGACCGTGTCGTCATCGTCACCGAAGACCTGCTTCCACAGCTGGAGCGACTCCTCCCACACACACCCACCATCGAGCACATCATCGTCATCGGCGGCACTGATCCCGAACCCCGATCCGGCACCGCACACATCCACCGATACGACGAGTTCCTTGCCGCCACCGATGAGCCCTTCGAATGGCCGGACGTCGACGAACACGACGCCGCCGTGCTCTGCTACACCACCGGTACCACCGGCAATCCAAAAGGCGTCGCCTACAGCCACCGCTCAATCTATCTGCACACCATGGCGATCTCCGCCGGATCAGCCTACGCGTTCAGCGATGCGGACAAGGTCATGCCCGTCGTCCCCATGTTCCATGCCAACGCCTGGGGCTGGCCGCACGCGGCATGGATGAATGGCTCCGACATCATCCTGACCGACCGATACCTGCAAGCTCCCCACCTGACCACCATGATCACCACATTCCGGGCAACGGCGGTAGCGGCAGTCCCCACCCTGTGGTCACAGATCGACGATCACGCGCGAAACCACACACTCGACCTCAGCAGCCTTCGCCTCGCCGTGGTGGGCGGATCGGCCTTGTCCCCGGCCCTGGCCGCCTCTATGCGAGAGCACCACGACGTCTTACTCACTCAGGGATGGGGAATGACCGAAACATCACCCCTGGTGGCGTTTTCTCGGCCACCCCACGACACGACACCCGGGGAAGAACTCGATTGGGTCACCAAAAGCGGTCGGATCCTGCCGGGGGTATTTGCTAGGGCCGCCGATTCCGATGGCCGTATAGTCCCGCGCGACGGGACGACAATTGGCGAGATCGAACTGTCCGGTCCCACCATCACCGGCTCGTATCTTCCCGGAGGTGACGGCTGCGATGACACGGCGGGCGCGTTCCACGACGGCTGGCTACGCACCGGGGACCTGGGCGTCATTCATCCCGGCGGCTGGGTCGAGCTCAAGGATCGCCTCAAGGACGGCATCAAGAGCGGCGGTGAATGGATCTCCTCCATCGAACTCGAAAACACCATCGCCGAACACCCCGCCGTCCGCGAAGCCGTCGTCGTGGGCGTACCCGACCCCCGTTGGGAGGAGAGACCCTTTGCCTGTGTCGTCATCCGCGACGGACACGAACTTACCGACGAAGACCTCAACACCTACCTCGCCTCACGAGTCGCGAAGTGGTGGATACCCGAGAAGTGGTCCATCGTCTCCGAAATTCCCAAAACCAGCGTCGGAAAAATGGACAAACGCCGGATCCGCAAACTCCTCGACGAGGGCGAAATCCAACATTCCAACGGGTAAAGCACTGGTGCGGTGTACCGCTGACGGGTTCGCCGGCGTGACGGCGCCCAGGGTGCGTTGTTCGCCAACGCCTTCAAGAAGTCCGCTACACCGGAATGTCATTGGGCTTCCAGGTGTCGAACGTTCTCGGCAGCGCGACCAGTCCGATCGTCGCAACGATCCTCATGTGGGAGACCGACTCGGCGCACTCGATCGCCGCCTGTCTCGTCGCGGTGCTGGCAGTCTCGGCCCTGAGTATTCACTCCTCATCCGCGGACTACCATCGGCGCAGCCTTCCGCAGTCGACGAGGCGGCATTGACTGCTTGATTGCGCGCGGACGCGCGACCGTACTCGACGCGTCCAGCTGCAAAGGACACCATCGTGCTGTTTTTCAACGACAACTTTTTGTGCCGAGAGTTGTTCTGGCGGACAAGTTTCGCGGCGCCACTCCGCGAAGGAAGCTCCAACTACTGCGCACGAACGGCAACAGCAAACGCTTCGACCTCAGCACCCATTCACATGAGGTGGTCGATCTCGGGGCGAGGACCCCGCTCTTCGTTCTGGTCGAACGCTGGGAGCACATCACCGTGCCTACGAGGGTCGAATACGACGACGGTGTGCGGCTCGGCCACGGCTGCGACCACGTAGTGCCACATCACATGGGTCTGACGCTGGACTGCAGCGGCAGCACCGTTGACCCTCCCCTCTTGTGGTACATAACCAAAGCGGTTACGGTTATGTTGTCAATCGATCCAGATGCACGATGGCGTGTGCTCCGACACAGGTCCCACCCGCCGCATCAAGACATATCCATAGGGAGTTTTCATGGCCGACGCGGCGGTTGTGCAAGTCATCGACACTGCGGTCACCAGGCGCGGTGACGGTCAGTTCATGGCGGTCTTCGTCCACGGCTTCCTCGACGACCGGCACGTCTGGGATAGCGTCGTCTCGCAACTGGACGCACCGGAATTCGAGTTCGTCCAAATCGATCTCGCCGGCAGCGGCGCACGGGCCGATGCCGAGGGGCCGTTCGACTACGACCGCTTCGCGGCCGACGTCGGAGCGGTCGTGGACCACATCGGCAAGCCCTTCGTCATGATCGGGCACAGCATGGGATCGGCCATCGCAGAGCTGGTCGCCGCCGCCCGCCCGAACCGCGCCATGGGCCTGCTCCTGCTGGCTCCGGTGCCGCTGGCGGGAGTCGGCATGCCCGCCGAGGCCATCGAGTCGTTCCGCGGGCTCGGCGGCGACAAGGAGGGGCAATGCGCCTTGCGCAAGCAGCTCTCCGCCGGGATGCCTGGCCCGGAACTCGAACGGATCGTCACCGCCGGCGCGCAACTACGGCCCGATGTCGTTGCGGCGTTGGCAGATTGCTGGAACGGTGGGCACCCGGACGGTGTCAGCCCGTCTCGCTACGCGGGCGCGGGGCTCGTTCTGACGGGTGCCGCGGACCCGTTCGTCACCGCCGACGTCGTATCGGCGGGCGTGACGTCGCGGTTGCCGCAGGCCACCACGGCCGCGGTCGAGAGCGCCGGGCACTGGCCGCACATGGAACAAGCATCTGCGGTCGCGTTCCGAACCGGCGAGTTCCTCGAACGAACCGCCGCCGAGTTCCTGGCCGAAACCCGGGAGCGGGGATGGACGCAAGCCTTCGCGGACAAGACCGAGTCCGGCTTCGCCGAGAAGTTCACCGAAGACGTCGTGCTCGAGGCTAGTGCGTTGCAACGGCCGGCGGAGGGCCGCGACCTGGTGAAGGTCATTCTGGCGACAGCCAGTGGGATCTACGAGTCATTGACGTTCACCCACGAAGCCAGCCAGGGCTCGCGCACCTACCTTGAATGGGAAGCGACTGCGTTCGGTGGGCTGAAGCTGTTCGGGATTACGGTTCTGAGCAAGAACGAGGACGGCAAGATCGCGCGCGCGGCGATTCACCATCGGCCGCTCGGCGCCCTGGAGAAGTTCTCCGGTGAGCTGCGCCAGCGACTCGACGGCACGGTCGATTCGAGCTACTTCCACGGCGGCTGACCGGCTCTACTACCGGCGCGCGACGAGCTCGGTTCAGTCCTCGCCGCGCGCCGGCACCGACTCGGGCTTGCGCCTGCGCGCGCGGGAGGCACGCAAATTGACCGCGTTGCCGCACAAGCGCGCGTCATGCCACACGGCACTGGTGTTGCGCGAGCGGTCGTAGAACGCCCCACCGCACCGCTCGTTGCGGCAGATTTTGAACCTGCGCCAGATGTCCTGTTGCTGGGCAACGAACGCCTCGATCAGGACGATCGCGGCAACCCGACGCCACCCTTCTGCACGCGGCTCCAATTTCACCGTGCCGTCCGGATCCACCCGGGCGCCCATCGTGGCCGAGTGCATCCGCGCTGCGGCGAGGCTCGGATCGGCGCGCGTGGCGAGGAGGGCATGAAGGTCGGCTCGCAGGTCACGCAGGGGTTCGAGATCGCGTTCCCGGATGACGATCCGATCTTGCGCGGCGTCGTTCATCGCGGACCATGACTCCAGGGCTGCATCCAGCCACCTCTGAGCGCTGTCGAGATCACCCAGCAGGTCGGCCTGCCGTGGGCGGCCGACCGGCCTCGTGTTGAGCAGGTCTTGAACGAAACCGAGACCGCCGGGAGCCCCCATCAGCTCGTAGCGCTCTGTTGCTGGCCATGTCATAACCGCTACCCTACCCGGATTCACGCCCTCCTCCGCAGTAACCGTTGTCACTACGGTTCTGTCTACGGATACCCGGAGACGGATCGATGCCCACCCACTAGACAAGGGCGTACGGCTTATGGTTATGTCATGGGTGTCAGATCATATTCCTGATGCTTATGTCACAGCCCCCTCCGCGAGCGTGGATGCCGTGGCGGAGGTCAACCGAACGATTGGACGGCACATCGTGGTGTACGGCTCCTCATTGGAACAACAGCGAGGCCCGTTCGGGGTCGGACGCGAGGATGACCTGGCGATGACCACCAGGGACGGAGTCGTGCTTCGGGCCGACGTGTACCGCCCCGAGAAGCCGGGCCGATATCCAGTGCTGGTGCGCCGCACGCCCTACGGGAAACGCGTGAACGACCTCGCTGCAGACTTCAGCGAGGCCCACTACTTCGCATCACACGGTTATGTGGTGGTTGTCCAGGACACCCGTGGGCGCTTTGCCTCCGAAGGTGCTTGGTACCCGTTCATCTACGAGGCACGAGACGGTTACGACACGATCGAATGGGCCGCGACCCTGCCCGGTACGACGGGGGTTGCCGGGACCTTCGGCCAGTCCTATGGCGCGATCAGCCAGTACCTCGCGGCTACCCAGCGACCACCGCACCTACGGACCTGCGTCCCGGTCTCGGCGTATCAGCT
>RRBB01000272.1:0-12916 GCA_006543605.1 Rhodococcus sp. WS4
GCGGCCGGCGATCTGTCTTGGGAGGGGCACGCGGGTGATCTTCTGATCGTGCCCGACGCGCGGCACAGCCTCGAAGCGTTGGTGGACTCGGCGGTCTGTTGACGGTCGCGAAGCTGTCGTGACCCCCACACCGGCAGCCAGGATTGCCGGCCGGCCCCGGCGCATCGCTTCCGATGCCGCCCGACGATGCGGGCCGCGACATCACCTCATGGGTCGAGAGCAGGCGCGGTGCCGGGCGGGTGCTCGCCTCCGCCGCGGTTCCCAGCACCGCACACCCACGCCTGTGCTGGGATGCAGTCGGCGCAGTCCAGGCAGAGCATCTGCCCACCGGCCGTGTCGGCGAAGCGGCTGCGGTGATGGACGAGGAAACAACTGGTGCAGGTGAATTCGTCTACCTTCTCGGGTATCACCCGGACCGTGAATTCCTCACCGGACAGCTCCGCCCCGGGAAGCTCGAAGGACTCCGCGGTGTCCGTCTCCTCGACGTCGGCGACGGCCGACTGTGATTCGTTCCTTCCGTCCTCGAGCTGGTCGAGCGAGTCCTCGGATGGCGCGTCGTCGGTGTTGGTAACTCTGGGTGCGTCGTAGTCGGTGGCCATGCCCCTCCCTCTCGGGTGTCTTCCCGGAGCCGCCCCGTGATCGCGGAGGTCGATTGCATGTCAACGCTCTTGTGCCCGTAGCCGGTCACATGAGGTCGCATCGTCACCCCGGGCCGGGTCCGAATGCTGCTCGCGATCAACGACGGAGCTGACCCTGGGGTTCCACATACATACGTCGGACGGGCGCCTCTGATCCAAAGGGGACCCGCCCGCGAGCACGAACCACCCGGTTACCAGGCGTGCATGGTTGCGCAGTGAAATGTGGCCTCGGCGTCAGGAGACATTTCCCGCCTGACGCAAGCCCACCGCGCTGAGCCCACCTTGGGGGCTTTGCTTTGCGTGGGTGCCTACAGCTCGTGCTGGGCGCCACAACCGAGAGGTGGAATCTTCTCTTCCGGTCCGACCTTGGTCTGTCTTGGATCCGTACCTCTGATCTACGCTGCATCTTCAGTTAAAGCAACAGTAAAATGCGGTGGTCGGTCATCGCGCGAACTCGCGATTGAGCACCCGACCGCCGACCCGGACCCTGGTCAAGCACCACTCCCAGGTAGATGCGGCCTACATACTTCGACTCGGCCGCCGCTCTCGACAACATGACGACGCTGCGCGACCGCTGGGAGGCCGGACCCGGTCGCCGACCAATAGGTAGGAATACCGTCGCAGCTAACTCACCTCTCACCTGGACGTAACCTACGGTTGCGTAACCTGCGCTAGCGTGGCCTCATGGCGATTTCGGATGTCGCGGACTATGCCCACCTGACCGGGGCGGATGTCGAGGCGCTGTGCGTCGAGTTCGACGCGATCCGGCGTGATATCGAGGCCTCTCGCGGCGAGCGTGATGCCCGGTACATTTGCAACGCGATCCGGCTGCAGCGGTCCCTCGAAATCGGCGGTCGGACGGTGTTGTTCGGGAGTTGGTTCCCGCCGGCGTGGCTTGCCGGTACGGCGCTGCTGGGCACCGCCAAGATCATCGAGAACATGGAGCTCGGCCACAACGTGTTGCACGGTCAGTGGGATTGGATGAACGATCCGGAGATCCACTCGTCGTCGTGGGAGTGGGACATCGCCGGCCTGTCGGCGCACTGGAAGCAGACCCACAACTACATCCACCACAAGTACACGAATGTGCTGGGAATGGACGACGACGTGGGCTACGGCCTGCTGCGCGTGACCCGCGATCAGCGGTGGACGCCGTTGAGCGTCGGCAATCCGGTCTACAACCTGCTGCTGCAGTTGTTCTTCGAGTACGGGGTGGCGTTCCAGCACTTGGAGCTGGGCAGGGTGGCCGAGGGCCGTGTCGATCGTGTCGAGTTCGCGCGCAGATGCCGCGAGGTGGCCGGGAAGGTCGGCAAGCAGATCGCCAAGGACTACGTTCTCTACCCGGCCCTGACCGGCCCGGCGTTCCTGCCCACGTTCACCGCGAACCTGACGGCAAACATGATCCGCAACGTCTGGACCAACATGGTCATCTTCTGCGGGCATTTCCCCGACGGCGCGGAGAAGTTCACCACGGCCGACCTGGGGGACGAAACGCGGGGGCAGTGGTACCTGCGCCAGATGCTCGGCAGCGCGAATTTCGAGGCGGGGCCGGTGATGGCATTCATGAGCGGCAACCTCTGCTACCAGATCGAGCATCACCTGTTCCCCGATCTGCCGAGCAACCGGCTGCGCGAGATTTCCGTGCGCGTTCGTGCGCTGTGCGAAAAGTACGACCTGCCCTACACGACCGGATCGCTACCCGTGCAGTACCTGAAGTCGTGGCGCACCATCGCCAAGCTGGCGCTGCCGAACCAGTTCCTTCAGGCGACCGCCGACGACGCGCCCGAGACCGCGTCGGAACGCAAGTTCGCCGATCCGAGGCCGCGGATCGACCCGGTCACGGGCATGCGCCGCGGGCTGTCGACAGCAATTCGCGCTCGTGCGGAACTTTGACATCGCCCCGGGCGTGACTCGAACACCGGCGCCCTCACCGATCCGTTCGAGAATCTCGGCGCCGCAATGCCCACCACGCTGGGCATCGGCCCGTGAGGGCGGCACGACCAGTCGGCAGTTGCTCGGAGCCGGCTCGCCGCGGGCGTCGAGACAGTTCAGTGCGGCCGGAACGTCGCGCACCGCGGTGGTCAGAGGATCCGGGGCTTGCGGCGCCGTATAGAGTCGAAGTGTCGGAGATACTTCGTATGCGGGCGGTCGGGTCGCGTCGTCGTCGACTGGAAAGTACCTGGCCGGTTCCCGGCCGAGGCAGGAGCGTCACATATGACGCACAGCAAATTTCGCACCAGCACGAACCATCTGGGCATCGGCACGGCTCGGGCCGCCACGCGTCGCGGGCCGCGGCGGCGGCACCGCGCCTACGCGCCGCGCGACCGTATCGCGCGCGAATCCGGCACAGGAGAAATCCGTTGACTGCGGGAGAGGGAACACGGCCGGAGTTGCGACAGCACATTCTCGACCCCGTCAGGGGCGACGAAAGGGCAGCCGCGGACGAAACCGACGCCAAAATAACAGCGGCGCAGAGCGATCGGCAGCGCGAACACGATGCGGCCGAGCAGGAGGCGACGCGAGGAGCAGAGAAGGGCCGTCTCGCAGCAGAGGAACACGCGCGTGTGCGCGTGCACGACGCCGAAAAGAAACGCCGCGTCGAGGACCTGCGTACGGCCGGGGACGTGGTCGACGCTCGACACGACGACGCGCGCGCCCAGCAGAGAGCCCGAATGCTGGACGATGCCGCCGATGCGGTGCGGTCAGAGGTCGAGAACGACCGTAGACCTGGCGCGGTGAACCTGTCCTCGCTGCCCCGAACGGTACTGCGGGTGCAGTACGCCGTGGTCCGGCTGCCGCTCGCGGTGATCGACCGGCGAGTGGTGCAGCGGTGGGGCGCGCAGGCTCCGGTGCGGCGCGCCTACGAACGGGCGCTCGGCGGACTCGATGGCGTCGTCGGCGCGCTCCTCGGTGACGATGACCTGATCGAACGTAGTCATCGGAATCGCCGGCACGCCGACATGCTGACCCGTGCGGCGGTGCTCGGCGACAGGGCGAAACGCATCCGGGCCGATGCCGCAGAGCAGCTCCCCGACCGGCTCGACGAGGCCGCCCGACACACGGCGGCGGTCCGGGACGCGACCGACGCGGCGGTGACGGAGGCCGAGAACACCGCGGTCGAGGAGACGATGCGTGCCGGTGACCGCGCCGGCGCGCAGCTGGCGCGGCGCAAGGACCGGGCCGATCGCACCGCGGACGCCCGAATCCGGGCCGCGGACGCGGACCTGGACGCGACCCATCGCGAGAGCGACCGGACATAGGTCCGCCGCGTTCGAGTCATCGAGTCCGGGTGCGCTGTCGCGGACGGGAGGACCCGGGTGCGCGATGGAAGGGTCCAACGGCGAGACTCGCACCCGATCGGAGGCATTTCGTGCGGCCGTCCATGGTCGCGTCGTCCCGATCTGAAATACCAGCCACCGGCCATCATGTACATCTTCGGTACCGACGGTCGGCGGTGGGAGCTGCTGGTCATCGCACCCCAGACGGACGCCGACGGCGCCTTCGACACGATGCAGAAGGCGGTGGGCGTCGACCCGCAGTAGCCCCAACCGGTGCGCGTTGCGTATGTATCGCGTGCCGCCGGCCCAACGGGCGACAATGCGACCCCGACTGCCCCGCAAAGTCATTCCCGTTCCGGCTCGCTTTGCTCGGCGCCACCGCCGCAACCCACCACCCCACGGCGTCGCGGACGCGGCGCCGCCACGAACGGCTGCTGTGTCCGGCATTCGACGCACGTCGCCTATCGAGCGCCGACCCGGATGGTCAGGTCGGCGGATCGAGAACCCGGACCGACCGCGGAAGCGGCTGTACCGCAATACCGCAACGCTTCGCCGCCGCCGCGAAAGACTCCGGGCGGGGATCCACGGGCCAGGACACCTCACCGGTCGGACCGAACACCGCCGCCGCATTCGCCGCCGGACCAGTGGTGAACCGCGTCTGATACCGGACACCGGCGAACTCGACATCGAACGCCGCCGCCCACGCCCGCGGAACGTCGTACGGTGTCATCGAACACAACTCCCGGGTGAGCCCGAACACGGCGGCCGCGTCAGCGCAGGTGTCCGCCAGGTCGTGGGTGCCCGGTACCCGCAGAGTCGACAGTGCCCGCTCGGCCGCGAAGTCGTGGGCGATCACCCCGAGCGATGCCAACGCCTCCCCCACCGTCTCCCGGATCGCCGTCGTCTCGTCGAAGGCGACGTAACACGTGCCCCGCGGCGCGGACAGATCGAATCGCCCGCCACCGGACGAGGAGAACCACCACGGCCCGTTCGAGACCCGGTGACCGCGCTTGACCTGCCGTCTCCCGGTCAACCGCCAACCAGGAAACCCGGTGAGCGTCCGCGACCCGGGCGCCCGCAGAGCAACGTCCTCCCGGGTCACGCCGCCCACCGCTGCACGTCCGCACGGGCCGCCGCCAGGACCGGGTCGGCCCGGCCGCCCTCGGTCAACCAGCCCACCGCGGTCTTACCGCCGAACGCATCCTGCGGTGCCCGCAGCCACAGCGCACACGTCCACGGGTCCGCCCCCGCACGCAGGACACGCCACACCTGCACCAGCGCCGGGTCCACGGTGCCGCTGCTGGTGAACTGCCACACCGGGTAGACCCATTGCCCCTCCTCGAGCTGGCAGGCGATCACCGCGTTGGTAGCGACCTTCTTGCTCACCGCCTGCCGACTGACCTTCCACCACCGAGTCAGCCCGGCCGTATCGTAAAACGGGCCCACGACCTGGTCATAGACATGATGGGTGGGAAGCGCAGCCGACATCGCATCGGCGATCGCCTGCACGTCCGCGAACGCGTCGGTGGGCACACCGGCCGCAGCGGCCGCGGCGAACGTACGGTGCACCCGCTGCGACAGCTCCTCCATCAACTGCTTCTCCTGCTCCACCAGCGACGTCATCACCCACACCCACCCTTTCGCGTCAACCCCGTCAACCGCAATGATGCCTCAGGAGGTCAACCACGTCAACCGAAGAGGTGGGGCGAACACACCTCTCCGGATGATCGACGTCGACAGCTACGGCCGCGCCATCGCCCTGGCCCGGCAAGCTGTCCGCAGCCCGGGCCGGCGGCAAGCCCATCCACGAGTGGCTCGAGGTGCGCCCGCTCCTGACCGCACTCCCACCAAGGTGGAGCTGTCCAATTGATCGTGTTCCTATCCGTCGAGGGTGAACCGATCTGCCACGGTCCAGGACCACCGATGTGGCTCACCCGACCTTTGACTTCAAGTACTTGAAGTTCTTAACGTCGATGATGTGAGTGCACAAACCACCCGACACGACTACACGATCAAGGACGCGGCCGCGCTGACCGGACTGCCGGCCAGCACACTGCGCTACTACGAGTCGGTCGGGGTGATCGCGCCGATCAGCCGTGGGGAGAACAGTAGACACCGCGTCTACGACGAGGACGACCTGAGCCAGCTATTGGCAATCGCATGCCTGGCCGCGACCGGGATGTCGGTCAACGACATGAAGGAGTACGTCGCCAACGGACAACTCGGGGCCGCGGCCGCCCCCGCGCAGATCGAGCTGCTCACCGAGCGCCGCCAGCAACTCGGACTCGAGGCTCAGCAGGTCGCACTCCGTCAACGCTACGTCGACACCAAGATCGACTACTGGCGCGCGATCGACGCCGGCGACGAGCCCCGCGCCGCGCTCCTCGCGGCCGAGGCGAGCGCACTGGCCGACGAGCTCCACAACACCAAGAGGCGATAACCCCACCCACCTGCCCCGGTGCGCGCTCCGACTGCTGCGCCACCGGGCACCCAACCCTGCCCTGCTCACAACCCAAGTGACCACCACAGAAGAAGGAAGATCCTGCCATGCGTGTTAACGCGTACGCCGCACCCGAAGCCGGCCAGCCGCTGGTCCCCACCACCATCGAGCGCCGCGACGTCGGCCCCCACGACGTCCTCATCGAAATCCAGTACGCCGGCATCTGCCACTCCGACATCCACACCGTCAACGGCGACTGGGGCCCGCAACCCTTCCCCGTCGTCCCCGGCCACGAAATCGTCGGCACCGTCGCCGAGACCGGCGCCGACGTCACCCGCCACCAGGTCGGTGACCGCGTCGGCGTCGGCTGCCTCGTCAACTCCTGCGGGGACTGCACCCACTGCCGCCACGGCGACGAGCAGTACTGCGCCAATGGAATGGTCCCCACCTACGCCGGCGTCGACCGCGACGGCACCACCACCCAGGGCGGCTACTCCACCCACGTCGTCGTCGACGCCGACTACGTCCTGTCCGTCCCGGAGAGCCTGGACCCGGCCGCCGCAGCTCCCCTTCTGTGCGCCGGCATCACCACCTACGCCCCGCTGCGCCGCTGGGGTGCCGGTCCCGGCAAGAAGGTCGCCATCGTCGGCCTCGGCGGGCTCGGGCACATGGCCGTCAAGATCGCCCACGCCCTCGGCGCCGAGGTCACCGTGCTCTCCCAAACACTGAAGAAGCAAGAGGACGGACTCCGCCTCGGCGCCGACGCCTACCACGCCACCTCCGACCCCACCACCTTCGAGCAGCTCGCCGGCCGATTCGACCTCATCATCAACACGGTCAGCGCCAGCATCGACCCCAACGCCTACCTCGGCCTCCTCGCGATCGACGGCACCCTCGTCAACGTCGGCGCCCCAGCCGAGCCGCTCAACCTCAACGTGATGTCGCTGATCGGCGGCCGCCGCAACTTCGCCGGATCGATGATCGGCGGCATCGCCCTGACCCAGGAAATGCTCGACTTCTGCGCCGATCACGGCATCGGATCCGAAGTCGAGGTGATCCCCGCCGACCGGATCAACCAGGCGTACGAGCGGGTCCTCGCCTCGGACGTCCGATACCGGTTCGTCATCGACACCGCCACCCTGAACTGACCCCAACGCTCGAACGCCCGCCGCAGACAGGGTGCCGGCGGGCGTTCACCTCACCCACACACCACAAACTGCACGGCGGGAATCAGTTCGGATCCCACGGCGATCGTTCGAGACTGTTCGGCTCGTCGAGAACCTGATCTACGGCATGGTCGGGATAGGCCGTGCCCTCCGAAGCCCGCAGGCGGTCACATACGTAGGAAGCATGGCGAGTTCACGCTCGAAGTCTGCTGCTATTCGGTCGCTCACGGCCTCACCATCCTGCCCTGAGTCGGCGGTGATCAGACCTGTGCCACCTCGGTGGCGCCGAGAAGAACGCCGGCAACCCGGCATTCGCCTGCCAACACTCCGCTTCAGGGACATTCCGTCGCCACAGGGCAAGTGGCCCATTCGCCGACCAGTCCTCGACCAGGCCACTTGCCACATGTCCGCACGCACCGCCACCAGCAGCGACGACCCACTGGTCTTCGGTCGGCCGGATGCCGGCGCACCGTCCCGGAAGTGGAACCTGCACCCGGGCTCCACTGCCTCGACACCCGAATCGTCGACCTTGCGCTCTCCGCAGACCTCACGCCAACTCGGCCGCCCAATCGGCGAAGCTCTGCCAACCCACCTCGGGGTAGAGCCGGCGCAGTTCGCCGATGTTCGCGTCGTACCCGGTGTCGGTAAGGAAGCGGAACATAGCGCGCATGTCCGGCGACGCGATGGCGCCCGCGTCGGACGCATGGGCCTGCACCGGCGTGCCCAGGACCTTTGTGAGAACCTCGGCCATCCGCCGTGGTGTCGGATCATCCGATGCCAGGTCGATTCGTGTCCGGGCAAATCGGTCCGGATCGTCGAACACGAGGGCGACGAACCGACCGAGGTCCCGGCGCGACAACTGCTGCAGCGGGGTATCGACCGGCACAGGCAGATCAAGCCGGCCCCCGCGGATGCCGTCTAGTCCACCGAGCAGGTTGTCGTAGAAGTAGGTCGGCCCGACGATCGTGTACGAGACCGATGATTCTCGCAGTAACGACTCGGTCGCAGCCTTCGTGTCGAAATGTGGGACCCCGGTGCTTCTGTCCGCGTCCGCCACCGAAGAAAACACCACGTGCGGAACACCGGAATCACCGAACGCGTCGACAAGCGCGGCACCCTGAGCAATCTCCGCCTCCGGGCCGTCTTCGAAAGGCGTTGTCATGGCGAACACGCCCGCACAACCATCGACGGCAGACGCGATCGCCGCCCGATCGGTGATATCAGCCACAGCAATGTCGACGCCTCGCAGACGCAACGCCTCTGAGCGAGAAGAGTTTCGCCGGACAAGCGCTCGGACCTCACGCCCTCGTTCGAGCAGCGCGTCGACGACAGCACCTCCTTGACCACCCGTCGCTCCGACGACTGCATAGGGCTCACTCATGGGCACAACACCTCTCCTTCCCGACCGCGCCAGCGTACTCGCCCGCTCCGTCCGCTCACCTTTCCCGTTGCGGCAATCGCTAGCGGTATCGACATCGCGCCGAACGGACATACCGCCTACTTCGCCCACAGCACCCCCACCAACGCCGTCACCGTCATCGCCGTCACACCCGACGCCTACGTCACCAGCCAGCACGACACCGTCTCGGTCGTCTCCAACACATCCACGCCCACCGCCCTACCGACCCACCGACCCACCCGGCCCGGTACCGGATAGCTCGGACCATCTTCGGAAGCTGAGCCTGATCGGAGGGAATCGATCGCTACACCCCGCGCGTTCCCTGCCACACAGGCTCGGAAGGTGCCACAGCCGCGGTCCGTTCGGCGCACTGTGGATCATCCAACAGCGACGGAACCGGAACCGACGACGGGTCGCCCGCAACGGCGCAAACAATGACGAGTCAGCCGAGCGCGGTGCCCACATCGACCGCGACGATCACGTCGAGACCCGCCCCTGGCAGCATGCCGCTGCTAGCAACCGCGACGAACAGGCGCTGATGGGTCACGCCTAAACAGCGGACACCACTCGTTTCAGCCGACCGCGGCCGGCACCTGCGCCTGAGCCTCATGAAAGGCCTGCTCGATCTCGGCCGAAATCCGACCGCGGGAAGACACTTCGCGACCAGTCCCGATCGCCCACTCACGAATCTCCTTGGACCTCTTCTCCACCGGAGCCTTGCTCACCGCCGCTCGCGTCGCCGGAGCCTTCCTCACGACCGTCTTCTTCGCACCCGTCTTCTCCACGGGTGCCGTCTTCGCGCCCGTCGTCCCCGCAGCCGTCTTGCTCGCAGGAGCCTTCTTCACGGCTGACTTCTTCACGGCCGTCTTCCCCGTGGCCGTCGCCTTTGCAGCCGCCTTCTTCGCCGGGACCGTTCTGACCTGAACCTTCTTTGCCTGAGCGTCATGGAAGGCTCGCTCGATCTCGGCCGAAATCCGACCGCGAGAGGACACTTCGCGACCCTCCCCGATCGCCCACTCACGAATCTCCCTGGACCTCTTCTCCACCGGAGCCTTGCTCACCGCCGCTCTCTTCGCCGGAGCCTTCCTCACAACCGCCTTCTTCGCACCCGTCTTCTCCACGGGTGCCGTCTTCGCGCCCGTCGTCCCCGCAGCCGTCTTCCTCGCAGGAGCCTTCTTCACGGCTGACTTCTTCACGGCCGTCTTCCCCGTGGCCGTCGCCTTTGCAGCCGCCTTCTTCGCCGGCGCCGTCCTTACCTGAACCTTCTTTGCCTGAGCGTCATGGAAGGCTCGCTCGATCTCGGCCGAAATCCGACCGCGAGAGGACACTTCGCGACCCTCCCCGATAGCCCACTCACGAATCTCCTTGGTCGTCGTCTTCGCCCGAGCCATCTTCACCGCTGCATTCTTCGCGGATACCTTCTCCGCAGCTGTCGTCTTCGCGGGTGTCGTCTTCGCAGGAGTCTTCTTCACGACCGTCGTCCCCGCAGCCGTCGTCCCCGCAGCCGTCGTCCTCGCAGGAGCCTTCTTCACGGCTGACTTCTTCACGGCCGTCTTCCTCGCCTGAGCGTTCTTCGCGACCATCTCCTTCACGGCCGCCTTCTTCGCCGACGCCGTTCTTATCTGAACCTTCTCTGCCTGCGCGTCATGGAAGGCTCGCTCGATCTCGGCCGAAATCCTGCCACGGGAGGACACTTCGAGACCCTCCCCGATCGCCCACTCACGAATCTCCATGGACCTCTTCTTCGCCGAACTTTCGGAGCTCCTCGGTGATACCGCCATCTTGCTCTCCTTCTTTGCCGGGCAATCGTCGAACGCACACAGTAACGGCAGGCTTGTCTCGGTGATCAGGAACCTCACCCGAACTTACATTGCAACGTCTTCAGGAATCGCCATCTGGGCGGGCCAACACGGCCCTCTTCGAGCGCCACACTCACCTCGCACCAAACTTCACGCAAGACGAGTGACTTTCCCTGGCAACGCGATTCCTCACCGCACCCCCGAAAATACCTCGGTGGCTGCGGCATCCCGTTCGTCAGCATTGACACATTCAGTGTTCACCGAGGCCGAGCAAGAAACCACCATAATGCCCACACCGACCAGCGTCCGCTGGCCGATCGGCCAGCGGACTGAGCATCCGGTCGCCCGCCGAGGTGTCGGCTCCGAAATGCGCGCCATGATGTCCGCGTGCGCTGCCAGTACCGTCGCGGGGTACCGCGCAGCGATCTCCTCAGTCTCCCGAGCTGGTCCACTCGGCACCGACAGACCGTGTTCCTGTCACGCTGATTTCTTCACCGTGAGTCTCTGCCGACATGCGATCACCTGCCGACTCGAATCGACCGAGATCCGAGAAGGCAGCCGGGCACCGCCGCAGATGCCACTCCGTAGGCCCGGCGAACAAACCCGATCCCCCTCAGATTCGCCGCAATCGAGGTCACCATGCGAGTGGCAACGAGACCAGCGCACGCGATCCTCACCCGCGCCGGTGTCGCCGCACAATCCCGAACAAGAACGCGAACGCGTCGTGTCGGCCACAAGCTCGAAACCGCCGCGAGCTCACCCGAATGCGGTCGCGGTGGAGGTCGGCCCGGGATCGAGCACCGCCGCCTGTGACGAGCGCACCGTGTCAAGCACGCTGTCATTGATCACGCACCCCGCCGGGCCGCGCCCGTTCCCGCGTCAACACCGGCCTCGGACGCGTCCGAGCACAGTGGCTATTTCCACCGATCTCGTCTGCGATGCGGGACAGCGATGTCGTCGAAAACTCCGGTGTCACCGGCAGCCCCCCGGCGACGCCCCTCCGCGAGGCGACGAACGGTACTGCGACGCTCGCGACGGAGATCACGACAATGCCCCTCGCCGCAAACCGGGGCGGCGATTGCTGCATCGCATCCCTTGCCCGCCGAAGCGGGCGTCGCCATCAATGCCGCCGCCAACGGCGACTACCCACCCCCGAGACGAGCCGGCGTCGCGCCCTCCATGATCGGGCGACCGTATCGAAGGAATTAGCTGGAAATTGTGCGGATTCCCCCGTCCCGCGGCTCCCCTATTTACGTGACCGCAGCTTGTTGGCGGCTTCTTCCGTCACGATTCCGGGCAACAGGAAGTTGGTCAGCATCCGTCGGTTCTCCGGGTCCCCTTCGGAGCTGAAGTCCATCCGCCCGACCAAGACGAGCTGAACCAGCGCGATCCACTGGCAGATCTCTTTGTCACTCAAACCCTCGCGGATCTCATCTCGCTCGCGGGCCTCCGTGAGCAGCGGCTCCCACATCTCCTGCGTCAGACTGGCCGCGAGTCCGGTGCTTCCCACCAGTGCGGTAGCCAGGTCCATGTGCTCAGGGCTCACTATCAAGCGGATGATCGGGTCGTGACGACCCCGGTCGACTAGGAAAACCAAGCCGTCGACGATCTGTTCCGCAAACGTCTCACGCGAACGCAAAAATGCCCGTGCCTTGTCGAACAAACGGCGCGACCGCACCTCGATCAGTGCTGTGATCAGCGTGTCGCGGTCGCCGAAGTACCGGTAGACGGTAGGCCGCGAGACACCGGCTTCCTTAGCGATGTCGTCCATCGTCGTCTTCGAGAGCCCGTATCGCTGGAACATCGATTCGGCAGCTTTCAAGATTTGACCGCGCGCCACCTCAGTGTCTTGACGTCCTCTCGGCCGTGAACGACCCAGATTCCCCTCGAGACTCGCGTCCCGAGGTTCCTGTTTCACCGACAGTTGCCTCCCCACACTTCATGTGCGGGGCGGTCTCACACCATCTCCGCAGGCTGCCACCGTCAGTCCGACGGCCAAAATGTTCGTCGCCGCGTTCACATCCCGGTCGTGGACGGCGCCGCATCGGCACGTCCACTCCCGCACGTGCAGCGGCATCGTCGACGCGATCGCCCCACACACCGAGCAGGTCTTCGACGACGGACAGAACCGGTCGATCGCCACCACCCGCCGCCCGTACCAGTCGGCCTTGTACTCGAGCATCGACCGGAACTCGG
>RRBB01000273.1:0-12835 GCA_006543605.1 Rhodococcus sp. WS4
ACTCCCCAGGTGACGGTGTGTGCGGCGGCGGGGACCGGATGCAGGTGGAGGCGTTCCTCGGCGAGCATCTCCGCCGGGATGCGGCGGGTGGTGCGGTGCAGGCGGGTGTTGACCTGCTCGCAGAACGCGGCGCAGGCGGCCTCGAGGTCCTCGAAACTGTCGTACTCGGCGGCGAGGTTGTGGTCGGTGGGCACCAGGTCGGCCTTGGCGAGCTTGACGGTGTTCTCCACCCCGCCCTTGGTGGCCGGGTCCGCGGGCAGGCAGGTCTTGACGACCAGGCCGTAGAACCGGGCGAAGGAGACCACGCCGGGGTTGCGGACGGCGACCGAGGCGATGTGTTCGGTGGTGACCATCTTCTCGTTGTCGGTGAGCAGATACGTCGGGACACCGCCGATCCGGCGGAAGGTCCGGTCCAGGCCCGCGTAGACGGAGGGGGCGGTGCGGTCACGCAACGGGATCACCACCCGGTGCCGGCACCAGGCCAGCCACGCGCACAGCAGCACCGTCTTGGTGCCGTCGACGACCGGGCCGTCACCGAAGTCGTACTGCAGCCAGAGGCCGGGTTCGGTGATCCACGGCCTGTGCACCCTGGTGTGGCCGAGTCGGTAGGCGCGTTTGATCCGGGCGACGGCACGGCGGGTGGTGCGTTCGGTGCCGGTGAATCCGAGGGCGAGCAGCTTGTCGTGGGCGATGTCGGCGCGGACCCGGCCCTTCGAATGTTCGACCCATTCTTCGATTTTCGGTAGATATTCGTCGATCAGCATCGGTCTCTTCTCCCGCGGTGGGGTCGGCGCATCGGCGGTGTCGCGTTCGGCGACGAGGCGGGCGACGGTGTGATGGGAGCACCCCGCCAGTGCGGCGGCGGCACGGTAGGACTTCGTCAGGTCGTAGGCGGCAAGAATTTCCATGACTTCCTTGGCAGACTTCACGGTGCCTCTCCTCGAGGTTTCGCGGGACGTGGTAGCACCGTCGAGCGAACCCGAGGAGGGGCCCCGATCGTGGGAGGTGATCGGGATGTACAGCGACTGTGTCGAAGATCCGGCAGAACCCGGTGGGCAGAAACCCGTGTCCGCGAGTGGGCAGAAACCCGTGTCCGCGAGTGGGCAGTTTCATGTCCGCCAGCGGGCGTTTTCGTGTCCGCCTATGGGCAGTTTTTCATGTCCGCCGACAGCCGGGCGACGTGGTGGTGGTGAACACGTCGTCGACATTGGCGGCGGCAGTGAACGGGACCGTCGCCGGGGTGGGACCGGTGGTCGTGCACTTCTCCACGGAACTCGAGGACGGCGAGTGGGCGGTCGAGGTGCGGGCGCCGGGGCCGGTGGCCGGCGCCCTCGGCTCGGTCGGTGCGGGAACGCGAATAAGTCTGCCGCTCGGCGCTGTTGCCACGCTCGCAGAACCCTGGCCCCGAGGTTCGACCCGGCTGTGGCGGGCCGCGATCGACGGCGTCACGGACGTGCCCGCGGAACTGCTCGCCGCGTCGGGCCGTCCGATCACCTACGCGTACGTCCCCGAACACTGGCCGCTGCCCGACTATCAGACGATCTTCGGCCGCACCGGTGGCAGCGCCGAGATGGCGAGTGCTGCACGGCCGTTCACGCACACGCTGATCACCGAACTCGCGACGTCCGGGGTTGTCGTGGCGCCGATACTGCTCCACACGGGCGTCTCCTCGCCGGAGCGGGGGGAGCCGCCGATCCCGGAACGGTATGAGGTGCCGGAGCCGACGGCCCGGCTCGTCAATGACCGCCGCGCCGCCGCTGGCCGCGTCATCGCAGTCGGCACCACCGTGACCAGGGCCCTCGAGACTCAGGCCACCTCCGACGGGCGGGCGGTCGCGGGCGCCGGCTGGACTGACCTGGTGCTGAGCGCCCGGCGGCCGACGCGGGTGGTGGACGGTCTGATCACCGGCTGGCACGCGCCGGGCGCATCTCATCTGATGCTGCTCGAGTCGGTGGTGGGGGCGGCGGCCGTCCGCCACGCCTACGACGAAGCGCTGGCGGGCGGATACCTGTGGCACGAGTTCGGGGACAGCGCGCTCCTGCTTCGGCGGTGACGGGACCTCACTGCTCGGGCAGATCGCCCGTCTCGAGGAAGATGACGCGCCTGCCGATCTCCACGGTGTGGTCGCAGAACCGCTCGTAGAACCGGCCGAGCAACGTGATGTCGACGGCCGACTGGACACCGTGCGGCCAGTTGTCCGCCTGTGTGATCGTGAACAGGCTCCGATGAAGTTCGTCCATCGTCTCGTCGGCGGTCAGCAAATCGCGCGCCCGCTCCGGATCGCGGTACTGCAGCACCTGCTCGGTTTCCTTCGCCTGTGCCACGGCGACGGCGCCCATCTCGGTGAATACGTCGAGGACCTCGTCGGGGACCACGTGATCGGGGTGCCGTCGACGGGCGATCTTCGCGATATGGACCGCGAGACCGCCCATGCGGTGCAGGTCTGCGGAGATGTGCAGGCCACCGACCATGAAACGGAGATCGTGCGCGACTGGGGCCTGCAGGGCCAGTAGCGCGAATGCGCGTTTCTCCCAGTGGGCGGCGGCATCGTCGAGCTCGCCGCTCACGTCGAGGACGTGTTCGGCGAGCTCGAGGTCTGCCTGCAGCAGTGCATCGCTCGCCTCCGACATCGCGGTGACGGACAGCCGGCACATGCCGGCGAGATCGCCGGCGAGGCTGTCGAGGTTTTCCGCGAATCGAGTACGCATCGGCTCAGCCTAGGTGTGTTCGGTGACAGCTGACTGTTTTCTAGCGGGGGTCGGCGTGGGCCAGCTTCCGGTACCCCTGTGCCCCGGCCCGATCGATCGCAGCCCTGACCAGTCCGAAAACGATGCCCTGCAGTGCGGCCGCGATCAACACTTCGCGCGTACTCCGGGAGAGATCCTTCGGGTCGGGAGCCTCGGATTCACCCGCGACCCGCTTCCACAACTGACCGAACACCGCACCCGCCACGATGCCGCCGCGGACACTCGCAGCGAGTGCCAACGGTGTGTACATTGCCTTCGATACGGCACTCATGTTCGCGCCCTTCGTCTTCGACCCGTCGATCGTTCTCGGGGAGTCGAATACCCGGCATGTCGCGTCCTCACACCGGAAGCCGGTTGTTTCGTTCGCGGCCGAGTTGGGGAATGACTCCTACATGACCCACGAATCAGCTGGACAGTCGACTCGCATCGTCGTGGTGGGAAGCGGCTTCGCCGGATTCGAGTGCGCCCGTGCCCTCATGCGGCGTCTCGCGGGGACCGACGCCCGCATCACGATGATCTCTCCGCACGACTACATGCTCTACACGCCGCTGCTGCCCGAGGTGGCGGGCGGAATCCTGGACGCACGGTTCGTCACCGTTCCCCTGTCCGAGGCACTGCCGAACGTCGAACTGGTGAAGGGCCGCGTCGATTCCGTCGACCTCGAATCCCGGACCCTGCACGTCACCGACTGCGAACAGGGAGTCGAGAACGTGTCCTGGGACAGGGTCGTGCTCACCCCGGGATCGGTGACTCGCCTGTTCGACATCCCCGGTCTCGCGGAGCATGCGCGAGGGTTGAAGACTCCGGCCGAGGCACTGTTCTTCCGTGACCAGCTTCTGACCCAGCTCGAACTGGCCGAGCGGGACACCGACCCGCTGGTCGCCCGGGCGCGCCGGACGGTCGTGGTGGTGGGCGCGTCCTACGCAGGGACGGAACTGACGGCTCAACTGCGTGCCCTGGCCGACGAGGCCGCGTCCCGGCGCGGCCTGGACCCGAAGGAGGTCCGTTTCCTTCTGCTCGACGCCGCCGACACGGTGATGCCCGAGGTGGGGGAGAAGCTGGGCAGCAAGGTGCTGGAGGTGTTGCGCTCACGCGGCATCGACGTGCGGTTGGAAACCACGCTGACGGAACTCGGCCCCGACCACGTCACGCTCGACGACGGCACCGTCGTTCCCACACGCACGGTCGCGTGGGCTCGTGTCGATCGGGCTCGTCACCGACGAGGAATCGCGGTTCGCGGCCAGCGAGGGCGTCGGAGCGCAGACCTGAATACGACGGCTACTCGTCGACAAGGAAAGGACAGATGATGAGTGAGAGCAAGAAGGAATTCGTGGCCCTGCGCCTCGACGAGGTCATTCACGAACGGGAAGCGAACGCACCTGCCGGCGGGTCCGGCACCGAAGGCGCGGAGGGTCCGCTGGTCACAGCGCAGCGCCACCGGGCCGAGATCGACACAGCGACCGATGATCGTGTCGACGAGGTCGCCGCCGCCTATCCCGAGATCGCGCAGGCATGGGCCTCGCGCGAGGCCTAGGCCCGGCTACGTTTTCGATCCGGGAAACCGGGGTAAGCGCCGAAGGTCCGTCACGTTCCGGTTCGAGGGAGATCGTCATCGAGGCACATCGAAACACGTCGGCTTCGGCCTCGGACGTGTGGTCCGTTCTCGCCAACGGGTGGCTGTACCCGTCCTGGGTGGTCGGTGCGTCACGCATGCGTGCCGTCTCCGCCGACTGGCCCGCGGTCGGGAGTCGCCTGCACCATTCGGTCGGTGCCTGGCCCGCCCTGATCGACGACTCGACCGAAGTTCTCTTCGCCGAAGAGAACCGCGAACTTCGACTGCTCGCTCAGGTGTACCCGGCGAAGGCGGTCGTGCGTCTGCGACTGGAGCCTCATGAATCCGGTTGCCACCTCGCGATGTCCGAGGGCGCTGCCTCCGCTCCGCTGAAATGGGTTCCGCAGACGGCGCAAGACCTCGCCGTACTCCCACGAAATCTGGAATGCCTACGCCGACTGTCGTTTCTCGCCGAGCACAAGACGAAACCCTGACCGCGGTGACAGTGCACACAGTCGACGCCGTCGTCGTCGGTGCCGGACCCAACGGTCTCGTCGCGGCGGCCACCCTGGCGGAGGCCGGCTGGGATGTCGTCCTCCTCGAGCACCAACCGGAACCGGGGGGCGCGGTCCGCTCCGCCGAACTGTTCCCGGGGTACCGCACCGATCTGTTCAGCGCGTTCTATCCTCTGGCGGCGGTGTCTCCCGCGATCCGCCATCTCGACCTCGAGGGTGTCGGTCTGCGGTGGAGCAGGGCGCCCGCTGCGGTCGGGCATCCCAGGAGCCCGGGCGACGACGACGCCCCGCTGATCCGCGTGGATCCGGCCGACACCGCGGCCGACCTCGAACGGAGGCAACCGGGCGACGGGCAGGCATGGCTTCGGTTGTTCGAGCAGTGGAAGGATGTGAAGGAACCGTTCCTCGAGACCCTGTTCAGCCCGTTTCCCCCGGTCCGTGGTCCTCGGCGACTGCTGTCCCAGCTCGGTACCGCGGAAGCCCTCCGGCTCGTGCGCTTTCTGATGCTCCCCGCGCGCCGGATGACGCACGAGTTGTTCAACGGGGAGGCCGCACGGGTGCTGTTGCTGGGCAACGCAATGCACGCCGACACACCCGTCGATGCACCGGGCAGCGGAGTCATGGGATATCTGCTGACCATGCTCGCACAGGACGACGGGTACGTGGTCCCGGTCGGCGGGGCAGGCGCCCTCTCGGCGGCAATGGCGGAACGGGCGAGACGAAACGGCGCCGAGATCCGCTGCGGCGCGGAAGTGACGTCGATACACGTGACCGGGGGAGCGGCCCGAGAGGTGCGGACCGCTGGTGGCGACCGATATGTGGTCAGGCACGCCGTGCTCGCGGACGTCTCGGCGCCTGCGCTGTACGGTCGATTGCTGGATCCTTCCGTGGTCGCGGCAGGTGTCCGGCGCGACCTCGAGAAGTTCGAATGGGACACCCCCGTCGTAAAGGTGAACTACGCGCTCGACCGCAAGATTCCGTGGCGGTCGCGGAGCCTCGAATCCGCCGGAACCGTGCATCTGGGCGCCGACGACGACGGCCTGGTCCGGTGGATGGCCGACCTCACCACGGGTGTCGTCCCGACCCATCCCTTCCTGTTGTTCGGCCAGATGACGACGTCGGACCCCAGCCGTTCGCCCGAGGGGACCGAAAGCGCGTGGGCCTACACGCATCTCCCGCGTGGGATCACCGACAACGAGTCGGCGGAGTTGCTGGGGCACCGCGTCGACGCGATGCTCGAATCGCACGCGCCGGGGTTCGCAGACCGGGTGGTTGGACGCACCGTGCAGCGCCCTGCCGACCTGGAGGCGAGTAACGCCAACCTGCACGGGGGAGCCGTCAACGGTGGCACCGCCCAGCTCTACCAGCAGCTCGTCTTCCGTCCGACCCCGGGTTCGTCCGGGCCGGACACTTCGATCGACCGGCTGTACCTTGCCAGCTCGGCCACCCACCCCGGCGGCGGCGTCCACGGCATGTGCGGATACAACGCTGCCCACGCCGCGCTGGCCGATCACGGGCGGTGGGGATGGGCGCGCCGGAAAGTTCGTGGTCGCATCCTCGACCTCGTCGTCACGCCCCGAAAGGGCGACGGCCCCTAGAGCTCGATGCGATCCAGGAGCCAGCGCGGGCCGACGGTACGGGCTCCGAGCGCCTCGACTCGGTGACGGAGCCCGCGATCTGCCGTGACGACGGTGATCGGCCGGTCACTGTCCTCCTCGACCGCCGACGCGACTACATCGACGATCGTGTCGTCACCCGAGCCTTCCGCGGGCACCACTCGCATGCTGTCGGGGTTCGGATCCTCGCTACCGATCGCGGCTTTCGCCGCACCCTCGAGTACGACCACCACGTCGGCCCGTCCGTCCGGATTCGGTTCCCACATGCTCAGCTGTACGAGCAGCCGTCGCGCCGCGCCGGCACGATCACGCCACCAACCGTTCGGCCTCGAGCCGACGACGTTCGCAGCATCCACCACAATCAGCGCAGCCCTGTCATCCTTCACACCCTGAGTCTGCTCCGTCCGGATTCGCCGGGTCACCCCAACTGCACGGGCGCGGGTGCTATGACGGAGATGAGGCTCGTCGTGCGAGGAGGCCGATATGGACGTCCGGTTCATCTCCGACGAGGGTGTGCGTTCGTGTGCGGTATCGGATCTGAGGATGTTGCTCGATCGGCCCGACGGATTGGTCTGGGTGGATATCCCCACCTGGGACGACCAGGCGGAAGACGCATTGACCACCGTTTTCGGGTTTCATCCACTCGCCGTGCGGGATTCGAGGGACCGCAATCAGGTGCCGAAGGTGCACAGATACGAGGATCATTTCTTCGTGGTTCTGCACGCACCGCAGTCGGGAGCGCACGGGCATGTGCACTACGTCGAGTTGGATCAGTTCATCGGTGGCAGGTATCTGGTGACGGTGCACGGCCCCGTGAACCCGGCGATCGACCCCTCGACGGCAATGGTCGAGGTGAATGCGGTGCTGGGCCGGCTGGAATCGGGCAAGCTGCGACCCGACACCGGATTCGAGTTGTCGTTCGCGGTGCTCGCTGCGTTGACGGCGCGGATGCGCGCCTACACCGCAGACCTGACCAAGGACGTCTGGAAACTCGAGCAACAGGTCACCGGTGGGCACCTCGGCGACCCGGAAACCTTTCTCGACGAAATGTTTCGGGTCCGACATGGTCTGCTCACGGTCGGCACGATGGCCGCATTGAGCCGCGAGGTGTACGGCCGGATGGTGACCATCGAAGCGTTCGGCTCCGGAAAGGGGCAGGATCTCCTGCTCGACGCAGTCGATCAGTTCCAGCATCTGACCGTGATGGCCAAAGGCCAAAAGGACTACCTGCAGGGCACGATCGAGTTCTATCAGGCGCGTACGAACACCAAGATGACGATTGCCGCCGAGCGACTCGCCGTCATCGCTGCTGTCACCCTGCCGATCACGGCCCTGTCTTCGATCATCGGCATGAATGTCATCGTCAACGAACGAACGCAATGGGTGTGGGTGGCTGTGATCGTCCTCGTGATGCTCGCGATGTCCGGGGCGCTTCTCGTCTGGGCGAAGCGCAAAGGCTGGTTCTGAGTCGCAGGTGGTCGCGTAACGGGGGAGGGGACACGTCCCGGTAGTCGCGCCCATGTGGGGAGTGCATGCCTCCAGGCCGTCTGATTCACGGAGGTCCGCGCTCGCCACACCCTCGAATCGACGGGTGAGAACTGGCTGCCGTGTCCCGAATTGCGCGCGTTCCATAATCGGACGCAGACGGAACTGCAGTGTTTTGCGAACTTTGGGATTGCGTCTCCCGTACTCCAGGGGGAGGGGCGATCCAATTCTGAGCCTCACGACCCAAACCTGATCTGTCCGTAGCGCCTTTACGGCGAGGCAAGGGGCCCGAGGGCGGGGGAGAGGGCCACTGGGCGGCCCTCAGGTTCTCGGAGGGGACCGGCGTGACCCGCTCGACGGCCGTTTCGGGGTGAGCGGCCGATGGCGAGCGAGGTCGGGGCGCTGCCATACCCGAGCCGCGACCCGTCGGGACGCCTATTCTACGATATGAGTCGGTCTCTGACGGAATGCCATGGTTTTACGAATATAGCGTTGTCTCCTCCGAGTGATCCCATCAGTAGTCGCCACAATCCGAAGGTCCCGACACTCCACAATCACCAATCGAACCCAGCACAGAGGCCTGGGTCGGCGGCTTTCCGTCGAGCAGCGGTAAGCCGGAGCGGGATTGCCGGCCAGTCACCCGAACTGGACGCTGGGCAGTGGGGGAGCGACCGCCACCTGGATGTGGATCGCACCGACTGGCGCGAGGGGCATGTTGTGATGTACAACATACTCGTAAGTTTGTGACTCAGGTCACTTGACTGCTACCACGGGGTACGCCAACGCATGACCCGCACGACCGTGCACCAGGACGACCAGCACATCGCGTCGCCGCCATCATCTGACGAGCCGCCACGCCACACCCTGCGTCCGACCGTGTACATCGCTTCTGTCTCGGCAGCAACCGCCACCGCGCCTGCCGTCGTACTGACGGGATCCATCCTGGTCGCGGTAGCGACCTCGGTGTCAGTTCTCGCGGCCGTTGCGCTCGCCGCACTCCTCATCTGACCGTGTCCGCCTCGCGGATGCACCCCTCGACCACCACGCGGCGCTTGCCGGCACAGAAGACAGAAAGCACATACATGGACACCTTCTCCACCCCCACCTCTGCCCGCCACCGCAGCTTCGGCGCTACCCGCGGCTCGATGAGCACGCTGGAGATCAAGAATCGCATCGAAGCGATGTTCCGCGAGGACGACGAACGCGAGCGCGTGGCAGCCGCCGCCGGAGCCGAGTGAGCCCCCGCTGATCGCGTTGCGGCACGTCACCGTTTCGTGAGGGGCTTGTCCGTTCGTACGACAAAAGGGGAGTGGCAAGGAGGTTACTCACTCCCTGCCACTTTCAGCATATAGCGCACCGGGGGGCTTGCGGCAAGGCCCCGGTCTTGCTGCAGAATCTCCAGCCGAAGCCAGAACCTGCGGAAATCGCGGAGAGAATCAGCTGGCCGAAATGCAGCTTTGTCGAGGTGGGGGTTCTCATGATTGACGTGATCGTTGCCGGCGGTGGGCCGACCGGATTGATGCTGGCCAGCGAGTTGCGGCTGCACGGCGTGCACGTACTCGTGCTGGAGAAGGACGCGGAGCCGACCAGGCATGTCCGGTCGCTCGGCCTGCACGCGCGCAGCATCGAGGTAATGGACCAGCGAGGTCTGCTGGATCGGTTCCTCGCGCTCGGCAAGCAGTACCCGGTCGGCGGCTTCTTCGCCGGCATCACCAAGCCACAGCCCGACCGGCTCGACACCGCACACCCGTACGTCCTCGGCATCCCGCAGCCCGTCACCGAGCGCCTGCTGACCGAGCACGCCGCCGAACTCGGCGCCCCGATCCGGCGCGGCTGCGAACTGGTCGGGCTGAGCCAGGACGACCACGGGGTGACCGCCGTGCTGGCCGACAGCACGCAGTTGCGCTCGCGCTACCTCGTCGGCTGCGACGGCGGCCGCAGCACGGTGCGCAAGCTGCTCGGAGTCGGCTTCCCCGGCGAACCCACCCGGGTCGAGTCGCTACTGGGTGAGATGGAGGTGGCCGCGCCGCCGGAGACGCTGGCCGCCGTGGTGGCCGAGGTCCGCAAGACCCACAAGGGGTTCGGCGCCGGGCCCTCCGGGAACGGGCTGTACCGCGTCGTCGTTCCCGCTGAGGGGGTCGCCGACGACCGGTCGGTCCCGCCGACCCTCGAGGAATTCAAGCAACAGCTGCGGGTGTTCGCCGGCACTGACTTCGGCGTGCACTCACCGCGTTGGCTGTCCCGCTTCGGCGACGCCACCCGGCTGGCCGAGCGCTACCGGGTCGGCCGGGTGCTGCTGGCCGGCGATGCGGCGCACGTCCACCCACCGCTGGGCGGGCAGGGCCTCAACCTCGGCGTCCAGGACGCGTTCAATCTGGGCTGGAAACTGGCCGCCGAGGTCAACGGCTGGGCACCGGCGGGGCTGCTGGACAGCTACCACACCGAACGGCACCCGGTAGCCGACGACGTGCTGAACAACACCCGCGTGCAGTCCGAGCTGATGTCCACCGAGCCGGGTCCCCGGTCCGTGCGCCGGCTGCTGTCGGAACTGATGGATTTCGAGGAGGTGAACCGGTACCTGACCGAGAAGAGCACCGCGATCGGGGTCCGCTACGACCTCGGCGAGGGGCACGAACTGCTCGGCCGGCGGCTGCGGGACATCGGGCTGAAACGGGGGCGCCTCTACGAACTCATGCATGGCGGCCGCGGACTGCTGCTCGACCAGACCGGCCTGCTTTCCGTGGACGGTTGGGCTGACCGGGTCGACCACGTCGTCGACATCAGCGAGGAGTTGGACGCGCCCGCGGTGCTGCTGCGGCCGGATGGCCACGTGGCGTGGGTCGGTGAAGACCAGCAGGATCTGCTCGGCCAGCTGCCCAAGTGGTTCGGCGCTGCCGTCGGCTGAGCCGCTCGTCAGGTGTGCGCGATCCTCTCCACCTTGTCGAACGCTGCGCTCACAGAGCTGCAGATGGGGATCATCGCGGCGAGACCGGTTGCCTCGAGCGGCCGGAGCACCGCCCGGCTACCCGCCAGCACCCACGTTATGTGTTGTCGCCTAGCGGTTTCCGCGAACTCGGACAGCACCGACAACCCCGAGGTCCCGACGAAGTCGACGGTAGTCATGTCCACGATGATGCGCGAAGACGAGCCCCCGTCCGTGAGGTGTGCGAGGGCGAGCGCGAAAGAAGGGGCTGCCAGCACGTCGATGTCCCCCGTGATACGACCCACGGTGGCGTCTACGGCCTGCGCGACTTCGACGGCCATTCGGAGCCCCCTGTCGGGGGAGGGTGTCTCGCGGGAGGCGTACAGCCGCGGTGCCGTCGCGGGGTTGACACAGCGCGGCGTGCGGGTTGGTTTCATGACCCTCCGATCGCGTGCAATCTGTGGGTGTCCGTGCGACTTGGGCAAGAAAATTGGGCCTCGACGCGGACACCACGGGGGAGTGCACGCATCTCGGTCCACCGCGCACCGCTGCGGCCCGGACTATCTGCGGCTGTGTTCTCAACCACGCTGGATCAACCCTACTTCTCCGTCAGGTGCGCATCAACCAATTGCCAACTTCACCCAGACCCTGACCAAACGTCACGAGCGAATCCGGCGCGAGTCCGGGTCAGTCGAACTTCGAATTGTGATGTGCGATGACTTCCCGGGCGACACCGGTGAGTTTGATGTTCATGTCTTGCGACGTCTTGCGAAGGAGGTCGAACGCCCTGTCCTCGGAGATGTCGTGAAAGGCCATCATCAATCCGATCGCCTTCCCGATTTCACGGTTGCTGGCCAGGCCCTCACGCAGCGTCTGGGCTTCCTGGTGTTCATGGAGTGCGGTCAACGTGACCGCCGCGAACGCCGTGATCAGAATTGCCTGGTCAATGGATTCGTCGGTGAATTCACCCGGATTGTCCGAGAACAGATTCAGCGCGCCTACCTTGCGCCCCTTGATCAGGAGCCGGAAGCCCGCGGCGCCACGCACAGGGGTTTCGGCGATCGCCCGCTGCGCGAGGCGTGGCCATTGCGTCGACCGAGCCAGCTCGGCCTCGACCTGCGGAGATTCGTTCTCGATCGCATCGAGGCACGGCCCCTCCTGCTCGGCCCGCTCGAGCGCGTCTACGCGGGCGGCGACGCCGTCACTCGCCGCCACCGTGAGATGCTGGTCGTTCTGCTTCAGCATGAGGCTGGCATGCGCACACCCGGGGACCAGGATCGCGGCGGCATCACAAATCGCCTGATACACCTGAGTGAAGTCGTCCCCGTCGTAGACCATCTCGGCCAGCTTCGCGAAGACAGCGCTCGGAGAATCGCTTGGCATGACTCGCCTCCTGAGGTGCGACAACGCGGCATGGGCCGGGCGCCGCAGTTCTCGCGACGTCCGCTCAAGTCTGCCAGAACGGCGGAAGTCACATATTCCTGGCGCCCGGCCGTCGGGCGTTCGGTAGGCAGGCAGTCGACAGGGGCGGACTGTTGCCATATTCCCGCGCGAGGGCTACGTTCGAACACACGTACTGCTTATCTGCTTAAGTGGACTGATTGATTAGAATTCGCCGAAAGTGTTGCTGGACAGTGAATCAGCGTCCTCGGATTCGATATGGTGGCTGGCTGCGGTGCCACCGATGAGCTCGGCGAGCGGATGGGGATCGGTGTTGACGCTCTGCTGCAGGAGCCGGTAGAAGAGCATCCCGCGAGCCTTTGACCTGCGTCGATTGAATCGGAAGGCGAACTCGTCCAGGTAGTACTGCAGGTGTTCGCGTTCGACGCGGTAGTGGTGGGTGCCGGCATTCCATCGTTTGAGCAGCGACGCGATGCGATGCGGCCCCGGAAGGGTGACGTGGCCCGGTTCCGGCGAGCTGTACCCGGATGTGTACTCGTGGGTGAATCCCTCGTCGGCCAGTACGCGGAACATCCGGGCGCCGTCCGTCCGGATCA
>RRBB01000274.1:0-12829 GCA_006543605.1 Rhodococcus sp. WS4
GTGTTGCACGGCAGAACGATCACTTCCGAGCGGCCGCAACCGCGCGATCGGCCGCGGTGAGTACGCGATCGACTACCCAGGCATCGGGTTTCGGACCCCACGGCGCCTCGTCGGGGGCCATCAACAGAAACAGATCGAGCTCGGGGCGCCACTCGCGCAGCGGTCGGCAGCATGCCCAGCCCCGAGTCGATCAGCCCGACGATCACGCGTTATCGACCCAGGGCCTGCTCGATGTCACCGATCAGATCGGCTCCGTCCTCGATGCCGACCGACAACCTCACGAGGTCGTCCGGCACCTCGAGCAACGAACCGGCGGTCGAGGCATGCGTCATCGCTCCCGGGTGCTCGATCAGCGATTCGACACCGCCCAGCGACTCGGCGAGGGTGAAGATCTCGGTGCGCGCGCAGAAGTCCAGCGCCGCCTGCTTTCCCCCGGCGAGCCGCACGGAGATCATGCCGCCGAACCTGCGCATCTGCTTGGCCGCCACCTGGTGAGTCGGGTGGGATGCCAAACCAGGGTAATAGACCTTCGAAATCGCGGAGTGACCGTCGAGCAGCTCGACGAGCTTCTCCGCGTTGTCGCTGTGGCGTTCCATCCGCAGCGCGAGTGTCTTGATGCCGCGGAGCGTCAGGAACACATCGAACGGCCCCGGGACGCCGCCTGCGCCGTTCTGCAGGAACGCGAACCCGGCGTCCAACTCCTCGTCGTCGGTGATCAGCGCGCCGCCGACGACATCCGAATGTCCACCGATGTACTTGGTCGTCGAGTGCAGCACGACGTCGGCGCCCAGCAGAAGCGGCTGCTGGAGGTAAGGCGAAGCGAAGGTGTTGTCGACAACGAGCTTCGCGTTCTGCGCGTGCGCGACCTCTGCCAGCGCGGCGATGTCACCGACGTTCAACAGCGGGTTGGTGGGAGTCTCGACCCAGACCAGCTTGGTGTTGGGGCGAATGGCGTCGCGCACGGCGTCGACATCGGACACCGCGGCGACGGAGTACTCGATTCCCCACTGCGTGAACACCTTGTCGATGAGACGGAACGTGCCGCCGTACGCATCGTTGGGGATCACGAGGTGGTCGCCGGGTCGGAGCGTGGAGCGCAGCAGCGCGTCGGCAGCGGCCATTCCCGACGAGAACGCCCGGCCGAACGTGCCCGATTCGATCGCGGCGAGGTTCGCTTCGAACGGCCGACGCGTCGGATTACCGGTGCGGGCGTACTCGAAGCCGTTACGCATGCCACCGACGCCGTCCTGAGCGAAGGTCGAACTGGCATAGATGGGAACGTTGACCGCGCCGGTCGCGGGATCCGGCTCGTAACCGGCATGTACCGCCCTCGTCGAAAATCCCTGCCACGATGCGCTGTCGGCCTTGCTCCTCTGCTCATTCATAACTTCCAGCCTAGTAGCCGAACGCTGAGTCGGTGGGTACCAACCTTGTTCGACGAACCGGGTAGCACCTACCGCGGTGAGAACCACCACTGAGTTGCAGCTAGTTGGTACGAACCATTCATTGCCCCGTGCCCTGTGATTGGTAAGCGAATCATATGTGAGCAGCGAAGTGGAGAGACGGTGAACTAAGATAACGAATTCCCGGCCCAATTCCTATTGCCGCCGATCGTTCGCAGGGCACCGGCCGTCGCTGTCCGGCCGCCGCTGTTCACTGAGAGGCCTTGCAGGTCGACGAGCAAAACGTATTCCATCGACCGCTGCGGGCCGGTAACCGGCCCAGCTGCATCGCCAATTCAATCCAGGCATGCAAGACGGCCGGCGCGGATGTGATGATCGTCGACAACGATGTCTTCGACCGGTACGACCAGCCAATCCTGAAGGCGCACTTACAACAGAGAACTAGGAAAGTGATCACACAATGACGAACGACCGACCTCGCCGATGAGCACCGGTGAACAGGCCCAAACCAGCACACTCCGAGGGGGAATCGAACTTCCCGCCCAGCGTCCGCCGAGTCTTCACGCACTCCGCAAGGACTTCGGCGGGCGCTATCTCGGGGCCGGAGCCACAGGTGTTCTCTTCTCCGCGACCGGCCCGGTCGCGGTCATCATCGGCGCAGCGTCCGCCGGGTCACTGTCCCCAACCCAAACCGCGTCGTGGATCTTCGGTGTGTTCGTCCTGAACGGCCTGCTCACGATGGTCGTCTCGTGGGTGTATCGAATGCCGCTCGCGTTCTTCTGGACCATCCCCGGCACAGTCCTGGTCGGCCAGGCGTTGCCGAACCTCACGTGGCCCGAAGTGGTCGGGGCCTACATACTCACCGGCATTCTCATCGGGATTCTCGGCGCAACCGGGCTCGTCGCCCGCATCATGGCAGTGCTGCCGCACCGAGTCGTGATGGCCATGGTGGCGGGGGCGTTCCTGTCATTCGGGACCGACCTCGTCAGATCGGTGGACGCGGATATCGTCGTCGCAAGCACGATGGTCGTGGCGTGGGTACTGATAACCCGTTCCGACCGGCTCGCTCTTCAGGTGCCCGCCGTTCTCGTCGCACTCGTCGCGGGATTGGCCGCTCTCGGCATCACCGGCGGATTCGTCGACATCGGTGCGGCCCAGTCGACGCTGCCGCTGATCGGACTTCCGGAACTGACTGCGCCGGCGTGGAGTTGGAACGCGTCGGCCCAGCTCGTCGTGCCACTGGCAATCACCGTCATTGCCGTCCAGAACGGGCAAGGCGCCGCGGTTCTCACAGCAGCAGGACACGCTCCACCGGTGACTGTGGTGACCGTGCTGTGCGGCGTGTGGTCGGTACTGGTCGCGCCTCTCGGAGCGATCTCGACCTGTTTGGCAGGGCCGACCAACGCACTGCTCACCGCTGTCGGTGATCGACATCGCCATTACATCTCGGGGATTGCGTGCGGCGCGCTCGCCATCGTGGTCGGCGTCGCTGCTCCCGTTCTCGTCCGCGGGCTTGCCTCTGTTCCCGATTCGTTCATCTCAGCGCTGGCGGGGTTGGCCATGCTCGAAGCGCTCCGCAACGCCTTCGTTGCCGCGTTCTCCGGATCCGCCGAGGACACGACCAGAGGCCGAGTGCCTCTGGGGCCCCTCGTCACGCTCCTCGTGACGATCTCAGGTGTTACTGCTGCCGGTCTCGGGGCGCCCTTCTGGGGTCTGGTCGCCGGCGTCGCTGTCACATGGGTGCTCGATCGGCCCCACGGACACAGTCACCGGCGTCCTCGTAGGAGCGAGTCACGTCCGATAGCTAGGTAAGCACTAGGTAAGCACCAGCGAAACGTCTTGAGTCACCGGCAGTAGAGTACGGCTATTCAAAGACGCACATTGCCAGACTCACGAAGCGAAGCTCGAATTGTCGCAGGTGCGAACCATCACCGAACCGGTTCGTCAGCACCAGTCACCGCGCAGGTCCGGTCACGCGCTGGTCGAGACCGTCGGTATGGGGGTGCAGGACTGGATCGGTCGCGGCGGCGACATGGGAACAATTGGAAAACCATCGAGGTGCAAGATGACCGATAACGCAACGTCAGCCGATGTGGTCGTGGTCGGTGGTGGAATCGTCGGTGCTTTCACCGCGGATTACCTGGCCAAAGCCGGTACGACACCGCTGATCATCGACGAGCGGCCCGGTGAGGGTGCATCGGCGGGAAACGCCGGCGTGCTGGCACTGAGCTACGCTCCACAAAATGAGTACCGCAATGAGCCAAACATTCAGCAACATCGTCGACAGCTCGCAGCGGCCCGTTCCGAGTTGGTGCGGGAAACGGTGAACTCTCGACCGGCGCAACGATCGTCCTCGTCGCGGAATCCAAGTCGAGTCCCGACTGAATCCTTCGCCTCCGCAAGCCCGGGTTCCGCAGTTGGTGGGCACATGATCTCGCGAAATTTATGGGCGGACCTGGGAGAACACGCGCATGCGGTGTGCGGGCGCGTGTGCCTACACCCATCGGAAGATCTCGCATGGGTTGCCTCAACGGTGGATGGCGCTTTGGAAAATTGCCGCATTCCCGGACAGGAGTAGACATGCCGCGTATTGCTGCGTCGACGGACCTCTTGCTCGATCTAGGGTCGGACACAGCGCCGCTCAAGCAACGTCTATCGGCGGCGCTCGTCCGGGCACTGGCTTCAGGCACGCTGGGCGATGGCGACGACATGCCGTCTACAAGGGTTCTTGCGGCGCACCTGGGTGTCTCAAGAACTTTGGTTGTGAGTGTCTACGAGGAACTGACCGCCTCCGGATTCCTCATCGCGACGCCCGGGGGTCGAACAAAGGTTGAGACCGGAGCTCAAGCCGCGGCGCGAGCTGGGGCGATGGCGGTCATTGCGCCGCCGACTTACGGCATCACCGACGAGGCGTACGAGCCATCGGGCGACGAACCGCAGTTCGACATGGTTCCCGGCTACCCGGACACATCACTTATCAGGCCGCGGGAATGGCGAGCTGCCTGGCGTTCCGCCAGCGCCGAGGCGCTTCAGTGGAGCGATGGTTCCCGTGGGGAAATCTCCGACAACCGCACGCATCACTTTTACCCACGCCTGCGACGCTCTTTGGCCGACCACATGCGGCGAACCCGCGGAATCGACTGTGATCCTGAGGACGTCTTTGTGTTTCCCGGCGTCAATAGTGCACTGCGAACTCTGGGCCCGTTGCTGACCGGGAACGGAAGCACGTTCGCCTTTGAGGATCCCGGATACGCGACGGCGCGCCGGGTGCTCGCGGCGTCCGGTCACGTAGTCAGACCGGTCCCAGTTGGGTCCGATGGCATATGTGTCGATCGACTGGCAGCCAGCGACGCAGCTGTCTACGTGACACCGGCGCACCAGTTTCCCCTCGGCGCTCGCCTCCCCGTGGACAGTCGAGCCAACCTTCTTGACTGGGCCGTTGCCAACGATGCACTCGTGTTCGAGGATGATTACGACGGCGAGTTACGCTACGACGTGCCCCCGGTGCCGGCTATCCGCAGCATGAACGCCGGCAGTGCTCACGTCGTGTACCTCGGGACGACATCGAAGTCGATCTCCCGAAGCCTGCGACTGGCGTGGGCCGTGGTGCCCACTAGATTCCGAACTGCCGTTCGCGCTCTGCTCTTCGACGAAGGAGACGCAGTAAGTTCGTTAACCTCTTCGCTGCTGACCGCCTACATCGAGTCGCGCGGCCTGCAGAAGCACTTGCTCGCCGCGCAACGGACCTACTCGACTAGGCGGCAACGGCTCACCGCTGCGTGCGAAAGCCTACTGCCACGCTTGGAACTCATCGGTGTGCACGCTGGTCTCCATCTGGTGCTTCGCTCACGTGAGGGCGAGTTCGATGACCTCGCTGCCGTCCGAGGGCTGGCCGAGCACGGCTTGGCTTGCACCGCCCTTAGCCAGTACTTCTTCAGCCCTGGCGAGGCCACAATGCGAGGACTTGTTCTAGGCTACTCGCGATTGCCCGAGACCCAAGCGATTGCGGCGGTCCGTGTGATGCGCGACGTCCTCTACGACTAGAGCGTGTCTGCTATTTACGGACACGATGATGAAATGACGAGCGCAGCGAAGAGTACGCCACCGAGGAAGGTGGTGGCGTACTTGTCGTATCGAGTGGCGATGCCACGCCATTGCTTGAGACGCCCGACACCACGCTCGACGGTGTTGCGTTCGCGGTAGCGGTCCTTGTCGAACGCCGGCGGTCGACCCCCGTCCGATCCTTTCGTCTTGCGACGTCGGATCTGGTCGCGGCGTTCGGGGATGGTGTGCGAGATTCTGCGTTCCCTCAGTTCTTTCGGGTGCTCGGGTGCGAGTACGCCTTGTCGGCCAGCAGGCGGAACGCTTCGGTGTCGTGGGCGCGGTGCGCGTCGAGCAGCGGCGCCAGGTAGGGGTTGTCGCCGGCCTGTCCCGGCGAGAGCATCAGCGTCAGCGGGCAGCAGAAGGTGTCGGTGAGGGCGTGGATCTTGGTGCTCAGCCCGCCGCGGGAGCGGCCGAGTGCGTGGTCTGCGGGTTCGTTGGCCAGATTCTTGTCATTCGACCGAGCCCCCTGTGTGCGCATCGGTCAGGGCGCCGGCCGAATGCTGGTGTGCGCGGACAATCGTCGAGTCGATCGACAGCAGACGTTCGAGCTGTTCCTCTCGTTCGGGGGCTGCCGCCCGCACCGCGGCGAACATCCGAATGTAGGTGCCGTCGTCCGACCAGCGGCGATGCCGTTCCCAGATCGACTGCCACGGGCCGAAGTCTTCGGGCAGATCGCGCCAGGCTGATCCGGTTCGGAACCGCCAGGCGATTCCTTCCAGGGTCAACCGGTGGTCGTTCCACGGACGCCCCCTTCGGCCCGCCAGTGCGGGTAGGACGGGCTCGATCACAGCCCACAGGTCATCGGGGATCTCGTCGGCGCGCAACACATACCCGGCATCACGCATCAATTCCCGAACATTAAGCAGACACGCTCTAGTACTGCAACGGCACTTGCTTGACAGGTAGACGATACTGGTTGTGTGGTCCTCGATCTGGTTGTTGCCGAGTTGGAAGCGTTGCATGAGCGGATCTCCGGTCGGTTCGCCCGGTCAGAGCCGCGGTCCCGGGTCCGTGAATATGTGACGGGTCTGGTTGCGGGTCTGGAACGCAAGAACGGGTGGACCCTCGCCGAGCGGGCCGGCGAGGTGAGCCCGGACGGGATGCAACGGTTGCTGCGGCGGGCGGACTGGGACGTCGACGGGGTGCGCGACGATGTGCGTGATTATGTGGTCGAACGGCTCGGTGACCGCGCCGGGGTGTTGATCGTCGATGACACCGGATTCCTCAAGAAGGGCACCCGCTCGGCCGGGGTGCAACGCCAGTACTCGGGCACCGCCGGTCGGGTGGAAAATTGCCAGATCGGGGTCTTCCTCGCCTACGCGAGCTCGGCCGGGCACGCGCTCATCGACCGGGAGCTGTACCTGCCCGAGTCCTGGACCTCCGACCGCGACCGGTGCCGCGCCGCCGGGATCGGTGACGAGGTGGAGTTCGCGACCAAACCGAGACTGGCGCAACACATGATCGAACGCGCCCTCGACGCACAGGTGCCCTTCTCCTGGCTCACCGCGGACGAGGCCTACGGTCAGGTGAAGTACCTGCGGGTCTGGCTCGAGGAACGCGATGTCTCGTATGTGTTGGCCACCCGGTGCAACGACGATGTGTTCACGCCGGACGGCCGCTCCGGTCGTGCCGACGAGATGATCGCCGCGGTCCCGCCGAAGCAGTGGCGCCGAATCTCCGCCGGAGACGGCGCTCACGGCCCGCGCGAGTATTCCTGGGTGCGGGTGCCCATCAGGATCGCCTGGGCACCCGGCCGCGGGCACTGGCTCCTCGCCCGCCGATCCCTGTCGGACCCGACCGAGATCGCGTACTACATCTGCGCCGGACCCCGGCGCACCACGCTCACCGAACTCGCCACGATCGCCGGCTCGCGGTGGCGGGTCGAGGAATGCTTCCAGCAGGCCAAGAACGAGGCGGGGTTGGACCAGTATCAGGTGCGCACCTACCGGGCCTGGTACGCGCACACCACCCTGTCGATGCTCGCCCTCGCCTGGCTCGCAGGAACGAAAACCGAAGCAGTAAAGGGGGAATCGGGACCGATGATCAGGGCATGATCGGCTACACGGTACCCGAGATCCGCCGCCTACTCGTGTATCTGATCCTGCGACACGCCCACCCCGACGAACACGTCTGGTCCTGGTCACACTGGCGGAGACGCCGACAACACCAGGCCCGCATCTGTCATTACCGAACCCGCGGCCACCTGCCATAAGTGCCGTTGCAGTACTAGCCGCGTAGTTCAGTCGCCAGTGACACTCGCCCGGGCGACTTTGTCGCCGAACCATTCGGCCTGATCGCTCGGGAGTCCGGTGTCGGTGAGGATGATGTCGATCTCGTTGATCGCTGCGACTTTGGCGAGGGCTCGCTGCCCGAATTTGGAACTGTCGGTGACGACGGCGGTGTGTGCGGCAGCGGAGATGATGGCTCGTTTGAGTGGGACTTCGAGGGTGTTGGTGTTGGTGATACCTGCGATGGGGTCGATGGCGTCTGCTCCGAGGAAGGCCCAGTCGGCGGAGTAGTCGGATAGAAAGTCCACGGCGCGTTCACCGACGAGGGTGAAGACGGATCCGAGCAGCTCGCCACCTGTCACAAGCAGTCGGATGCCGGGGATGGTGGCCATATACTTCCCGATCCGGAGGTCGTTGGTGATGATCGTCAAATCCGCCTTGTGGCGAAGCTCGAGAGCGACCTGGTATGTCGTCGACCCGCTGTCGAGAATGATGGTTTGGCCATCGGTCACCTTCTGTGCGGCAAGACACGCGATCGCGACTTTTTCTTTTCGGCGTTCGGGTTCCTTCACCGCGTAGGGGATCTCGGACGACGCGCCGGTGATGGGACGGGCCCCCCCGTGGGTTCGTTCGGCTTGGCCGGCACGAACCAGGGTGTCGAGGTCGCGCCGGATCGTGGACGTGTCCACTGCGAGTTCGAGCGAGAGAACTTTGGCCTCGACGTAGCCATCGACCTGGAGGCGCTGGAGTATCTGACCTCGTCGTTCGGATGCTGACACAAACTCTCCTGGGCGATCGACTGTGCGTGGGCACCACAATTCTAGCGTTCTGTGCGCGAATATTGACAGTTCATCCGGCTGAACGGCATGATTGCGGGCATTCAATGCGCAAATTCGTGCAGCAGTGGGTGAGTGTGTCCCGCGCCGGTCGTATGAGCAATATCGAGGAGCTTCCCGATGCAGTTGGGTTTGATAGGTCTGGGGCGGATGGGCGCGAACATGCGGGAGCGTGTTCGCGCCGCGGGTCATGAGGTCACCGGATTCGATGCCGATCCGTCGATCCGGGATGTTGAGTCACTTGATGAGTTGGTGGCTCGTCTCACTAGCCCGCGGGTGGTGTGGGTGATGGTTCCGGCGGGCGAGCCGACCCGCTCGGTGCTCGTTGAGCTGGGCGAGCTGTTGGGGGAAGGTGATCTCGTGATCGATGGCGGTAACTCCCGCTTCTCCGACGATGAGTTGCACGCAAATGTCCTCCGTGAGCGTGGAATCGGGTATGTGGACTGCGGGGTGTCGGGAGGTGTGTGGGGCCTGGAAGAGGGCTACGGCCTGATGGTGGGCGGCGGGGAGGCGGATGTGGCGCGGGCGATGCCGATCTTTGATGCACTCAGACCGGCGGGAAGCCGGGACGAGGGTTTCGTTCATGCGGGGCCGGTCGGTGCCGGCCATTACGCCAAGATGGTGCACAACGGTATCGAGTACGGCTTGATGCAGGCGTACGCGGAGGGTTACGAACTGCTGGCCGCCGAACCCCGAATCACCGCCCCCGACGACGTGATGAGGGCGTGGCAGAAGGGCACCGTGGTGCGCTCCTGGCTGCTCGACCTTCTCGTCGCTGCGCTTCGGCAGGACCCGGGTTTGAGCTCGATCTCCGGGTTTGCCGAGGACTCGGGTGAGGGCCGCTGGACCGTCGAAGAGGCCATCGCGCACGCCGTGCCGGTGCCGGTGATCTCGGCCGCCCTGTTCGCACGATTCTCATCCCGACAACCGGACTCGCCTGCCATGAAGGCGGTTTCGGCTCTACGACAGCAATTCGGCGGACATCAAGTCCGGACCTTGGAGGCGGTGCAGTCATGATCAAGTTGGGTTACAAGGCGTCGGCGGAGCAGTTCGGTCCGCGGGAGTTGGTGGAGCTGGGTGTTCTGGCGGAGGCACACGGGATGGATTCGGCGACCGTGTCCGATCATTTCCAGCCGTGGCGGCACGAGGGTGGTCATGCGCCGTTCTCGTTGGCGTGGATGACGGCGGTCGGGGAGCGCACGGAGCGGTTGCAGTTGGGGACGTCGGTGATGACGCCGACGTTCCGGTACAACCCGGCGGTGGTGGCGCAGGCGTTCGCGACGATGGGGTGTCTGTATCCGGGGCGGATCATGCTCGGGGTGGGCACCGGAGAGGCGCTCAACGAGATCGCGACAGGATTCGCCGGTCAGTGGCCGGAGTTCAAGGAGCGGTTCGCGCGCCTGCGGGAGGCCGTCGCCTTGATGCGCGAGCTGTGGCTGGGACAACGAGTGAATTTCGAAGGCAACTACTACAAGACGGCCGGAGCATCGATCTACGACGTGCCCGAGGGTGGGATTCCGGTGTACATCGCCGCCGGTGGTCCGGTCGTGGCCCGATACGCCGGGCACGCCGGTGACGGGTTCATCTGCACGTCCGGTAAGGGCATGGAGTTGTACACGGAGAAGTTGATGCCTGCGGTCGCGGAGGGGGCGGCGAAGGCGGACCGTGATGTGGCGGAGATCGACAAGATGATCGAGATCAAGATTTCTTATGACACGGATCCGGAGTTGGCGTTGGAGAACACGCGGTTCTGGGCGCCGTTGTCGTTGACGCCGGAGCAGAAGCACAGCATCGATGATCCGATCGAGATGGAGAAGGTGGCGGATGCGTTGCCGATCGAGCAGGTGGCGAAGCGGTGGATCGTGGCGTCGGATCCGGATGAGGCGGTGGCGCAGATCCGCCCGTATCTCGATGCGGGGTTGAACCACCTGGTGTTCCACGCTCCCGGCCACGATCAGAAACGGTTCCTCGAGTTGTTCGAGAAAGACCTTGCCCCGCGGCTGCGAGGACTCGCATGACACACAACATCACCACGACACCGCTGTGGCAGAAACTGTCCGATCACCACTGGGAAGTCGCGGCCACGCACCTTCGACAACTTTTCGACGCCGACCCCCATCGGGGCGAAAATCTGAATGTCACGGCCGGCGATCTCTACATCGATTACAGCAAGCATCGTGTCACGCGCGAGACGGTGGGCCTGCTCCTCGACCTCGCCCGGGTCGCCGGAGTGGAACGCCACCGTGAGGCGATGTTCACCGGCGACCATATCAACACCTCCGAGGACCGGGCTGTTCTGCACACTGCTCTGCGCGCGAACCCCGAGCGCGAGCTGATCGTCGACGGACAGAACGTGATCGAGGACGTGCACGCGGTGCTGGGGCAGATGGGTGAGTTCACCGATCGTGTCCGGTCCGGTGTGTGGCGCGGGGCCACTGGCGAGCGCATTCGTACTGTGGTGAACATCGGAATCGGTGGATCCGACCTCGGTCCGGCCATGGCCTATCGCGCCTTGCGTCACTACGTCGACGGGCCTGAGGTACGGTTCGTCTCCAATATCGACCCCGCGGATCTGCTGTCGAATCTGACGGACCTGGATCCGCGTACCACGCTGTTCGTCGTTGTCTCCAAGACTTTCTCCACGCTGGAGACGATGACGAACGCCTCCGCTGCCCGACGCTGGATCACCGGCGCACTGGGGGAGGATGCGGTATCGAGCCATTTCGTTGCGGTGTCCACCGACACTGCACGGGTCACAGCATTCGGCATCGCCGCCGACAACATGTTCGGCTTCTGGGAATGGGTGGGCGGACGGTACTCGGTCGGGTCCGCCGTCGGACTGTCGGTGATGATCGCGATCGGACGGGAACGGTTCACCGAGTTCCTCGGCGGAATGCGGGCGATCGACGAGCATTTCCGCACCGCGCCATTGGAATCGAATGCGCCCGTCATCCTAGGCATGCTCGGTGTGTGGTACTCGAGCTTCTTCGGTGCCGACTCGCGGGCTGTGCTGCCGTACGCGAACGACCTGGCCAGGTTTCCGGCGTACCTGCAACAACTGACCATGGAATCGAATGGTAAATCGGTGCGAGCGGACGGTACTCCGGTCGGAACCTTCACAGGTGAAGTTTTCTGGGGAGAACCAGGCACGAACGGGCAGCATGCGTTCCATCAGCTCCTGCACCAGGGCACACACCTGATTCCCGTCGACTTCGTGGGATTCGCGGAGCCGGTGGAGGATCTACCCACCCTCGACGGCATCGGATCCATGCACGATGTGTTGACCGCGAATCTGTTGGCGCAGTCGAAAGTTCTAGCATTCGGAAAGAACGCCCATGAGGTCGCCGCAGAGGGGACACCTCCCGAACTAGTGCCGCATAAAGTAATGCCTGGAAACAGGCCGTCGACCACGATCCTTGGCACGAAGCTCACGCCGTCCACTCTCGGACAGCTGATCGCCTTGTACGAACACCAAGTCTTCGTCCAAGGCGTTGTGTGGGGGATCGACTCGTTCGACCAGTGGGGAGTCGAGCTCGGCAAGACATCGGCCCTGGAATTGGGCCCCGCGCTCTGGGATGTGGACGGGTCCCCCTACGTCGGGGATAGCTCTACCGCTCAGTTGATTCGCGTCTATCAGTTGGCGAGAGGGGAACGCAGTTGCCGGCATTAATGTTGCGGCTTCCGTGGCCGATCGCCGAGTCCTGGGACTGGCAATTGTCTGCCGCATGCCGATACGCCGACCCGTCGGTGTTCTACTATGCCGACAACGAACGAGGCGAACCCCGTTCGACTCGCGTCCGTGCTGCCAAACAAGTCTGCTGGCGGTGTCCTGTACGCAAACAGTGCCTAGACCACGCTCTTGAGGCACGCGAGAGCCACGGAATCTGGGGCGGCTACACAGAAGATGAACGCAGGGCGTTCCAACGGACGCGGCACGTGGGAAGGCCACCAGTTTCCATCCGGCCGGGGAATGAAGACTACGACCGGACGTTGCGGTCATCTGCTGGGCGCGCGCACAATACAATCCAATAGCGACGCGAGTTGTTCTCTGCACGGTAGCGGGAAGTCGGGGTTCTTGTTTGTTTGGCTCCTCGTTCGGAACGTAACGCCGTAGGCAGGACATGTGTTGACCTCGACTTTCGCGGTTACGCGGCGGCTGCGGCGCAGGCCAGCTCGAAGTCGCGGTAATTGTGAAGGTCGGGTTGTGCTGGGCGAACACCGGTAAATCGTGCCGCAACAAGGGTTCTGCGGAGTTTGG
>RRBB01000275.1:0-12824 GCA_006543605.1 Rhodococcus sp. WS4
ACAACTGGCCCGGCTGTTCGGCATCGACCGCTACGCACCCACCCGATGACCGGCCGCCACCGACTTAGGTAATACACCCCGACCACACCAAAACCAGCTCCCACCAGCGCTAATCGCACCGAAGCCATAGCTATCTAGGAAACTCCCGCTAGGGAGTCGGGGAGACCCAAGGGCCGCGGTGTGCCTGGGGATCTCCAGATGACCGTCTACGAGGTGTCACGTCGGAACCGCACAGACCACTGGAAACGAGACGCACGCGTCTTCGTGCTGAGGCCCGCCAATCGCGAAGGCCTCCAGGTCAACCGGATGGGCATTACTCTCGCAGCACCGCTGCTGTCAATCTCGTAATCATCTACTCCGACCCACGTAGGTCCCTAAGCGAGACTTGGGTTGTTCTCGCTCACGGTCCCAGTCAGCCGACAGATCGCTGTTCTTTCGCAGGATGTTCTTCTGAATCTTTCCGGTCGGCGTCTTCGGAAACTCCTGCATGATCTGGACGTAGCGCGGCAGCATGAAACGCGGCATCGCTTCAGCGATAAGGAATTCGACAAGTTCGACCTCTGTCAGTTCGTGGCCTTCTTTGACCACGACACAGACCTTGACCTCATCCTCGCTCCACTCCGACGGCACTGGTATGGCTGCACACTCCAGCACGGCCTCGTGACGAACGACGTACATCTCGACTTCCATCGAGGATATGTTCTCGCCACGGCGCCGGATGCTGTCCTTGATCCGGTCTACAAAATGGTAGTTGCCCTGCTGATCGCGCCGGAATCCGTCCCCGGTGTGGAACCAGAGATTTCGCCAAGCCGCCACTGTCGCCTCTGGCATACCAAAGTATTCCGTGAACGTCGTCCACGGCGAAAGCGGGCGAACGACTAGTTCCCCAATCTCACCGTCGGGGACTTCCTGGTCAAATTCATTGACCACCCTCAATGCGTAGCCCGGAAACGGCACTCCGCACGACGACGGATCCTCGGGGGACAAGGATGTGCGCGTGACGACACCGACCTCGGTCATTCCATAGACGCTATACGCCTGCACATCGAACCTCCTCTCGAAGCCGCGCAGATCCTTGAGCAACGGGATCATCGACACCATCCGCAGTGTGTTGTCTGCGTCAACGGGCCGCGTTGGCTGCCGATAGATGTAGTTCGCCGTAGCACCGAGCAGGTGCGTCACTGTGCACCCGTACTCGCCGATGTCACGCCAGAACGACGATGTGGAAAACGTCTCGCGCAGCACAACAGTGGCCCCCACCCGCGCTATCGCATGCGTCCAGAATGTGCCTGCTATGTGAAACAGCGGATAGGGAAGATAGAGCACGTCTTCACTGGTTAGCGCGTCTCCAGGCGGACAGAACTGGCGGGCCCCCGCCGCATACGTTGCCCAGGGAAGCACTACAGCCTTCGAGACTCCGACTGTGCCCGAAGTGTAGACAACCATAGCGACGTCGTGCGGCTGGGGACCTGAGTATTCGAACGACTCCTCGGCCGTAGCGCTCGCCAGCAGGTCCGCACCGTCCAGATGACGCAGCCGACAGTCGGTAGGAACCTCGAATGGACCCCCGATGACGACCACCGTCGTGAGGTAGTCGAGTTGATCAGCGACGGCGTGAACCGCTTCCAGCCAACGCGCGTCGCATACCAAGATCTCAGCACGCGCACTCTGAAGGATCGCAGCCAACATTGCGCCCCGAAACTCTGTATTGATCGGAACATCGGTGGCGCCCAGCCAGCCCAGACCGACCCAAATATTGACACTCTCCATGCAGGTGGGCGTGAAACGGGCAACCTTATGACCCGGCTCGACGCCGAGACCACGCATGAGTTGGGACCATGCGCGGGCACGGGCGTGCGTCTGCGCATAGGTCTGGCTTCCGCCCTCGACCTGCTTCATGAAGACCCTGTCCGGGCTCGCGGTCGCGTGGCGGACAATGAGCTGCGGAAGCAGGTCCTCATCGAGGATCTGCTCAATTCCGTCGATCTGATTCATCATGTCCTCTCTCGGCGATCGCGCTACCACGACACAACCGAGCCCGATCGTGGTGACTGATCTCGGTGGCTCGGGAGCACGTCGCCATCCTGGGTCACCGGCACGTGCCGCAACTCTCGACGCATATGGATCGTACGAATGATCGTGATTTGGCCAGGGCGCACCCTCGCGTACGCAACATCAGTCAGTGTCATCTCAAGCAATCCTCACCCCCCTGATGTCGACGTACGTTCCAGTCGGCGAGAACTTCGTCGAGATCAGCGCCGACTCGCCGCGGCGGTCGAAGTCGGACCGGTGGGCTACGGTCGAAGCGGGGCGCGGGAGCCGGCTGCAGCTGTCCATGGTCACGAGGGGTCATCTTGCGCGCCAGAGCATGCGGATGCACTGCCGCCTCATGCAGGGTGAGCACCGGCGATACGCAGGCATCCACCCCTTCGAACGCCTCTCCCCACTCTGCCATCGTTTTGGTGGCGAACCGATCAGCAAAAATTCTCCTCAGGTCGTCCCATGAAGACTCATCCATCTGATCGGGCAGGACCTCTTGTTCGAGCCCGAGGCCATCAACAAGAAGGGCGTAGAACTGTGGTTCGACCGCACCGACCGCAACATAGCGACCATCCGCGCACTGGTATGTGTCGTAAAATGGAGCGCCGCCATCCGTCAGGTTCGTACCGGGCACGGGGGACCAGCTCCCCCGTTCAGAGAGTGCCCAGTACATCGCCATGAGGGCATTCACGCCGTCGACCATTGCCGCGTCGACGACCTGTCCACGTCCTGAGCGTTCCCGTTCCAAGAGAGCGCCCAACACCCCCACCACAAGGAACAGTGATCCGCCCCCAAGATCGGCCACCAAATTGAGTGGCGCGACGGGGCGGGAGTCTTTGCGGCCCAATGAGTGGAGGGCACCTGTCACGGCTAGATAGTTGATGTCATGACCCGCGCACAGAGCAAGGGGGCCGTCCTGCCCCCATCCGGTCATCCGCCCGAAAACCAGCCGGGGATTGCGCGCTAAGCAGATATCGGGACCCACGCCCAGTCTCTCCATCACCCCAGGCCGAAACCCTTCGATCAGAACGTCCGCCTGATCAACAAGGCCGAGCACCAGCCCCCGCCCGACGTCACTCTTGAGATCGACAGCGACGGATCGTCGGTTCCTCAGGACGAAGTCCTCATCGGCCGGCACGAGCTCAACACCAGGCACGGGACGCTCGACACGCACGACGTCGGCGCCGAGATCCGCCAGCAACATACTGGCATGAGGCCCTGGGCCTATGGATCCCAACTCAACGACACGAATACCGTTCAATACAGACATGTTGCATCCTCTTCATCGTTTCGCGACCGACGCAGCAGCACGGCCGGGCCTCGCGCGGAGAATCCACCGCGATACCGCGTACCCGCATGCGCCATGCGGGTACGTTTTCGGCAAACCTGGCGTCGAACGCCACGCTGGGGTAGGCCTCAACAGCAGCAAAGCACTGTGAGCGACTCGTAAAAGGCACTCTCATTTCGACCATCTCATCCAAGGCTGCGACTGCCAGCGCTGCCTACCAGTCGACTATCTTCCAACGAGAAGTCACCTCGGTTCTCACATATGAACACGAACGCTAGCTCGTGCCCACGGTCGTTGCGGTGCGGGCACCGTCGACGGTGATGGTCGTTCCGCTGATAAATGATGCGGCGGACGAGCATAAGAACCGCACCACCGACGCAGTTTCCTCAGGCTCGCCAACCCGCCCGAGTGGCGTCAGCGCAGAGATCTTGTCGATGAAGCTACGGCGGTCCTCACTCAGCTCATCCGCGGATGGACCAGGCCTTCCGTGTCGCGTCTGGGCCGTTCCACAGCGCGCAACATAATTGACCCGGATTCCGTCCTTGCCAAGTTCGTGCGCCATGACCCGAGTGAGCGTCAGCAGCCCACCCTTTGAGACCGAGTACGAGGCAAGTCCCGGATGCCCGAACAGCCCGTCGATCGAGCCGACGTGCACGATGCTCGGATGCTCCGCCGCCTTCATCAACGGCACGAACGACTGAGCTAGCACAACCGGGCCTGTGAGGTTGGAACGAACGACGCGCTCCCACGCTCCCATGTCAGAGTCAACGACGCCGGTCGCGTCGGTGTCCAACTGACAGCTGATCAGGGCGTCACACTCGCTGACGTCGCTCGGCCACCGGGCGCGGAGCGCCCGAAGGCCTTCAAGGTCGTGCAGCGGTACAACCCATTCCAGCACCCGCGAACCGAGGGCACGCAACTCTTCCGCCAGAGCGGACAGATCGTCGGCCCACTCGTCGACGATCGCTATCAATACTCCCTCGCCAGCCATACTCCGAGTTACGGCAATACCGACATCATTGAGAGCTCCGACCACCACAATCGATCGAGCGAACATTGTGTCACCCCGGCTTATCTCGACTAATTCTTGACATTGATACGCATCATAGGGTGCGATCAGGGTCATGCACAATTGTTGACAACTCGAGGAAGAGGGGTGGTCGGCGGAGAACACCGCACCAGCCGGTCGAGCCGCGTCCCTGATCCGGGGCGGCTCGATCAGACACTGTCGCGACCTGATCATCGACATAGGCGACAACGAACCACCACCGCCCCGAAACGGTTCGAGGCGAGTAACACGAGAAGTGGAGCGCTACATGAATTTCGACACGCTGGTTGCAGTCGTGACGGGCGGCGGCAACGGGATCGGCCGGGGACTCGCGCTCCGCGTCGCAGAGCTGGGCGCCACAGTCGCCGTCCTCGACGTCGAAGAGGTTGCCGCCAAGCAGGTCTGCGAAGAGATAACAGCGCTAGGTGGCTCGGCGGTCGCGATTGCTGTGGACGTCCGCGACCGCGAGGCGGTATCCGGAGCTGCTGAACGAATCTTCAACGAACTCGGCAAGGTGAATCTCCTGTTCAACAACGCTGGAGTCGTCGTCTACGGGCCGCTGCGTGAGATGCGTCCAGAGGACTGGGACTGGATCATCGCCGTCAATCAGTTCGGTGTCACCAACTGCCTGTCGGCATTCTTGCCAGGCATGCTCGAGCAAAACGATGAACGGCACATCGTGAACACGGCATCGGTCGCGGGACTCGGTGCACGCAACGGCCTCGGCGCGTATAGCGCAACCAAGGCCGCTATCGTCGCACTTTCGGCCGCGTTGCGAGAAGAACTCGAACCCGATGGCATCAATGTGTCGGTCGTATGCCCGAGCAATGTGCGCACGCGTATCGACGACAGCGACCGCCTGCGGGATCCCGGAGCCACCGTTGTACCCGTCCGACACCACACGCGGCCGCGTGATCTCGCCGGCCGCTCGAAGGCGTTGGAACCTACTGACGCCGCAGAGATGATCTTGCGGGGAGTCGCTGCCCGCGAGGAGATCATCCTCACGGATCCTTCGTGGTGGCCGCTGATCAAGCAGAGAATCGGAACGATCGCGCAGGCGATGGACGACTTCGATACGGTCGAAAAGGTATGACGACACGGGCCCCTTTCGCCCGCGGGTCGATCTCCCTCGGTTTGCACCCCGCTGCCGGCGATCCCACAGCGGCCGTCGAGATCCTGCTCGATCAGGCAATTCGGGCTGAGAACAGTGGCTTCGACGGCGTCACACTGGCCGAGCATCATGCCGGTCACCCCGGCTATCTGCCGACACCCCTCCTAGGTGCGTCCTGGATTCTTGGAGCGACCGAGTCCATTTGGGCCGCCGCGGCGCCGATGCTGCTGCCCATTCGCCCCGCCGGCCTTGTCGTGGAAGAGGCGACATGGCTGTCGGCACGCCATCCCGGCCGCGTCGCCGTCGGCTTCGCCCCCGGCTATGTCGAGGACGACTTTCGTGTGGCCGCGGCTTCTTTCGAGGACCGCCGCAAAAATTTCTGGCCCGCTCTGCGATCGGTCACCCGGACGCTGTCCACCGGCGAGGCATCATCGCCGCTCGACCAGGATCCCGCGGTCGCCCGGTGCGCCGAAGCTCCCATTCCCGTCGTAGCTGCAGTCTCTGGTCCGGTCGGGGTGCGTCGTGCGGCCCAAGCCGGTGCCGGAATCCTGCTCGGCGCATTCGCCTCCATAGCGGACACCCGGGCTCTCATCGACGCGTATGCAGAGGCGGGTGGCTCGGGCCCACGGGTTCTCATCCGACGCATCTGGATCGGCGAGCCTCCCGCCGGCGCGGTCGAACAGATGATCGCAACCTACTCGCGCCATGGCGACTCCAGCTCGTTCCTCGGCGACAAGGGCAGCTCGAGCGTAATCTTCTCCCCCCACACCGACGAAGTGGTCGAACGTCTCTGCGCGGCAGCTATCCAGGTCGGTGCCGACGCCCTAAATCTTCGACTCGTGATGCCCGGTGTCGGCGAATCGGCCACGACCGACCAGATCGAGCTCGCCGGTAGGGAGGTCGTGGCGCCTGTCAGAGCGGCCCTACTGGCCACCACCGGCTGACTGGCCTGCCAATTAACGGCTATCGGACCGCGTCTCGCTCATGTCAGCACATACCGGCACAACCCCGAGACCAATACCTGTCCGAGCGGCATCTCGATCTCACCACCCGCTCTATCGGCGTGCGACAAGCAACCAAGCTGCATTGCCACTCCTACCCATCGCGGCACCAGTGCTGTCGGTGCTTGCGAAACCGCATGGCAAGACGAATCCTCCATCGTCTTAACCGATCATGGATTGAACGCGAAATTCGCGGGAGCTTTAACAGCCACTGAAAGCTCGCCCAGAGGCCACCGCCGGTGCGCTGGTGACTCCGGTCGAGCAGCTACTTACGCCCAACGAGTTCGTCACACTGGCGCACGAGAACTCGGTTCGAATCTTCGGTTTGTCGGCAACCTCGTCGCAAAATATGCGACTACGCCGAGAAGAATCCCGAGAACGGCAAAACCGTGTGCTCGGCTATTGCAGACGCGGCTTCATCCAGAATCCTGCCGACCATGCACGATGGTCTCGGTGATCAAGGAGAACCAAAAGGTCAGCGGACACCGTCACCATCGAGATGTAGGCCAGATCGTCCCGTGGCAACGGCGACAATCAACGAGACACTCTGGTACAGCCAGAGTGCTGTCCTTCCCGCCGGCACGACGCCCAGGCATTCACATTTCGTCATGGGATGCAATTCGGCTTGAACGACCTCCTGCAACGGCTTGAGGACGCCACTCCTCGCGCGTGAATGTGGAACGGGCGTTTGACACTTCAAGGCCCCCGCTTGTGGTCCACGACACAAGGCTACCTGACAATCATGCGAATCGTTGGTACTGTGAATAGTGACTACCACCACACCCGGTCGGCTAATCACTCAGCCTCTCAGGAGAATTGCATGGTCAGCACCAGCCCAGACACACTGCACGGCTACACCGACCTCTTCATAGGCGGAAAGTGGACGACACCATCAACGAGCAACACATTCGAGGTCATTTCTCCCACTACCGAAGAAGAGCTAGCGACAGTCCCGGCTGGAGCTACCGCTGACATCGACCTCGCGGTGAGTATGGCCCGGAAGGCATTCGACGAAGGCCCTTGGCCACGTATGACGCCTGCCGAGCGCGCCGAAGCGATGAGGCGAGTCAGCGAAGGTCTCGAGCGTCGCATCCCTGATCTCAATGCTGCCTTCACAGCGGAGATTGGCGCGCCGGGCGCGGTGGGCGAAGGTTTTCACAGTCAGGCGCTCAAAGTGTGGAACGAGTCGCTGGAGTATCACAAGTACTTCGCGTTCGAAGAGAGCCGTGAATGGCCCGGCGGGAGTGGCCGTGTAATCCGCGAACCGATTGGAGTCGTGGCCGTCGTGTTGCCGTGGAACGGTCCCGTGACCCTTGCGGCCCTGAAAATCGCGCCCGCTCTCGCAGCCGGATGCACAGTAGTCGTGAAACCCGCCCCGGAGGGCCCGCTGACATCCATGATCCTCGCGGAGATCTTCGAAGCCGCGAAACTGCCTGAGGGGGTCATCAGCATTATTCCGGCAGATCGCGAAGTCGGCGAGCACCTCGTCAAGCACCACGATGTGGACAAGGTGAACTTCACCGGAAGCACACTCGCTGGTAAGCGGATCATGAGTATCTGCGGAGAGCGTATCGCACGCGTCGCCCTCGAACTCGGAGGGAAGTCGGCCGCGATCATCGCAGACGACATCGACCTGGACTCGGTATTTCCCGAACTCGTATTCCACGGCATCGGCCATTCAGGTCAAGTGTGTTCGGCACTCACCAGAATCCTTGTTCCCCGTGAACGTCAGACAGAAGTCGTCCAACGGATCAAGGACATCATGGAGAGCACCACCGTTGGGGACCCACGCGATCCCAGCACGATCATCGGACCTCTCGCGATGGAGCGCCAGCGCACTCGTGTGGAGAACTACATCGCCGTCGGTAAGGAGGAAGGCGCGCGCCTCATTACCGGAGGCGGCCGACCCAAGAACCTGAAACGAGGCTGGTTCGTCGAGCCCACCCTATTCGCAGATGTGACTCCGAAGATGCGAATCGCGCAGGAAGAAATTTTCGGTCCTGTTCTCGCCGTCCTGCCTTTCGACGGCCTCGACGACGCGATCCAGATCGCCAACGACTCCGACTTCGGTCTGTCAGGCGCCATCTACGCCAAAGATATCGCGCTTGCAGAGCAGTTGGCATCGAGGGTCCGGGCCGGGCAGATCTGCATCAACTCATGGCAGGCCAATATCAGCCAGCCCTACGGCGGCTACAAGCAGTCCGGACTGGGCCGCGACGGCGGTATCGAAGGATTCGCAGAGTACTTCGAGACCAAGGTCATCCAACACGTGTGATGTAGCGCATCACCTGAGCAGAACACACATTCACCGATACTTGACATCACCACAGGGAGCAAAAGAGCAATGGGACATCTGGACGGCAAAGTAGCCTTCATCACCGGCGCTGCCATTGGACAAGGCCGTAGCCACGCCGTCAAACTGGCCGAGGCCGGCGCCGACATCATCGCAATCGACCTCTGTGACGAAGTCCCGACAATCGAGTATGCGCAGGGAACTGCGGACGATCTCGCTGAGACCGCCCGGCTCGTCGAAGCGCAAGACCGGCGGATTTTCACGGCACACGCCGATGTCAGAGATCTCGCTACCCTCAAGACAGCCGTCGACCGTGGCGTGGCACAGCTCGGACGGCTTGACATCGTCCTGGCAAACGCGGGAATCGCCAGCTTCGCCCCCGCAGACGAGATCACCGAGGAGATGTGGAACGACGTCATCGATATCAACCTCACCGGCGTCTTCAAGACCGTAGTTGCCGCACTACCGCATCTGAAGGCAAACGGCGACGGAGGATCAATTGTGATGACAAGCTCGAATGCCGGTATCAAGGGCCTCGGGAACCTCGCCCACTATACCGCCGCCAAGCACGGTGTCGTAGGTCTGATGAAGACACTTGCTAACGAGCTCGGGCAGTACAACATTCGCGTCAACACGATCCATCCGACAGCGGTCAATACCAACATGATCCAGAATCAAAAGACCTACTCAATCTTCCGACCCGATCTCGCGAAGGGAAGCATCACACGCGACGACGTTGAGGAATCGTTCCTTGGTTTGAACATTCTGCCCGTTCCGTGGATAGAGCCCGAGGACATCAGCAACGGAATCCTCTACCTCGTGAGCGACGCAGCCCGATATGTCACCGGGATCCAGCTGCCCGTCGACGCTGGTTCGATCACCAAGTGAATGTCGATGACCTACCAACAACTCGATACGAGGTCGACTATGGGAAATGACGACATTCGGCCGTTCACTATCTCGGTTCCGGACGAGGTTTTGACCGATCTGCGTGATCGGCTTCACCGCACACGGTGGCCAGAGGGCGGCTACGCAAAAAAGTGGGATCAAGGCATTCCGCCTGCCTATCTACGGGAGGTGTGTACCTACTGGGCTGACGAATACGACTGGCGCGCATCCGAGGCGCGCATGAACGCATTGCCCCAATACCTCACCACCATCGACGGCGTCGACATCCACTTCTTCCACGTGGTGTCGCCTCACGCAGATGCCACCCCAATGATCCTCACCCATGGCTGGCCCGGTTCGTACGTTGAGTACCTCAAGGTCATTGGACCGTTGACCAACCCCACCGCTTATGGCGGATCGGCGGATGATGCCTTCCATGTCGTCGTGCCATCCATCCCCGGGTTCGCCTTCAGCGGAAAGCCGACAAGAAGCGGTTGGGATATCCCGCATGTCGCGAAAGCATGGACCGAACTGATGGACCGGCTCGGCTATGCACGATATGTCTCGAGCGGCACAGACTGGGGCGCGACGGTCGCAGCAGAAATGGGGCTGCTCGAGCATCCCGATCGACTGATCGGACTCTATCTGAACTTCGCCTTCGCCGATCCGGAGAAGTACGACTTCGGTCCTCCGACGAATGAGGAGAATGGCTTCCATGCAGTAGCGGACGACTACTTCGCCTGGGAGAACGGATATTCGGTCCAACAGTCAACTCGGCCGCTCACGCTTGCCCATGGCCTCAGCGACTCGCCAGCATTCCAGGCTGCGTGGGTCATCGAGAAGTTCGGCATGTGGGCCGATTGCGATCGTGAGCCCGAGTCAGTCTTCACCCGGGACGAGCTGATTGATAACGTCATGACGTACTGGGTTAACGACGCTGGCCTTTCCAGTGCGCGAATCTACTTCGAGAGCTACAAGTGGGTTCACGCCACGATTCCGGAAGTCGCTTCACCGACCGCATACACCGCCGCCAAGGATCTGTTCCGATACTCCGAGAGGGAGCTGCGAACGCGGTTCAGTGACCTTCGATATTACGGCACGGTCGATGTGGGGGGGCACTTCCTCGCGTTCGAGCAGCCTGCAAGCTTTGTCGATGAGGCAAGAGCAGCGCTGCGCAGCTTCTCGACGTAGTCGCGCCAACACCTTGTCGCCTGACACCCGTTGATCAGAAACACATTTGGGTTCATTCCGGGCTTCACCCGGAAGCATCGCCCCCCATCACTGATCAGGTCCCGTTCCATGCACTGGCAATATCGAAATTCGTCGATCGATTCGCGACGTGAGAATCGGCTCGCTGCAGCATTCTTTCACCGTCCGATCAGGACACCGAACCGGCGGCCCCGTGCGCGAGGGCGGCTCGCTTGACCGCGATTTGACTTATCGCTCTCGCGGAAGTGCTGCTCTGCGATTACTGTAGGCGGCATGGGCTCGTTCGCCAGCTATTCGGACACAAATTGCCGCCGGCACCTCATTGACGAATCTCACTCGGCAGAGCACTACCGTGCTCGTTCGTTTGCTCGACAATACCTTTCGTCGCTCACCGAGCAGCGCCCCGGAGACTCAATATGAGTCTCCGGGGCGCTGACTGTGCATCACCTGCAGAACTCCGACATAGGTCTCCGCATCGACGGTATGCGTTCTCGCGGCTGCCGTAGATGGTGGCCAAGACCGTCGGAGTTCTCGATCGTCAACGTGCGGACGGGTGCTGCGGAGCCCCACAGCTAGGTGTACCCTTCTCGGCAACGAAACCGCCTTGGAGAAGGGAAAACCTCGTTCAGGAATGAACGAGCGAGCTCTACAAGACCGAGTTGATCCACCGCGATTATGCGTGATCCGGGCGGGCCGAGGAGGAGCCGGAAGCGGCCGAGTAGGTGGCGAGGGCATCCCCTACGCTGCCGATCGTCCGGCGATTCTGGATTCGATCAGTCATTCGGTGAATGCAAGCGACCAGGTTCAACCGGTGGTGCACTAATCCTGTTGCAGTAAGTAGAAATCGGTTCGGCGTCGGCTAAGAGCGTGTCTCATGTGGATGAAGTGACCTGTGGGACATAATGTGACGCGTGGTAGATGAGTTGTCACTGAGGTTGGTTCCGGATGCGTTGTGGGAGATAGTCGAACCGTTGATTCCTCCTTTTGTCGCCCGGCCGCAGGGAGGCGGCAGTGCGCCGGCCGATGACCGGGCGGTGTTCACCGCGATCGTGTACGTGCTCACCAGCGGATGTGCGTGGCGGCACCTGCCGCCCTCGTTCGGGGTAACCGTGCCGACCGCGCATCGACGGTTCAGTGCCTGGGTGCGGGATGGGGTGTTCGAGAAACTCCATCGCGAGGTGCTCGATCGACTAGGTAGCGCGGGCGAACTCGACTGGACGGCAGCGATCCTGGACGCGGCAAGCGTGCGGGCGAAAAGGGGGGCTCACTGACGGGTCCCAGCCCGGTCGACCGCGGTAAGAAGGGATCGAAGATCCACGTCCTGTCCGAAACGAATGGAATCCCACTGGTCGTGGGCGCGACCGGGGCGAACACCCACGACAGCACGATGCTGCAACCATTGGTGGCAGCGATTCCGGGCGTGAAGTCTCGGCGCGGACCGCGCCGACGCAAGCCGGGAAAGCTTCGCGCCGACAAGGGCTACGACTACGACATTCACCGACGGTGGCTGCGCGAACGAGGCATCGTCCCGCGGATCGCCCGCCGCGGCATCGAGCGAAACGATCGCCTCGGCCGGTACCGATGGAAGATCGAATGCACCATCGCCTGGCTCACCGGCTACCGGCGCATGACCATCCGCTACGAGCGCCACGGCGAACACTTCGCCGGCTTCCTTCACCTCGCCGCCGCACTCACCTGCTTCAAGAAGCTCCCCACATGAGACACGCTCTAATACTGCAACGGCACTTGCTTGACAGGTAGACGATACTGGTTGTGTGGTCCTCGATCTGGTTGCTGCCGAGTTGGAAGCGTTGCATGCGCGGATCTCCGGTCGGTTCGCCCGGTCGGAACCGCGGTCCCGGGTCCGTGAATATGTGACGGGTTTGGTTGCGGGTCTGGAACGCAAGAACGGGTGGACCCTCGCCGAGCGGGCCGGTGAAATGAGC
>RRBB01000276.1:0-12645 GCA_006543605.1 Rhodococcus sp. WS4
GTGTGGTCGAGGGTGATGGCATCGTTGATGTCACCGACCTCGTGCCCGGGGGACTCGGTCCCTCATGGCCATCGTCGGCGATGCCCCGAGCTCTCGCCGACCTCGACGCTCTCCTGCAAGAATTTGCCGGCAAGAGGGACCAGCTCCCGCGGCTGTCACTGAGCGAGGTTGCGTTACAGGCTCCGGTTCCACGGCCCGGACAGTTGATCGCACTGCCTGCAAACTATGACGATCACATCACCGAGATGACCTCGCCGAACCGGGCCGACCGGAACGGATTCTTTGCTCTGGCGCCGTCCTCGATCAGCGGGCCGGCCGATCCCATTGTCTTGCCAGACCTGCCCGGCTACACGATCGACCATGAATGCGAGCTCGCAGTCATCATCGGGAAGCCGGCTCGATATGTGCGACCGGAAGACGCGTTCGACCACATTGCCGGTTATGCCTGCTTGGTCGATGTCACTGTCCGCGGACCGCAGGAACGAGCAATGAGAAAGTCGTTCCCCAGTTTCACGCCGCTCGGCCCTTACCTCGTGACATCCGACGAGGTAGGCAACCCCGACGAACTCGGATTGAGCCTGTCAGTGAATGGAGAAATGCGGCACGACGGAAACACGCGCGACCTGATCGTCGGTATTGCCGACGGTATCGCGATGATTTCATCGGTGATCCCGCTCGAACCGGGCGACGTCATCGCGACCGGTACCCCCGCGGGCGTGGGCCCGCTGGCCCCGGGCGACGAGGTGAAGATCGCGGTCGAGCGCGTCGGCGACATGACGCTTCAGGTCGTGGCCGGAACCGGGGGCTACAACATCGCTTACCAAAATCGCAAGGTCAGCACCGGCTAGCGCCCCGTCAGCGGGGCGCGTGAACGACACATCAGCGCCCCGCTGACCGTCGTGCCGGGACTTAGGTCGACGGCCCGATTCTCAGCTGCCGAGCCACGGAGAATTGGCGAACCCATCCTCCTCCAGCTGCGCGGCGACTGCTGCTAATCCCTGGTGGTAGTCCGAGATGCGCTCGTCCACGAAACGGGTGGTGGGACCGGCCAAGGAGATGCTCGCGATCACGGCATGGGCGTGATTGCGGACGGGAACAGCAATGACCGATAAGCCATCCTCGCGTTCACCATGCGTGAGCGCGTACCCGAGGTCCTCGGCCTCGTCACGCCACTTGGCCAAGGTCTCCGCGCCATCGTCCAGGCCCTTTGCTCGGGCGGCCACCCGCCGCAACAGGCTCGGCGACGCCCCGGAGAGCAGCACCCGCGCCGGAGCCCCGGCCCATAGCGGCTGCTCGCTACCGACTCGCGCGACGTGCCGCAACGCCTGGGTGCCCTGTTCGGCGGCGATGCACACCCGGTGGATGTCATGGCGCACATAGATACTCACCGTCTCGCCGGACTTGTCCGCCAGCTCACGCATCGCCTGGCGTGTAGTGATCGGAATCTGCCACGCGTTGTTCGCCATCGCTCCCCACCGCAAGAGGGAGGGACCGGCGATGTACCGGTTGTTCTCCGTGGCCCAGAGCAAACCTGCCCCCTCGAGCGTGTCGAGCAACCGCAGCACCGTGGTTCGCGGCAGACCGGTTTGCTCGACCGCCTCTTTCGTGGTCAGCGAGGGACTGCTCTCACTGAGCAACGACACGATCTCCAGGGCGCGGCGGGCGCTGCGGACACCCCCGCTGCCCTCGGTTGCCTCATCGGGGGCGGACTTGGCGTTCATCTGCGTCCTCTTCTCCTGCACGTCGCGAACAACTCCGTCGAATCTTGACACACACGCGAGCCGAATCTACGCTCAGCCCATCCATACAGTGGATATCATAGTCCGTTAGACGGACATCAGGAGGTTGTCGGGTGTCTCTCGGTCAGATTCAGGTCACCTTGATGCGTGGCGGTACCAGCAAGGGTGTCTTCATCGACAGCCGCACCCTTCCTTCCCCGGGTCCGGACCGTGACGCGGTGTTGCTCGACCTGATGGGGAGCCCTGACCCTATGCAACTGGACGGACTCGGCGGAACGCATTCGAGCACCAGCAAGGTCGTCGAGTTGGCGCCCTCGCCTCGCGATGACGCGGACGTCGAGTATCGCTTCGCCCAGATAGGGATCGCCGCGGCCACGGTCGATCGCCGCGGCAATTGTGGAAACCTCACCGCGGCTGTCGGGCCGTACGCAATCGACGCCGGCTGGGTTCGCCCGGCCGAGCCCACGACCACCGTCCGCATGCACAACCTCAACACGGACTCGATCATCGTCGCCGAGGTTCCCGTCCAGGACGGGCGGGCAGCCACCGTAGGGCAGCAGATGATCGCCGGCGTACCCACTCCGGGTCCGAGGATCGTCAACAGCTACGTCGCTCCCGCAGGACGGGTCCTCGGCGCCGCACTGCCGACCGGACTGCCGATAGACAAGATCGACGTCGACGGCTCGCAGATCGAGGTATCTCTCGTCGACGTCGCGCATCCGATCGCCTTCGTGTTGGCAACCGACCTTCGGATCGACCGGGGCCAGACCCCGGAGGAGATCAACGGTAATCCCGACACGCTCGCCCGCATCGCGCACGTCCGTTCGGCCTGCGCGGTACGACTCGGACTCGTCACGCGGCCCGAACTGGCCCCCCTCGAATCACCGACCACACCCCGCGTCGTCCTGATCCGCGATCCGGCCGACACAACCGACGTCCACCTTCGAGTACTCGGCGAATCCGCCGGCCGGATCCATCACGCACTGCCCGTCACCAGCACGCTGTGCACAGCCGCCGCGACACTTCTGCCCGGAACGCTGCCGCACCGACACGGACGACAGTTCTCCACCGAGGCCGACGGCGTCGAGCCGACGAGACACCGTCAGGTTCGACTCGAACACCCCAAGGGCATCGTCGAGACGACCGTCGAACTCGGACCCGACTCCACGATCATCTCTGCCGGCATGGTACGCACCGCGCGTCGCCTCCTCGACGGAATCGTCTACCTGCGGCGTTCCATCAACTGGAACACCGCCAAACCCACCCACAGAGAAGAGCTTGCAATGACAGAAATCCCAAGCGCTGTACCGGTTCTCATCATCGGCGGGGGACCGGTCGGTCTGGCCTTGGCTGGCGACCTCGGCTGGCGGGGGGTCTCCTGCTTGCTGGTCGAAAAGTCTGACGGCGCCATCACCCAGCCCCGGATGGATGGTGTCGGCGTCCGAACGATGGAGTTCTGTCGCCGATGGGGAATCAACAAATGGGTGGAAGAAGCTCCCTACCCGCGGGATCATCCCCAAGACAATGTCTACGTCACGTCGATGGCGGGCTACGAACTCGAACGTGAGCCCGTCCCCGCACCCGAAGCTGATCCCGGACCCCGGCAGAGCCCACAGCGCCGGGAACGCTGCCCTCAGGACATGTTCGACCCGATTCTCAAACGCTTCGCGACGAGTCTCCCGCATGTACGACTCAGCTACCACACCGAGTTGCTCGAACTGGCCGAAGACGAGTCGGGTGTCACCGCCCGGATCCTCGATCACACCTCGGGTACCGAACACACCGTCCGGGCGGACTACGTCGTCGGCTGCGATGGCGCCGGCAGCACCGTCCGCGGGATGCAGGACATTCCGATGACCGGGCCCGACGTGCTGACCTACAGCACCAACGTCATCTTCCGATGCGACGACCTCGCCGCCGTGTACGACAAGCCCCGCGGGTACCGCTTCATCTGCATCGGCCCCGAGGGCACCTACGCGACGGTGGTGGCAATCAACGGACGGGATCGCTGGCGACTGTCGATCATTGGTGACGGCTCCCGGCAAGAAGTGACCCCCGAGTTCGTCGAACAGACCATCCGTCGCGCGGTCGGCGCCGACTTCGAGTTCGAAGTCCTCTCCACCGTGTCCTGGGCACGCCGGGAAGCCATCGCCGACAGCTACGGCAGCGGCCGCATCTACCTTGCGGGCGACGCGGCACACGTCATGAGCCCCACGGGTGGGCTGGGAATGAATTCGGGCATCGGCGACGCCGTGGACCTGGGCTGGAAGCTCGACGCCATGCTGGCCGGGTGGGGCGGCAGCGAGCTCCTCGCCTCATACGAGGTCGAACGCCGACCCGTCGGACAACGCAACGCTTCCGAATCGAGTGAAAATCTCCGTCGACTTCTCCTGCCCCGCGAGGAGACACCGCCGGCGGCCGTGTTCGAACCAGGTGGCACGCAAGAGCGAGCACAGTACGGAAAATGGTTCCGCGACCTCGTCCATCGCGAGTGGTTCAGCCTCGGGCTGCACCTGGGATACGAGTATCCCAACTCGCCGATTTGCCTCACTGAACCGAACCACGAACCCGTCTGGGAAGTGACGCGCTACGAGCCGACAGCCGCCCCCGGTGCCCGTGCACCGCACGTCTGGCTGGACGAGAAGACCTCGACGCTGGACCTGTTCGGCCGCGGCTTCGTCCTGCTCCGCATCGGCGCCGACTCGCCCAACGCCCAGGAATTCGTGGACGCCGCCGCCCACCAGAAGGTGCCGCTCGCGGTGCACGCACTCGACCACCCCGACGTTTCCACCGCCTACCAGGCGGCCCTCGTCCTGGTTCGGCCCGACGGCTTCGTCGCCTGGCGCGGTGACTCCGTACCGCACGATCCCGAAACGATCCTCGCGATCGTGCGTGGCGCCCAGGCACAGCCATGCTGACCCCGGAGATATTCGCCGACGACACCGGGTTCATCGAGGGGCCGGTCTGGACCGGATCCACCCTGCACTTCGTCTCGATCAGCCGAAGTCTGGTGTACGAACTCGACGGTAAAACCGGTGATGTCGTCGGCGAAGTACGCGTTGGCGGCGGCCCGAACGGCCTGACCCTCGGACAGGACGGACTCTACGTCGCGCAGAACGGCGGCATCTTCGGTGCACCGGAGAACGCCCGGCCCGGCGTGCAGCGCGTCGACGAACAAGGTGTCTCCTACGTCGGCGACGCCGCCTTCGTGGCACCCAACGATCTCTGTTTCGGGCCCGACGGACGCCTGTACGTGAGCGATCCGATCGCAGAACGTGGTTTGCACGAACTGCTTCCCGGCAGCGTCTACAGCGTCGATCCGAAGACCGGACACACGGCTGTTGCGCTCGCGGACCTACCCTTTCCCAACGGCCTCGCCGTGGACGCCACCGGCCAATACCTCTATCTCGCATTATCTTTCGTTCAGACCATCGAACGATATCGATTCACCGAATCTGGTCTGGCACACGACGGTACTGCGTGCACACTCTCGGCGGGGCGTCCCGATGGATTCGCGCTCGATACCGACGGAAACCTGTGGATCTGCGTACCGGGCAGTGGGGGAGTGGAGGTGTACTCGCCCGGCGGGGAACGGCTGGATCGGATCGACTGCGGCGACGGTGCTCTGACCACGAACTGCTGCTTCGGGGGGGCCGACATGTCCACCCTCTTCATTACTGCCGCCGGCCGCGGCGCTGTGCTCGCGGTCGACACCGGTGCCACCGGGCTTCCGTTGCTGCCCTTCCGGGGCTGAAGAACGTCGAAAGGACTGGAGAAATGACCGGTTTGGTGATCGTCGAAATGCAGGTTGTCGATCCGCTGAAGATGGCGGCTTACCGCGAGATGGCCGTTGCCGCAATCGAGAAGTACCGCGGCCGGTTCCTGGTCCGCGGTGGCCCCGCGGAGTGCATCGAAGGCGAACGGTCCGACAACGAGACGGTCGTGGTCCTCGAGTTCCCGGACATGGGCACGGCACGGGACTGGTACGCCTCACCTGAGTACTCGAAGGCCCTGGCAGTGAGCTCACAGGCTATGACCCGCCGGGTCACCCTCGTCGAGGGCGCTCCCGCGCCAGAAGTGGCCTGAATCATCTTCCCTGCGGGGGTTGACGTGGATCACACTCTACGGCACTATTCAAATGGTAGGACCTTGGTCCCACCCGCCCGGGTCCTGGAAGACTTCCGGCAGTGAACTTCTTCCGGTCTGAACTTCAGGTAGGAAACGGAGTGACCCATGGTCGCGGTGACGAACGACGTGAGCAAGCACGGGTCATCACCGGATCCGCAACCTCGGCAAAGGTCTCGATCTCGTTCGGCGGTGTTGAACGGAACTTCGGTGCCGGCGAGTCGGCCGACAAAGCTCCCGCCCTTCGAGCGCGGCTACTTCGACCCACGCTTGACCATCCGACGCAGTGTTTCTCGACGTGGCCCAGAACTACTAGAGCTCGGACAGGGGCACAGCCTCCTCGATTTCTCGATGAGTTCGGCAAAGCGTTCGTCCTGGTCAGTTTCGGCGGTTCTGCCGACGCCGATCGCACGGTGACCGATCGGCCGCGATCGATCACCAGATATCGGATCTACCGACAATCCACAGCCGCGACGACACGACAACCCAAAGTCCGCAAGGCAAGGAGCCAAATTGTGAGAAGGACGATCTGGCGACTGAGCAACGAGTGCGCTCACGTCGCAGAAGGACCGAACACATGAAGCGCAATATCCTGACTCCCGAGCATGAAGAATTTCGGGCGTCCGTGCGCGAATTCATCGCCAAGGAGGTCGAACCCCAATATCGTGACTGGGAACTGCGAGGGCACCCGCCCCGGGACTTCTACCGTCGCCTCGGAGAAGTCGGCATCCTCGGCATGTGGGTGCCGGAAGAGTATGGCGGTGGCGGAGCCACGAGCTACAGCTACGCGGCGGTACTGATGGAGGAAATAGCGGCAGCTGGCGTGGGATTCGGCTGTGCAATACCGCATTCCACGCTGATCCTGGCCTACCTGACCGCATTCGCCACTGAGGACCAGAAAGCACGGTGGCTTCCCGGCGTCGCCTCCGGCGACATCGTCCTGGCAATCGCGATGACCGAGCCGGGCACCGGCTCCGATCTCGCGAACGTCTCCACCTCCGCCCGACTCGCGGATGATGGCTCGCACTATGTTCTCGACGGTGCCAAGACGTTCATCAGCGGCGGCAGCGTCGCCGATCTTGTACTGGTCGTGTGCCGCACGGCTCCCCGCGATCCGGACAACCGGCGAGCGGGACTGTCCATTCTCGCTGTCGAGACGTCGTCGACAGGTTTCTCGGTCGGTCGCCGTCTGGAGAAGATCGGACTGCACGCCAACGATCTAGTCGAGCTCACATTCGACGATGTCGTGGTTCCCGCCGCGAACCGACTCGGCGACGAGGGGCGCGCGTTCGAATACCTCAGCCACAACCTGGCGCAAGAACGATTGTCGATCGCACTGACGGCGAGCGCTGCTGCTCAAGCCGCGATTCGGCACACGACCGAATACGTCACGGACCGCACAGTGTTCGGGAATCCGCTGTCAAGCTTTCAAAACACCAAGTTCTCTTTGGCAGGCAGCGCAGCCGTGACGCAGGCGATGGTGACCATGACCGACCGCGCTCTCGAACTGTACGATGCGAAGGAACTGACGCCGGCCGACGCAGCGATGACCAAATTATTCTGCACCGAACAAGCGGGATCCGTCATCGACGCATGTTTACAACTGCACGGCGGATACGGCTACATCACCGAATACCCGATCGCTCGGCTGTACGCCGATATCCGGGTCGCGCGTATATACGGCGGAACGAGTGAGGTGATGAAACTGATCATCGCCAAGTCGCTGGGCTTGTGACACAGCAAGTACTACCCGGAAGATATTCTGAGGAAAGAAGCGTCGTGCCGCATCATGCAAACCCCCGCGCCGAGATACCTAGACATAGCGCGACGCCATAAACCGTTCTGTCCAATTACCGGGTGTCCGTTCGCGCCAATCGCATATCTACCGACCAGGCTGTTCGAAGTGAAGAATGCGCCGCCTTTCTTCGGTTCCGCTCCATCGGACCGCGGCCCTGGCGCAACCTATCAGCGAAAACCTGCTCGATGCTGGTCCTCGTAGCAAAACAGCGAAAGTGCAGACTAGGAAAATGCTCTCCTGCGATCAGAATGTAAGGATACAAGTGTCATGCCTGAAAACGTAAAGCTTCATCCTGGCCGGCAACTTTCGGCTGGCTCGGTTGGTCATTTTGTCGAATTGTTCGATTTCCTCACGTATTCGTTTCTTGCCATCTACTTCGCCGACCAGTTTTTCCCGTCGTCCGACGAGTCCAGCCTGGTCCCACTCCTGAGTGCCTTCGGCGTGTTCGCGATCGGATTCCTGATCCGCCCGATCGCAGGGTTGCTAATTGGGTTGTTTGCTGACCGTTATGGTCGGCGAACAGCTATGACGTGGAGCATTTGGCTCATGGGCCTGGGCACAGCGCTAATTGCAATCGCGCCAACATATGCGCAAATCGGAGTCGCGGCGCCGATGTTACTCATTTTTGCGCGAATCCTTCAGGGCGTGTCGATGGGAGGGGAGTTTACAACGGCGGCGGCTTTTCTCGTGGAATCAGCACCGGCGAATCGCCGAGGGTTCTTCGGGAGTTTTCTCTTCGTCAGTTCGAGTCTCGGAAAATTGGTTGCACTCGGTCTTATTGCAGGGCTGACCGCCATTCTGACCGAGGACCAGATGCGAGAATTTGGCTGGCGGGTCCCCTTCGCTATTGGCGCATTGCTCACTTTGGTTGCATGGTGGATCCGCCGGAAGTCTGCCGAAACGCTGGAAGTTGGGTCGCGAACTCCGGGGGAGGGTGTACAACCACCGCCAGGTGTGTTCGAGGCGGTGCGGAAGTACCCCAAACAGAGTATCCAGGTAGCCGGACTCGCTGTCGGCATCGGAGGACTTCAATACTTCTGGGGGACATATTTCCCAGCTTATGCGACTATTGTCACCGGTCTGAATCCGACGCTTCCCATGATTGCAGGATTTATCGGAATCACCGTTTATCTCGTTGTGGGACCGTTCATCGGAATTCTGGGAGACCGATTCGGGACCATAAAACTACTCTATTTCTTCGGTATCGCCACGACGATTTCAATGGTGCCGCTTCTCGGTCTCCTCGACCACGGCTTCATCGGTTTGGTTGCAACGGCAACAATCGGGATGATCCTACTGGCGTTCGGCACCTCGGTTCTCGCGGTGGCGCTTGTTGACCTATTTCCCCAGCGCGTTCGTGCATCGGGTCTGGGTTTCCCGTGGTCGATCGCGATTGCCCTTGTCGGTGGCACCGTGTCCGTGATCGGGACCGCCTTTGAAAGTTCGGGCCACGGAGTCATGTTCGCATATTACTTGGCCGCACTATCGGCAGTGACGCTAGTCACAACGATATCGATCCACCGCAGCAATTATAAAATCGTGGAAGTCGCCGGGAGTCCGGATCGGAGCCGCAGTTCGCTGCCTCAAAGTTGACAATAGCCGGGATCCGCCCGACAACGGCTGTCCTTGACGAAGCGACCGATTTCCTGCCCGCCACACCGACGTCGCCCCGGACGGACACGCTCACCGTTTTGCGATTTTAGGAGAGTCATGACCACACAGCGTGCGTTGATTGGCACACGCGTACTCGATCTGTCACAGTGGGAATCTGGATCGATGGCTGCGTTGGCCCTGGCATCCATGGGCGCCGATGTGATCAAAATCGAGAGCCCCACTGGGGACTCGTCGCGCGTTGTCGCGGCCGACACACCGGATGCAGACTCGATCTTCTTCCTCGTCCTCAACACCAACAAGAGGTCGGTCGCCCTCGATCTCAAGTGCGCAGCGGGACGCAGCACCCTCGAGCGACTGATCGAGCGGAGCGACGTGCTCATCGAGAACTTCGGTCCCGGCACCATGGAGCGGCTCGGGTTCAGCTACGAGCGGATCCGCGAGCTCAATCCGAGGATGGTGTTCGCTTCCATCAAGGGATTCGGCCCGGAAAGCGAATACCGTGATTCATTGTGTTTCGATGCGATCGCCCAGTCCATGGGCGGCTCGGTAGCTTTCACCGGGGACCCAGCTGGGCCACCGATAAAGCCCGGACCGACTTTCGCGGACACGGGCTCCGGTCTCCATCTCGCCATCGCGATCTGCGGCGCGCTCCTCCAACGACACACCACAGGGGAAGGCCAGCGGGTTGACGTAGCAATGCAGGAGGCGCTGCTGAACTTCTGCCGTGTCTCGATCGCACGCCACCAGGTCGAGGGACGACCCGCTCCGCGAGTCGGTAACGGGTCACCGACCGGGTCGGCTGCACCGGTCGGCATGTATCGCTGCAAGGGCGGTGGTCCCAATGACTATCTGACGATGTTCACTCCGCGTGATCCCGTAAGTGGAAACCGCCAATGGAAAGCGCTGCTCGATCTGATGGGCCGGAGCGATCTTGTCGACGATCCACGATTCGCCACGCCGTTGTCGCGATATAGGCACTGCGCCGAGGTGGATGCAATCGTGTCGGAATGGACTGTGGAACACGACAAGCGGACGGCGTCAGACATGCTCAACGAAATCGGCGTGCCGGCGGGCCCGGTGCTCGACACTGGGGACCTGCTCGCTGAGCCGTCGATGTTCAACGGCGGCTTTCTCACCCGGGTCGAACATCCGACACGGGGAGAGGTCATACTGCCCGGCTGGCCAGTGAGGATGAGCGCATCCCCGAGAGTAGACGTCATGGCACCGCCGTTGCTCGGTCAGCACACCGACGAAGTCTTGCAGGAGGTGTTGGGGGCCCGGGGCTCTGGGTAAAAGATTTACTCATTGACCGGGGCGAGCACGACGCTTCGTATTGAGTTGATCTGGGGCGATTGCTGATGGCATCGCATGCGCCGCGAACGGCAGTCGGTCGCCGGCTCCGATGACCCCCGCGTTAACCCGCAGGGGGTACGAACGAGGAGATACTGCGATCTCGACACCGCCGAAACCCAAGGGCTCGAGAACCACCCAGGGTTCCCCGCGCTACCAGGACATCGAGGTCCTCTCCGGCGGTCACGCGACCGATCCGCTGCTGGCCCCCACCAGATGCCCGGAGCGTCCTGAACCTTGTCGGCGGTGGCGACCGTCGGATGTGCGGGCTGCGTGATCGAGAGCGTTCGCGCAGTTCTGTGGGTCAATCGTGATTGTCGCGCCAGGGCTCTCGGGAGCCGGACAGCGGTCTCTATGGGCAGCCGATGGCAGTTAAGAGGAATTTGTGCGGAAGAGGGCTAATGGTTCTGGACCAGTGCGTGAAGGGGTGGGCCCCTCAGGGATAACGGAACCAACGCTACGAAGATTACTGATCTGTCGAAGGTAGGACGAAAAGGAGTGAAGTGCGTGGACCTCGAGAGAACTGATTCATTGCGCCACGTCGACGTGGTTGTGCTCGGTGCGGGCATGGCCGGTATGTGTGCGGCGGCGGCGACTGCAGCAGCAGGAGCTATAACTTTGGTCGTGGAGTCAGCGACGACGATCGGCGGATCGGCCGCGCTATCTCACGGCACAGTGTGGACGGTTCGGGACACCGACGTGCTGGCACAGGAGGATCCGGGCAAGTACCAGAAGCACGGCAATTCCGTTGTAGCAGGGTTCGATTCTGCTGTCGCGGAACTCTCCCGTTTTGGTACCGCGTTGGGTGAGCCTGTCGAATCACGAAGGCGCCGAGCGCAACGTTTCGATCTACCCCTGACGTTTTTGCGTATTGCTCAGAAGGTGCACAGTTCGGGAGGTGGGATACGTACAGCGTGTGTCGTGGACCAGGTTGCCCCCGGCGAGGCCGGATACCGCGTTCGGCTACGCGGCAGTCGCGATGAAATCGAGACGTCATCGATCATTGTGGCGACAGGTGGACGTCAAGCAGATCCCTCGGTGCGAGCTGAACTGGCTGGACCTGCGAGCGTGTTGCGGTCCAATGAGCATTCCGATGGTGGTGGCATTGATCTGGCTTGCTCGCTGGGTGCTGGCATCAACTCTGCCAATCGCGGCTTTTACGGCCATCTCTTCCCCCACGGTGTCGCGCCGTTGTCCGGGTTCGACTACCGCGCTTTGGCGCTGTACCACAGCACCTACGGCGTGCTCGTCGATCGAAACGGGCAAAGGTTCACGGACGAGTCAGCGGGCGATCCTCGAAACACGATCGCGCTTGCGGCCCACGGTGGTGACGGTGTGCTGTTGTGGTCACAGGCAACTCAAGAACGCGCCGCCACCGACCCGGGGCCGATTGACCTCGTGATCGACCGGTGGAGTTATGCGCGCGACCGCGGCGGCCAGGTTGCCCGCGCAGAGTCTCTCGACGAGGCTGCGCGGATCGTACGTGCGTGGGGCTTTGCCGACCCTGCTGGAGCGTTGACTACATCCAGACTCACGGGCAGCACCGTTTTTCTCGCGCGTGTAGTCCCTGGTGTCACCTATACATACGGCGGCCTTAACGCCACATACCAGGGGGAGGTCCTGGATGGGAACGGTGACGTGATTCCGGGTCTGTTCACGGCGGGCGCCGACATGTCAGACATCTATCACGAAGGATACTGCGGGGGGCTTAGTGCGGCCGCTGTGACCGGAATGACCGCAGGGCGAGCGGCGGCGACATGGGCCCTTGGTGATACCGAACCCGCGGCCAGATCGACCATAAAGACCGTGCCATAGACATGGTCGCGGTGGATCGGGCAGTCGTCATGCCAGTCAGAATGCGTCGCGGATCTTCGTGTCCGGTATCGCCCGCACGGAACTTGTCAAGGGAGTTGAGTCCAGCGGGTGTTAAGCGGCTGACGTTTCGGCCTCCATGGTGTTTTCGGAATCGTCGGCTGGCTGGTTGATCCAGACGGCGTCGGGCAGGTCCAGGATCTTCGG
>RRBB01000277.1:0-12464 GCA_006543605.1 Rhodococcus sp. WS4
GGTCGGCCGGCTGGCGGTGCTCAAGACCGTGGCGCGCGCCGACTTCCTGCGGGCGATGAGCTTCATCGCGATCCCGGCGCTAATCGGGCCGCTGATCGGGCCGACGCTGGGCGGCTGGCTGGTGGAGGTGGCCGGCTGGCGGTCGGTGTTCCTGCTCAATCTTCCGCTCGCCGTAGTCGTCGTATGGGCGTCGATGCGGCACGTCCCCGAGAGCCGCGACCCGCATCCGCCCGATCATCTCGACGTACTCGGGTCGGTGTGCGCAGTGATCGGTCTCGGCGCGCTCACCTACGGTCTGATCGAGATGAACCTGATCGCCGGGGTTGTCGGAGCCGTCGCGCTGATCGCGTTCGTCGTGGTGGAACGGCGCTCACCGAACGCGCTGGTGCCGCCGAGCCTGTTCGCGTCGCGCATGTTCGTGGCGGCGAACCTGGTGACGCTCGCGGTGTACGCTGCACTCGGCGGCGTCTTCTTCCTCCTGGTCCTGCAGCTGCAGTTGGTGGCCGGATACTCGCCGATCGAGGCCGGGGTCGCCACCATCCCGATCACGCTGGCGATGCTGGCGTTCTCCTCCCGCGCCGGCAGCTACGCCCAGACCCACGGCCCGCGACTGCCGATGACGGTCGGGCCCGCACTCGCCGCGGTCGGCCTGCTGTTGATGACGCGGATCGGGCCGGATGCACCCTATTGGACGGTCGTACTCCCCGGCGTCCTCGTGTTCGGACTCGGACTGTCCGCCATGGTCGCGCCGCTGACCGCCGCCGTGCTCGGATCGGTACCGGTGGACCAGTCCGGCATCGCCTCCGGAGTGAACAACGCCGTCGCGCGCACCAGCCAACTGCTGGCGGTGGCCGCACTCCCCGGGATCGCCGGGATCGACGCCGAAAGCATGATCGACCCCGACAGCTTCTCGCACGGCTTCCGCATCGCGATGTACATCTGCATCGCACTGCTCCTGGTCGGGGCGACCATCGCCGCAGCCCTGATCCGGGCACCCGCCGCGCCGAAGCCCACCGCGGATTCGGTTGCCTGCAAACCGCATTGCGACGTCACCGGTCCGGCGGTGCAGCCCACGCTCGCCCGGTCGAGTCCTACTCCGTCGAAGGGATGACGCGCAGCGCGGCCCCGTGCTCGCGCACCTCGTCGTGGAGCGCTTCCATTTTCACGTCGAGATTGCGGGCCACATCGGCAGCATCCTTCAACTCGTCCAGGAGCGCGGCCGGGACCGACTTGTCGTACTTGTAAAAGATCTTGTGTTCCAGGCTCGCCCAGAAATCCATGGCCACCGTGCGGATCTGGATCTCCACCCGTACCGATTCCACGCGGTCGGACATGAACACCGGAACCTCGACGATCAGGTGCAGGCTGCGGTAGCCGTTGGGTTTGGGATCGGCGATGTAGTCCTTGACCTCGACGACGGTGATGTCCTGCTGACCAGTCAGCATGTCGCTGATGCGGTACGCGTCCTGGATGAAACTGCAGGTGATCCGGATCCCGGCGATGTCGTGGATGTTGTCGCGGATGGAGTCGAGCGTGGGCGGAATCCCCTTGCGGGCGGCCTTGTCCAGGACGCTGTCGGCCGACTTCAGCCTCGACTTCACGTGTTCGATCGGGCTGTACTCGTGAATGTAGGTGAACTCGTCCTTCAATATGTTGATCTTGGTCATCATCTCGTCGATGCCGAATTTGTACGACATCAGGAATCGGGTGAAATCCCGTCCCTCGTCGGAGCTTCGGAGACTCCGCATCCCGGTCACGTCATCGGCCGTTCGCTGCTCCACACGTCACCCCCACCATGGCTTCGTACATCGCCGACGAGGTGGGAGCGGGCGGCAGCGGCGCGGCACCGTCGGCCGCGAATGCCTGGAGCATGTAGCCCACGAGACGACGCCACGCATCAGGGGCCGCGGTGCCCGTCGCTTCGATGACCCCGGCGTTCGCCATCAGGAGCAACACCAGGTCCTGGGAGGAGAAGTCCGCGCGCAGCCGACCCGTCGCCTTGGCGCGTTCGATCAGCCGCTCGAACCCGGTGTAGGCCTGCGTCCTCTTCGCCTCGAATTCGCTCGCGGTGGGAAACGTCATGGTGAGCACGTGAGTGAAGCCGCGATCCTCCGCCTGCATCGCGCACACCCGCTCGACGTAGGCGCAGAATCCGTTCCACGGATCGGGGTCGGCCGCGGCCTCGTCGATCGCGTCGACGTACGCACCCATCTTGTCGGCGAAGACATCGGTGATCAGGTCTTCCCTGGTGGGGAAACGGCGATACAAGGTCGCAATGCCGACCCCGGCCCGCCGGGCGACCTCGGCCATGGAGGCCGTCAGCCCTTGCTCGGCGAACACCTCGTGCGCCGCGTCGACGACGCGCGAGCGGTTGCGCTCGGCGTCGGTGCGCAACGCCTGCCGGCACGCATCCCCTGCCTCTTTCGGTCCCGGCTTCGCCATGCACTCGATGCTACCTGAAGTGGAATAGGCACTCCGTTTATCGTGTTAGCCTGAATCGGAGAACCCCCTCCACTTACGCTGTCGAAAAGGACACTCTCCATGAACGTTTTCCTGTGGATCCTGCAGGCGGTACTCGCCGCGATGTTCGCGGCGGCCGGAGTCCTGAAGTCCACCCAACCCAAGGAAAAACTCGCCAAGAGCCTGCCGTGGGTCGAGGACTTCTCGCCGGGCACCGTGAAGTTCATCGGCGTCGCCGAACTCCTCGGCGCGATCGGACTGATCCTCCCCGCGGTCACCGGCATCGCGCCGATCCTCACACCCATCGCCGCGACCGCACTCGCAGTCGTCATGGTCCTGGCGGTGATCACGCACGCCCGACGCAAGGAGCCGAGCGCCATCGCGTTCAACGCCGTCATCCTGATCATGGCGGCCGTCGTCGCCTGGGGCCGCTTCGGCCCCTACTCGTTCTGATCGACCCACGAAAGGCACGAAGACAGAAAGGCTCGAAGACAGGTGAAGATCACAGCATTCGGGGCCACCGGCGCGATCGGCCGGATGGTCGTCGAGAGGTTGCTCGACGCCGGCCACACCGTCACGGCCTACGTGCGCACGCCGTCGAAGGTTCCCGCCGAATGGGCGGGAAGGGTCACAACCGTTGTCGGTGAGATCACCGACGCCAAGGCGATCGACTCCGCGATCACCGGAGCGGACGCCGTCGTCAGTGCCCTCGGCCCGACCATGGACCGCACGGCGACGGGGTTGCCGCTTGCCGACGGCAACAGGCTCATCGTGGCGAGCATGGAGAAGCACGGTGTCCGTCGGTACGTCGGAAACGGCACGCCCAGCCTTCTCGACGAACGCGACACGCCCACCGTCCAGACCCGGCTCGTCGGATGGATGGCGCGGACGTTCCTGCCGCGGGCTTACCGGGAGATGCTCGCGATGTCGCGGGCGGTCACCGAATCGGGTCTCGACTGGACCATCGTCCGGTTCATCGCCCCGAAGGACGGACCGGCGCAAGGTGTGAAGAAGGTCGGGTTCTTCGGGACCGACGGCATCGGCTGGCGAGTGACCCGGGCCGACATCGCCGCGTTCACCGCCGCACAGGTCGACGACGACCGGTACCTGAAGGCGGCACCCGCGATCAGTAACTGAGTCGCGCGCTTTCGTATCCTGGTCGGGTGGCGATTTCCGGTACCGACCCCGCGAGCGTCCGGGTCGACAGCTGGACCTGGGCGGTCCGGCTGTTCAAGACGCGCTCCGCGGCGGCTGCCGCCTGCAGGTCGGGACACGTGCGGGTCAACGGCACCACCGCCAAGCCGGCGCAGCCGGTCAAGGCCGGTGACGAGGTGCGCATCCGCGCGTCGGGTGTCGAACGCATCGTGGAGGTCGTCCGTCCGATCACCAAACGGGTGGGTGCGGTGGTGGCCGTCGAGTGCTTCACCGACAACACACCGCCGCCCCCGCCGCGGGAAGTCCTCGCGTCGATACCGCAGCGCGACCGGGGCGCCGGCAGGCCCACCAAGCGGGAACGCCGCGAGATGGACCGGTTGCGCGGCCTGTGAATCTCAGGCCGGTGTGTGGCTGAGGATGTGCAGCGCCGTCGGCACGGCCTCGATGGTGACCGGCAGCGGGCCGACGCGGTCGCCGTCCGCGTACGCCGTGATGCCCTCACAGTGCAGCCGCACCCTCCGCGAACGGTAGGTCTGCACGTCGGGGAGGTCCACGTGCGTGCCCTTGTAGACCCGGGGGAACAGCCGGACCAGCCTCGACCGGGGGCCGTGGTCGACGACCGTGACGTCGAGCAGGCCGTCCGTCTTGTCTGCGTTCGGGCAGATCTGCATCCCGCCGCCGTACGAACGCCCATTACCCACGGCGACCAGCGTCGCATCGACCTCGAAGGTCTCGTCGTCGAGTTCGATGCGGTAGTGCAGCGGCTTCAGTTGCGTCAGTTCGGCCAGCATCGCGAGGTTGTACCGCATCGGCCCCTTCGGCCACGACATGCGGTTCGCGCGGTCCGTGACGAGCGAATCGAAACCGCTCGCGATGATGGTGCCCGCCCACACCACGGCGCCGTCCTCGAGGGTGATTCTGGCGAGGTCGGACTCCTGCACCTCGCCGTCGGCGATGACGTCGGCCGCCGCGACGGGGTCGCCGACGGGGATGCCGAACTCGCGTGCGTGGTCGTTGCCGGTGCCCGCCGGGATCAGGCCGACGGGTGTCCCGGACAGCGCTGCCGCTTGCAATCCGATGCTGATGGCGCCGTCTCCGCCGACGACGACGAGCGAGTCGGTGCCGTCGTCGATTGCCCGGCGGGCCAGGCTGAGCGCATGATCGGCGTCGGTTCCGATGATCTCGGTGACGGCGACTCCGCGCTCACGCAGGCGCGCGACCCCCTTGCGTCCGGCCACCGGCGCGTTGCCGTGCCCGGCGAGGGGGTTGACGAGGACGGTGACCTTCTCGATCACCTGCTGCGTGCTCACGGAATCAGCTTGCCGGGGTTGAGGATTCCCACGGGGTCGACGGCGTCCTTGACCGCCCGCAGAATCGCGACGCCCAGGTCGCCGATCTCGTCCCGCATCCACGGGCGGTGGTCGACTCCGACCGCGTGGTGATGCGTGATGGTTCCGCCGGCGGCGACGATCGCGTCACCGGCAGCGGTCTTGGCCTTCCGCCACTGTTCGATCGGGTCTTCCGCCTGCGCGGACACGACGGTGAAGTACAGCGAGGCGCCCGTCGGGTACGTGTGCGAGATGTGGCAGAGGACGAGCGGCGGGGTACCCTGCACAGACAGCGACTCCGTCAGCGCGGTGGTCACCGCCGTCCGGAGCGCGGCGAGGTTGCCCCAGTGGGTCGCGGTTTCCAGCGTCTCGCACAGCGCCCCCGCGTCGAGCAGCGAGTCGCGCAGATAGGGGGCGTCGAAACGGCCGTGCTCCCAACCGTTTCCGGGTTCCTCACCCAGTGACGTGCCGCCGTGCGCGAGCAGTACGGCGCGGGCCTCCGCAGTCCGCTCGGCAGTGTGCTCCGCGGTGCCCTCGAACGTGGTGATCGCCAGGCAGCCGCCGGTGGCGGTCTCCTCGCCGATCTTGTCGGTGGTGGCCAGGTTCACCGCCGTCTCCGCCTCGTCCGACAGTCGCAGGACGGTGGGGACCGCCCCCTCCTGCCGCAGGGCGCGCAGAGCGGCGGCCCCCGTCTCGAAGTCGGGGAAGCTCCACCCCTCGCGGACGGTGGTGTCGGGGATCGCGTGCACCCGCACCCGGACGCGGGTGATGACGCCGAGCGTTCCCTCCGACCCGACGAACAGTTCGCCCAGATCCGGACCGGCCGCGGACGCCGGGGCACGCCCCGTGTCGAGAATGCCGGTGGGGGTCACCACCCGCAGACCCTGCACCATGTCCTCGAACCGCCCGTACCCCGCGGACGCCTGCCCCGACGACCGGGTGGCCGCGAAGCCGCCGATGGTCGCGAACAGGAAGCTCTGCGGAAAGTGCCCGAGCGAGAAACCGTGCGCCCCGAGCAGTTCCTCCGCGCGGGGGCCGGTGACGCCGGCGCCCAGGGTGGCGATGCCGGAGTCGGTGTCGAGGTCGATCAGCGAGTCGAACCGGCGCAGGTCCAGCGAGACGACGGCGTCGAATCGGTCGCGCACGGGGTCGAGTCCGCCGACGACGCTCGTGCCGCCGCCGAACGGCACCACGGCGATGCCGTTGTCGGCGCAGTAGCGGAGCACCTCGGCGACCTCTTCGTCGGTGCCGGGGGTGACCACGGCGTCGGGGGCGTTCTGAGGTTCGGTGCTGCGGCGGCGCAGCAGGTCGAGTGTGCTCTTGCCGCCGGACCGCAGCAGCCGGTCGGAGTGCGCGGTGCTGCAGAACGGTTCTCCGACGATGCCCGCGAGCGCCGCGAGTTGCTGCTCGGCCAGCGCACTCGGAGCCAGGACGACGTCCTCTGCCGCTCGGTCGGACGGCTCCCTGATCGTGACGCCGAGGGCCTGCTGCAACAGTCCCTTGATGCCGTCGGACAGGACCTTGTGCTTCTCCGGCGCGCCCCAGGCGTCCCACTGCATCGGGGGTGCCGTCAGGACGGCGTGATCTTCCGAACGCTCATTGCTCATGCGTTATAGTGTTACACATCATGTAAGAGTGTAACTAGCCCTTCGGTCGGTCGCCGCGCTCCCGCCACACCTGCCGGATGGGCCGCAGCACCAACCCCATCTGCCTCCGCGTCTTCCCGCGGGTGACGAGGACGCCGGTGATCGCGACGATCCACACCGGGTACTGCACCAGCCACGCCACCCGGAACGCGTCGAACGAGTACCCGCCCATCGCATCGAGAATGAGCCCCATCGCCTGGATGACCAGCAACGACGCCAGGAAACCACCGATATTGACCATGCCCTGCGCTGTGCCCATGCTGGTGCTCGGGTTGAACATCCGGGCGTAGTCGAATCCGATCATCGATCCGGGACCACCCACCGAGATCACCATCACCAGGAGCGCCAGCAACCAGATCGGCGCGGGCCCCGGCAGAGCCAGCACCACCGTCCACATCGCCGCATTGCTGATCATGATCGAGAGCACCAGATACGACCGGCGCATCGGGAAGCGGCCGCTGAGGATGCCGATGATCGGCCCGGCGACGATCGCCGAGATCACCGACAGTGTCAGGAGGGAACCGGCCTCCGCCGGCGACAACCCCTGCGCCGACCGCAGGTACGGCACACCCCACAGCAGGGCGAACGTCGTCATCGAGAACTGAGTCCCCATGTGGGTGAAGAACCCGAGCCGGGTGCCGTGACGCCCCCACACGGCACGGATCTGCCTGCCCACCTCCCGCAGTCCGGCGGGCGCGGCCACCACCTCCAGACCGGGCGGGGCATTACGGATCACGGAAACGGCCAGCACGAAGGACAGCAGACCGAGCGACGCCGCGCTGCCGTACGCGAAACTCCAGCCCGGACCGTTCAGCAGCAACATCAACGGCAGCGCCGACAGGATCTGACCGATCTGACCGAAGATGCCGGTCAGCTGCGACACGAGCGGCACCCGCCGCGGCGCGAACCACTGCGGCACCAGCCGCAGCACGGAGATGAAGGTCATCGCGTCGCCGACGCCGACGAGAACGCGCGCGGCGACCGCCAGCGGCAGCGATTCGGTGAGCGCGAGGAGCATCTGCGCCGACGCCATGATGAGGGCGCCGGCGGAGATCATGATCCGCGATCCGTACCGGTCGAGGAGCACACCGGCCGGGATCTGCATTCCCGCGTACACCACGATCTGGAGTACGACGAAACCCGACAACACACTCGGACTGATCGAAAATCGTTCCGTCGCCGCGAGGCCCGACACACCGAACGAGGTTCGATGCAGGACGGCGACGATATAAGCGACAACCCCGACGCCCCACACCAACCACACTCTGCTCATCGCAGATCAAACTACCCCCCAGCAGGTATTACCCGCCGGGTGAAGTCACTCGCGGCCCAGCGACACCCAGGTCGGATCGGCTGTGCGCTCGCCGACGGTGAGATCCGCGAGCAGGTCCAGACGCGCGATCTGCCCTTCGGTCAGCGTGAGTGCGAGCGCGCCGGCGTTCTCCGTGACGCGGGCCGCGAACCGGGTGCCGGGAATCGACACGGACGGCAACCCGAACTCGCGGGCTTTCGCGTCCAGCCACGCCAGCGACACCTGGGCGGGCGTCGCGTCGAGTTCGGCAGCGACCTCGCGGACGACGTCGAGCACCTTCAGGTTCGCCGGCAGCGCATCGTCGCCGAAACGCGGGAACCGGCGACGCAGATCCTTGTCGCCCACCGCGGCCGGGTCGTACGTTCCGGTGAGGAAGCCCCGGCCGACCGGGGAGTACGGCACGAACCCGATGCCCAGTTCCGCCGCTGCGAGGACCACGTGCTTCTCGACGTCGCGACTCCAGATGCTCCACTCGCTCTGAATCGCGGCGATGGGGTGCACGCGCGACGCACGCCGGAGCTCGTCGCCGGTGGCCTCCGACAGTCCGATGTTGCGGACCTTCCCGGCCTTCACCTGTTCCGCGATCGCGCCGACGGTGTCCTCGATCGGCACCTCGGGGTCGACGCGGTGCAAGTAGTAGAGATCGACGGTGTCGACACCGAGCCGGTTCAGCGACTCGTCGAGGGCCTGCGCCACGTACTCGGGCTTGCCGTTGATGCTGCGCTGACCGTTCGCGATGTTGCCGACGAGCCCGAACTTGGTGGCCAACTGCACCTCGTCGCGGCGTTCCTTCAGCACCGTACCCACCGCGATCTCACTCGCGCCGTCGCCGTAGACGTTGGCCGTGTCGATAAATGTCACGCCGATGTCGATGGCGTGGTGGAGGGTCGCCAGCGCCTCCGCGGGATCGACGGGGCCGTAGACGGGCGCGACGGACATGGCGCCGTAGCCCTGCGCACTGACGGTGAAGCCTTCGGACAACTGCACGGTGGGGATGTTGGTCATGCGCCCATCCTTCCCGAGCACCCCGACAGGTGCATCGTTTGGAATCGAGCTGATCGTGACCCCGCGGGCTCTACCCTGAGGGCATGGCATTCGACTGGATCGAACTCGGGCGCATCGCCCACCGCGAGTTCGGCGCCCGGGTCGCCGCGATCACCGACTGGTCGGCGCCCACGCCGGACCGCGAATGGGACGTCACCCAACTGGTGCGGCACGTCATCGAGGAGCAGCAATGGGTTCCGCCGCTGCTCGCCGGGAAGACGGTCGGCGAAGCGACCCCGGACATCGAGCCCCTGCACGGAGACATGCGGTCGGAATGGCAGCGCTACTCCGACGCGGCCATCCGGGCATGGTCGTCGACGGACCCGCAGACGCCGGTGCACCTGTCCTACGGCACGGTGCCGCTCGAGCCCTATCTCCGGCAGCAGATCGCCGACGTCACCATCCACGCGTGGGACCTCGCCAAGGCCACCGGATCCGACGACACGCTCGACCCGCAACTCGTCGCCGGCGTCTGGTCGGATCTCGACAGCCAACGCGAGATGCTGTCCGAGAGCGGGCTGTTCGACGACCCCGTCGACGTTCCCGCCGACGCGCCGCTACAGGATCGCCTGATCGCCCTGACCGGTCGTGATCCCCGGCAACGCATTTAACCAACCGCCGCCGAGGGTCCCGCCTACGCTGGGACACATGAGTACCCCGGATCCGAAACCCCGCAGCCGCGACGTCACCGACGGACTGGAGAAGACCGCAGCGCGCGGAATGCTCCGTGCGGTGGGGATGGGCGACGACGACTGGGGAAAATCCCAGATCGGCGTGGCGTCCTCCTGGAACGAGATCACCCCCTGCAACCTGTCGCTCGACCGGCTCGCGAAGGCCGTCAAGGACGGCGTCCACGCCGCAGGCGGGTATCCCCTCGAGTTCGGCACCATCTCCGTGTCCGACGGCATCTCTATGGGACACGAGGGCATGCACTTCTCCCTCGTCTCCCGTGAGGTGATCGCCGACAGTGTGGAAACGGTGATGCAGGCCGAACGCCTCGACGGATCGGTCCTGCTCGCCGGTTGCGACAAGTCGCTGCCCGGCATGCTGATGGCCGCTGCCCGCCTCGACCTCGCGAGCGTGTTCCTCTACGCCGGCTCGATCCTGCCGGGTATCGCCAAAATGTCCGACGGAACCGAACGCGACGTCACCATCATCGACGCGTTCGAGGCGGTGGGCGCCTGCTCCCGTGGCCTGATGAGCCGTGAGGACGTCGACGCCATCGAGCGCGCCATCTGTCCCGGTGAAGGCGCGTGCGGCGGGATGTACACCGCGAACACCATGGCCAGCGCCGCCGAGGCACTCGGCATGTCGCTGCCCGGCAGCGCGTCCCCGCCCGCCACCGACCGTCGTCGCGACGGATTCGCGAGGCGCAGCGGCGAAGCCGTCGTCGAACTGCTCCGCCGCGGCATCACCGCCCGGGACATCCTCACCAAGGAGGCGTTCGAGAACGCCATCGCCGTGGTCATGGCATTCGGCGGGTCCACCAACGCCGTCCTGCACCTACTGGCGATCGCGAGCGAAGCGGATGTGGAACTGACCCTCGACGACTTCTCCCGCGTCGGCGCCCGCGTCCCGCACCTCGCGGACGTCAAACCGTTCGGCAAGCACGTGATGAAGGACGTCGACCACATCGGCGGCGTCCCCGTCATCATGAAGGCGCTGCTCGACGCCGGGATGCTGCACGGCGACTGCCTCACCGTCACCGGGAAGACCATGGCCGAGAACCTGGCGGACATCGCGCCCCCCGACCCGGACGGCAAAGTGCTCCGCGCCATGAACTCACCCATCCATCCGACCGGCGGCATCACGATCCTCAAGGGTTCCCTCGCCCCCGGCGGCGCGGTGGTGAAGTCGGCCGGCTTCGACTCCGACGTCTTCACCGGCACCGCCCGCGTCTTCGAACGGGAACGGGCCGCGATGGACGCCCTCGAGGACGGCACCATCACGAACGGCGACGTCGTGGTCATCCGCTACGAGGGTCCCAAGGGCGGTCCCGGCATGCGTGAAATGCTCGCGATCACCGGGGCCATCAAGGGCGCCGGACTGGGCAAGGACGTACTGCTGCTCACCGACGGCCGATTCTCCGGCGGCACCACCGGACTGTGCGTCGGCCACGTGGCGCCGGAGGCCGTCGACGGTGGTCCGATCGCCTTCGTCCGCGACGGCGACCAGATCCGATTGGACGTCGGAACAGGCACGCTGGAACTGCTCGTCGACGAAGAGGAACTGGCCGGCCGGAAGAACGGGTGGGAGCCCCTGCCCCCGCGCTACACCCGCGGGGTCCTCGCCAAGTACACGAAGCTCGTCGGTTCCGCCTCGGGTGGAGCGGTCTGCGGGTAGGCGCTTCGCGCTCGTGAGTGGTTGACGAGTCCAGAGACTCGCTCACCACTCACGAGCCCGGAGGGCCTAAATGGGCCGGAACCCGGCGCCGGGACCGCCGCTCGCGTTCATGTCGGCGACGATCGAATTGAGGTTGGTGCCGATCTCCGGTCCGATGCACGGTGCCGCGAGGTAGGCGTTGACCATGGCCACCAGGGTCGTACCCACGACCATCGGTGCGCCGGAATCACCCTCGATCACGCAGGCCTGGGTCCACGTCTCCCCCGTCTGCATGAGGTCGCCGTAGACGATGCCGCACGTGTTTCCCGTGGTGCGGCCTTCCTTGCACGCCACCTGCGGGAAGCCCGCGGGTGCGCCGATCTGCGTGATGGTGACTCCGCCGACCCGGTTGACCGGGACGACCTTCTTGGGATCGAACTGGATCACCGCGTAGTCGAGGGCGGGATTGGAGACGACGAACTCGCCGACGATGCCGGCGTCCTGGTTGGCCTCCGGCACCACGTACGAGCCCGCCTCACCGCAGTGGCCGGCCGTCAGTCCGACGAGCCGGCCCGCGTTGTCGTGCCCGATGGTGGTGAGCGAACAGACAAGTTCGTCGTTCACCACGATCCCCGAACCGCCCCCCAAGACGGCGGCCGGAGCTGCTGTCGCGGACCCCGCCGCAACGAATCCCAGAATTCCCGCTGTCGCCGCAACAACCGCCGCGAATCGTTTCAACATTTTTCGAACCTTCCCGGATGAGCCCCGACGGCCGCGTGTCTCCCCATAAGAATCCCACCCGCACAAGCCCTGCGTGGGGGAATGCCGATGTAGGGACCGCGACCGTTGCTCACCCGGGAGCTAGTCGACGGCGCCGAGCGCCTCCAGCGCTTTGCGTGCGTCCTCGAGTTGCCGGCTCAGCTCGTCGACCCGGGCGGCCGCGAGGTTGCGTGCGGCGACGATGATCGACTCGACCGCCTCGATCGCGGTCTCCTCCCCGAGTTCCCGGACCGCGCGCTCGACGGCATCCGGCGACACGGGAACGGCCTTGCCGGGACGCTTCGCGCCGTGGGCGACGGTGACGCTCCAGTCGTTGTCGGCCCCGGCGTGGATGGTGACGCTCACTCCCGCGGGCACCTTCCTGCCGGCGCGTTTGGCCGGTGCCGCGGCGGGTTTCGGGGCCGACAACGACTGGAG
>RRBB01000278.1:0-12413 GCA_006543605.1 Rhodococcus sp. WS4
GAAGAGCAGCGAGAAGACCAGTGCCACCGCCGTCGGTCTGGTCGCGGCGGTGGCACTGGTCTTCTCGCTGCTCTTCCTCGTCGTGCAATGGGTCGCCACCACCTTCACCCCCCGCCTGACCCTGTTCCGGGACGCACCGATCGTGTGGCGGACCTTCGCCATCACCGTCGGCCTGGTCGCGTTCTGCATCACCGCCGCCTTCACCATCGGCCACGACAACGACACCTCGCTCGTCGTCCCGGCCGCCGCGATGCTGCTCGTGCTCGTGATGCTCGGGATGCTGCGCGCCCTGCAATTCCGCGCCTTCGCCGCCATCCAGCTGTCCCCGGCCCTGAACTCGATCGCCGCCCCAGGACGTACCGTCCTGCTCGACCTCGCCGCCATCAGCGGTGCCGGATCGCCGCCGGCACCGTTGCCGCCGCGGCAGGCGACGATCACCTGGCCACACCCGCCCGCCGTGCTCCAACGCGTCGACGAGGACCGGCTCCTCGCCGCCGCCCGCACCGCGAACGCCGTCGTCGTGATCCGCCACACCCCCGGCGCCACCCTGTACCACGGCACACCAATCGCCGACATCCACGGCGCACCGATTCCGGAGGCCACCATCCTCGCCGCACTGGATGTCGGCACCGAACGCACCTTCGAACAGGACCCGCTGCTCGCCTTCCGGCTCCTCGCCGACATCGCCCTGCGCGCCCTGTCCCCGGCGATCAACGACCCCGCCACCGCCGTCCAAGCACTCGACGAACTCGGCGACCTGCTCACACGGGCCGCCGACATACCGCTCGCGCCGATGCGATTCACCGACCACGACGGCACCGACCGACTCCTCGTGCGAGTTCCCGAGTGGGGCACCTTCGTCCGCGTCGCCGTCGACGACATCATCGCCACCGCCCGCACCTCCCCGATGGTCCTCCAACACCTGCGTCAGGTCCTCGAACACGTCCGCGACCACACCCCACGGGACCGACGCGACGCCCTCACCCCCCGACTGTCCTGGGTCGATGAGGAGCTGACCACCCGCTTTCCCCACCTACCCCCGACCGACCCGACCACCGAATAATCCACGCCATCCGACTCAACACGATTGGTCCGGGGTCGGTCCGGCGTCCTGCGATGAGCCTCAGCCGAAACCAGAAAGAGCGTGTCGAAGATCGATCGATTCTCGACAAGTTGGGGAATAAAGCGGTGGCCTGCCCCACCGCGTTACCGACTCGCGGGGTTGCATTCGCTCTCCGTTTGGCGCCCCGGCAATGGGAATGTCACCGGACGGGTACTGGGACTGCGCTGGTCAGCGAGTTCCGGTCAACGGTCGGCTTTCGGGACGAGCCAGTGAGGGTTCCTTGGGTTCGTGCGGTGATCGCAACACCACTGATCAAAGGGTGTTGCACATGGTGAAATATTCTCATCGGATGGTTCCGGAGATCTTTCAAACGTTCTGGGCAGGGATGGCTGCGGGTGAGTTCATCACGGACGCGGCCGAGGCGGCCGGGTCGTATCGCAAACAGGGCGCTCGGTGGCTTGCGGCCTGCGGTGGGGTGCGTCCCCGGCGTGGCCGCAACCTCAAGGGCCGGTGTTTGACGTTCGCGGAACGGGAAGAGATCGCCATCGGCATCGCCGCAGGTCACACGCTTCGTGACATCGCGAAAGCCCTGAACCGGAGTCCGTCGACGATCTCACGCGAGATCGCCCGCAATCGTGAAACCTCCGGGCGGTACCGAGCCAGATCGGCTCACGCAGCCGCCTACCATCGGGCCTCGCGGCCCAAGCCGTCCAAGCTCGCCACCCATCCGCCGCTGCGCGAGACGGTCGAGAAATCCCTGACCGAGCGCCATTCACCCGAGCAGATCGCGGGCCGCCTCCGACTCGATTTCCCCGACGATCCACAGATGCGGGTGAGCACCGAGACCATCTACCAATCGCTCTACCAACCCTCGCGCGGCGGACTCGAACACACCCTCACCCGATCGCTGCGGACCGGACGTGGGCTGCGCCGACCCAGCCGCAAGGCCGGCCAGCGCAAGAACCGGATCCCCGACATGGCCAACATCGCGGACCGCCCCAAAGACGTGAAAGACCGTGCAGTACCGGGACATTGGGAGGGTGATCTCATTATCGGCAAACGGAATCTGAGCGCAATCGGCACACTCGTCGAACGTTCCACCGGCACCGTCATGCTCGTTCATCTGCCCGACGGATACAAGCCCGAGCACACCGCACCCGCGTTGACCGAACAGCTCGAGACGCTGCCCACGAGCCTGCGCCGAACCTTGACGTGGGACCAGGGTTCGCAAGATGCGGGACTGGAAGAGCGTCAGCGCGGCCACCGGGATCGACATCTACTTCTGTGATCCCCACGCACCCTGGCAGCGCGGGACCAACGAGAACACGAACGGCATACTCCGTCAGTACTTTCCCAAAGGCTCGGACCTGAGTGTGCACTCGAAAGCGGACCTGGAGTGGGTGTCACGGCAACTCAATGAGCGCCCGCGGAAACGGCTAGAATTTCGCACACCCATCGAAGAGATGGAACGACTGCTGTTGCGATGACCGCCAGAATCCGCCGTTCGTTTATCGGCTCACCATCGTCGGACGTGACTACCGTTGTTCCTGTGGCCGACGCGAAAGAACCAGGGACGGGTTCCCAATGGGACGCATCTGAGCTGGCTGAGACCGCCGAGGTGGAGTCGAGGTGGATAGCCCAACGTCTGGCTCCGTTCCGGGCACATACTGTGGGCTCGATAGTCCCGACTGGGTTCGAGTCGTACTGCCGGATCTTTCACCCTGCATGGACCGCATATGCGCCTGACGGTTCGGGGGAACGGCCCCTCCGCTGGAACGAGGTCACGGCCCTGAGCGGTGCCGTGTCCCATCCCGCGATGGAGTGGGATTCCATCGTTCGGGGCGTCAGTGAGTCGTCGCGAATTTGGGCAGATCCTCCTTGGCCTGGGGAATTGAGAGTCAACGAAGCCGTGGAATTGGCGAAGGTGCTGGCCGGTCACACCACGACTCCCGATGTCTGTTTCTTCGCCTTTACAGCGCTCGACAACATGGTCGAGTCTTTCTGCGGCGTCACTTCACGGCCGACGAAGGTGGGGAAGCGGCCGTTTCATGTGTTCACTGGACCGATTGGCCGCATCGCTTCTTCGATCGGCCCTTCGATCGCTTCGTTGAGGCCGAATCTGTGGTGGCCCAGAGATGCCGCATGGTGTGTTGGCTCAGACATCGATCTCATGACGACATACGTGGGGGCATCCCGCAGCTGCGTAGAGCAGCTCTTGGCGCTTCACTCGATCGAAGTGCTGCCCGTCCCTGAGGACCAGTCAATATTGCGGTCGGCTGACACAGTCAATGATTGAGATCGATACTGACATCGAGTCGCTTCCCGAATGAGGACCCGCTCGGCGATCCCGTTACGGAGCCGTCGAGGGGCCGCCCGTCGACGTCGACGGAACCACCCCCGGACTCCCGGGTTCGTATGAAAATCCCTGGTCAACCCACTCCAGAAATTCTACAGTCGCTGGAGTAGACATTGAGGTGAAGCCGTTGTAGAGTTCCTGTCGTCGCAAGGAAAGAGTTCACGAGGTGCGGGAGAGAATGAACTGCCCGCAGAGCAGTACCGCAAGACCAGGATGTGTCGGGTAAGGGTTGATCTGAGTGTGTAAGGCCCCGGCACCTCCGGCCGGCGACCGGGCAGCAAGAACAGCCCGAACGCCGGAAAAAGTGCAGTGAACAAGGAAATGAAACCGGCCCCCGGTGCCTCACGGCGCCGGGGGCCCTGTCCGTTGAAAGGTGTCACCCCATTCAGGAAGATTCGCCCGACCGCAGCCCGGCCGGGAAGTTCGACGACGAGGACTACCCGGCCTACAGCATGGGCCACGCCGCCGAGATCCTCGGCGTCACACAAGCATTCCTCCGCAGCCTCGACGCCGCGAAGCTCCTCACCCCCGGACGCTCAGAGGGCGGCCACCGCCGCTACTCCCGATACCAACTCCGCATCGCCGCCCGCGCCCGCGAACTGATCGACCAGGGCACCGCACTCGAATCCGCGTGCCGCATCATCATCCTCGAAGACCAACTCGCCGAGGCCCGACGCATCAACACCGAACTCCAGCACACCCACCTCCCACAGGCAGATGGGGCCGGCCCCACACTCGGCTGAAACACCGCTGCCTATTGCCGAACGCCAGTCGAGGGCTATTCCTGGAAGTCGCCCTTCCACTCGGCGCCTCTGGCAGCCCAGACTGCACCATCTTCGACCGTCGGCATTCGATCCCGCTCAACCATCCTTGACCGGATGCCTGTTGGTCCGTGATAGTGGTCGGAGGTGACCCCGAGTCCGCGGCGTTCGTGCCGCGGTTCCCGAGTACTCGGGGCCTGACATGCACAGGTTCACCGAACCGACACCAGTCCCCACACGCGCCGACCTCATCTCCGTGTTCGTCGAGAACTGGGAGATCGAATGCTGCGGTATCCCTCCCGTCGTCGGATACGACACCACGTGGGCATTGACCTTCATCGAGTCGGCATCCGAACGAGGGAGGTCACTGCCTGACGGTGCCCGCTGGAGCCGACGGACCCACCTCATCACTGCTGGCGGGATCGAGGCCTACTGGCCCACCACCGACACACCGCAGGTAGACGCCGTGTTCGGCTATTTCTCCGGCACCCTTCACGGGCCGGCCGTGCCCGATCGAATACACCCCACGACGGGACTCGTTGTCGACCTACAGTTGGAAATCGTCGAATACCAGCAGACCGCCGGCCAGTGGCAACCGATCCCCGACGCGAGGCTGCTGCGGCATATCCACGCGAGTCCCAAGTGGTTCGCCAACAACCTCGACACCACCGGATGCATCGAGACCGGGGTCCTCATGGAGGTGGCGGTGATGCGCCCATGAGGAATCGACTCGCCGATCCACGACGCCAACACGTCATCGGCGCCGTCAGCCAGCTCGTGGACGGCATCGCCCGCCAGGATCGATGGACGATCGCACGGCGATCCACCGGTCAACTACTCGACCACCTGCTCTCGCACAGCGGCGATCCCGCATTCACTTACCGGAGCGGGAGCTGCAGCCTGGGCGTAGACGGTGCTCCCGTTGCGGTGGTCGAGGACGACGACACCGCCGTGGTGCTCGGCGGCGTCCGCTCATCAACTGGGCGCGATCCGATACCCGTTGCCGCCGTACTGGTCGCCTCGACCGCGGCGCCGCGCACCTGGCTTGTCGCGTCGCTGGACATCGCCACTGCCGTCGACAACGACTTCCAACGCGCGATCCAGCACGGACGGTTCTCCGAGACGATCGACGCCGACATCATCGCCCGACACAGTCCCCTCGACACGAGGGCCGCCGCGATCGACTGGGACGACCCCACCGTCGTACTACGCAAGAGCTCGAACGGGACGACCACGGTCGCGGACGCCCTCAGCGAGTTGGCCGAGTGGGACCAGCGAGCGTGGACGTGGATCGCCGACGAATGTCCGACGTTCGGCGGACTCTATCTCCGTGCCCGCCACCCCGAACTCGTCCGCCAATACTGACCAGTGACGGATCCTCAATCGGAGCTGCACTATGCTTCTGCCAATCTGTGCGTGTTGCGACGACCGCTGGAATCCGCCTTGCACGCCACGGTCCGAGTGGTGCACCAGCGCCGAAAGATCCTGGTCGTCGCGGGTGCGGGACCAGATCCCCATCTCCAACGCGTCCAGCCGGCGGAGTCTCCGCGTTGTCGACGTCGTCGAGCGCGCTCAGGACACCGCGGATGCCGGTGACGGCAGCCGCCACGGCTGGGGCGTGCTCACGATCTCGGTGCGTGTGGTCATGGCGAGATCCTTCGTTGTGGGATGAAATTCCTACCTGCTCGCGGCGGTCGGGACGAGCACGAAACCTGATGCGGTGCTGCGCACGCGCCCGGCGGTGGGGTGGGTGAAATGGCTTCCGAGAAGCAGGGTTTCAGTGTCAGCGATGCTCGACAGCGTAGTCTCTCGTGTGCGTTCCGACACAGCCGGATCGACGTCCACTCCGCAGCACAGGCGAGGGTGGGCGAGCTGGATGGGGTGGTGGAGGAAGTCCCCGGTCACTAACGCGGTCTCGCCGCCGGAGCTGATCCGGACCGATACGTGCCCCGGGGTGTGGCCCGGAGTGGGGAGCAGTTCGACTCCGTCGGCGATCTCGACATGCGTTTCGGCGTCGACGAGTTCGTATTGACCGGCCAGGCGGACCGGGGTGATCGAATCGGCGAACATTCGCTGCTGGTCTTCGGTCAGCGCTGCCGCCGACCAGTAGTCCCATTCGGTGCGAGCGACGAGGTAGCGGGCATTCGGGAAGGTCGGCTCCCACTCCCCGTCGCGCAAGGTGGTGTTCCACCCGACGTGATCGCGGTGGATGTGCGTGTTGATCACGAGGTCGACCGAATCCGGGTCGAACCCGGCGTCGCCCAGTCGCGGCAGGTAGTCGCCTGCGAGGTTGTTCCACGCCGGGTTGTCCCGGACCTTGCCGTTGCCGATACCGGTGTCGATGACGATGCGGATTCCGGCGATGTCCACGACGAAGCTATGCACCGACAGGCGGATGTCGCCGCCGTCGTCGGTGGCCGACGGGTCCAGCCACGGTTGGCCGGCCACAAGTTCGGCTGTGGCGTCGGGCAGGAGCCAGCGGCCCTGCCCTTCGAGTACGACTTCGTCGACGCGACCGATGGTCGCGTCCCCTACCGTCCAGTGCGCTGATGTTCCGGACACGATTAGCTCCCTACGCTCGTTGCGGCGGCCCGGCGGTCGATGGTGGCGTTTCGGTGCCAGGTTTCCGGCGCCGCGAGCAGGTCAGCGAGTCGCTGTGCGCACACCGCCAACAGTTTCTCGCCCTTGTCGGCCGTGGCGAGTCGTGCGTCGCCGGCCACACCGGATTCGGTGATCTCCTCGAAGGAGCGCCAGAGGTACACGGGGACGTTGTCGGATTGCAGTCCGCATTCGGGGCCGTGTGCGTCGGAGAGGCGGCCCAGGACCACTAGCTCGGGGTGCGCGGCGAGCATCATGGAAGTCTCCCCCTCACACGCGTGCATCACGCCGCTCTGCCCCTCCAGGATGTCCGCGACGTCGTCCGCCGCCGCGGTCAGGTACGTCGTCACGGCGATAGTGACGGGCAGTTCCGCGGTCAGTTCGTTGACGATGGCATTGAGCGCCGAGATGTTCCCGCCGTGCCCGTTCACTATCGCGATCCGGGTGAATCCGGCGCGCATGATCGACCGGCAGACGTCCCGGAGCACGGCGTGGTATGTGGGCAGGCTCAGGGTCAGCGTGCCGCCGAAACGCATGTGGTGTTCCGCTAGCCCCCACCACAGTGTCGGTGCGACGACGACGGAAAGGCTCTCCGCCAGTTGGGCTGCGACTCTGTTCGCCGCCTCGGTGGCGAGCAGCGCGTCCACCCCGGTGGGCAGGTGGGGGCCGTGTTGCTCGATCGATCCGACCGGGAGCAGCACCAGACCGTCGAGTCCCGCCCGCTCTCGCAATTGCTCCGCGGTCATCTTCTCCCAGGAGTACTCCATGTCGCCCTCGTCCTCCATAACGCTGTCAAGCCTCGACCAAAGTTAGATTGGACTGTACAGTACACCCCTATCGGTAGCGGTCGCCAGAGCCCAGGCCGGCAATGGCCAGTTCGCTGACGTTTCCGCACGAACCCCATCGAGGAGCCATGGATACACATACCCCTAGCCCCGGCGTTCCCTTGACCATCGCCGCCCGGCTGAATCGCCTCCCGGTCACCCGGCGGCACAAGAAGATCATCGCCATCATTGCGTTGGGCAACTTCTTCGAGATCTACGAACTGTTCCTCGCCGGTGTACTGGCGGCCACCTTGAAGACCAAGTTCGCGCTCACCGGCTTCGACCTGTCGCTGGTGCTGGCCTCGGCGTTCGTCGGCGCCTTCGTCGGCGCCGTCCTGATCGGCCGGATCGCTGATCGTCTCGGCCGCCGGCGCGCGTACATGATCACCCTTGGCTTGTACTCGGTGTTCACGCTATTAGCCGCCTTCTCCACCGATCTGTGGATGCTGGTGCTGTGTCGTTTCATCGCGGGCGTCGGACTCGGCGGCGAACTGCCCGTCACCGACTCCTTCCTCGGCGACATCCTGCCGTCGAAACGACGCGGCTACTTCGTGGCGTGGGCCTTCACGCTCTCGTACACCGCGGTCCCTGTCGTCGGGTTCGTCGGCATGATCGTTGTCGATGCCAGCCCGCTCGGGATCGACGGCTGGCGATGGATGTTCGCCCTGGGTGCGCTCGGCGCCCTGATCACCTTCGTCCTGCGGCGGCACCTACCCGAGTCGCCGCGCTGGCTCGAATCCGTCGGCCGGACAGACGAAGCCGAAGCCGTCACCCGCGAACTCGAGGATGCCGCACGTACGGAGGGCTGGGCCGCCCCGGCCGAGGACGAGGCAATCTCTCCCGTGAGCACCGGACCGGTGAGCGCGTCCGCGATGCTGCGGAAGCCGCTGTTGCGCCGCACCATCACGATGGCGATCGTCTGGATTCTGGCCGTCGTCGGGTACCACGGATTCAGTAGCGTTGCGACGCTCGTATTGACGGGTAAGGGAATCAGTGTCACCAATTCCCTGCTGTATGTCTCGCTCGCCTTCGTCGGATACCCGGTCGGCTCACTGCTCTCGATGCTCGTCATGGACAGGTTCGAGCGCAAATGGCTTCTCGGTGGCTCGCTGGTCGTGATGGCCGCGCTCGGCCTGGCCTACGGAAATGCCGTCACACCTGTGTGGATCGTGCTGTGGGGTTTCACGTTCACGGTGATCGCGAACCTGATGTCGAATGTCACCCACGTGTATCAGCTCGAGCAATACCCGACCGCCATCCGGACCACCGCCACAGGCTGGCTCTATTCACTGGGACGTCTGTCGACCGCCGCCGCGCCGCTCTATCTGATTCCCATGCTCGAACACAGCGGCGCCGGAGCGGTATTCACCCTCGTCGCCGCAGCCCTGGCGGTTGCTGCGGTCGTCACCGTGGGGTTCGGTGTTGCCACCACCGGGCGGACCCTCGAGGAGATCTCGCCTGGTGACGCGTCGGCGGCAGTTATCCCGCAGCGGGCGCGTACCGCGCCATGAAGGTGGCGACCGACTCCTCGACAATCTCGTCGGCGGGCGGGAGATCCGTGACGAACTCGACGATGCCCATGACCTGAGGCCACAACGTCACTTCCTGGAGTAGCCCGAAGAACTGGTGGGCGGCCAACTCGGTCGAGCGGCATTCGATGTGTCCGTCGGTGACCAATCGGTCGAGTTGGCCGACCAGCGCCTTCAGCAGAGGCTCCTTGCCGGCCCGGTAGAACTCCTCGGCTATCCACGGCAGTCGCCGAGATTCGGCCACCACCAGGCGGATGAAGCTCACTTGGTCGGTCTCGGCCACGAACGCGAGGATCGCCTGGGCGAAGCGCCTTAGTACTGCTTCCGCCGACTGCGGCGCGCTGTCCACCAGATCGTCGATGCGCCCGGTCTGCAACAACTTCGACCAGTGCCGATCCAGCATCGAGCGGAAGACGGATTCCTTGCTGCCGAAGCGGTTGTACAACGTCTGGCGTGCCACTCCCGCCGACTTCGCGATCCGATCGAGGTTGACCCCCGCGTATCCGTCCCGCAAGAAAAGCGCCTGCGCGGCGTCGAGAATCTTGGCCGTCGTCTCGGACTCGGACACCACCACGCCACCCTCCAGTCCCATGCGATCTGCCGCCCTCTCAACCCGCGAAAAGCCCCTTCTCGTAGACTGTACTGTACAAGCTAGACGTGATGGCATTTCGGCAGTCGCACCGTGTGATTGTCGACAGACCTCGACAACGGGCTGGACCCGTGTTCGGGCTGATCGTTGAGTCGGCAATGGCTGGCCTGCTCGCCCTCGGGCACGTCACCCTTCAGCGCGTGCAGCAACCCGTGACACGCCACGAACCGCAACGAGCAATCTGAAGGCTTCAGCCTCGCCCCAGTGCGGCCCGCTTCGGGATCGCTGACCGGTCAAGGATCCGCTTGTGGGATGGGCTGGGCACTCAACATTTGGACGATCCGTGCCGCCCAGCAGTCCGCTACCGGACGGCGATTATCGTCGGCTGAGCCGCGGCAGCTTTACGGGGCGAAGGCCAGAAGTCCTGCAGCGCGTCTGACAAACTTTCGGAGATGGCAACAATCAAGCCGGACAAACTCCTGTCGCGCTGGTCAGTGATCGTGCTCACGAGCGGCTTCGGTGTACTAGCGGGGCTTATGTTTACCGTCGCGTGGAGGTGGATGGATCCGCCTAGTTTCAGTACGTTCGAGGCAGGGATCGCGATCTATTCCACCGGGCGTCTACAGGATCCCTGGATACCGTCCCTCACTACTGTGGGCGGCTTCTTCTGTGTTGTCGGCGCCGTACTAGGGGCATTGGTCGGAGCTGTTCTCGCATGGTTGGGATGGAACATCTCTCGCGACGAGGACACGGGTCCTGGCGCACTCATGGTGCTGTTTGCTGTTCTCGGATTGGTGCTCGGCTTGCTTGCTGCCGTCGCGATACTTGCCCTGCCCTTTGGATTTCCGGCGAGCTTCCTTCCCGAGAGTCTGACCGAAGTCTCCTCCGTCCAGTTCCGAACAGCAGATGTGATCTGGTGGCTTCTACCGCTCGTGAGTGCAGCAATAGGGGCTGGAGTAGCTGGACTGGTTGCCCTCAGCGGGTGGAAACTTCGCCACCAGAAATGACTCCGCTGGGCCGGCCGCACCGGTGGACGATCCGCTTGCGGAACCGTCGTCCGCTAGCGACCGTCGCGGCGGAGCTCGTCGCCGCTGGTTCCGCGTACGGGCCCGTGAACCTGATCATCCGTCCTCCGCCCTCCGTCGTCCCGAGTCTTCAGTATCGAAGATCTGACCAGGAATTTGGCGTCAAACCTGCCGGTGACGTCCGAGTCGCCATCCGAACACGGCACCGGCCGCGCCCACGAGTCCGCCGAGCACAGCACCACCGACCACCATGCCGATGAGGAACGGGGCTGTTTCAGAACGCATTCGGAAACTGGTCACGTCCGCGCGAGGCGTCGGATCATGACACCGATCATGGCGATGTGAATGACGGCCTCGTGGTGGTCGGGTCGATTCTCGTAGGCGCGGACACACCGACGGTGTTTGACGATCCAGCCGAAGGTGCGTTCGACCACCCAGACCCGGGGACGCACGTGGAATCCGGTGCTGCCGGGGCAGCGTTTGATGATCTCGACCCGAAGGGCAAGAACGCGTTTCGCCCAACCGAGCAGTCGTCCGGGGTAGCCGCCGTCGGCCCAGATGAGTCGGATGGTGGAGAAGCTGCCGCGCAGCGCGGCGAGCAGCCGGTGGGCGGCGTCGCGGTCCTGGATCGACGCGGCGGTCACCACCACACCGAGCAGCAGCCCGGTCACATCCACGGCGACGTGGCGCTTGACCCCGTTCGTTCGTTTCCCGCCGTCCCATCCGCGACGGGATCGGGGCACGGTGTCGGCGCCGGGCACGGTCTGCGAGTCGATGATCGCCGCGGTCGGGCAGCGGTCCCGGCCGCTTCGCACACGCAGCCGATCGCGCAGCGCGTCGTGGATGCGCCGCCACACCCCGGCGTGGACCCAGCGGGCAAAGATCCCATACACCGTCGACGCAGGCGGGAAATCCACCGGCAACTGCCGCCACGCGATCCCACCACGAACCACGTAGAGAATCGCATCCAGAATCAGCCGTCGGCAATACTTTTCGGGTCTGCCACCACGACCGGTGGTGTTGCCCGGCGGCGGCAGCAACGGTTCCAGCACCGCCCACTGCTCGTCGGTCAACGAGGAGGACGAATACACCGCACACCGATGCCCCGGCGAGCAGGGTGGGCACGACGGACACGGTGCGATGGACGATGATGACATGGTGGGCTCCTGGGTACGGGCAGCGACTTTTCATCGCTGACCCAACCAGGAGCCCACCCCTACCTCTCCAGAGCGCACGGCCCGTCGTCACGAGTTCTCGAATGCGTTCTGAGTGAAAATCAGAACGGGCAGGCGGACGGTCAGCGGTCCAGGTGGCCGGTCCGTTGGTGAGGGTATGCGTTCGCCAAATTGCGTATCTCGTTTTGGGCACAGTTCGATTCGGGGATCACCTGCCACAATCGCTCGATGAACCGGGATGTTGTCATGCCGAAGTGCACAAGTATTTCCTCTTCGGCAGCACCCCCGTACGGTGCCCACGTCCTGGCGAACTCGATGAGGTGCTCCGCCTCGGCATCAGGGTGGCTGCGTGTGCGGTTGGCTTCGATCCAGGCGGCGCGGCGCCTTTGGCGCCATTGGCGATACTCACGAGAGTTCATGGGAATTCACAGGTCTGATCGGACTTCGGAAGAGGGTGGCGGGTGGGTCGTGCCGACAGAGCACTGCCGTGATG
>RRBB01000279.1:0-12399 GCA_006543605.1 Rhodococcus sp. WS4
ACAGTGATGTGCCGTTCGAGCGGTTGGTGGAGGTGCTTGATCCGGAGCGGTCGCAGGCGCGGCATCCGTTGTTCCAGGTGGCGTTGGCGTTCCAGAACGTGGGTCGGAGCACGTTCGAGTTGCCGGGATTGACGATTTCGGGTGTCGAGTTCGATGCGGCGGTGGCGAAGTTCGATCTGCAGGTCACGATCACCGAGTCGATTGGTGAGTCCGGTGCGGCGGCGGGGTTGTCGGTGCAGTTCACGTATGCGACGGATTTGTTCGACGAGTCGACGGTGATCTCGTTCGCGGACCGGTTTGCGCGGATCCTCGAGGCTGTGGTGTCGAATCCGTCGGCTGTGGTCGGGGACATCGCGATGTTGTCCGGGGTGGAGTTCGATGCGCTGACGCGGGTTGCCGATGATTCCGGGATTGTGTCGAGGACGTTGCCGGAGATCTTGACGGCGTGGTGTGCGGTGACGCCGGATGCGGTGGCGGTTCGGGTCGATGGCCGGTCGGTGTCGTATCGAGAACTCGATGAGGAGTCGAGCCGGTTGGCGCGGTTGCTGATCGGGCATGGTGCGAGACCGGAAACTGTTGTCGCTTTGGCGTATCCGCGGTCGTACGAGATGGTGCTGGGGGTGTGGGCTGTCGCGAAGACCGGTGCGGCGTATGTGCCGGTGGATCCGGCGCATCCGGAGGATCGGATTCGATATATGCTTTCCGATTCCGGTGCTGTGGTCGGGGTGACGGATGAGGCGTTCCTTGGCGCTTTACCGTCCGAGGTGCCGTGGTTGGTGCTGGGCGATCGGGAGGTGATGTCGGCGGCGCCGGTGACCGATGGTGATCGGTTGGCGCCGCTGCGGGCGGAGAATACGGCGTATGTGATCTACACGTCGGGGTCGACGGGTCGCCCGAAGGGGGTGGCTGTTACCCAGCGTGGTCTCAGCGGTGTTTTGTCGGATGCGATCGGTCGGTACGGGGTCGATTCGTCGTCGCGGTTCTTGCATATTTGTGCGCCGAGTTTCGATCCGTCGGTGCTCGAGTGGATGGTGACGTTCTCTTCGGGTGCGACGTTGGTGATTGTTCCGTCGACGGTGCTCGGTGGTGTCGAGTTGGCGGAGTTGCTCGGTGCGGAGCAAGTGACGCACGCGATCATCACCCCTGCGGTGTTGGGGACCGTAGATCCTGCCGAGGCTGAAGAGTTGGCGGTAGTGTCGGTCGGTGGCGACGCCACGACGACGGAGTTGCTGTCGCGATGGGCGCCGGGTCGTACCTACCTCAACGGTTACGGACCGACCGAGACGACAATCATTTCCACGTTCGCGGAGTTGACGGCGGGTGGTCCGGTGAGGATCGGTGTGCCGGTGTCGGGGACGTCGGCGTATGTGTTGGATGCACGGTTGCATCCGGTGCCGATGGGTGTTGCGGGTGAGTTGTATCTCGGCGGTGGTGCGTTGGCTCGGGGGTATCGCGGTCGCGCAGGTCTGACTGCGGACCGGTTCGTGGCGAATCCGTATGGTGTGCCGGGTTCACGGTTGTATCGCACTGGCGATCTGGTTCGGTGGACGCCGGGTCACGAGCTCGTGTACGAGGGGCGTACGGACTTCCAGGTGAAGGTGCGTGGCCTGCGGATCGAGCTCGGTGAGGTCGAGTCGGCGCTGTTGACTCAGGATTCGGTTGTGCAGGCGGTGGTGCTGGTACGGGAGGATCAGCTTGTTGGGTACGTCGTTCCTGCTGGGGGCGCGTTGTTTGATGCGGATGCGCTGAAGTCGGCTCTGATGTCGGTGTTGCCGTCATACATGGTGCCTTCGGCGTTGGTGGTACTCGAGGAGTTGCCGCTCAACACGTCGGGGAAGTTGGATCGGCGGGCTTTGCCGGTCCCGGTGTTCGAGGCGCGAGTGTTCCGGGCGCCGTCGACGCCGGTCGAGGAGATCGTGGCGGGCACGTTCGCGGAGGTGCTCGGTGTTGAGCGGGTGGGGCTCGATGACGATTTCTTCGAATTGGGTGGTAACTCGCTGGTCGCGACGCAGGTGGTGTCGCGGTTGGGTGCGGCGTTGGAGACGGCGGTGCCGGTGCGGGCGTTGTTCGAGGCATCGACGGTGGCGGCTCTTGCTGTCCGGGTGGAGCGTCATGCAGGTGACGGTGGGCGTGCACCACTGGTGGTGCAGCAGCGTCCGGACCGGATTCCGTTGTCATTGGCGCAGCAACGCATGTGGTTCCTCAACCGCTTCGAACCCGAGTCGGCGGCATACAACATTCCGATGGCGATCCGGTTGTCGGGCGCCTTGGATGTTGCGGCGCTGCAGGCGGCCGTTATCGACGTGATGACGCGCCACGAATCGCTGCGCACGGTGTACCCGGAAACTGATTCGGGTCCGGCCCAGGTCATCGTGAAGCCGTCCCAGGTAGAGCTGGACCTGTCGCCGGTACCGGTGCGCCACGACGAGTTGGAACGAGCACTTGTCGAGTTCGTATCCACACAGTTCGACGTGACGGCAGAGGTTCCGTTGCGGATCCGGCTCTTCCAACTCAGTGAGTCCGAGTTCGTGCTGGGCGCCACGGTGCATCACATCTCAGCTGACGGATCTTCCATGGTTCCCTTTGCGCGGGACGTGATGATCGCGTACGCCGCGCGGCTGGAAGGCCATGCGCCGGGTTGGTCGTTGTTGCCTGTGCAATATGCGGACTACGCGCTGTGGCAGCGGAAGGTGCTCGGATCAGAACACGATCCGCAATCGGTTGTGGGCGAGCAGATCGACTACTGGAAAAAGGCACTGGACGGCGTATCGGAACAGCTGGATCTCCCGACCGATCGTCCGCGTCCTGCTGTCCAGTCGTTCCGTGGTGGACGTGTCGAATTTGAGATCGATGCGCGGTTGCATCAGGGCCTGAGCGAGATCGCGCGTCAGCAGAACGCGACATTGTTCATGGCTGCGCACGGTGTTCTGGCGGTCTTGCTGGCGCGACTGTCCGGTACCTCCGACATTGCGGTGGGCACCCCGATTGCGGGCCGCGGGGAGCAGGCGCTGGACGACCTGGTCGGCATGTTCGTCAACACTCTGGTGTTCCGCACGCAGGTGGACCCTGCGTTCACGTTTGCGGAGCTGTTGACCCAGATGCGCGAGACCGATCTGCAGGCTTTCGCGCATGCGGACGTGCCGTTCGAGCGGCTGGTCGAGGTACTGAACCCGCCCCGCTCGACAGCACGTCATCCGATATTCCAAGTGGGCTTCTCGTTCCAAAACCTGGCACGCGCTGACCTCGAGCTGCCCGGCTTGACTGTTGCACCGCTTGACGTTGACCCAGGAATTGCCCAGTTCGACCTGCAGTTGGTACTGGCCGACGCATACGACCACCTGGGCGCGCCGGCAGGTATTGCCGCGACGTTCAGTTACGCGACCGACCTGTTCGACGAGTCGACTGTCCAGACCTTCGCTGAGCGGTTCCTCCGGATTCTCGAGACTGTGGTGGCGGTGCCGACTGCGCCGGTCGGCGACCTCGACTTGTTGGATGCTGTAGAGCGGGATCTGGTTCTGGCTCGGTGGAATGAGACCGCGCACCCGGTCGACTCCGAGGCCACCCTGGTCGACTTGTTCGACGCCGCAGTCGCGGTCAACGGTTTTGGTACCGCTGTGGTGTTCGCCGGGCAGCCTCTGACGTATGGCGAGTTCGATGCGCGAGTGAATCGCCTTGCCCGCTGGTTGATTTCGGAGGGCGTGGGGCCGGAGTCAAGGGTGGCGCTGGCGATGCGCAGGTCCGTCGAATTGGTGATCTCCATGTACGCCGTCGTGAAGGCAGGCGGCGCGTATGTGCCGGTGGATCCCGATCATCCCGGCGAACGCACCCGTCAGGTACTCGAGTCGGCGGCGCCCGTGTGTGTGCTGACCACCGATCGCGACGCATTCGTAGCCTCTCGAGGAACGCAGGTGGTCAGCCTCGAGACACTGGACTTGTCCGCATTCTCGGATGCCCGGGTATCCGACGAGGACCGGGTATCGCCCTTGCGGACCTCGAATACCGCGTACGTGATCTTCACCTCCGGATCGACGGGGCGTCCCAAGGGCGTGGCGATGTCGCATGCGAGCATCGTCAACCAGCTGCTGTGGAAGCAGGATCAGTATTCGTTCGACGGCTCCGACGCAGTGTTGCTCAAGACCGCAGCCACCTTCGACCTCTCGGTGTGGGAATTCTGGTCTGCCCTCACCTCTGGTGCGCGACTGGTGATCGCCGAGCCGGAAGGTCATCGGGATCCGAACTACCTCCTCCGCCTATTGCGCGATGAGAAGATCACCACGCTCCACACCGTTCCGTCGATGCTGAGCATGTTGACGGCCGCGGCAGCCGGGTCGCTTCCCAGCTCGGTTCGGCGGGTACTCACCATCGGTGAGGCATTGCCCGTGGAGACCGCACAATCGTTCCTCGAGGTCAACACCGCGGACCTGTTCAATCTGTACGGGCCCACCGAGGCTGCGGTGTCGGTGACTGCACACGCGGTTTCCGACCAGGACACCTCGTCCGTGCCCATCGGCCGGCCGGAGTGGAATACGCAGACATTCGTGCTCGACGACCGTCTCATGCCCACTCCACCGGGGGTCACCGGGGAGCTGTATCTCGCAGGTGTGCAGTTGGCGCGCGGTTACCACGGACGGGCTGACCTCACTGCGGAGCGCTTTGTGGCTAACCCCTTCGGCCCTTGCGGATCACGGATGTACCGCACCGGCGACCTCGTTACGTGGCGCCCGGACGGTGAACTCGTATACCTCGATCGCGCTGACTTTCAGGTCAAGGTTCGCGGCTTCCGCATCGAACTGGGTGAGGTCGAGGCGGTGTTGCGGAGGCACGAGACAGTCGATGCAGCCGTGGTCGTGGCCAAGACCGATCCCCACACCGGTGACCGGCTGATCGGATACGTCGTGCCTGCCCGCGACTTCACCGTGGACGCTGACGAATTGAAGCGGTCTCTGTCGAAGGATCTGCCGAGCTACATGGTGCCCGCCGCTGTGGTTGTGCTCGAGGCGCTTCCGCTCAACATCAACGGTAAGATCGACCGTAAGGCACTGCCGGACGTGGAATTCGAGACTCGAACCTTCCGTGCGCCGACGAATCCAATCGAGGAAACCGTAGCGACAGTGTTCGCTGACGTACTCGGCGTGGACCGTGTCGGACTGGACGACGACTTCTTCGAACTCGGCGGCAACTCTCTGATCGCTACCCAGGTGGCCGCGCGGTTAGGCGAGGCACTCGACGGGCAGGTTCCCGTCCGGGCCCTGTTCGAAGCTTCGACGGTTGCAGGATTAGCGCTGAGGGTCGAAGCACACGCCGGCACCGGCGAGCGAATGGCGTTGGTGGCGCAGGAGCGTCCGGATGTCATTCCGGCGTCCTTGGCGCAGCAGCGGATGTGGGTGATCAACCGGATCGACCCAATCTCGGCTGCATACAACATTCCAGTCGCAATCCGCCTCTCCGGACTGTTGGACGTTGCCGCGCTCGGCGCAGCGGTGCGTGACGTGGTCGAACGGCACGAGATTCTGCGCACCAAGTATCCGGACACCGGTGCCGGACCGTCGCAGGTGATTGTTCCGTCGCGCAAGGTGATCGAGAACATCTCGCCCATCCAAGTATCAGAGGCTGACGTGGTGTCCCGCGTCACCGAGGTGGCCACCGCGGGATTCGACGTCACGCGGACGGTGCCGGTGCGGGTCGCGCTATTCGAACTCAGCCCAACCGAACATGTGTTCGTCGTGGTAGTCCATCACATCAGTGGCGACGCATTCTCGATGGCGCCGCTCACTCGTGACCTCGTAGTGGCTTATTCGGCCCGCGTCGAAGGGCAGGCGCCGGGCTGGGCGCGGCTGCCGGTTCAGTACGCCGACTACAGCCTCTGGCAGAGGAAGGTACTCGGCTCCGAGAACGACCCGGACAGCGTGATCTCCCGTCAGCTCGCGTACTGGTCGAAAGAGCTGGCTGGGATACCCGAACAACTCGCGTTGCCGACAGACCGGCCGCGGCCCGCCCGTCCCTCGATGCGTGGCGGCACGGTCGCGTTCACCCTGCCGTCCGAGACCGTCAATCGGATCGGAGTGGTGGCGCGCGATAACAACTCCACGGTGTTCATGGTCGTCCACAGTGCGCTGGCGGTTCTGCTGTCGCGATTGAGCGGCGCAACCGACATCGCGGTCGGCACGCCGGTGGCCGGACGAGGCGAGCGGGTGCTCGACGATCTCGTGGGGATGTTCGTGAACACCCTCGTCCTGCGCACGCAGATCGACTCGGGTTCGACATTCGTCGACCTGCTCACCCAGGCGCGAGAGAAGGATCTCGCGGCCTTCGGTAACGCGGATATCCCCTTCGAGCGGCTGGTGGAGGAGGTAGGCCGTGAGCGGTCGAGTGCCTACACACCGCTGTTCCAAGTCATGCTCACCTTCCAGAACATTTCGATGGGGGCGCTGCAGCTACCTGGCCTGGAGGTCTCTGCACTGGAGGATGGATACGAGCAGGCGAAGTTCGATCTTCAGCTGACGGCTGTCGAACAGATTAACGAGGACGGGCGTCCCGGTGAGATGCAGATGTACTTCACGTACGCATCCGACCTGTTCTCGGCCGAGACGGTTGAGTTGTTTGCTGCGAGATTTGTCCGCATCGTGGAAACCGTCACCGAAGATCCATCGGTCGCACTGCGCTCCATCGACATCCTGACCGATGACGAACGTCACGCGTCCGTTCCACAGCACGTCAAGACAGTGGAGGACTTGCCGGACCTCGTGGCCGCGGCCGCCGAGGTTGCGCGAGAGGCGATCGCGCTGAGCCACGACGGGCGGCACGTCACCTATGGAGAGCTCTTTGAGAAGTTTGCGGCCGTGTCGAAGTCGATGGGGGCAGCGCTCAAACCGGAGGCCCTCGTATCCGTAGCCCTCGCGGGCCTGTTCCCAGGTATTTTGCCTGCGCTCGGGGTCGACGGCTATGCCGGTACCGTGGAAACCCTGATCGCCGAATCGCAGTCCATAGCTGACACCGGGAGCGATTGAGGGTCGGGCTCTCCCGGTGCACACGTCCGAGGCACAGTCCACGTCTCAGGAAGGGTGCGAGGGCCGCAATCAGGTAATATTTGCCGTTTGCGCCGTGAACAGGCGTGCAGTGTCGTCAGGTGGAGGAACAAGTAGATGTCCGTTGGTATGCCGGGACAGCAGTCGCTGACGATCGAGGATCTGCCGAAGCTGATCTCAGCCGTGGCAGATATCGAGCCAGGTCGCTGCGCACTGCTACACGCCGGCGCCGAGGTCACCTACGAGGTGCTGCATCAGGAACTGACGACCCTCGACTCTTCGATGGGCGGTGTCCTCGGCCCGGACGCCTTGGTTCCCGTGGTCTTGTCTGCTGTGGTGCCCGGGGCGATCGAGTCAGAGTCCCAGGGGCTCGGCGGTGTCGTGGACACTCTGATTGCGGATGCTGTGTCGGTACTCGGGGCCGCCGGTTCGAGCGCAGCCCGTACCGAGGTTCCGCGAACGCTCGTCAGCCTTTTCGACGAGCAGGTGGCAAAGTCCCCAGACGCCGTAGCGCTCGAGTTCGAGGGCGACGTCCTGACCTACACGGAGTTCGATGCGAAGGCAAATCGCCTCGCTCGGGAGCTGATCGTTCGGGGCGTCGGCCCGGACAGCCTGGTCGGTCTCGGCATTCGGCGTTCGTTCGATCTGCTGGTCGGCATGTACGCCGTCATCAAGGCGGGCGGCGCCTACGTCCCGCTCGATCCGGAACACCCGGCCGACCGCCTGGCGTATATTCTGGAGACGGCCCGCCCGGTCGCCGTCCTGACCACGTCGCGCGACGTGCTCGAGCTGCCTTCAGGCGTGAACGTACTCGAGATCGATGAGCTGGACGTCGCGGCACACGCTGATACGCCGGTCATCGATACCGAGCGCTCCGAGCCGCTGCGTGCCGACAACCTGGCGTATGTCATCTTCACTTCGGGTTCGACCGGTCGCCCCAAGGGCGTCGGCGTTTCCCACCGCGCCATTGTCAGCAACCTTCGATGGCGTCAGCAGGAGTACGGCTTCACCTGCGAAGATGTCATTCTGCAGAAGACGCCGTTCACGTTCGACGTGTCGGTGTGGGAACTGTTCTGGCCGCTCCAAGTGGGAGCGACACTGCTGATTGCGGCATCCGACGGGCACCGCGACCCGGCCTACCTGGCGCGGACGATGATCGACCGTGGGGTCACTGCCGTGCACTTCGTGCCCTCGATGTTGTCAGTCTTCGTCGCGGAACCGCTTGCCGCACAGATCCAGTCGCTGCGCTACGTGTTCGCCTCCGGTGAGGCACTTCCCGCACGGATCGCCGCACGGTTCCGGGAGATCAGTGGTGCGGCACTCCACAACCTCTACGGCCCCACCGAGACCGCGGTGGATGTGTCCTATTACGAGACCAGCGACCGCGACGAGAGGTCGATCCCGATCGGCGCACCGGTCGCGGATACCGACCTGCTGGTACTCGACGGCGGGCTACGTCCGGTTCCAGGCGGTATCGCAGGTGAGCTGTACCTGGCCGGCGCGCAGTTGGCCCGAGGCTACGTTTCGCGTCCGGATCTCACTGCCGATCGCTTCGTCGCCAATCCCGTCGGGGGAGCAGGCGAGCGTATGTACCGGACGGGAGACCTCGTGCGGTGGCGTGGGACGGGCGAAAACCGCACACTCGAATACATCGGTCGTACCGACTTCCAGGTCAAGTTGCGCGGTTTGCGCATAGAGCTGGGTGAAATCGAGGCAGCCCTGTTGGAGAACGACGGCGTCTCCCAAGCGGTCGCCCTCGTTCATTCGTCCCCCAAGATCGGGGACAGCCTCGTGGCGTACGTGGTCCCAGCGGCCGGCGCCGAGTTCGATTCCGAGGACCTTGCATCCTTTGCAGCCCGGCAGCTTCCGGACTACATGGTGCCGGCACTGTTCATCCGGATGGATTCATTTCCGCTCAACTCGAGCGGCAAGTTGGACAGGAAGGCTCTGCCGAAACCGGACTTCACCCAACTGGCGGTCGAATACCGCGCTCCCAGCACGTCGACCGAGGAAGTTCTCGTCAAGCTCTTCGGCGAGTTGCTCGGCATCGAGCGTCTCGGCGTGGATGACGGATTCTTCGAGCTCGGTGGTAATTCGTTGATCGCGACCCGAGTGGTCGCTCGGGTCAATGCCGACTTCGGCGTGGCTGTCGAGGTTCGCGAGTTTTTCGATGCGCCGACGGTGGCACAACTCGCGGGGATCGTCGAACGCGCGGCCGAGGCTGGGACCGCTGCCAGGGCTCCGCTGGTCGCGAAGCCGCGCCCCGAACGTGTGCCGTTGTCGTTGGCCCAACAGCGGATGTGGTTCCTGAATCGGTTCGATACGGATTCTGCGGTGAATAACATTCCGGTGGCTATTCGGCTGTCGGGCTCGTTGGATGTGGCGTCTTTACAGGCCGCGATCACGGACGTCATCCAGCGGCATGAGGCACTGCGGACGGTATACCCGGAAGTCAACGGGGTTGGCTACCAGCAGTCGGTGCCGACTCGGCAAGCGGTGCCGAACCTTTCACCGGTGGCCGTGGATGAAGCGCGAGTCGTCTCGGTTGTGACGGAGTTCGCCTCGGCAGGATTCGACGTGACATCCGAGGTGCCATTCCGCGCAAGCCTGCTGCAGGTTGCGGAAACGGACTTTGTCCTTGTCTTCGTCGTGCATCATATCTCCGGCGATGGATACTCGATTGTGCCGCTGACGCGTGACGTGATGGCGGCGTATGCAGCGCGCTCGAAGGGGCAGGAACCGGAGTGGGCGCCGCTCGAGGTGCAGTACCCGGACTACACGTTATGGCAGTACGAGGTACTCGGGTCGGAGAACGATCCAGAATCGGTGATCGCGAAACAGGAGGCCTACTGGACCGCGTCCCTGGCAGGACTGCCGGAACAGCTTGATCTTCCGTCGGACCGTCCGCGTCCCGTTGTAGCGACCAACAGGGGTGCCGGGTACAAGTTCGCAGTTGATCTTGAACTGGCATCAGCTCTGAATCGCGTTGCACTCGACAATAATTCGACGTTGTTCATGGTCATGCATTCAGCGTTGGCTATGTTATTGTCGCGGTTGTCGGGCGCCGTGGATATTGTGATCGGGACGCCGGTGGCGGGCCGAGGCAATGCGGCACTCGACGACCTGGTCGGCATGTTCGTCAACACGTTGGTGTTGCGAACCGAGGTCGATGCGAGCGAGTCATTCGTCGACCTCCTCGGGCGTGTGCGCGAGACGGACCTAAGTGCGTTCGGGCATGCGGATGTTCCGTTCGAGCGTTTGGTGGAGGTGCTGAACCCGCCGCGTTCGCAGGCGCGGCATCCGTTGTTCCAGGTGATGCTGACGTTCCAGAACATGGGAGAGACCTCGCTGGAGCTGCCGGGGTTGTCGGTGTCGGGTGTGGAGTTCGATGCAGCGGTGGCGAAGTTCGATCTTCAGCTGACGTTGGCCGAGGCGATCGGCGAGTCAGGCGAACCGGCGGGGTTGTCGGCGGAGTTCACGTTTGCGACTGATTTGTTCGACGAGACGACGGTGGTGTCGTTCGCGGACCGGTTCGTGCGAGTGCTTCACGCTGTGGCCACGGAACCAGCAGCGATCGTCGGCGACGTCGATGTCTTGGAGGACTCTGAGCGTACGACTGTTTTGGCTGGATGGAACGACACCGGGCGTGCGGTGGGTGCGGGTGCGTCGTTGGTGTCGTTGTTCGATGGGCAGGTGGCGCGGACGCCGGGTGCGGTGGCGCTGGTGTTCGAGGGTCAGTCGTGGACGTATGCGGAGTTCGACGCGCGGGTGAACCGGTTGGCTCGGTATCTGATTTCAGTGGGTGTGGGTCCGGAGTCGTTGGTGGGGTTGGCGATGCGCCGGTCGCTCGAACTGGTGGTTGCGATCTACGCAATCGAGAAGGCGGGCGGCGCATATGTGCCGCTGGATCCGGATCAGCCGGTCGAGCGTAATGAATATGTGCTCGGGACTGCGGCGCCGGTGTGTGTATTGACGACCGAGCGGGACGGGTTCGAGGTGCCGGGGCAGGGGTCTGTCATCTGTGTTGACACGGTGGATGTGTCGGGATTCTCGGGTGCGCCGGTGACGGATGCGGATCGGGTGTCGCCGTTGCGGGCGTCGAACTCTGCGTATGTGATTTTCACGTCGGGGTCGACGGGTCGGCCGAAGGGTGTGGCGGTCACGCATGCGGCGATTGTGAATCGTCTGGTGTGGATGCAGGGCGAGTACGGGCTCGGGTCCGATGATGTGGTGTTGCAGAAGACGCCGGTGACGTTCGATGTGTCGGTGTGGGAGTTGTTCTGGCCGTTGCAGGTGGGTGCTCGGTTGGTGATTGCGCGGCCGGAGGGCCATCGTGATCCGGGGTATCTGGCGGGTGCGATCGTCGCACACGGGGTGACTGCGGTGCATTTCGTGCCGTCGATGTTGTCGGTGTTCACGGCTGAGCCGGCGGTGTCGGGGTGCACGAGTTTGCGGTGGGTGTTTGCCTCGGGTGAGGCGTTGGCTGCGCGGACGGCGTCGCGGATGCGGGCGCTGGTGCCCGGTGTCGGGGTGCATAACTTGTATGGTCCGACCGAGGCTGCGGTGGACGTGACGTTCCACGAGGTCACCGACGCGGACATCGTGGGTGTGCCGATTGGTGCGCCGGTGTGGAATTCGCAGGTGTTCGTCCTTGATGGGCGGTTGCGTCCGGTGCCGGTGGGTGTTCCGGGTGAGTTGTATCTGGCGGGTGTGCAGTTGGCGCGGGGGTATGTGTCGCGGCCGGATCTGACGTCGGAGCGGTTTGTGGCGAATCCGTTCGGTGGTTCGGGTGAGCGTATGTACCGCACGGGTGATCTGGTGTCGTGGACTGCTGCTGGTGAGGTCGAGTACATCGGTCGCACGGATTTTCAGGTGAAGTTGCGTGGGTTGCGGATCGAGTTGGGGGAGATCGAATCCGCTTTGCTGGCGGATGGTGTGGTGTCGCAGGCGGTGGTGGTGGTGCGCAGCGATGTGCATGCTGGGGACCAGTTGGTGGCGTATGTGGTGCCGGTGCCGGGTGGTTCGATCGAGCCGGATCGGTTGCGTGTGTCGGTGGCGGGGCGTGTGCCGTCGTACATGGTGCCGGGTGCGTTTGTGGTACTCGAGGAGTTCCCGCTGAATTCGTCGGGCAAGTTGGATCGCAAGGCTTTGCCGGCGCCGGTGTTCGAGGCGAAGGTGTTCCGGGCGCCGTCGACTCCGGTGGAGGAGATTGTGGCGGGGGTGTTCGCCGACGTGCTGGGGGTGGAGTCGGTTGGTGTGGATGATGATTTCTTTGGTTTGGGTGGGAATTCGCTGATCGCGACGCAGGTGGTGTCGCGGTTGGGTGCGGCGTTGGACACACCGGTGCCGGTGCGGGTGTTGTTCGAGGCGTCGA
>RRBB01000027.1:0-80599 GCA_006543605.1 Rhodococcus sp. WS4
GGGTAGGGCTTGGCCGGGTCGGGAAGACCGATCGCGAACTCTTGGGTGGTGGTTTTGCCGACGATGATCGCTCCAGCTGCCCTGAGCCGTCGTGTAGCTGCCGCTTCGCGTAGGCGTTGCAGGCACGCGGCGTCGCGAACGAGGCTTTGAGCGGTGGTGGCACCACCTGGGTCGGCGATGATGTCTTTGATGCCGATCGGAATGCCGTCCAGCGGCCTTATTCGGTCGCCCCGGCGGATCCGATCGTCCGTCTCAGCTGCCGATGTCAAGGCGGCTGCGTTGAACCGGGTCACAAACACACCCAGTTCTTTGTCGTCCTCGTCGGCCTTTGAAATGCATTCGGCCACGAGTGCGGTAGCCGTTATGGTGCCGGCTCGGAGGGCAGCGCGGGCATCGGTGATCGATTGGAACAACACGACAGAGTTCCTTTCCCGAAGATGTTGGGAGGGCCGCGGCGGCTCGGTACGTGCGGCGATCGCTAGCTGATCGGCAGGCGTGTGTCCCTGGCCGCGGTGTTCGCGGCGATGCGGCCTGAGACGAGCCCTGCGAGGAGACCGCCGGCATAGCCCGCTCGCGGCCCTCCGTGCAGTCCACCGGCCGTCGAACCGGCGGCGAGGAGCCCGGGAATCGGCTGTCCGGTGGTGGAGAGCACTCGGGCGTTCCCATCCACGGTGATGCCGCCCATGGTGAAGGTGAGGCCGGCGACGAGCGGTACGGCGCAGACAGGTCCGGTCAGTGACTCTGTGGTCGCTGCGGCCGCTTGCACCTCGCTCGGATCCCACCCTGTCATCGCGGTGAGCTCAGCCAAGGTGGGGGCGGCTGGCACCGCCGCCCCCAGGCCCCCGAGGTACCTACGGATGGATTGGCCGTCCGGTTGCAGTATCGCCCCAGAGATGTCCTCGTCAACGATCGCCCAGCAGCCGAGGGGGTCGCCCGAGTGGGCGATGGCATTGGCGATCCCGACGCCGTCCATGCCGTTGGTATCGACTCGGCGGCCGTCGCTGTTGACGACGATTCCTGACTCCGCGAATGCATCGACGACGGGGTACGGGCGAAGTCGCGCCTCATGCATGGCGTCGCGGTGCAGACAGTGCCCGTAGAACCGGGTCATGTCCTGCGACAGTGCCGCGCCAACCGCATGCGCCATCCGCAGACCGTCCCCGGTAGCGGTGTCCGCGGCTCGGTGGACAACAGAGTTCGTGCCGATGTGCCGTGCGACGAGTTCCGGGGCGGCTTGGAATCCGCCGTCGGCGAGCAGGACCATCCGGGTGTCGAGGACTGAGTGGGATCTGCCACCGTTCTCGACCCGGACGCCGGTTACACCATCGTCGGAACAGATCAGGTCGACCGCGCGTGTACGGGTCTGCGTTTGGCCGCCACCGGCGATGAAGGATTGGGCGAGTCGATCGAGAAATGCGGCAATGCCGCTGTCGGCGCGGAGTCCGGGCTCGAACGTACTCTGCGGTGCGAGCACGAGCGGTCTGGCGCTCGTGCGTGTCCCCGGACGGTGCCATGGGCCGACGCCGGGTTCGAGGATCGCTCCGTGATCGCGGGCCCACGCAAGCGCTTCCGCACTACCATCCGCCCATGCCTGCACTACATCGGACCGTGCCGTGTGGTCGGTGACTTGAAACACTCGGGCCGCCAGGCGACTCGGATCGGTGTTGGGGTCGAGCTTGGCCGCATGCAGGACACCCGATGAGACGGCGCTGTTACTCCATCCTGGAATCCGGTCGCCCCGTTCGATCAGTACGACCCGGAGCCCCAGTTCCTGTGCGCTGAGCGCCGCGGTCAGTCCGGTGATACCGGCACCGACGACGACAAGGTCGCTGAAGGGCACTTACTCCTCCTTTGTGAACAGCCCCGTCGTGACAATCACTTCTGGATCGTTGTCGCGTAGCCAGCGGGCGTGTAGGTCGATCAGGTGCTCGTCGAGTTCACGGCGAGCGGCGTCGCCGTCACCGCGCCGCAGGTCGTTCAGCAGTCGCTTGCGTGCCTCGATGACGAAGGCGTGGCCGTCGGTGTGCAGCATGGGAAGAACTTGCCGCAGGATGTCGAGCAGGGCATCCATCAGAACGACGAGGATCGGATTGTCGGTTGCCTGGGCCAGCTTGCGGTAGAACTCGGTGAGCTCGTAGACGCGCTCGGTCCGGTGCTCCTCGCCCGTCAACTCCTCGGCCCGTGCGATATTGCGGTCGAGTTCGTCGAGGTCTTCGGCGGTCAGCTTCGGGATCGCGGAGGCGAGGACGTTCCCACAAATTGCGCGCATCGCCTCGGTGAGATTTTCCAGCGAGAAGTCCGCCAACCGGAGGCCTGCGGTCAGGTGCGCTGCCATCGCCGCCGTGGTGGGGCGAGCGATGAACGCCCCACCGTTGGTGCCCCGCCGGAGGGTGATCACACCGCTGATCTCCAGCATGCGCAATGCCTCGCGTAGGGAGTTTCGGCTCACGGATAGCTGCTCGGCCAGGACCCGTTCGGAAGGGAGACGGTCCCCGGGTTTGAGTTGTCCGCTGTCGACCAGCTGGCGAATCTGCTTGATGACCTCATCGAACGCCCGTCGCGGTTGCGTGGGTCGAAACAGTTCGGGTGAAACACTTCCCTGCAGTGGTGTCGTCACGGTGACCTCGCGGACTCATCGATCAAGAAGTTGTTGAATGGTAGGACCACCCTATCGAACTGGGGCCGACGGTACGCCCTCCTCGTTGGCATCGAGCAGCTCGTCGAGCGCTGTGAGTACCTCTTCGGTGTGCTCGCCGAGCAACGGCGGTGCGGTGACGGCCGGGGTCGGGGATCCGCTCATCTGCACCGGCCAGCCGGGGAGGACAACGGGTCCACGAACGGGGTGATCGACCTCGGCGAGGACTCCGCTCTTGTAGAGCTCGCGATCGGCGAGAAGATCCGCGCTGTCGAGTACTGCGCCGGCGGGCACGCCCGCCCAGTTGAGCAGTTCCATCGCGGTTCGCTTGTCCTGGGTGATCGTCCATTCGCCGATGACGGCGTCCACGTCCGTTCGGTGCGTATACCGCTGTTCGGGTGTGGCAAATCGCGGGTCGTCGTGCAGGTCCGCCCGGCCGATGGTGTCGAGGAGTGCGGCCCACTGCCGGTTTCCGCTCACTTCGTCGCGGGCGGTGTAGATGAACAGGTAGTCGTTTGCCCCGCCCCCACGGCACGGGTAGAGCGCCGACGGCGCCGATGTGCTGCTCGGGGATCCGTTCCCCACCCGTTCCGCGGCCCGGCCGGTGACCTGTGTACGGGCGATCGACATGCGGCAGAAGTTGATGACCACATCCTGCATGGCGACCTCGATGCGTTGACCTTGACCGGTCTGTGTGCGCTGATAAAGCGCGGCGCAGATACCGAGGGCAAGATGCAGTCCAGAGCCGGTGTCGGCGAATGTCGGTCCCGGCTTGATGGGAGGTCCGTCCGGTTCGCCGGTGAAGGCGACGGCGCCGCCGGCCGCCTGGGCGATGGCGTCGAAGGAGCGGAAGTCTCGGTACGGGCTGTTCGAGTTGAATCCCTTCACCGAAGCAAAGATCATCTGCGGGTTCAGCTCCCGCACCCGGTCGTAGCCGAACCCGAGGCGTTCGATCGTGCCCGGTGCGAAATTCTCGATCAGTACGTCGCACTTCTTGATCAGGCGGGCGAGGAGGTCTCGCCCCTTGTCCGTCTTCAGGTCGATGCCGACGGATTTCTTGTTGGGGTTGAGCACGAGGAAGAAGAGCGAGTCCGCGTCGGGGCTGTCCGCGGACGCGATGCGCGCGGAGTCGCCTCGGGTGGGGTGCTCGACCTTGTAGACGTCGGCGCCCAGGAAGGCCAATGAGGTAGCCGCCATGGAACCGGCTTCCCACTGGGTGAGGTCGAGAACCTTGATGCCGGTGAGGGCGTGCGGTTGCACTGGTGGAGCACTGTTCGGTGTGGTGGTCACGGAGTACTCCCGGTCACTTCTCGTGGACGAAGATTGCGTCGGCCGGGCACAGGCGCGCGGCGAGTCGAGTGTCTTTGTGCAGGTCTTCGGCGGGCGTCTCGTCGAGGAGTTCGACGATGCCGTCGTCCTCGCGCTGATCGAACACCTCGGGGGCATTGAGAACGCACTGACCCGCTCCGATGCAGCGGCTCTGTTCAATGGTGACGTGCATGGCTATACCTCGAAATCCAGACTTGTAGATGCGTTACCAGGTGACCGGGAGCTCATGGACCCCGTAGACGAACATGTCGTGACGGAAATTCAGTTCTTCCACCGGCACGGCGAGCCGGAGGTCGGGGATCCGGTCGAACAGCGTCGCGAAGACGATCTGCAACTCGGTGCGCGCCAGCACTTGGCCGAGACACTGGTGCATGCCGTAGCCGAATGCCACGTGGGCGGCAGCGGTGTCTCGGCGGACGTCGACGACATCGGGGTTCGGGAAGAGTGACTCGTCGCGGTTGGCCGACGGGATCGCGCAGATCACTCCCTCCCCCTTCTTGACCAGGTGCCCGTTGACATCGATGTCGCGGAGAGCGACACGACGTGCGCCGGTGTGCAGAACACTCGAGTACCGCAGGAGTTCTTCGACGGCACCGCGAATCAGTGAATGGTCCTCTTTGATTGCCTTGAGCTGCTCAGGATTTTGCAGCAGGGTCAGCACGCCCAGGGCGGTCATGTTCTGGGTCGTTTGATGTCCGGCGCTCAGCAGCAGGCGCGTGATGTTGATCAGTTGCTGACGGGTGACGTGTCCGGGCTGGAGCTGGGAGGCCACGAGCCGGCTGACGATATCGTCTTCGGGTTCGCGTTCCTTCCGTGAGATCAACTCGTCGAGATATTCGAAGAGTTCTGCCAGGGACGCCCGTACCTCGGCGGGGTCGGACTTCGAGCCGAACTGGATCTGCGTCGCGCGATGGAAGAAATCGTGATCCGAGAACGGGATACCGAGGAGATGCGTGATGACCTCGGTCGGCAGGGGCGAGGAGAAGTGTTCGACGAAGTCCACCGGGCGAGGACCGGCCAGCAGATTGTCGGTGAGCCGGTCCACGATCTGTTGAATCTGGGGGCGCAGCGCCTGGACCCGTTTGACCGTGAACTCGGCGGTGACCATCCGCCGAAGGCGGTCGTGTTCGGGGTTGTCGAGCCGGAGGAAGGACTGATCAGCCTTGTCGGCGACCATGCGCCCTTCGAAGACGTGTGGATATCCTTCGCGATTGGGCTCGGCACTGAAGTCCGGATTGGACAGCACCACTCGCATGTCGTCGTAACGGGTGAGCAGCCACGGCTGCGTCCCGTCCCACAGGCGCACGCGCGTGAACGGTGCGTCGGACCGCAGCCTCGCGTACTCCGGCGGTGGATCGAATGGGCACGTGCGCGCCATCGGGTAGGTCAGCTCGGGCTTCTCCGCCTGTTCCCAAGGGCAACCGTCCGTCACTGTTTCGGTCACAATGCCTCCTTCACTACGTCTTCATTGAGATTGCGGGTCATTCGATCTCGCATGCGTCGCATGCCGGCCAGCCACCGTTCGCGGTCTTCCGTGCGCCGCCGCTCGTATGCTGCGACCTCGGGATGGGGAAGAACGAGGAACTCTCTGCGTCCGAGGGAGTCCCAGATGGTGTCTACGACTTCCTCGGGTTCGCGGGCGTGCGATGAACCCGTGGGAGCCGACTCCCTGCCCTTCGTCATTCCCGTGCGGACACCTTGTGGGCATACGCACGCGACGTGCACGCCGTGATCGCCGTAGGTAATGGCGAGCCACTCCGCCAGTGCCACCGCGGCGTGTTTGGTCGCGGTGTAGGGAGCTGATTCGAGGTTGCTGAGAAGCCCTGCCGCCGATGCCGTGATGACGAAGTATCCGCCCTCGTGGGACGCCATCCCTGGGATCAGCTTCTGCGCCAGGTAGATATGCGCGAGTACATGCACTCCGAATGAGGCGGTCCAATCGGCAACGTCACCGATTCCGCGTCCGCGGTTGATCCCGGCGTTGGAGAACACGGTATCGATCTGACCGAATCGCGTTTGAATTTCGTCAACTACGGCGTCGACTGCATCGGCGTCGGTGACATCGAGTTCGAAACCGAGATGCCCCTGGCCGGGGAGTCGTGCGGAAACACGCGAGGCCGCGTCCCCGTCACGGTCGGCGATCGCCACGCGCGCGCCCTCGTGAGCGGCGCGCTCGGCGATGGCGGCGCCGATTCCGCTTCCTCCGCCTGTCACGAGCACCGAGCGGCCCGTAAGGCTGAACTGTTTAGCCACCCTAACTCCTTCTAATACGTAGAATGGTCCTACCATTCTAGACCGCTTGCTCCCGGTGCCGTCAATACGTAGGGAGCTACTTTGATTGAGCGGCTGCGACGGCCTCGTCGAGGGAGATCGCCTGGGAAATCCCCTTGCGCTGCCTCAACACCTTCACCGCCGCCTGGCACCCGACCGCGCCGACAAGACGTCCTCGTGCCCCATAGAGGGCGAGGAAACGCCCGGTGGCCGGGTCGTGATCGAGGATGTGGACATCATCGGACAAGTGCGGAGAGCCAAGGAGCTGGATGCGTCCGCCGTACTGGTCGGACCACACGTAATCGACTGCGTCGGACCACTTCGGGCCGTCCTCCGCGCCGGCGATATCGCTCGCGACGATGCGGGCCTGCTCTCGTGCACTGGTCCAGTGCTCGTGCCGGCGCACCTTCCCGGTGTGCGGGTCAGGCCAAGCCGCCACGTCCCCTGCTGCGTACACACCGGGGTGCCCGGTGCGACCGCGATCGTCGCACACCACTCCACCGGCGACGGTCAGCCCGGAGTCGCCGAGCCACTCATCGACAGGGACCGCTCCCAGTCCGGCCACCACGACGTCCGCGTCGATGCGAGAATGGCCGTCAGCCAGGCGCAGAACCCCGCCGTTGATCTCCTCGACGGCTACTCCTGCAATGACTTTCACGCCCGCATTGTTGTGCAGACCGAGAAGCAGCTCCGCTACTTCGGTGCCGACTCGGTTCTCGAACGGCCGGGGGGCGGCCTCGACGACCACCACCTCGAGTCCAAGGGTCGTTGCGCTCGATGCCACCTCGGCCCCGATGAACCCCCCTCCCACCACGGCTACGCGGCGGGCGGTGCTGAGGGCATCACGCAGGTCGAGGGCGTCCTGAAACTCACGCACGACATGGCATGAGGTGTGAGTTTGCGGCCACCGCCGGGCGCGAGCGCCGGTGGCGACAACGACCGCCTCGGCGCGGATTTCCTCGCCGGTTTCGAGTACGACGGTCCGCTGCCGGGCATCGAGGCGAACTGCGCGGGTGCCCAGTCGAAGATCTATGCCCGCGTCAGCGTAGTGATCGGCCGAGTGAAAGGTGATGTCCTCGACACTCGACTCACCGGTCAGGGCACCCTTGGACAAGGGGGGACGGTCGTAGGGAAGCTGATCTTGCGCCTCGAGGAGGGTGATCGACTTCGAGTAACCGAGTGCCCTCAGCTCGTCTGCCAGTCCAACTCCCGCAACGGAGGCGCCAACGATGACGACGCCATCAATCATGGTGTCTGATTCCTTTCACGGAGTGGGTGTCGGTACCGCTTCGACGAAGCTCAGGTCGTAGACCTGGTCGACCGCTAACGGTTCGTCGTATTGCAGGACTCCGCCGACTTCGCGGTAGTAATTCTGCGCCACGTCGAGGAACTGCGTCGGGATGGTCAGTGTGGGGTCGAAATAGCTGCGCTCGAAGGACAGGAGCTTGTCGGCAGGCGTGTCGGTGGCTTGCGCGAATTTCGCCAGCACGTCGGGATCGGCAAGGTGGTCGCCCTGAAGGTGATCACGCACCGTCCGTGCCAGTGCTCGGGTTAGCGCGGCGCCGACTTCCGGCTGATCTTCGAGCAGATTGGGTCCGAACAGATACTGCGCCGAGGGCTCCAGCGGGAAGGCCCCGGGAACGAACTCGCAGCACGAGTCGTCGAGCAGCAGCTGATGGAAGGGGGAGGACGCGTTGGCAACTCCCACAGCCCCGCTTCTGAGCGCCTGGACCGCGTCGGAACTTGTCATGTCCTGCATCCGCACATCGGACGGGCTGACGGTGCCGCCGTGTTGGCTCAGGTAGTCGAACAGATTGGCGTTGATGAGGCTGTCGCGGCCGCCCAGTGTGCCGATCACCTGATCGCGGACGTCGTCGGGTTCGAAAGTGCCGTTGTCCCCAAGGATCTCTTTGTTGACCCAGATTCCCTGGCGAGTGTCTTCCGTCCGGCCTCCCGAAGGGAAGACCGTTCTGATGTCGGCACCGTTGGCGACGAGATTGAGCATCCCGGCCGAGAAGGAGGTACCGGCGATGTCGAGGTCACCCTTTTGCAGCAGGAGCAACATCTCCTGGCCGGGCATGACCTCCAGGTTGATGTCGATGTTCTCCTTGGCGAGTTCACCGAGTGGGCCGGCGAGCAGCAACGCCCCGTACGAGCCGATCTTGTTCGAGACCGCGGCGTTGATGGTCACCTTGTCGGCAAGTGGGTGCGGCGCAAGGGGATCGCCCGCGACCGGCGCGGGCGCGCGGCCCTCCGTGCCATGTGCCACCGAGCTCTGAGAACCGGCGGGGCTACACGCCACCACCGCTGTACATGTTGCGATGGCTACCGCGGCTATCATCCCGCGACGAGTCGCACTCGAGATTTTCATTGGTGTGTCCTTTTCGATACCCGCGTACCGGGTCGAGGAGTCAGGAATTGGAGTCGATCCATGGTGTGGAGAGTCGTCCGACGAGCATGATCGCGCTTTGGAATACGGCGCCGAGCAGGGCAACTGTGATGATCCCGACGTACATCGTGTCCGCGGCGAACAGTTGCCACGAGTTCCAGATCATCCACCCCAGGCCCGCGCCGCCCTGAACGAATTCGATTCCGATCAAGACCAATACGGCGTTTCCTGCGGCGATTCGCAACCCGACGAAAACTTCCGGAATGATGGCGGGGGCGATCACGTGCCGGAAGGTCTGAAACCTCGACGCGCCGAAGGAACGAGCCGGCTCGCGATAGCTTTCCGGAACCCCGGACACCGCAGCAGTCGTGCTGATTACCACGATGAAGAACACCGCCAGAGCGATGAGGATGATCTTCGGAGTGTCCCCGAGCCCGAAGATGAGTAGTAGCAGGGGAAGCAACGCCAGTTTCGGCACCGTGTAGAGCGCGCTGATGGTGGGCTCTAGCGCGATGCGCAACCCTCGGACCGATCCCAGTGCCAGTCCGCCGACAATGCCGGCGACCGCACCGAAGGCGAACCCGACGAGGATCCTGCTGACGCTGACACCGAGCGCGTCGAGAAGCTGTCCACTCTGCAGTGACTCGACGAACGCCTCGAAGACGGCGGTGGGGGCTGGCCAGAATCGCTGGTCCACCAACCCGCTCATCGAGACTATCTGCCACAGCACGACCAGCAAGACCGGTGCACCGAAGCGCAGCGCGGCGTCCTTGCGGCGACGTGTGCGCAGGTAGCGGTCGAGGTCTTGCTCAGCGGCGCCTGGCCGCCGTTCGATCAGTGCACTTCGCTGACGAGACACGGACGGGGCAAGAGTCTGACTCATCAGGCCACCGCCACGCTGGAGATGCCGAGGCCTCGTTCGACTTCGACGCGTAGCTGTTGCCAGATCTCGCCCTCCAAGGCGGCGAACTCCGCTGTGCCACGAATTTCGGGACGGCGCGGCCGCTCGAACGGCACGTGGAACTCGGCCACGATCTTGCCGGGGCGCGCACTCATCACCAGTACCCGATCACCGAGCAGAATGGCTTCGTCGAGGTTGTGGGTGATGAACACGACGGTCCGCCGATCCTCCTGCCAGAGGTGGAGCAGTTCTCCCTGCAGCACCTGACGCAGCTGGGCATCCAGAGCCGCGAACGGCTCGTCCATCAGCAGGATCTCCGGCTCCATGGCCAGCGCGCGCGCGATGGAGACGCGCTGGCGCATGCCTCCCGACAGGGACCGGGGGTACGCCTTGCGGAAATCGGCGAGACCAAGTTTCGCCAGCCATCGTCCGACCCGCTCATTCGCTTCGACCCGGCCGACGCCGGCCATGTCGAGTCCGAAGCGGACGTTCTGTTCCACGGTTTTCCAGGGAAAGATGCTGTAGTCCTGGAACACCATCGACGTCAGTGGATTCTGCTCCTCCGACGGGCGCAGCGCCGCAAAACCTTTCGTGGGATTGACCAACCCGTCGAGCACTCTGAGCATGGTCGACTTCCCACAGCCGGACGGGCCGACGATGCAGACGAATTCACCGTCCGCGATCTCCATGTCCAGCGGACCGAGCGCGGTTACCGCCGAGTTGCCGGTGCCGTAGGTCCGTTCAATGCCGCTGATCGAGATCTTTGCCGAGGTTGCGGACGTTGCGCTCGGCGATAGCCCGTGTTTGCTCATGTCGTTCGTCACCGTGACCATGTGTCACTCCGTTTCCTACCTGAAGTCCATGCCGGAAAGGTCATGCCTGAAGTCTTCGAGAACCTGGAACCAAGGTCCTACCATTTGAATCGTGCCGTAGAGTGTGACCCACGTCAACCCATGCGGGGAAGATGATTCAGGCCACTTCGATCGCGGGGGTGCCCTCGACGAAAGTGACACGGCGAGTCATGGCCTGCGAGCTGACTACCAGGGCGTTCGAGTACTCGGGTGAGGCGTACCAGTCCCGTGCCGTGCCCATGTCCGGGAACTCGAGGACCACGACCGACTCGTTATGGGGCCGTTCGCCTTCGACGCACTCCGCGGGTCCACCGCGGACCAGAAATCGGCCACGGTACTTCTCGATGGCGGCAACGGCCAGCTCGCGGTAGGCCGCCATCTTCTCCGGATCGACGACCTGCATTTCGACGATTACCAAACCGGTCATTTCTCCAGTCCTTTCGACGTTCTTCAGCCCCGGAACGGCAACAACGGAAGCCCGGTGGCGCCGGTGTCGACCGCGAGAACAGCGCCGCGGCCGGCTGCAGTAATGAAGAGGGTGGACATGTCGGCCCCACCGAAGCAGCAGTTCGTGGTCAGAGCACCGTCCCCGCAGTCGATCCGATCCAGCCGTTCGCCGTCGGGCGAGTACACCTCCACTCCCCCACTGCCCGGTACGCAGATCCACAGGTTTCCGTCGGTGTCGAGCGCGAATCCATCGGGACGCCCTGCTGAGAGTGTGCACGCAGTACCGTCGTGCGCCAGACCTGATTCGGTGAATCGATATCGTTCGATGGTCTGAGCGAAAGATAATGCGAGATAAAGATACTGTCCGGTGGCATCCACGGCGAGGCCGTTGGGAAAAGGCAGGTCCGCGAGCGCAACAGCCGTGTGTCCGGTCTTCGGATCGACGCTGTAGACGTTGCCGGGAAGCAGCTCGTGCAGACCGCGTTCTGCGATCGGATCGCTGACATACAGACGCCCGTCGGGCCCGAAACAGAGATCGTTGGGTGCCACGAAGGCGGCGTCACCGACGTAGGAGACACCTTGTTCGTCGATGCGCTGCACACCGGGCCGGGCGTTCTCCGGTGCACCGAAGATGCCGCCGTTCTGCGCGACGTAGAGTCCGTCTTCTCCGAGGGTCAGGCCGTTCGGTCCGCCGCCGACGCGTACTTCGCCGACGACGTCACCGGTCTTACCGTCGAGTTCGTACACCAGACTTCGGCTGATCGAGACGAAGTGCAGGGTGGAGCCGGTCCAGACCGGCCCCTCGATGAACCCGGTATCGTCGGCGAATATCTCCGGGGTCAGCATGGCTGGGCCTGGGCGCCACGCACGATCGCGAGGATCGCTTCGGGATCGTGCGGTACGGAGTCACCGCGCCAGGCGACGAAGCCGTCGGGCCGAACCAGGACGAGGGCGGCCTGGTAGGCGGCGGAAACGTCGGGGTGGTCGAGTGCGTGCACCGTGAGCGGCACCTTCTGGTGGGCGGCGGCGTCCACGAATGCCTGGGCGTCGGGCGAGTCGGCGCCGATGCGGAGCAGGACGAAGCCGCGACCGAACAGGTCCAGCGTCGAGGTCTTCTCGTCCAGCCAGACGTGCGGTGCACGGGCACCGGGTGCGGCCGTCGGCTCGTAGCGCGTCACCTCCCAAACGGGTTCGTGGTTCGGTTCCGTGAGACAAATCGGCGAGTTGGGATACTCGTATCCCAGGTGCAGCCCGAGGCTGAACCACTCGCGATGGACGAGGTCGCGGAACCATTTTCCGTACTGCGCTCGCTCTTGCGTGCCGCCCGGTTCGAACACGGCCGCCGGCGGTGTCTCCTCGCGGGGCAGCAGAAGTCGACGGAGATTCTCACTTGATTCGGAGGCGTTGCGTTGTCCGACGGGTCGGCGTTCGACCTCGTAGGAGGCGAGGAGTTCGCTGCCGCCCCACCCGGCCAGCATCGCGTCGAGCTTCCAACCCAGGTCCACGGCGTCGCCGATGCCCGAATTCATTCCCAGCCCACCCGTGGGGCTCATGACGTGTGCCGCGTCGCCCGCAAGGTAGATGCGGCCGCCGCCGTAGTTGTCGGCGATGGCTTCCCGGCGTGCCCAGGACACGGTGGAGAGGACTTCGAACTCGAAGTCGGCGCCGACCGCGCGACGGATGGTCTGTTCGACGAACTCGGGGGTCACTTCTTGCCGGGAGCCGTCACCGATGATCGACAGCCGCCACCGATCCCGTCCGTTGATTGCCACCACCGTCGCGTAGGTGCCCTCGGGGCCGATGCAGATGAAGCGGTATCCGCGGGGCTTGTCGTACACGGAGGCGAGGTCGTCGCATCGGAAGATGACGTTGGTGCTGTAGGTCAGCACGTCGGGCCCGGTCATCGTTATGCCCTGCATCCCGCGGACGGTGCTGCCCGCGCCATCGCAGCCGACGACGTAGTCGGCCCGGACGGTGTGCTCGGTACCCGAGGAGTGATCGAGGATCCGGGCGGTGACACCCGACGCGTCCTCTGCCAGTTCGAGCAACTCGGTGTGGTAGCTGAGTCGAACATGCGGGAGGCTCGTCGCGAAGCGCTTGAGAATCGGATCGAAGATGTCCTGAGGGCAGCGTTCCCGGCGCTGTGGGCTCTGCCGGGGTCCGGGATCAGCTTCGGGTGCGGGGACGGGCTCACGTTCGAGTTCGTAGCCCGCCATCGACGTGACATAGACATTGTCCTGAGGATGATCCCTCGGGTAGGGCGCTTCTTCCACCCATTTGTCGATTCCCCATCGGCGACAGAACTCCATCGTTCGGACGCCGACACCATCCATCCGGGGCTGGGTGATGGCGCCGTCGGACTTTTCGACCAGCAAGCAGGAGACCCCCCTCCAACCGAGGTCTCCAGCCAAGGCCAGACCGACCGGTCCCCCGCCGATGATGAGAACCGGTACGGTGCTTGGGATTTCTGTCATTGCAAGCTCTTCTCTGTGTGGTGGGTTGGCGGTGTTAGGTGGCGGAACGCCGCAGGTAGACGATTCCGTCGAGGAGGCGACGCGCGGTGCGGACCATGCCGGCAGAGATGATTGTGGAGTCGGGTCCGAGTTCAACGGTGGTCTCGACGATGCCCTTGGGGTGTTCGAGCCGAACCTGACGGCGTCTCGTCGACTCCGCGGCTTCGGCCCCGGTGGAGAATTGTCGTGCGTGTCGGTGCGGCAGTGTTCCGGGTAGAAGCGTCGCGGCGGCTGTGCACAGCGTGCTGGTGACGGGCAGTGCGTGATGGATCCGGCCTGCGGATTCGCCGAGTACTCGCAGGTGGACGTCGGTTGTGTCGGCTGCATCGCGGATCAGGACGACCCGGGGGGTGGTTGGTGATTCGAGCGACGCCAGTTCCGGCCGCGGGACGAGCCCGAGGCGCACCGCGCAGGCCGAACGAACGGCCGCGATCCGGGCGAGTGTCTCCGGACTACCGTTGATCTGCTCCGGGGTCTGGCCCGGGTCGATCCGAAGGTCGGTTGCCAACACGAAGGCGATCGGGTGCGCGACGTCGACCAGAGATACCTCGATCTCCGAGCCGTGGACGTCGATCTTGTCGGTCGACAGCCCGGTCGGCAGCACGGCGCCGAGGACCCGCCCCGCTGGATCGACGTAGCTGTTGACGATCCTCGGACCCGGCGTGGGTACGCCGGCGATCATCTGCTGCCCTGCGGTGGCGGCACGCCCATCCTGGACGGGAACCTCGGCGACGATGATCGAGTTTGTGTTGAGGTTGTGCATGCGGACGGTGGTGGTGGGTTCGACCGGGCGAACCCAGCCGGCGTCTACCGCGTACGGCCCGACTGCCGCAGTGAGGTTTCCGCAGTTGCCGCGGCGATCGACAGTGGCCGCGGCGATCCCTATCTGGGCGAATCGATACTCGACGTCGGCATCATTGCGAGGCGAGGGCGCCAGCTCGACGACCTTGCTGGTGCTCGAATGCGTCCCGCCGAGCCCGTCCAGTTGCATCGGGTCGGGACTACCCATCAGGTCGAGCAACACCGCGTCACGTTCCGGACCCAAGGAAGGAAGGGTGCGGCTGTCGATGAAGACACCCTTGCTGGTACCGCCACGCATCAATGTGACCTGAATCTGACCGAGAGACACCCGACAACCTCCTGATGTCCATCTAACGGACTATAATATCCACTGTACGGATGGGCTGAGCGTAGATTCGGCTCGCGCGTGTGTCAAGATTCGACGGAGTTGTTCGCGAAGTGCAGGAGAAGAGGACGCAGATGAACGCCAAGTCCGCCCCCGACGAGGCCACCGAGGGCAGCGGGGGTGTCCGCAGCGCCCGCCGCGCCCTGGAGATCGTGTCGTTGCTCAGTGAGAGCAGCCCCTCGCTGACCACGAAAGAGGCGGTCGAGCAGACCGGCCTGCCCCGAACCACGGTGCTGCGGTTGCTCGACACGCTCGAGGGGGCAGGTCTGCTCTGGGCCACGGAGAACAACCGGTACATCGCCGGCCCCTCCCTCTTGCGGTGGGGAGCGATGGCGAACAGCGCGTGGCAGATTCCGATCACTACACGCCAGGCGATGCGTGAGCTGGCGGACAAGTCCGGTGAGACGGTGAGTATCTATGTGCGCCATGACATCCACCGGGTGTGCATCGCCGCCGAACAGGGTACCCAGGCGTTGCGGCACGTCGCGCGAGTCGGTAGCGAGCAGCCGCTATGGGCCGGGGCTCCGGCGCGGGTGCTGCTCTCCGGGGCGTCGTCGAGCCTGTTGCGGCGGGTGGCCGCCCGAGCAAAGGGGCTGGACGATGGCGCGGAGACCTTGGCCAAGTGGCGTGACGAGGCCGAGGATCTGGGGTACGCGCTCACGCATGGTGAACGCGAGGATGGCTTATCGGTCATTGCTGTTCCCGTCCGCAATCACGCCCATGCCGTGATCGCGAGCATCTCCTTGGCCGGTCCCACCACCCGTTTCGTGGACGAGCGCATCTCGGACTACCACAAGGGATTAGCAGCAGTTGCGGCGCAGCTGGAGGAAGATGGGTTCGCCAATTCTCCGTGGCTCGGCAGCTGACGATCGGGCCGGCCGGACCCAGTCCCAGCGCGGACGGTCAGCGGGGCGCCGATTGTGTCGTTCACGCGCCCCGCTGACGGGCGCTAGCCGGTGCTGACCTTGCGATTTCGGTAGGCGATGTTGTAGCCACCGGTCCCGGCCACGACCTGAAGTGTCATGTCGCCGACGCGCTCGACCGCGATCTTCACCTCGTCGCCGGGGACCAGCGGGCCTACGCCCGCGGGGGTACCGGTCGCGATGACGTCGCCTGGTTCGAGCGGGATCACCGATGAAATCATCGCGATACCGTCAGCAATACCGACGATCAGGTCGCGCGTGTTTCCGTCGTGCCGTACTTCTCCGTTCACCGACAGACTCAACCCGAGTTCGTCGGGGTTGCCTACCTCGTCGGAGGTCACGAGGTAGGGGCCGAGCGGCGTGAAACTGGGGAACGACTTTCTCATTGCTCGTTCCTGCGGCCCACGGACAGTGACATCGACCAAGCAGGCATAACCGGCAATGTGGTCGAACGCGTCTTCCGGTTGCACATGTCGAGCCGGTTTCCCGATGATGACTGCGAGCTCGCATTCATGGTCGATCGTGTAGCCGGGCAGGTCTGGCAAGACAATGGGATCGGCCGGCCCGCTGATCGAGGACGGCGCCAAGGCGAAGAATCCGTTCCGGTCGGCCCGGTTCGGCGAGGTCATCTCGGTGATGTGATCGTCATAGTTTGCAGGCAGTGCGATCAACTGTCCGGGCCGTGGAACCGGAGCCTGTAACGCGACCTCGCTCAGTGACAGCCGCGGGAGCTGGTCCCTCTTGCCGGCGAATTCTTGCCGGAGCGCGTCGAGGTCGGCGAGGGCTCGGGGCATCGCCGACGATGGCCAGGAGGGACCGAGTCCCCCGGGCACGAGGTCGGTGACATCAAGAATGTCATCACCCTCGACCACACCCACCCGTCCATGGTTGAAACTGGCAAGCTTCATCGAACAATCTCCGATCGCATGTACCCGCAATAGCGTTGCAGGGGTTCGTCATTGATGGCAAACAGAGTCGCCTCGGAGTGCGCTCTGTGGGAGTGAGTAATCCAGCTCGGTACGGCGATGACGTCTCCGCGGGTCCATTCGACCTCGCGGCCGTCGACGACGGTGACGCCCGAACCTTCGACCACACAGTATTGGTGGCTGGCAGTGGATCTGAACGGTGTGGACACGAATCCGGACTCGAGGCGCTGCATCGACAATCCGATCGTCGGAAGAGCTGGCGAGCCCAGCTCGACCCGGCGCCCGTAGATCCCGTCCGGATCGGCCGCGGCCGCGTCCAGTCGGGCCACGGTGTCGACCCACCGGTAGATCAACGACTCGGGGTCGCCGGCAGTCGGCGAGGGAGCCTGGAACCCGTTCGGGTAGGGCTCGAAGAACATCGGATCCAGCAGCTGCACCAGGGGAACGTCGAGGAAGTCGATCCAAAAGGCCACCTCGTTCCCGTCGTGCCCGTGGCCGTGCCAGTGCCAGCTCGGGGTCAACACCACATCGCCTGATGCCATCGGGATCTTCATCCCGTTGACCACGGTGTAAGCGCCGGGGTCGACATCGAGAACCAATCGGCCGGCATGCGGGGAATGACGATGCGTCCGGGCGTGCTCACCAGGGAGGATCATCTGGTAGGCCAGAACCTGAGTCCGCACCGTGGCGTAGTTACTTGCCGCGGAGGGATTGACCAAGATGAGGTTGCGCCGCTCGGTCTGTTCCATCGTCAGCAGCGGCGCGGATCGTTCGAGGAGTTCACGCGCCTGCGCATACCGCCACGCTCCCGGCTCGAACACCCCCCGCGGTTCGGACCACATCGACGGCCCGCCCGGCCGGTCGGTCCAGCCCGCGAGCAGGCTCAACCCACTGATTTCGTCATTGATGCGTTCGAGCTCGCCTTCAGCGACCTCCGCCTTCGTCGACACCATGCCACCTCCCTATCCGTCCATTCTCTGGATTTCATTGACCGTTGTGCGGACAGTTTGTACTCTAAGAACGTTCTCACTCAGGCGTCAAGCCGCACAGTCGGAAGGACCGAAACCTTGCTCCACGCATCAGTACCGGTACAGGAGCGCCGCACCGCGCTCCGGCAAGGCCTGGACTCCGGGAAGCTTCTGCGTTTTCCGGGCGCGACAACCCCCATGGCGGCGACGCTGATCCAGCAGTACGGATTCGAGGGTGTCTACGTCTCCGGTGGCGTGCTCGCCAACGACCTCTCCCTGCCGGATATCGCCCTCACGACGCAGACCGAAGTCGCTATGCGCGCCCATCAGATCGCTCGCGTCGTCGATCTCCCTACGATCGTCGACATCGACACCGGATTTGGCGGACCGCTCAATGCCGCCCGCACGATCCACCAGCTAGAAGACCTCGGCCTGTCGGCCTGTCACATCGAAGATCAAGCGAGCCCGAAACGCTGCGGACATCTCGACGGCAAGACGCTCGTCGATACCGAAGAGATGGTCTCGCGGATCCGCGCCACGGTGCACGCCCGACGTGATCCGAACTTCGTCTTGATCGCACGGACGGACGCGCGCGCCGTCGAGGGTCTCGAGGCCGCCATTCGCCGCGCGAAGGCCTACGTCGAGGCGGGCGCCGACATGATCTTCCCGGAGGCGCTTGCCGATGAGCAGGAGTTCGAACGCTTCCGCAGGGAGCTCGACGTCCCCCTTCTGGCCAATATGACCGAGTTCGGGAAGTCGCAGCTGCTCGATGCCGACACGCTGCAACGCCTGGGATACAACGCCGTCATCTATCCCGTGACGCTGCAGCGCCTGGCGATGGGCGCGATCGAACGAGGCCTGCGCGCACTTCGCGACGAGGGGACGCAGGCCAGCGTCGTCGACGACATGCAGACCCGCGCCCGACTCTACGAAGTACTCGGCTATGACCAGTACAACGCCTTCACTCCGTAAACACAGTCAGGAGATACCCTTGTCCACTTCCGATACCGGGATCATCGTTACGCACGACGGTCCGATCGCGACAATCACCATCGACCGCCCCTCTGTGCGTAACGCGTTCGATCTCGCCGCCGCGCGGTCTCTGATGGCAGCCGTCGACGACATCGAACAGTCCAAGGACACGCTGGTGGCCATCATCACGGGCGGCGACGGCAATGCTTTCTGCGCAGGAGCTGACCTTCGTGCGCGAGAGCGAGGCGAGCCCCGCGCCTCTATCGAGCCCTTCGGGTTCGCAGGCTTCGTCCGGAAGCCTCGCACCAAACCGTTCATCGCCGCAGTCAACGGTTACGCAGTCGGTGGTGGATTCGAGATCGCGATGGCCTGCGACCTCGTGGTCGCAGCGCCTAACGCGCACTTCTCGCTACCAGAAGTCAAACGAGGCCTGATCGGCGCCGGCGACTGTCTCCCCTTCCTCGCCGCGCGGATCCCGCACGCAATCGCCGCAGAACTCGCGCTGACCGGGCGTCAGCTGACCGCGCAGGAAGCCCTGACGCTGGGACTCGTCAACACCGTCGCGGACGACGCTCTCAAGAGCGCGCGAAGCTTCGCCGAGCAGATCATCGCCAATGCACCGCTCGCCGTTCAGGCGACGCTGAAGCTGCTCAACACCCTGAAATCGGTCACCCCCGCGGGGTACTACGCCCACGCCGACGCCGTGCAGGCCCAGCTTCTCGGCACCGCTGACGCCGCCGAAGGAAGTCGATCCTTCATCGAGAAGCGGCCTCCCGTGTGGACCGGCGCCTAGTCGCTGCACTCTTCCGGACCACAGCCGCTGGTACGAAGACCATTGCGTCGAGCGCTAGCCGACATCGCTGGTTCGGAACATGGCCCGCGCCGGTGCGAACGAGATCTGCGCTCCGCCGACGGCTCCGACACAGCGGGTCAGCGCCGCCTGGTCCCGCAGAATCATCTCGGAGATTCTGCGGGACCATCTCCCTTCTTGCGCGGTCCTGGCGCGCCTCCTCGAAAGATCTGACGACGACAATGACCAGAGCGTTTACACCCGATCCGCACGTGACCAAGGTTATCGATATACGAGCGTCCCGCCGCGCACTTATCGCGGGATCGTTGGGAAACCTGGTGGAGTGGTACGAATTTGCCATTTATGCGTATATGGCGCCTATCATCGCCCCGCTGTTCTTCCCCTCACAAAGCTCAACCGCGGCGATTATGTCCACGTTTCTCCTTTTCGCGCTGGCCTTCTTCCTACGGCCGGTGGGCGCGCTCATCTTCGGTCGGCTCACCGACCGCATCGGGCGCGGTCCAGTCCTCGCCGTGATCATCGGACTGATGGCAGCGGCCACGACCTGTATCGGCCTGCTGCCGACGCACGCCCAAATCGGAATGTGGGCGCCGATCCTTCTGACAACATGCCGAATCGCTCAAGGTATTTCAGCGGGTGGCGAGATGGGCGGGGCAGTATCACTACTCGTCGAATCCGCGCCGATCCGGCGCCGCGGCTTGTACGGCTCATGGGCGCTTGTGGGCACAACGATGGGCTATGTGCTCGGTGGTGGCGTAGCGACGGCGATCTCCGTGGCCCTGTCCGAAGAGGCCCTTCAGGAATGGGGGTGGCGTGTCGGCTTCCTCATTGCCGCCCCGCTCGGCCTCGTGGTCTTCTACCTGCGAACGAAAGTTGACGAGACACCACACTTCAAACACGTTCAAGCGGAACGACAGCCCGGCGCGTCCACGAATATCGCTGAGTCCGACAACTTCCCCCGGTACACAGTTCGCTACCTCGTTGCCACTGTGGGTGTCATCATCGTGTACACCGGAATCGGGAACATCTTCCTCGTCGGTATGCCGACATTGCTGTCGAATTCGTACAGCATGTCCTTCCACGAATCGTACTTCCTGGCCATGGTAACCGGACTCTCCACTGCGGTTGCGATGCCCATCTTCGGTGCCCTGTCTGACCGAATCGGCCGACCACCGGTGCTCATGGCTGGTGCCACCAGCGTCGTCATCCTGTCGTATCCGCTGTACCTGATGCTGTCCATGGGTTTTGCCGGCGGTCTCGTAGCACTGGCCATCGCGGGCTTCCTGATCGGCATTGTCGGCGGTCCCACACCCGCGTTCCTCGCTGAACGATTCAGGACACGGAACCGCGCAACTGGCGTGTCCGTCTCCTACGCCATATCCGTGGCGCTGTTCGGTGGAACCGCCCCGTACGTCATCACCTGGCTTGCCTCGACCACCGGCAATCCCCGATCACCCGCGTACTACACAATCCTCTGCGCAGGTCTCAGTGTCCTTGCACTTCTCAGCATCCGAGGATCCCAACGAAAAAATCACCTTGCTGACCTCCGAGATTGAAATCACCGGGGATAGCCGAGTCCGGCCTGTCTCTTGCCGAACCGGCCTCAGTGCCCGGTGAGAGACAGGCCGCACCGCTGTGCCGCATCTACAACACACCGCGGTTCGGCCGCCGCGCGACTCGCAAACGCGAACAGGAGGCTTCTGTCGCACGCACCTCGCCCCGGACAGTAGAGCAAGCCAAGACCACGTGACCGCCACGGAAGCATCCCGCGACGGCTCGGACTGGATCCAGCCCGGCAGCGCGGCCTCACATCGACCGGAACGAGAATCTCCAGGAGTAACCACGATGGCACGGCAAGACGGTCCACTACAACCAACCAACAGCGTTGCCGAGGCCAGGCGATACAGCCGATGGCGCCATAGACGTCAAGAAGCGAACCTCACACGCAACGGAACGATAAGGCACAACAAGGACATCGACGAGATCGTCGCGTTCGCACAGATGTGGGAACCGTACGGGGGAGCACCGAACGAGGAAATCCTCGTCCGTTTCGGGATGTCACCGAGCCGGTTCCACGAAAAGCTCCAACAGCTCCTTGCACAGTCACACACCGGGACAGGTGTCACCGACAGCCGCAGCTAAAAAATGGCCCGCTTGTCAAAACATTGGTCCAAATGATGCGGGCCGAACCGGACAGAATACTCTCGGTTCATGACATCTGTATTCAGCGCAATCATCAACGGAGACTTGCCCGGACGATTCATCTGGGAGGACCAGGACGTCGTTGCATTCCTCACCATCGCTCCCCTCACCCCGGGCCACACCCTGGTCGTGCCCCGCAAGGAGGTGGATCAGTGGCAGGACGTCGACAGCGAACTGTGGGCGAAGGTCATCGACGTTGCCCGCATCGTCGGGCAGGCCGTCCGGCCTGCATTCGACGCACCCCGCGCGGGCCTACTGATCGCTGGGCTCGAGGTCCCGCACCTGCACGTCCATGTCTTCCCCGCATACGACCTGGACGACTTCAACATCAGCAACGCCGACCAGAACCCCTCGCCGGAGTCCCTCGACGAGGCGGCAGCCAAGCTCAAGGCGAGCCTCCGGAACCTCGGCCACACCGATACCGTCGCAGCCTAAATAGTCCGGGTTGTCCTGACCACTTACCGCTGACGGGGTAACCCCACCCGAAGGGTCGCCCGATTGGAGTTCTGCCAAGGGTGACGAGATGCGTTCTGCGGCGAAGATGTCGGCGGCAGTGGACGCCTGTCCACTGCCGCCGTCCAGGCTGAACAACGACGGGGGCTTCACACTCGCCTCATTCGCGAGTTCCTCGCGCTGACGGTCGACGGCCAGCGAAACCTCCGGCAGGCCGGTGCACCAGATGAGCAGCGCCTGAACCTTTACCCTCCCCAATACCGCCGCGTGTTCGGACGGTGTCAGTTCAACCGTGAGCTCGCCGCATCCAAGAAGAGCGCCTAGGTAATCGGTTCACGCGAGGTGGTAACGGTGGCTGTGGTGCACAGCTTCCCATCAGCGGTGTGCGCGACGACCTACACGACGGCAAATGTTAGGCCGGCGACGGCTTGGGGATGAATCTGACGTGCTGATCGGTCGGGCTCCGTTCTAGTTCGTTAGAGTGGATGGGTGACGTCGGCGAACGGACAGGCAGGTGAGACAGGTACCTCGCGCGCCATCTCTGCGATCAAGCAGCGAATACTACGTGGCGAGCTACTGCCTGGTGAGCAGTTGGGCCAGGAGAGGCTCGCCGCGGAGATCGGCATAAGCCGAGTTCCGCTGCGCGAGGCCCTGCTGGTCCTCGCGGATCAGGGCCTGCTGGACAGGCGCAGTCAGCGTGGGTTCGTAGTAGCGCGGCGATCGCGGGCAGAGTTCGCGCAACTACACTTCATGCTCGACGTGCTGGAGGACGAGCTACTCCGGACGATTGTCTGGCCGGGCTCGGAGACCTGCGACCATCTTCGCGAGTTGAATCGAAAGATGACGGAGCTGGTCTACGCATCCGACTGGTTCGAAATCGTTGAACTCAACCACGCATTTCACCAGTCACTCTGGAGTCTCTCCACGGAGAACCTGATCGTCAAAGAGGTAGAGCGGATCTGGCCATTAGCCGACGCATACATCGTTCGTACCTACAGCCGCGCGGAGTACCGACGTGAGGCGGTCGAGTGCCATGAGCAGATTCTCGCGGCCATTGAAGCCCAGGACAATGTTGTCCTGCGGAAGGTCAGCGCCGAGCATCGACGCGCTACCTTCGTCGGCGCAGAACCGACCTTCCTCTGACACTTCCACCTGGACCTACCACTCCTCGACAACATCGAGTCAGGCGTCAGAGGCGCGCCGCAGGATAGCGTCCGCGTATCTGGTCGGTGACGAGTCGTGCCGACTGCACGCACCCACTCTGCGCGGCTCCGCCCGCCTCGCGTACGCCATCACCGACGTTCCACAGGTTGGCAATCGGCGTGGTATTGGGCAGGTCATGGCCGGCTATGGCTCGCTGCGCAGGCCAGTCCTCCCCAGCGTAAACTTCCACCGAAAGCTCATGAGCGGAACCAAATTCCGGAAACTTTGCGTGTAGGTCGTTCCTCAACATGGCCACTTCCGACTCGTAGTCGAACTCACCGCTCGCAGGGGTCGGTGTGCTTGCCGCCATATATAAGTTCCATCCAGGTGGGGCAAGAGCAGGTGAAAGATCGCTGACGTTTGCCCCGCTTGCCAGCCTCTCTGTATCACCAAAGAAGACCATTCCATCCAGGCGAGGGATGCGTTGATGGCTGGCGAAATTGATGATGATCAGGGTCCCGGGACGGGACCATGCTCGAATCTCATCGGCGTACCCGGAAGGTAGTGCATCGTCACCACACAGGTTGACCGTAGCGACGGGACCTACGTTGCTGACGGCTACCTTTGTGGAGACCCGCACAGTGTCCGTTCCTCGGCGAACGATCGCACCGTCCACCAGACCGTCCGCGTCGAACGTCAGGGACGAAACCTCGCTGTCGCACCATAAGGTGCCCCCGGTCCGTTGAAAGTGATCGGCCATTGCACGCCAGGGTCCAATACTGCCGTCCGGATGAGCACCGTAGATTCCCAGTCCGCTGGGTTTGGTGAAGTAGTCGAAGAACAAATCCGCGGGGATGTCGGAGGGCTCTCCCGCAAACAAGGCGGCCGTGAGATTCCGCACCAGGAGCCGAATGGGTTTCCCCGCGTGGAGTTTATCCAGCCACTGTTCAACGTTGAGCCCCGAGGCGGGGCGCAACCGGAACTTACGAGCTCCGTGCCCCAGCCACACCAACGACTTTCTGGAAATGAGACCGGTCACGCCGCTCATCATTGGAATATTGCGTTTACCGAGATTCATGAACAGCGGGTGTTTCAGTACACGCACCCCAGGATCGACCCCTAATTCATCGAAGAGTCTCGAGTTCTCACCGCCGAGCTCGAAGAAAATTGCTCCACTGTTGACTGTAAATCCATCCACTTCCATCGTGGAGGCCCGCCCGCCAACCCTGTCTCTACGTTCTACCAATAGGGTTCGATAACCGTAATTACCTAATCGGGCGGCGGCCGCCATGCCGCCGGCGCCAGCCCCGATCACCAAAGCATCAAAATTCTCAATCTCTTCCATCGAAATCCCATCGATTCAACGTATTTCAACTTTCTGGACACAGTTTGACGTTGTCGAGTCAGAATGCGACCTGTGTGCTGCGCGTAGCGTGAGGTGAATGTAGCTGTAGCCATGAATCCATCCTGGAGTCCGCCATGCCCCGTCAGCTGATCACGAGCTCAGGCAAATTCATGAGATCCAGGGTTCGCTCTCCCGCTCGAAGTCGCCGGACGTAATCAGCTTCCCGGTCTTCCCTGTCCTTACCCGCAGCAAAGCTCTCTTCGATCGCAGACTCCGGCACTACCACGAGTCCATCTTCGTCGCCAACAACGAGATCGCCCGTCCGGACTATGCACGAGCCGAAGTCTATTTCTTCGACCAGCGGGTTCGGATGCGGCTGCTTGTCGGTCCCGCGGATCGACAGTCCAGCGGAATACACGGGAAACCCGACGGCGAGCAGCGATCCTGCGTCACGCACACAGCCGTCGATCACCAATCCTGCCAAACCACGCGCCTTGGCCGCCTCGGCCATGATGTCTCCCACGTAGCCGTACTCCTCCGACGTGCTGGCTTCAACGTGTACGACGAGCACGTCGCCAGGTGAGGCGAGATAGATTGCTTGGTGCACGGCGAGATTCGACCCCTCCTTGCACAGGACAGGGAACGCCCGTCCGGACATCCTGAAGGAGGAGTGAACTGGCTTGACGTGCGTAGGGAAGACTCCACGCCGGCCCATCACCTCATGGAGCGTTGCTGTGCCAATCCACGAGTCAGTCACGTGATCGGTCCTTTCTCTAGTGTGGGAGCGAGACGCGGGTCCGCGTCCGCGCAGATTCTCTGATTGCGGCGACAACTTCCAATGTCGCCCGGCCCCACTCTCCGCAATGCCTTGGCCGCCGACCGTCCAGGCGGGCAGTGAGCAACTCGCTCACAGCTCCCGTGGTCGCGTCACCGGGCGGCACGGGGACTATCGCTGGACCGTCATCGGTCACGAGGTCCAGATGATCACCTGCAGCGCACACTGCGCCGCTGCTACCCGAGGCCACCACCAGGCCGGCGTCGGCGAGTACGAGTGAAGGTTTTCCGTCGGTCTGCACAAGATCGGTACTGCGCAGGTATCCGTGACCGTCGTAGGACAGCGTGGCAGTGATGTCGTCGTCGAACTCGAGTTGGGCGTGAAAGTATCCGGTTACCGGAGTCCGATCAGACCAGACGGAGGTTGTGGCGAGGACACTGCGCACCGCTCGCCCGCCGGCCAGCAAACGGACTGTGTCGACCTGATGCGGGGCTTGGTTGAACACAATGCCACCACCGAGATCCTCATCGAGCTCTACCGGTGAACGCGGCCGCAGCAGCCAACCTGTGTGGGCTGTTGCCGACAGATGCCGCAACCGTCCCAACACACCCGATTTCACGACCTCAGCCATAGCTGCGAAGGTCGGATCAAGACTGCGAACTCCACCAGCAATCAGGTGCACGTCAGCTTTAGTCGACGCCGCGATCATAGCGACACAGTCGGCAACCGAAGGGGCCATGGGCTTTTCGACGATCACGTCCTTGCCGGCTGTGGCAGCGAGTTCCACATGCTCGCGGTGGAATCGGGTGGGTGAGGCAACCCAGACGGCGTCCACTTCGGGGTCGGCGCACAACGCCGCCACGTCTGCATACATCGCGGCACTGGTTCGAGCTGAGAACACCCGATGGGTGTCCGGGTTCGGGTCCGCACCGGCAACGATCGCAACACGATCGTCCCCGGCGAGACCGTCGATGACCATTTGCCCAGCGAGCCCAAGACCGACGATCCCGAGACGGAGTTCGGTCCCGGCCTTGGACTGGGTCACCGGGCCTGCTCCTCGAGGAACAGCGCTATCCGGCGCCAGGCCATAGCAGCCCGTTCGGCGTTGTGGACGCCAACCTGTTCGTGTCCCTCCCAAACCTCTTCCAGAAGCGTGCGGGCGACCGCCATCGCAGGCGAGTCCGTGTGTCCCTCAGCAACCAGGTCCGCGATATGCATGTCTACCTGCCGGAACGCGCAGTCGAATTCCGACTCACGAAACAGGAACTGTTCCACCTCGGCAGTCGCCTCGAGGCGTATGACAAACCGAGCGATGGCGTCGGCTTCGAAATAGTTGTCCTCCCAGACAACGGTATCGACGTCATCGGTTGACCGTCCGGTAATCTCCATCTGTCTCTCCTCGTATCTGTTGAGCACTGATCAGTACGCGGATGCACCGAGCGTCGCGTCGTACTTCTCGAGGATTGTGCGGAAGTTGTCGGCCGGATCGATAATTTCGAGCGGGCGGAGGTTGTAGGAGTCCGGATCATGCGGGGCCTTCGGCTCTTCGCCCTGCTGCAGCTTCTTCGCCATGTTCAGCAGGAGCCGCCGAGCTGATAGCACTGCGATGTCGGCGGTGCCGAGGTGCTCCTTGCTGCGATCGACGATCGGGCGCATGCCCTCCTGAAGGCTGCGGTCCTGTTCGTTGACTCCCCAGATGCCGGTGAAGTTCACACCCTGCTGCATCTGCCGGTCGATCAGGTAGTCGTTCTCCATGTTCGCCGTCGGAACCCAGGTATCGATGACGGTGCCGTCCTTGAGTGTGAACTTCGATCGCTCCATCCGCGGCGGAAAGCCTCCGCCCTTGTAGAACTGGGCGATCTCGTCATCGTTGAACGGACGATCGTCGCGGCACTGGTAGTGAAAGGTGAAGGTGTGCTCGTCGTCGATTGGCACCCAGCACCGTCCGGCGCCACCGTGTGCGGTGCCTGGGATGAGGCTGTACATCGGAAAGAGCCAGCGCGTGACACGCCAGTAGTACTCGTCCTGGTAGCTGCGACGCGAGCCGTAGTTGAAGCCGTACGGGGTTTCGAGCAACGTGAGCCGCGGAGCGCCGTCGAGCGCCGCATTTTCCAGAACCGACGGTGACTGAGCAACCAGGGCTTCAGGGTTGTATACCTCCTTCATCGAGTGAAGGAAGGAGATATGGCTCGTGTCGATCTCACCTTCCATGCCCTGGCACCAGTTCGTGCGCTGCAGCCATTTGGCCACGAAGGAGTGGCCCTCAGGAGCTTGCGCCCACTCGAACTGCGGGATACGTGGCGGCATCACATCTTTGGGTCCCATGTACACCCAGACGACCCCACCTTGTTCACGAGTCGGGTAGGCGGTCTGGGAGATGCGTTGCTTGAACTGCCGCTCCGGCGGCTCGTTGGGCATGTCCATGCACTTACCGTTGACATCGAACTTCCAGCCATGGTACGCGCAGCGCAAGCCTCCTTCCTCGTTCCGTCCGAAGAACAAGGGAGCGAGTCGGTGTGGACAGCGGGCGCCGATGATGCCAACAGTGCCCGTCGAGTCCCGGAAGGCAATGAGGTCCTCCCCGAGCAGACGGATGCGGATCGGTGGACCGTCCCGGTCCGGAACCTCCTGGCTGACCAGGGCAGGCAGCCAGAATCGCCGGAAGAGCTCGCCCATGGGCGTTCCGGGACCCACACGGGTCAGCATTTCGTTGTCTTCGACAGACAGCATTTGTCTCTACTCCTCGGTTCGACTTCGGCGGGGTTCCAACGTGAGTTGGAGAGTCAGAGTTCGATACGCGTAAAATGGTGGGATGGAAGTTCTCTAGAAAGGAACGAATGCGGAGATGCGCCCAGAGCCTGGTGGATCCGACCGTTCGACGCTGTCTTCGGTCACCAACGCCCTGTTGCTTCTCGGCTACTTCGAGAAGCACGACTCGATCTCGGTGTCGGAAGCGGCCAGATTACTAAACGTTGCCCCCTCGTCCGCCCACCGGGCTTTAACGACTTTGAAGGATATGGGGTTTGTGCGGCAACAAGAATCGGGCCGTCGGTACGAGGCCGGACATCGCTTGCTCGATATCGCTTTGGGTGCACTCTCTCAGATCAACCTCCGAGAAATCGCCCGACCATACCTCGAAGAATTGAGTAATAATATTCCGGCCCAGATATGGCTCATTAAACTCGATTCTACTCGTGCATATTCTTTCGATATGCATATGGCCAAGGGAATTTCTTTGGCCAAACCGGACGTCATTTCCAGCAGTCCTGCTCACACACTTGCCGCGGGAAAGTTGTTGCTCTCTCGGTTGAGCGACGCCCAGATCGACAAGCTGTACCCGTCCGAGGAGCTGGAGGTATCGACCGATCGGTCGATCCGCCGGAAGACGGAGTTACTACACGAGCTGGAATTGATTCGCCGGTATGACTATGCCGTCCAGATCAGGGAGAACATTCCGGAATCAGGTGCCGTTGCAGTCCCTCTCTACGGTGCACATGACGAGTTGTTGGGCGCACTTTCCGTCAGCGGTCCCGCCGAGGACTACGACCCGGACTCTCGACGGGAGCGGATTCTCCTTGCGCGGCAGACCGCTGCCGCGATAGCCCAGGACATCCGCGACCGTCTTCGGTACCGGCCGGGGGGCTAGAGATCCAACGTCAACTCGTCGCCCTTCGCACGACTCACACAAATCATCATGATCTCGTTCGAGTCACGTTCTTCGTCGGTGAGGACGGTATCGCGATGCTCCGGAACCCCTGCGAGCACCCGCGACTCACACGTTCCGCAGTATCCCTCCGTGCACGACGAGATAACAGACGCAATGTCTTTGACCGCATCAAGAATCGACTGATCGGCGCCTACCTCCAAGGTGGTCCCTGACTGCGCCAAATGCACCGTGACCGGCTTGTTCTCAGCACCAGCGTTCTGCGCCTGCACCTCGTCAGATGCACTGAACCGCTCGATGAAAAGCCGGCTGCGGATCCCGCGCCGGTCGCAAACCTCCTCCAGCGCTTCGAGCATGGGCGATGGGCCACAGGCGCAGACCACCCAGTCGTCCGGTAGTGCGGCAACTTCGCGCTCCAGATCAATGAGACCGCGTTCATCCTGCGGCACGAGGTCGATCAGAGAATTCGGCAGCAGCGCCTCCAGCTCCTGAACGAATGACATCGAACTGCGAGTGCGCCCGCCATAGACCACGCGTACGGGCACATCACGGCGGCTTGCATCATCGGTGATCGACAGAATCGGCGTGACCCCGACGCCGCCGGCGAAACATAGGTATCCCGGGGCCTCCGGAACCCGAAACAGGTTGCGCGGCTTCCCCACCGTCATGGTCCCTCCGGCTCGAACCTCACGATGGATCGTCTCCGATCCGCCCCGCCCGTCCGCTTCTCGTAGGACCGCGATGCGGTAGCGGCTCCTGTCGGTTGTGCCTCCGCATAGCGAATACTGGCGGACGAGACCGTTGTCCAAGAACACATCGATGTGCGCTCCGGGCTCCCACGGAGGGAGCACACCTCCCCTGGGGGCAGTCAGCTCGATGGAAACGATGTCGTCAGCCTCCCACCGGACCTGCTCAACGAGCAGCGTCGCCGTCGCGGCCTTGCCGAAAACGTCGGCCTGCACCGCTGGCACGTCGTCGGTTCGCGTCATGCTCATCTTCGAACACCTCGTCAGTTCGCTCATTTCGACCGTGTAATACGATGCATGCGGTCGTGCATGTGCATCGGGGCCGAGTGTGGTCAGGCGACCACGTCCGATTGTTGCCAGGAGAGAATTGTGGCGCTGATCGCTTCAGGTGCCGTCAGCAGGTTTCTGGCTGGTAAGTCGACGCTCTCCTGGGGACCTCGATATCTTGTCAGCTTGGCAAGTACCTCGGTCGCTGTGATGTAGATCAACCGTACTAGGCGCAAAGTGAGATTGACTACAGGTTATGGAAACTTTCCTTCATGCGGAAAAGTGCTCTGACCTGCAACGTAAATCGACGGGTGCACCATCGCACCGATGGCGCACCCGTCGATCGGGTGGGTAGGTTTCGCAAGCGGCGCCCCGAGACGGGCCCCGAATCAGCGCTCGTTGCCGCGCAGCTCGGGGAACTGGTCGTCGCGGTAGTCAATGACGGTAGTTGTCCCGTTGACTGCGTTCTGTTCGCGAGTCCGCAAGTCGACGCGACGAATCTTGCCGGAAATGGTCTTCGGTAGCTGGAAGAACTCGAGGCGGCGAATCCTTTGATAGGGAGCGAGATTCGCGCGGGCATGCTTGAGAATCTCGAACGCCATCCGTTCGTCGGGCTCGTAGCCGGCGGCGAGAGCGATGTAGGCCTTCGGTACCGCCAACCGGACGTCGTCGGGCGCTGGGACCACTGCAGCCTCCGCCACTGCGGGATGCTCGATGAGGACAGACTCGAGTTCGAACGGAGAGATCTTGTAGTCCGACGCCTTGAACACGTCGTCAGTTCGGCCGATGTAGAAAATGTACCCATCTTCGTCGCGGGACGCGACGTCGCCGGTGTGGTAGTAGCCGCCGGCCATCGCTTCCGCGTTACGTTCGGGATCATCCTGGTATCCGGTCATCAGGCTCAGCGGGCGCTGGGACAGATCGACGCAGATTTCGCCCTCGTCTGCGGGCTGTCGGGTGAGTGGGTCCACAAGCACGATGGGCACCCCGGGGAGGGGTAGGCCCATGGACCCCGGTTTGACCGGCATCCCGGGTACATTGCCGATTGCCAGGGGAAGCTCGGTCTGCCCGAATCCGTCTCGGATGGTGAGCCCCCATTGGGAGTGAACCTGCTCCATGACCTGAGGGTTGAGAGGTTCGCCGGCGGAAAGGAGCTGGCGCAGTTCGCCTGGACCTGCGGACAGATCGACCTTGATGAGCATTCGCCACACGGTTGGTGGGGCGCAGAAGGTGTTTACCTTTGCTCGTCGAATTTGGTGCAGAAGCGCAGTGGGGTCGAAGCGGGAGTAGTTGTAGATGAAGATTGTGGCCTCGGCGATCCATGGGGCGAAGAAACAGGACCACGCATGTTTGGCCCATCCTGGCGAGGAGATGTTCAAGTGCACATCACCGGGCGCAGCAGCCACCCAGAAGGAGGTAGCAAGATGCCCTACCGGGTAGGAAATCTGGGTATGTTCGACCAGTTTGGGTCGGCTTGTGGTGCCGGAGGTGAAGTAGAGCAGTTGTGGGTCCGACGGGGCGGTGCCGGGATGCGGTGTCGGCGGTACATCCAGGTTGTACGCATCTTTGTAGGCGTTCCATCCCGGTTCGTCACCCACCGCAAAGCGGGTGTAGCTGCCAGGAACGTTGTCGAACTTGGAGGTATCGGACGCATTTGCGAGCACATGCTTCGCACCGCCACGGCTGATTCGGTCAACCAGTTCGGCCGAGCCCACCGCGGTGGTGGTGGGGAGGATAACCGCCCCGATCTTCATCACCGCGAGCATGGCCTCCCACAACTCGACCTGGTTGTTCAGCATGAGCAGCACCCGATCGCCCCGGGTCACTCCATGCGCCGACAGATACGCGGCGACCTGGTCCGAACGTCGAGCCATCTCGTCGAACGAATAGCGTGCCTCTGATCCGTCCTCCTCGACAATCCACAGTGCTGTCCGATTTACTCCGCGAGCAATGGCGTCGAACCAATCGATTGCCCAGTTGAATCGGTCGCCGAGATCCGGCCACGCGAACTCGGCGACAGCCTTCGCATAGTCAGTCGACAGGTTCTGCAACAAATCCCGTGCAGCACGGTAGGTTTCAGTCGTCGATGTCATGGATGACTCCTTCCGGCCCCCGGATGGGGCTGAAACTTCGGGGTACAGGTGATTCGACGCGATCATCAGCCGAGGGCGGTATCGCCGAGTCGATCATGCTGAGCGTCACCATCGTGGTAGAACGTCGGTGATCGGAGCTGATCCGCAGGCACAGTGCACGGTCGCGTGCAGCGAGCGCATCGATCAACTCGTCGTGCTGGTGGGCCGACCGGCCCATGTCCGGGCTCGCGACATGGAGCAGCCGGTAGGGCTGGGTCAGCTTCCAGTAGCGCTCTGCCTCGGCCAGAAGGAACTTGTGCGGCGACAAGCGGAACACCATGAAATGCAACTGGCGGTTCAGGTCGGCGGTGATGGCGAGGCCGGCGGTCCTGGAGGCCTCCAGGACTTGGGCATTGAGCTCTCGTAGTTGCTGAAGCTCGGCGTCCGTCGGCCACCGAAGGGTGCGGATGAACTCGGTTTCCAAGCAGTCGAGCAAGAACACGATCTGCGTGAACTCCTGCGCGCTGAGCTTTGCGACGAAGTAGCCGTGGTGCGGTCGGTGGGTCAGGAGACCCTCGCCGGCCAGAATTCGTAGGCTCTCGCGCAGTGGAACTCGGCTCACGCCCAGCATGGCGGCCATTTCGTCCTGCCGGAGCTGTTGGCCTGGCATGAGGTCGCAGTGGAGAATCATACGGCGCAGTGCTTCCGCGGCGACCGCGACGGAGCTGCTGCCGACCTCGCGGTCAGAGGGCGCTGTTACGGTTGGATTGGCCACGCGGCTTCCCTTCGCTCCTGGTACCGGGTGTGGCCCGGTATTGATTGATGTCGACAATACGAGCCGCACCCGTCTTGGGTTCGAGGCCGTTCATCGCCTCACGGCTCAGTCCCCTCCCGTAGGTCGGCCACGCGCAGAGCGAGTAGGACTATTGCGGTCACGGCGAAAGCAACCGCGATCGCAATATAGAGGCCTTGCGGCGTCCAGCCACCGTCCAGCAACACTCCAGCGGCGACCGGAGCGATGATGGCGCCGATTCGCCCGATCCCGACCGCTGTTCCCATACCGGTCGATCGGACGTCGGCGTTGTAGACCGCCGAAACCAGCGCGTACAGACCCGCGACACAGCCTATGAGGAACAAACCGATGAGTGCGGCGACGCCCAGAGCCAGCGGAAGCGATCCGGTGGTCGTGAGGAACAGTGCCAACATCGCGGCAGACGCGATCAGGTATACGAATACCACTTTGCGCAGTACAAACCGTGCCGTGAAGAAGCCGAGTGCAACGGAGCCGAATAGACCACCGAAATTGAGCAACATGCCGCCCGAAATGCCCGCCGTGGAGGAAAGGCCCGCCTCGACGAGGAGGCGCGGGGTCCAACTCGTGACAAAATAGAAACCAGCAAGCACCAGGAAGAACGCGGTCCACAGGATCAGAGTCGAACGGCGAAGTTCCGGTCCCAGCAGCTTTTTGAATCCACTCACTACACTTTGAGCAGTGTGCGTCGGGCGCGCCGGGAGCGCATCCAGCGGAGCGCGACCCATCCTCCGCGCCAGCCGATTGACCCGTTCGAGGGCGCGCTTGGGTTGGCGGGTCAACAGGTGATCGAGCGACTCAGGCAGCAGCAGCACAGCGATTGCAAGAGCGACGATCGTGGCGATGCCACCCGAAAGAAAGACCGCACGCCAGCCGATGCTGTCCTGCAACGCGACCGAGAGAATGCCGCCGACGATTGCACCGACCGAGTACCCGGTGGCAGTCAGGCCGATCGTCATGCCGTGCCAGCGACGCGAGGCATACTCGCCGGCAATTACCGTGTTAGTGGCGAGTATTCCACCGATACCGAGCCCGGTCAGCACCCGGAGCAATCCCAGCTGCGTGGGAGACTGACTCCACGCGGACAAGATCATGCCGATTGCTGCCACAGTCAGGCATCCGAGAACGATCGTTCGCCGTCCGACGCGGTCGGCGAACGGGGCAATGAACAGGGACCCTGCGGCCATGCCGACGAACCCAGCGGAAAGTATCAGGCCTAGTTGCGCTCCGGTTAGCCCCCACTCCTCGGTGACTGCGTTCGCGGTGAAAGCCATCACCTGGATGTCGAAACCGTCAAGCGAATTGACCAGGACGCAAACCGCGATGACCGCCCATTGAAAAGGTGTCATTCGCTCGTGTGCCACCGATCGACGCAGCGGATCAAGACCGGCCTCGGAGGCGTGCGTAGACGAGGAAGCAGTAGAAGGCATGGCATCTCCAATGTCGCCGTAAAGGCGTTGGCGGTGGGCAGGTGAGAAGACGGTGGATGCGCAGATCGTATACATATGTTGCCTTCATTGGGAAGACTGGTTTTATGACGCACGCAGTGCGGAGTTGAGCAGAATCGCGAACCTTCGGAATTCTCCAGTGCTCAGCGGTGGCACCGGGTGTCGATTCTCGATGACGGCCAACGGCCTCTACGTTTGCATCGGTTTCAAGATGGGGGTTGGCGTGGCGTACGACACACTCTATAGTCGACCACAGTCTCCAACTCTGAATTCAAACTCGCATCCAATCAGTCCGCCCGCGAACGTCGAACCGGACCAACGCGCATTACAGGAGGTCGAGCGATGGTTCCACCCGCATCCGCACCCAGTTCCGCATCCATAGATCTAATGGACCTGGATGTCTTCACATCTGGTCGCCAGCACGAGATGTTCGCCAGTCTCCGCCGCGCGACCGACCCTCTCCACTGGAACGACGAACCCGACGGTCCGGGCTTCTGGTCGGTGTTCCGCTACGAGGACGTCAAAGCCGCGATGCTAGATCAGCCCCGACTGTCCAACGCCCAGGGCACGATGCTGCAAAGTCGGCGAGCGGAAGGCAAACTGCACAGTCTGCACAACATGGACGACCCGCGGCACGCTTTGCTGCGACAAATCACTGCGCCCTATTTACGCAGCATCCGAGTCAAAGAATGGGACGCCATGATTCAGGCCGCGGTCACCGGCCTACTCGACGAGGCTGAAGCAAAAGAACATATCGACGTGGTCCATGACATCGCGGCCCAACTGCCTATGTTGGTGGTCGGGCGGCTACTCGGTGTACCACCAGAGGACTGTCCGCTGATGGTGGACTGGACCAACAAAATCACAACAGACGACCCGGACTATTTGCCAGACCCCGCCATGCGAGAGGTTGCTCGCGACGAACTGTTCGCATACTTCAAGGACCTCACCGCTCAACGGCGCCGCTCCCCGAAGACAGACTTGACCAGCGTTCTCGCTACCGGACAGATCGACGGCGAACCCCTGAGCTGGGAAGACCTCGCTGCCTATTTCGTCCTGCTGGTGGCGGCCGGCAACGAGACCACACGACACATGATCTCGGGTGGCATCGAGGTGTTGAATGAGCATCCGGACAGTTGGCATCGGCTGCGTGCCGATCCCGGCCTGCTCGGCTCCACGGTCGAAGAGATACTGCGCTGGGTGACACCGGTGACCAACATCCGGCGTACCGCACTCGAAGACTTCGACCTGCTCGGACAGAGAGTCCGCGCCGGAGACAAGGTGGTCGCGTGGTTCGCCAGCGCGAACCGGGACGAGAGCGTGTTCGCCGATCCGGAAACCTTTCTGCTCGATCGGAAGCCTAACCCGCACCTGACATTCGGCTGGGGCATCCACGCGTGCATGGGCCTGCACCTGGCTCGCGCCGAAGCGGTCGCACTCTTCGCAGAGATTCTCAATCGCAAGCTCGTGATCACACCCGACGGCCCGGGCGTGCGCGTCGCGTCGAACTCGTTCACCGGCCTGAAGAGATTGCCCGCCGTGCTCACCCGCTAATTCACCGCGACGGATCCGCGATCGTGCTGCCCACCCGGCCGACATCGTATATCGAAAGGTGATCACTCGGGCCGAATCGGCCCCAACAAACATCAAGGAGGCTACCGTGAATCGGTATCCGCTGGCAGAGCCGAAGTGGGTTCTACCGCCAATTTCCACACTGTCGGGCTCCATGCAATCGAAGATTCAGGCCCGGATCCAAGAGAACTATCTGAAGATGGGCGACGACGTCCGCTTCTCGGAGGCGGCAAGCACAAGGACAATGGAACTGCTTCCTGCCGAGGAAATTTCGTCGATCGCAAATGAGGTTGCTCATTCATTCATGGAGGCGGAGGGACGCAAGCTTCTCTCCGGCTCCGAAATCGCCGTGGACGAAAACCCCGAACTGTACGTCCTTCGCTCCGAATGGGCGGCGGCCCAGGAGAATCGACACGACTTCTCGGGGCTACCGGATGGCGCAATAGGTCAGGGCGACAATGTCTTCCGCCACAATGACGTCGAGGGTGTAGCCCTCGTGCTCCGTGAGGTCGACGAGATCTCCCGCCTCATCGAAGAAGGCGTGCCGGAGGGGATGATCGCTGTCATCGACGACTCCGGCGGCACCATGACAGCCCCGATTCTGCCGGAATTCGAGGCCGTGCTCTGTCGCGCAGGGACCGTTCGCAGCCACTTGGCGATCATTGCACGGGAATTCGAGGTACCCGTCTTGATGGGCTGCGTCTTCAAACGCGAGCCGCGCAACGGCGAACGGCTGCGCGTCCGCTACTCGATGGCGGCACAGAACCTAGAGGCCTATCACGGTGGGGAAGCCAATCCGCCAGCATTGATTGAGGAGATCCAGGCATGAGCGACTGGCAGATTACCGAGACCCAACTGTACGACATCAACACACTCCTTCAGCGCTCGGACAACGTCCTGGTGAACCTGTTCGTCACTCGGACGGCGCAAGAATCGAAGCTCTTTCCGGTCCTTCCCTACCTCAATCTCTGCATGAGCGAGGCCTACTACCGGTACCCGGACATCGTGCGGGAAATCACCGAGCGGGTGACACCCGAGGAAATCGGGCACTGGGCGCGCGAGACCAGCAACAACTTCACGCACATGCGTGCCTACTGTCATTTCAACTTCTACCTTCTGGGTCGCGCCAACCTGATTCGACTCGGCCTCATCCGTCCCGAGGACAACCTCGAAGACCTGTGGCTGATGTGCGACTGGTGGAACCGCATGATGAAGGCCTTCAACCGCGAGCGAGGCACAACATTCGCAGCCGACGCCGCCAACATCGCCCCGCTGCATGCCGAGCGAACACTGCAGGTGTTCGAGGCAGACGCGTTCGCGGTCGACGCCGATCCGAAACTGCGCGGCGCGGCCGCAAAGTTCATCGCCACTGCCACGCAATACAACGTCTTGGCGCACTGTGAGTGTCGACTGGGCTTGCACTCGAGCGGACCGTACGCGATCGGCGGCGACACGCTGATGCACGTACGGCACTTCACCAACTTGGCCGAAGGAGACCTCAGTTGGTTGGACGGAGTGGCCGAGGACGTTCCCTTCGGCAACCTCGTCATGCCGGTTATCACCAAAGGTGTCGGCATCGAGATCACCGACTTCGGCAGCGCCTACACCACGCCCGAAGACTACCAGTCCAAAGTGCTCGGTGTCGGCCTCTACGCCTCGGACTCGCTGAGTGAGCGGCACATTCCGGTAGGCATGGGTTCGGCGAAAGAACTCGCGGACACATTCGAGTACCTCACCGACGCGCTGACCAAGGCCACCCGAAAGCTCTACAAGCGATTCTCGGGTTGGAACGCTCGACAGCGCATCGATGCCGGACTCTACGTCTACTTCCAGGGCCTCGCGGAGCCTGCTCATATGGCGGGCGTGTTCCGGCACGACGAATGGGAGTTCGTCGACGAGCGCAACAACCGTCTCCGGCCGCTGTACAACGAAGAGTTCGCGATGGACTCCTACGTGGAGAACTGGGCCGCTCTCCTTGGGACCCAGGGTTCGGCCAATGAATACTATCTACACCCCGAGCACTACCAGATCTGGCGAAAGTCAGGGCAGCCCGGCGGAGCACCGATCCCGCATCCGGGCCGACAGAGCTTCTTGGTATCCAGCAACGCGCTGCGCGACCACGACTACTCGCGGCGGGTCAATCCCCACGGCCGACCCGAGCTGCGCGGCGAGAACTCGTTGCCTCCCAAGACCGGGAAGTGGCGCACCACCCAGGGCGATCTCACGCAGGAGGAGTTCAACGCCAGAGCTCGCGCCTTCCGTCCGAAGGGAGCGCAAGAGCCATGGGTCCACATAGACGACCAATGGGTCAAATGGAATTGGCGCGCCGACGACGTAGACGCCCTCTACAAGCACACGCAGGAAGGCTCACGCTTGCTCGAGGACAGAGGTGCAGCGTTGCGCCGCGTCGACCTGAACAAGATCCGGGCCAATGCCGGTGAGCCCACGTGGCAGTCCTTCCAGGATGCGGGGACGGACTCGTGACCGACACCGCCACATCTTCCCGGTTCCTGGTCGTGCACGCACTCACTGTCAAGGGCGTTGCATCGGAGACAGCGCTTGCCGAAGTCACCGGGTTGTCCGACGACGCGGTTCTGGCCGAGGTCGAACTCTTGTTGGAAGAGGGTCTCGTCCGACGACGCAAGGGACGCCTCGGCGGGATCGCCCTACTTCCGGAAGGCAAGGTGGCGCACGCCGAGATGCTGCCCGCCGATGTCGGAGCCGCGGCCAAGGACGCACTGGTGACGACTTACACCGCGTTCCTGCCCGTCAACAGCCGGTTCAAGGACCTCTGCACACGCTGGCAGCTGCGAGGCTCCGAGCCGAACGACCACACAGATGCCGAGTACGACGCCGGCGTGATCTCAGAGCTGGCGGCGCTGCACGCGGAGGCCTTGGAATCGCTGGAGCCCGTAGCAAATGCTCTTTCCCGGTTCCATCGGTACCCCGTGCGCCTCGGCGCAGCACTCGAACGGGTACAGGCCGGAGAGAATGCCGCCTTCACCAAACCAATGGCCGAGTCGTACCACGACGTCTGGATGGAGCTGCACCAGGATCTGCTCATCAGCTTGGGGCGTACGAGAGACGCCGGGGACGAGGGTTGAGGAGCCGATGTCCGCACGAATTCTGATCACGGGCGCCGCCCAGGGTATGGGCCGCGCATTCACCGAGCACTTCGCAGGCAAAGGTGATCGCGTACTCGCCGTCGATATCCAGGACGTCCCGATCGACCATCCAGGTGTTCGCACCGCGAAATGCGATGTCACCAATCCTGACTCGCTGACCGAGGTCGTCGGCATAGCCCAGCAGGAGTGGGGCGGCCTGGACGGGGTCGTGGCCAACGCGGCGATCTTCGATGGTGTGGTACGTGGACCCATCGAAGAACTCACCATTGCCGAGTACACCCGGGTGATGGACGTCAACGTCAAGGGCGCCTGGCTCACTGTCCGCTCCGCGCTTCCAGCGCTGCGGGCTTCCGGGGGCGGCAGCATTGTCACGATCGCCAGCGAAGTCGTGAATGCGGGCTCGGTCAATTTGTCCCACTATGTCGCAAGCAAGGGCGCCATTGTAGGACTGACACGGGCCCTCGCCCGCGAACTGGGCCCAGCGAACGTCCGAATCAACGCCATATCACCGGGATTCACCGAAACCGAGGGAGGCATCAACCTTGTGGGCGGGGCCGGTCGATACGACCCTACCGGCACACCTCTCGGACGAGTCGCGACGGCAAAGGACATGTGCGGCGCCGTCGAGTTCCTGCTCGGCGAATCCAGCAGCTTCATCACCGGACAATCCCTACTGGTCAATGGTGGCAAGACCTTCGCCTGACAGGCATCCCGCACGAGAAAGGAGCACACCATGAGGGAAGAGCACACCACGCACGACGGGTTTCCCGTTTTCAGTTTCGACCACGACCACGGCACGGCACCTCGCACACAGGCAGAACTACTCGGCGGCAAGGGCGCTGGACTTGCAGAAATGACCTCCGCGCTCGGGATGCCGGTCCCACCCGGATTCACCATCGGCATCCCACTGTGTCGGGCCTACCGCGCCACGGGGTGGCCGGATGGGTTGGACGACGTGCTCGCCGTGCACTGTGCGCAACTGGGCGAGCAGACCGGCTCACGACTGAATGACACGCAGGAGCCGTTGCTGCTCGCGGTACGCAGTGGGTCGGCAAGGTCGATGCCCGGCATGCTGGACACCGTCCTCAACCTCGGTCTCAACGACGCCACCGTCGAGGCGCTCGCCCGCTCGGCCGGCGACGAGGGTTTCGCCTGGGACAGTTACCTCCGCTTCCTTCGGATGTTCGCAACGACTGTCCTGGGCTGTGAGCTTGGTGCTCTCGACACACAACACGGAGCGTGTGACGACATCGGCGCACTCAAGGCCGAGGCCGCGAGGCTGAAGGCACGTGTAGCCGAAACCGCCGGCATCTCCGTTCCGGATGACCCTGTCGTCCAGCTCCGTATGGCGATCGAGGCAGTCTTTCGGTCGTGGGATTCCCCGAGGGCTCGGGTCTACCGCAAGCGAGAGGGGATTCCGGACGACCTCGGTACTGCAGTGAACGTGCAGGCCATGGTGTTCGGTAATCGGGGCCAGAGGTCGGGAACCGGGGTGGTGTTCTCTCGAAATCCCTCAACCGGCGAGCGGACTCCCTACGGCGATTTCCTACTACAGGCCCAAGGCGAGGATGTGGTAGCGGGCGGGGCATGCACCGTGCCCGTGACGACCATGGCCGAGTCAATGCCCGAGACATGGTCAGAGCTCCAGGATGTGTTGCACCGCCTCGAGGTTCACTATCGTGATATCTGTGACGTCGAGTTCACCGTGGAGCGCGGTCGGCTCTACATCCTGCAGACCCGCGTCGGCAAGCGTAGCGCGGTTGCCGCCGTCCGTTGCGCCGTGCAGATGGTCGACGACCCAGAGATTGCACTGACCCCAGCCGAGGCGCTCGCGAGAGTCCCGGAGTCCGTTCGATCAGTCGCCAGGCGCCACTGCCTTGCCGACGCCGGAGTCGAGAAATTCACCGATGATCCGTTGACCGTCGCACTGGGTGCATCTCCCGGAAAGGTGTCCGGGCGAGCTATATTCAGCGCCGAACAGGCAGCCGAAGACGAGAGCGGCGATCCCCTGATTCTGGTGCGACCGGACACGAGCCCCGACGACGTCGCTGGGATGGCGGTGTCGGTTGGTGTGCTGACGGGGACGGGAGGGCTCGTCAGCCACGCAGCGGTGGTCGCCCGCGGGTGGGGTATCCCAGCCGTGGTCGGCGCGACAGCCTTACGCATCGACGCGTACGGCGCCGAGCTCGAGGATGGCACCCGGATCGAGCCCGGGGAGACCGTGACGATCGATGGTTCCACCGGCGAAGTGTGGCGCGGCAACCTCGCCGCAGTTGCCGAGTCCCCGAAGGAGGACTCGGTACTCGAGACGGCCCTACCTGAGCTGGCGACACTCACCAGATGGGCAGCGGGACAGGCCTCCGGCACGCTCTGCGCAAGCGCCGGCTAAGCGCGGCATTCCGCAGAGCCGAAACTTTGCATCCAACCTTGAATTCAAACCTTCTCGAACGTAGCGTCAAGGCTTACGGGGAGGTCGAGACGGCGGTCCGGTGGACCGCGGAAAGTGGTATCCACGATGACGACGATTGTGCTGGGCGGAACTGGATTCATAGGATTGCACGCAGCAACAGAACTCCTGGAGCGCGGGGAAAGGGTGGTCCTCACGACCCACCAGCGCAAACACGAGCTTCCTGTCGTGCGGGACGCGGTCGAGCGGGGCGACGCTGTGATCGAGCCTATTGATCTGCGCGATCGGGAGCTGATGTTCGCGCTGGTCGCCAAGCACCGTCCGGACAGCATTCTCGATATCAGTGGCTACCCTCCGAAAGAACTCTCACCTGCGCAGGAGGTCACAACGCGGGTCTCGAACTACGTCAACATGTTCGAGGCGGCCCTGGAGTACGACGTCCCGCGGCTCACTCTGACCAGTTCGTTCGACGTCTATTACGGACTTAACCAGGCGCTGATGCCCTTTCGCGAGGATCAGCTGGTTCCGCTGCAAGAGGACGAAGACGACTACATGGTTCAGTCCTGGGCCAAGAAGACGCTCGAAGTCGTCGCGAGCATGTATCGGCGGCAGACCGGCTTACAGATCGTTACAGTCCGCCCAAGCGGTGCCTACGGGCCGATGTATCGAACCTTCCTGAACGTCCCGAGCCGGCTCGTCAAGGCCGCCGCGCGCGGTGAGACCCCGGACTTCTCCGACCGCGTGGGCGGAGTTCCCTTCGAAGAGTTCGGTTATGACCAGCTTTATGTCAAGGACCTCGGCCGCGCGCTGTCGTTGATTCATCTTGAATCCAAGCCCAAGTCGACCATCTACAACATCGGCGCGGGAGAAGTACTCACCAACTCCCGAATTCTCGAGGCTGTGCGAAAGGCAGTCCCGGACTTCAAGTGCGAGCTCGCCGCACGCGAGCCCGGCATCGAGATGCCGTTGGGAATGGTTGTCGACACGACGCGGCTGCGTGAGGAGTTCGGCTTCGTCCCCCGCTACACGGTCGACGAGGCGATCGCTGAGTACGTCGATTGGCTACGTGTCAATCCAATTTGAGGAGTTCCACCTCCATGAAAACAGATACGGATGTGCCAACCGACCACCTCGCTCGGCTGCGTGAGCTCGACACCTGCGCAGTGTCCGATGCGCTCGACACATTGGGCCTGGCCGGTGCCGCACTCGGCCTGCACTCGGTCACCGGCCGACACCGACTGGCCGGTCGCGCCGTCACGATCGACCTTGTGGAGGCAGGTCGAGTCGACAGTTCGCGACATTTGGGAACTGCAGCGATCGATGCCTCTGGCCCCGGTGACGTTTTGGTAGTCGCTCACCACGGAAGAGCCAATATCTCCGGATGGGGTGGTGTGCTGAGCGCCGGAGCAATACAGGCCGGCATCAACGGCGTGGTGGTGGACGGCGCGGTACGAGATGTCGATGAAGCGACCGACCTCGGCCTACCGGTCTTCGCTCGCGCCGGGGTACCGGTCACCGCTCGCGGTCGAGTCGTTGAGCGAGCCTGGAACGTCGACGTGGAGTTGGCCGGCGTGTCGGTCAGTCCGGGCGACTTCGTCCTGGCCGACGGAAGCGGTGTCGTCGTGGTACCGGCCGCTGTGATTGAGACAGTGCTGGCAAAGGCGGAAGCCGTCGCCGGCAAGGAGCGTGCCATGGTCGCCAAAGTCCGGGAAGGATTGCGGATGGTCGATGTCATGGGCGCGGACTACGAGAACCTGCTTAAGGAGCAATCATGACCGAAACTCTCCCTGAATCGAGCGCCGACCCGGTGGCAAATGAGCTTGCGCTCCTGGACACCAGCCACATCAGCGACGCACTCGACAAACTTGGCATCAACGGACAGATCTCCGGGTTGCTTCCCCTGCAGCGGGACTCGCGTTTGGTCGGCCGCGCATTCACGGTGCGTTACGTGCCGATCACCGGCAGCGGCGGCACCGTGGGTGACTACATCGACGACCTCGCTCCCGGCACCGTTGTGGTCATCGAGAACGCAGGCAGGCTCGACGTCACGGTGTGGGGTGACCTGCTCACCGCGACCGCGTCGCGACGAGGCGTGGCAGGCACTGTGATCGACGGCGTCTGCCGCGACTCCGACCGTGCAGTGGAACTGAACTACCCGATCTTCGCACGCTCCCGCTGGATGCGGACCGGGAAAGACCGCGTCCGAGTCGAGAGTTACGACGTTCCGGTGACCGTCGGCGGTGTGTGCGTTGAGGCCACGGACTACCTCATCGGTGACAGCGACGGTGTTATCTGCGTCCCGGCCGCGATGGTCGATCAGGTGATCGACATCGCGGTAGATATCCGGCAGGCCGAGGAGGAGATTCGCCAGGCAATCGAGAGCGGCGCGTCGCTTCGGGAGGCCCGGAAAGCAAGCGGCTACCACACCCTCCAAACGAGAAGGGACTGATCACGATGCGACGAAGGTCGATCGACGTCGAAGGGCTTCACCACGGGGGTGCACCCATCCCCCAAGCCAGCCTCGTCGGATCCCTCCTCCTCTCGAGCGGTATCAACGGCATGGATCCGCAGGACGGCACGATCCCGGAGGACCCCGACACCCAGGCTTCCCTAATCTTCGACAACATCCGGCGGATCCTGAAACAGGCCGGGGGGAACCTTGACGATGTCGTCAAGTGCACCTTCTTCGTGCGCGACCTAACGTTGAAAGCTGTGATCGACACACACTGGCTCGAAGCGTTTCCCGATCCTTCCAGCCGTCCCGCCCGACACACCCTGGTACAGGACCTGACGGTCCAGGCTCTCCAATGCGAAATCGTTGCGAACATCGAAAGGCCTGCTTGATGATTATCGATTCCCATGCCCACCTCGTCGCCCCGGACGGGCTGTACGCCTACCGGACCAACTTGATAGCCAACGGCGGATATCACTTCGGCAAGCCGAAGATCAGCGACGATGCACTCGCAGAATGTGCTCAGCTCAACGTCACTGCCCTCGACGAGGTCGGTACGGACGTCCAGTTACTGTCGCCACGCCCCTACCAGCAGGGGCATTCGATGACCCCATCCTCTCTGGTCGGGCCGTGGATCGCGGCGTGGAACGACACCATTGCCCGGACCGTCGAAATGCATCCGAGTCGCTTCGCCGGTGTGGCAGGGTTGCCGATCCTCCCGGGTGAGCCGGTGTCACGAGCGTTCGGTGAACTCGAGCGTGCCGTAAACGAACTCGGCTTCGTCGGAGTCACAGTCAATCCCGACCCGCACGAGGGAAAGGGCCACGCACCGACACTGAACGAGCCGTACTGGTACCCACTGTACGAGAAGCTCATCGAGCTCGATGTGCCGATGCAAATCCATTCGGCTGGATGCTATTCCGGGCGGGAGTCCTACAGCGAACACTTCATCACCGAGGAGTCCATCGCGATCCTGGCGCTGCTGCGCAGCGATGTGTTCGAACGCTACCCCTCACTCAAGATCATGATCTCGCACGGCGGCGGCTCCGTTCCGTACCAGATCGGTCGTTGGCAGGCTGAACGGCTGCTGCCGCTGCTCGGAGGAAGTCCGGAGTCGGTGCGGTTCGAGACATCGCTCAAGCAGTTCTGGTTCGACAGCGTTCTGCACAACCCATTGTCACTGGAACTGTTGCTGCGCACCGTCGGGCCGCAGCGGGTGTTGTTCGGAACGGAGCGCCCGGGCAGCGGCTCTGCGATGAACCCGGACACCGGACATCACTTCGACGACATCAAGCCGGTCATCGACAAGATCGAATTTCTGACCGATGCGGACCGCCGTGCGATTTTCGAGGACAACGCCAGGACGCTGTTCCCGCGCCTCATAGCACGCCTGGACAGGTCGGTCCTTCCCGAAGGCTGACCCGACAAACGGGAGAAGAAAGGAGGCCGGTAGATGATCGACGAATCTGCGGGCTCGCCGGACTCGGCACAGGATATCCCTGGAACGATCATTTTCGATGGTCGCCGGTCGCGGATCGGGTTTCCACTGAACAGTCTCGCGATCGCACTGAACCGGAAGGCCGAGCGTGAGAGCTTTCTCGCGGACCCCGAGGCGTTCATGAGTCGCTTCGGGCTGTCCGATGCTCAGCGGGACGCTGTCCGGCGCCGTGACTTCCTCCGCATGATCGAACTCGGCGGCAACATCTATTTCATCTACAAGATCGGCATGGTTGACGGACTCAATGTCCCGGACATCGTCGCCGCTATGGCTGGACAGACGACCGAGGAGTTCGTGGAGATGATGAACAACGGCGGGAGGAACCCTCATGGCTGACCTGGTCGCCGGCATCGGCGTGTCGCACATCCCCGCCCTGGGCGCCGCAATGGAAGGTTCTGGCAGCGGGCCCGCGGCGGCTGTGTTCGAGAAGTTTTCGCCGGTGAGGCAATGGGCACGCGAACTAGCCCTCGATACCGTGATCGTCGTCTACAACGACCACGCCTCCGCGTTCTCGATGGAGTTGTTGCCAACCTTCGCGATCGGCGCGGCCGAATCGTACGCTCCCGCCGACGAGGGTTACGGCGCACGGAACGTTCCGATCGCCAGAGGGGACGGTGATCTGTCGTGGCACCTCATCGAATCGCTGATACCCGAGGGCTTCGACCTGGCGGTCGCGCAGAAGCTGGACGTCGATCACGGGCTCACCGTCCCACTCACGGTCGTGTTTGGGACGCCGGAAGTGTGGCCGGTGAAAGTGGTTCCGATCGAGGTCAATGTGGTACAGCAACCGACCCCATCGGCTCAGAGGTGCTTCGATCTCGGGCGGGCGATTGGCCGTGCCGTCGCAAGTTTCCCGGAGCCGGCCAGAATCGGAATTATCGGAACCGGCGGCATGTCCCATCAGCTCCAGGGGACGCGGGCGGGGCACATCAACAGCGAGTTCGACCGGATGTTCCTCACCGACATTGTCGACAAGCCACAACGACTCGCTGAGCTTTCCAACACCGACTACATCCGGGAAGCCGGCTCTGAGGGAGCAGAACTCGTGATGTGGCTGGTCATGCGCGGCGCACTCGGAGACGACGTTTCAGGTGTCCACTCCGCATACCATGTGCCCGTCTCCAACACTGCCGCCGGGCTGGTGGCCATCGACAACCACGGAGGAACCCAATGACTGTCGCAGCCGCGGTGGAAACCTACAACGACGTGTACGTGGCTGGCCGCTGGATTCCCGCGAGCTCCACCGCACGGATCGATGTCGTCGACCCAACGACCGAGGAACTCTACGCCCAGGTACCAGACGGTGACGCCACGGACGTCGATCGCGCGGTCGCCGCCGCACGCGCCGCATTCCCAACCTGGTCGGCGACCCCGGCGGTGGAACGCGCAGCGATGCTGATGCGGTTTGCGGAGGAGTTCGACAAGCGAAGGGAGTCGATCTCGGCCCTCCTCACCCGGGAGAATGGTTCGACGGTAACCGAAACCGGAGCCGCTGCCACGCATGCCTCGGCGACTCTGCGGTATTACGCCGGTCTCACCGACCTGTTGACCGACGAGGTCCGCCCATTCCCCCACGGACCTTTCGAATCCGTGGTCCGGCGACTGCCGATCGGGGTCGCTGGTCTGATCACCCCATGGAACTACCCCCTGGCTCTGGTCATGACCAAATTGGCGCCCGCGCTCATGGCCGGCTGCACCACGGTGGTCAAACCGGCACCAGAAACGCCGTTGCACGTGCGGCCGCTTGTCGAGGCCGCCGAAGCCGCAGGCATCCCAGGAGGCGTCATCAACGTGGTCACCGGAGGAGGCGCGGCTGGCGCTGCTCTGGTGGAGCATCGTGGTGTCGACAAGATCGCCTTCACCGGGTCGACGGTCACAGGTCGGTCTATCGGCGAGCGCTGCGGGTCCCTACTGCGCTCTGTCACTCTGGAACTCGGCGGTAAGTCCGCGGCCGTGCTGCTCGACGACGTCGATGTCGATCTCCTGGCGAAGTCGGTCGTGCGGCTCACGCTCCGCAACTCCGGCCAGACCTGCTACAACTGCACTCGCGTGCTAGTTCCCGCCTCCCGCTATGACGAGATCGTCGACGTCATCGTCGATGCTGTGCGCTCCGCTCCCGTCGGCGATCCGAGGGACCCGGCTACTGTTTTCGGCCCGGTCGTGTCCGCGGGTCAGCGGGAGCGGATCGACGGCTACATCGCACTCGGCAAACAGCAAGGCGCGCGGTTGCTCACCGGAGGTGGTAGACCCGAGGGTCTCGAACGCGGCTGGTTCGTTGAGCCAACAGTGTTCGGCGACGTGACCGCGGACATGCGGATCGCCCAAGACGAGATCTTCGGTCCGGTGTTGTCAGTGTTGCCGTACGCAGACATCGACGATGCTGTGCGGATTGCCAACGACAGTGCCTACGGATTGGCGGGCTCCGTCTTCGGTGCGGACCAGGAGCGAACCGACCAGGTCGCACGGCGGCTGGAGACCGGCAACGTCGGAATCAACTTCTATTCCTCCAATTACGCCGCACCGTTTGCAGGACGCAAAGACAGCGGGCTGGGGGTGGAATTCGGGCCTGAAGGTATGGCGTCGTATCAAGTCTTTCAGTCGATCCATCGAAAGGCCAGTTGACATGTACGAGGGTTCACTGAATTTCCGCGAGGTCGGTGGTCTACTGACCACGGACGGACGCAGGCGGCTTCGACGAGGGCTGCTGTTCCGGAGCGGTACGCCACAGCTGATGACCGAGCAACAGGCACGCCTGATGATCGATCAAACGGACGTCCGGTTCGTTATCGACTTGCGTCAGGAGCAGGAGGCCATAGATGAAGGGCAGGGCGGCCTGGCCGCCGTCCCGCACGAGCGAATATCTGCTCCGTTGTTGGTCGACGAGGCAGTCCAGGGGGGGTCTGCGGTACCGATCATGAGCGACGTGGACCCGCTGGTCCCGCACTACCTCGGGTATCTCCCCAGCTCCGTGGACTCCATCCTACGGATCTTCCGAGCGCTCGCAGATCCAGGCACTGGACCCACCTTGCTGCACTGCACCGCAGGCAAGGACCGTACTGGTGCCGCCCTCATGCTCGTGCTCGACGCGATCGGTATCGATCGACAGGCGATCATCGATGATTACGTGGCTGGCAAAGACGAAATCGCATCCATCTTCGACATTCTCATCTCACTGCCGAGCTACGGGGATCGACTCGCCGCGCTTCCTGCTGAGGCCCGGAATACCTATCCGGATACCGCAAAGCGATATCTCCTGGCTTTGGACGAAAAGTACGGTGGAATCCGCAATTGGCTACATGACCACGGATTTGGCGCCCCCGAATTGGCAGCAATGCGCGAGACGCTCACCGAGGTGCCACCCAACTGACGATCAACCCGCAGAACGTCATGCGAGAACACTCTCCTCAGACGCGGAGCCGATTTCAGCGCAACGACGAGCGCGGACATGAATATTCACCACCGCGGACTCGATAGCGGTGAAAAGCCCCGCCACCACCGCGTCGCACACTCCCTGACCGATCACGTCGACGAGCTCAACCACTGACTCCCAAACACCAATCTGGCATTGACCACACGCGAAGACCGGTTGATCGAACGGCTCGACAGGGATAGCAATCGCCGCGCCGATGTCGTGGAAGATCCTTCAATCCCGCCGCGTCTTGCGGTTGGCCCCCGCGGTGGCCATCGAGCAGCACGACGAGTGACAAGCCACCCGCCGTGTCTCGGATGCCGGCTGGACGAGCTCAAAACAGGGATCGCCACAAGGCAGGAGGCTCCCGCCCTGGCGTTTCCGTTGACCAGGCCGCGTGAATCACCTTAGCATTCAACATTACTCGTTGATCTATACGTCCGCCGCGATCCGATTTGGGATTCATCACTCCGCGGGGCAATACCACTGCGGAAGCTGCAGGCATTCCGCGACTACGAAGGAAGCCACAGGGATTTTTCGCCGCATCGGGAAGCACCATTTTCGAGCCAACGCGGCGCGATGTTGCGCAGAAGTGAACACAACTTCGTACAGCTTGACGCATGTGAGGCGATATCCGAATGAGAAGAACAAATAGGGCTCAACGCGCATACCCTGCAGATGCCCGAGAAGACGACTTCCTAGCCTGGAAAATTCGTGGTTGTTCACCGATCCGAGCATGTGGATAAGCGAAAGTGCCTGTCCTGCAGGGCATAATGGGACTTCTCTAGGGTTCCATCACGCAGGCGGGAAGGCACTTCGCAGGTGAAGAATAACGCAACGGGTTCACGGGTGAAAGTCTCCGCCGACGGGCGCGGTGTGCTCTCACATGCCGGGGTGGGGATGCTGCGGGAAATGGCGGACCTGACGGGTCTGTCCCCGCAGGTCACGGCGGCGCTGGCCGATACCTACCGCGGACAATGGGACCATTCCCCAGGTGCGGTGTTCGCCGATCTGGCTGCCGCGGTCGCCGACGGCGCCGACTGCGTGGACGTCGCCGCACGAGGGTGCGCCAGGCGCGAGCACGTGTTCGGCCCGTCGGCGTCGACAACCACGATGTGGCGACTACTCGACCAGCGGATCGACGCCGCCCACCTGCCCGGGATCCGCGAGGCCCGGGCCAGGGCGCGGGAGCAGGCATGGGCGGCCGGCGCCGCCCCACTCGATACGGGGTGGTTGCGCATCGACATCGATGCCACCATCACCATCGATCATTCCGACGGCAAGGAGAATTCGGCCGCGACCTGGAAGAAGACCTACGGCTTCCACCCGCTGCTGGCATTTCTGGATCGACCCGACATCGCCGGCGGGGAGGCCCTGGCCGGGTTGCTGCGCCCGGGCAACGCCGGGTCCAATACCGCCGCCGATCACGTCACCGTCCTCGGCTGGTCACTCGAGTCGTTGCCCCCGGCATTTCGACCTGATCCGCACGACCCTGCCGGGCAGAAGATCCTGGTCCGCAGCGACTCGGCCGGGGCGACCCACATGTTCGCCGATGCCTGCCGCGCCGCCGGAGTCGGCTTCTCCTTCGGTTTCGCCATCGACGATCGTGTCCGCGACGCCGCCGAAACCCTCAACCCGCAGGCGCGGTGGGTGCCGGCGATCGACTCCGACGGCGAGGTCCGTGACGGTGCCTGGGTGGCGGAGGCCACCGATCTGGTCGGTCTCGACGCCTGGCCGGACGGCACCCGGTTGGTGCTGCGCAAGGAACGCCCGCACCCGGGAGCGCAGTTGCGGTTCACCGATTCGGACGGGCACCGGATCACCGGGTTCATCACCGACACCCCGAGAGGGCAGGTCCCCGGCGGGTTGGCCGGGCTCGAGCTGCGGCATCGTCAGCATGCCCGGGTCGAGGACCGGATCCGGCAGGCCAAAGCGTCCGGGCTGCGTGCCCTGCCGTGTCACCGGTTCGATGCGAACGCCGCGTGGCTCGAGGTTGTCCTCGCCGCGACGGACCTGGTCGCGTGGACGAAGCTTCTCGGTTTCCGGGAGCACCCGGACCTGGCGCGCTGTGAGATCGGTGCGTTCCGTTACCGGGTGCTGCATGTCGCGGCTCGTATCACCCGCGGCGCCAGGATGATTCGGGTCCGGATCGATGCGAGTTGGCAGTGGGCACAGGCGATCGCGGATGCCTGGCAACGAATCCGTTGCGCTTTCACCTGACCGTGATTCCCTAACCGCACAAGATGAAAGATACTTCCCGGACCGTGGAACCGGGCTCCCACCCGAGCGGTATCGGGTGCATCCTCGTGCCCTGACACTGAAATCAGCATCGAACGGCGCAAACCCGACCTCCGGTCAGGCCGCGCGAAAAATCGAGGCTAGTACCCGGCGACGTCTTGATCCTCGCACCGGGATCGGCGCACCGCATCGTCAACACCTCCACGACCGACCGTTTGTACACGGTGACGGTCATGGCTGATGACGGCGGCTTTGCCGATCTGGTCGACGGCGGCACCGAGGTCGCGTTGACCGCGGACGATGCCGCTGTGGTGATCGCAGGAATGCGCTGACGTGCGCCACACCGGTGTGAGCTCCGCGCGTCTGGAGTCGACGCCCACTACTATCTTTTGGGGCGAGTTAGCCTGCGCTGCAGACGAACCCACAATCGTCGTCGACGCGGGCGATCGCGTCGTAGTCGACACTGTCAGTCACGAGGGAATCCTCGAGGACCAGGGCCGCGACCCGATCGCGTTCTTCACGGCCCGGGGCATTTCTGCAGCGAACGTGCTTTCCGATGCGATCGCCATCGCGGCCGAGGTCGAGCACGACCCGCACCGCCAGGGCCCCCACGTCATCACCGGCCCCATCTATGTACGTGGGGCCCAGCCTGGCGACGTCCTGTCTGTCACCGTCGAGGATCTTGAACTACGAGCCGACTACGGAATCGTCTCGAACCGTCATGGGAAGGGAGCGCTGCCAGGGGAATTCCCGACGACGGCCGAGGATGTTCTCTCGATACTTGCACGCGTCGACGGGGACTCGACCGGATCGATGCCCTCGGGTGCGTCGTCGGACCTCCGCGTTCGTTTCCCGCTCCGCCCGTTCCTGGGGACCATGGGGGTCGCGGTCGCCGGGGACGAGCGCCCACATTCGGTTCCGCCCGGACCGCACGGCGGCAACATCGACGTCTCCGTACTCGGTGTCGGGTCCACCCTCCACTTACCCGTGCAGGTAGAGGGCGCCCTCGCGTACGTAGGAGATCCGCACTACGCACAGGGCGACGGAGAGGTGGCCCTGACTGCGTTCGAAGCGCCGCTACGAGCGACCTTGCGATTCGATGTGATTGCAGCCGAACACCTTCGAGCGCCGCGACGCTTGTGGGGTGAGACCGCCGACCTGATAGTTCCGATCGGACTGCACGCGGATCTGAACGAGGCGATGCGCGAATGTGTGCGCGGTGCCGTGCAGTTGCTGATCGAGACGGGAATGGAACCGGCATATGCCTACGCCTACCTCTCGGCCGCCGGAGACTTCGCCATCTCTCAGGTCGTCGACCGCGTCGTCGGTGTGCACGGCAAGATCCGCAAGTCCGACTTGATCGAACTACTGGCTACCCCGCGATAGCACTGCTGCAGAGCGCGTGCGCGAGTCGAAAGTCGTTGCGCACTGATGGATTCGGTGACAAGTTACGTCGTGGAAACAGTTTCGACACGTCCTCGGTAATACATGGGCGGCAAGCTCGAACCAATTGTTGAACAGATCAACATTGACGTCATATCGGTCCGAGGAATGGAAAAACACAACATGAGACATCTACTCGCCGCGCGTGCTGTCCCCGCCGCGTTGCTTGCTTCGACGGTGGTGTTGCTCGTCGGTTGCACGAGTGGCACAGAAGATCCGACCACGGACGCTGCAATCGGGAGCATCGACCTCTCGGCGGTGTGTCCCGAGAAGGTCGTGGTGCAAACCGATTGGTTCCCCACTGCAGACCACGGGCACCTCTTCGAGCTCCTCGGCCCGGAAGCCACCATCGATGCGGACAGTAAAGTCACTGTGGGCCCGTTGTATTCGAAGGGCGAGTACACGGGCATCTCGCTCGAGATCCGTGCGGGCGGACCGGCGATCGGTGGCGAGCAGGTGGCGAGCCAGATGTATACGGACCCGTCGATCGATCTCGGATACGTCAAGATGGGCGACGTTGTCGCGACGTCGGGGAAGACACCGCTGACGGCCGTGTACGCGGGCTTGGATAAGACACCGCTCGTCGTGATGTGGGATCCGAGCACCTACCCCGAGGTGAAGACCATCGAGGACCTCGGGGCGACCGACGCCAACGTCATCGTGCGCAACGGATCCACCTTCGTGAAGTATCTGACATCCGAAGGTTTGTTGAAAGCAGATCAGATCGACAGCAGCTACGATGGCACACCTGCCAACTTCGTCGCCGCCGGCGGCAAGGCCGCGCAGCAGGACTACGCCACCAACGGGCCCTACACCTACCCCAACGACGTACCGGACTGGGGCAAGCCCGTCGACTACCAGCTCGTCTACGACACCGGGTTCGAGGAGTACGCGTCCCTGCTGACCACGCGCACCGATGCCCTGCCGGAGATGAGCGACTGTCTTCGCGAGCTCGTACCCGTCCTGCAGCAGGGATCGGTCGACTTTCTCGACGATCCGGGTCCAGCGCTCGACCTTCTCGTCAAGGCGAACGACGAGTATCGAGGCGCTGTCTACACCCGAGAAACAGCAGACTACGCGGTGAAAACAATGCGCGAACTCGGCCTCGTGTCCAATGGCACGAACGCGACTGTGGGCGATATCGAACCGGAGCGTGCAGCGCGTATGTTCGAGATCATCGCGCCGATCACGACCGCGGACGGCGCGCCCCCCGCCGCAGGGCTGACACCCGAGAAGCTCTACGACAACGAGTTCATCGACCCGTCGATCGGCTTCCAGTGAAGCGGTGCCGTACGAGACCGAACGCAACATATTGCACCAAATGAAGACAGTTCGCAGTTTGGGAAGGCCGCCGACAGGCGTTGACACCGGCGGATTGGTGTTGATGATGGCACTGACCGGAGTATTCGTGGGCAACATGACCGGAAATATCGTCATTCTGGGCGATCGACCACCCCTCCAGACGGACCCCCAGATCCACGATCAGCTCCCTCGACCACAGCAGGTGATAAAGCGCAGGCAGGACGGCGATCGGATCACCCACCGAGCGGGCTCCCTCGATCAATGGCCGCGGTTCGGTGAATGCTGCCAGCAATGCCGACCGGCCCGGCCGGAAATGCGGTGAGATGCCGCTGAACGCGGACAGGAACCGTTGCGCGTGCCCGGGTGATGCGAACCGTTTCATCGCCCGCTCGCGTTGCCGGGTCGGTTGGTGCGAGTTCTCGGCTCGATTGTTCAGATACTTCGAGCGGCGATGCTCGACCGAGCCCAGCAGCTCGCGGTGCGCGACGGTGTAGCTGCCCAGTTTGTCGGTGACGATCACCGGCGGCACATACCGCAGGCCCTTGAGTAGTTTGCGGAAGAACTTTTTGGCTGCCTCCGCGTTTCGGCGCGACTGGATCAGCACGTCGAGCACGTTGCCGTCCTGGTCGACCGCCCGCCACAGGTAGTGCTGGGTGCCGTTGATACGGAGGAAGACCTCGTCGAGGTGCCACTTGTCACCGGGCCGCGCTCGCCGTCGGCGCAGCTGGTTGGCGTAGGCCTGCCCGAACTTGGCGCACCACCGCCGGATCGTCTCGTAGCTGACCGTGACACCGCGTTCGAGCATGAGTTCCTCGACTTCACGGAAGCTGAGCGGGAACCGGAAGTACAGCCATACGCAGTGGTTGATGATCTCGCCCGGGTAACGGTGGCCCTTGTACGACGGCGTTGCGGTGCTCACGCCACGGATTCCCCCAGTTTGCCGACTTCAACAACGTGACAGTGCCCCGGGAAGGGCGCCGCGTTTGCGGATCAACACCTCGAGGTAGTGATCGAGGGTGAGGACCTCGGTGAACCGGCCGAAGGCCGGTCGTGAACCGCGACCATCCGGGACCCCCCACCTCGACCCGGCCCGCGCTCAGCCGCACCGGCAACCGCCGGCCCGCGTAGCGGGCGGGTACGGAGTAGAAGTTCTGCCGCACCGACACCCGCGCATGGGTGTCGACCCGCGCATACAACAGTCGCGCGCAGTCGAACGGCTCGGCAGGCAGCGGGAGCAACGCGGGTTGCGCGCTTCTTGTGGCGTCCACCAGCAATGAGACCGTCGCCGAACCTGTGAGACAGCGCCTACGAAGGCGGACTATCGGTCAAGCTACTCGGCAACCCATCACGCCGCCAGATCTGCTCTGCAACGAGCGCGAATTCCGACTCTAGTGAGGTCGGAACTCCGAGGGAAGAGATGTCATCGATCTCAGCCCAGTGATCGGACAGAGACTCGTCTCCCGTCCACCCTTGGGGGGCAAGCCAACCGTCGCCGACGCCCACCACCGATCGTGCGTACCGGCCGGCGACGGCCGAATAGATTTCGCCGCTCTCCTTGCAGTCACGCCGGGCAAGATGCACGACCAAGGGCGTTACCAGTTCCGCGCGGAGACGAGGAACGATCGTCTTGCGAACCTCTCGGGTCCAATCGATCTTTGTTCGGCCCTTTCTGGTCGCAGCAGACGGCAGTACTACGTTTGCCGTAACTCCGTGATCACGACCTTCGATGGCCAAGACCTTCGTCATCCCGACCAAGCCGGCCTTGGCTGCGGCATACGCGACCTGGCCCCGCATCCCGAACAGTGCGGCTCCCGAACTCAGGCTGATGATCCGCCCGTGTCCGGACGCGCGCATGCTTGCGTAGGCAGCCTGCGTCACCAACACAGTCCCGCGAAGGTTTACGTCGATCATGGCGTCAAGATGCTCGAGATCAACGTCCTCGAACAGCGCCTGCCTGATGACAGCCGCGTTGTTGACAAGAACATCGACTCCACCGAACGCATCGCTGGCGGTCCGAATGATCGAGCGAGCCCCATCGGGGTCGCCGACCGAATCGTACGAGGCCACCGCCCGCCCGCCAGCGGCGATGATGTCGTCCCTCACCCGGTCCGCACTGCGTTGGTCGGAGTCGGGCTCGAGGGCGATATCGTTGACGACGACATTGGCACCGAGGGCCGCGAACCGGCGGGCGAAATCCTCGCCCAGTCCGTGTCCGGAGCCGGTGACGACAACGGTCGTCTCTTTGAATTCATCGTGGCTCATCAAGCCGCTCCCATCGCTTCGAGGATTGAATCGGTCCCGCCTGGACCGCCTGCCGTACACGCCAATAGACCTGCTTCGATCCGGTCCGCGTTCAGACTGCGTCCGATGAAGATCAAGGTCGACGACGTGTCTGTCAGTGCCTCTTCGCCCCAATCCGTACGGACGCGGTCATGAACACCCTGCACCCGCAGCGGGCGTGAGAAACCCCTCACAGCCACATTCGCCTTGATACGCACGAGATCACGGCCCCGAAGGCCTACCAGATCTCCCAGCCAGCGGTAGAACAGCTCGCCGTCGACCTCACGGTCCAGCCGGATAGTTACGGCACTGAGATCCGAATGCTGCAGCGTGGATTCAGATTCGTCAGCGCGCCGACCAGCAGAGGGGCCGAACATGTCGAGGTCGGCCGAATCGCGAGAGCCAATCACCCGCGCGACAGGGCTGACCCCGCGGATTGCCGACACCACATCGTCGAGCTCTGCAGAGCATAGATCCGACTTGGCGACAACGGCCAGGTCAGCGTAGGCAAGCTGCCTCCGAACCTCCGGGTGTCGGACCAGGTCATCGCGCAGATTGATCGCGTCGACCACCACCACGATGCCGGCAAGCTCCACTCTTCCAGCGATCATGGGGTGATGGTTGAGAGTGTCGACAACTGGGCCGGGGTCGGCCAGTCCGCTCAGCTCGATCACGATGTGCTCGACGCCATCGGACCGGCACAGCTGGTCGACCGCCGCCGCGACGTCGTCACGCACCACGCAGCACAGGCAACCGTCATCGATTTCGATGAGCCGCTCGACCGAGCGACGGATGACAGCACCGTCGATCCCAACCGCGCCGGCTTCGTTCTCCAAAACGCCCCAGCCACGGTCAGCATGACCGCGAATCCAGGCGTTGAGCCAGGTCGTCTTGCCCGCCCCAAGGAATCCCGTCAGGACGGTGACAGGGACACAGCTACCGTGTGTGATCATGCGACCGTCGACCTCGCAAGTATGCGGTGAGGTGTCTCGATGGTCATCTGTCTGATCGTGTCCGAGCCGATCCGCTTTGCCAGCTCAGGCACCACGACGGTGCTGACGGTGGTGAGGCTCGAACTCGGCATCAGCTCGGACTGCGCCTCGGCCGGTAGAAAGTCGCACCAGCTCATCGAGTCATGAGACAGCACCATCCGGTCTCCGAACCCCCGCTCGACCATCTCTACGACGACGTCGATCCGCTGCGGTACGGTGAGGCGGAACCATCCGGGCGCATCCAGTCCGAATCGGTCCATCCCCAAGAAACTCCCGCGCTCGCACAGCGCCGTCAGGTATGCGAAATCCTGGCTGTCGCCAGAATGTCCGATGACAACACGACCCAGGTCCACACCCTCGGCCTCCAGCACATCCTGGATGGCCAGCCCGACCTTGTTCTTGGGCTTCGTGTGGGTGGTGATGAGGGCGCCCGTCTCGCGGTGAGCACGAGCGGCGGCCTTCAAGACGATGCGGGTCTCCTCATCCATGATGGGGTCGCAGCCGACCTTGATCACTCCGGCTTTAATGCCTGTGTCCCCGTATCCGACCGTCAAGTCGCGCACGAATAGGTCGGCAATGCGCCCTGGGTCCGTGACAAAGCGCGGTGCGTCGTACTTGAGGAAGAATGGGATCGGCAGATGTGGGTGAAGCCCCGTCGCGCAGACGATGTTGACACGTGTTCGTTCGGCGATACGTCGGAGACGGGGGATATCGCGCGTCATGTTGGGCGTCGTGACGTCGACGATGGTCCGGACCCCCGCGTCGTACGCCTGCTCCACCTTCACCGCAACCTCGTCGGCTCTCGCGTCCAGGTCGTCCAGGTGCGGCCACTGGTCGTGGACGTTCTCCGATCGCAGGAGCAGGTGTTCGTGCATCAGCGTGAATCCGAGCTCCTCGGCCGGCACACGACCCAACATTGTCTCCACGTCACCCATGACTCACTCCAGATCTCCTCGACTGTGATTTGGTATCGTCAACACGCCCCCAAGCGGGCGCGCCGTCTGTCCGACGCGGTATCGCGTCGAGCAAAGGCATATCGGGCACCTCCGACGCGAGCGTGTCGAGTGCCCGCAGAAGAGGCGGATCCAGAATTCGGTCGAGCGCCGCGAGATTTTCGTCGAGCTGCGCGATGGACTCGACACCGACCACCGGGATCGTCGCCGACGCCTTCGAAAGGACCCAGCCCAATGACAGCTGGGCGACCGTCAGGCCAGCCTCACCGGCCAGTGCGCCGATCTGGTCGACAACGTGCAGCCGCGCCTCCCACCAGCCGTCGTTGAACCACGGCGTATGGCGCCGGTAGTCCCCCAATCCGGTGTCAGTCGGTCTCGGCGGCGAGCTGGTCAGCAGCCCCTGCGCGAGCGGCGCCCATGCCATACCCACGAGTCCGAGATCGGCACATGCCTCGTCGAGGACGAGTCCGGGCTGCCCCGATAGAAGACTGAGCGGGAACTGGGCTGCGGTTGGACGGCCGGCGCTTGCGAAGTCCGCCAACTCGGCAGGGGTGACATTGGAGACGCCGAAAGCGCGAGCGCGCCCAGTATCAACCATGTCCTGGAGCACGCCGACGGTCTCGGCCACCTCTCTGGTCGGATCCGGAAAATGTAGCATCACGATGTCCACATACGACGTCCCCAGCGTTCGCAGGCTGCGCTCGACCGCTTCGCGCAGGTGCTCAGGCGAGGCGTCACGGACCTGGCGACTGGGCCTTGACGGGTCGTGACGCAGGCCGATCTTGGCGCATATCGTGATCGAGTCCCGCAGTGATACGGAGCGACTGAGAACCCCGGCGGCGAACTCCTGGTTCGCCCGGCCCTCGCCGTACGATTCCGAGGTGTCGAAGAAGGTTACGCCGCGGTCGATCGCCGCCAAGAGGGCCGAGACGGTGCCCCCGATCGAATCCCCCCAGTCGCCGCCCAACTGATGGGTACCCAGGCACAGGCGCGGGAACTCGATACCCGCCTTGCCGAGGGCCGATGTCGCGCTCACGCAGAAACTTTCGATGCATCTCGGTAGGTGAGCATCGTGTACTCAGCAGTCTGCACGGTTTCGCCGTTCTGCTTGTCGACGGACATGCGCCAGGTGGCGAGACCGAACCTGTCGTTCTTGTCCGTCTTGCCGATGAGCTCACATTTCACCGTGACGGTGTCCCCGATGAAGACTGGACGATGGAACCGGAGACCGTCCAGCCCGTAAAACGCCGCGACGGCTCTTCCCGTAGTGAATAGTCCCTGACTGATAGACAGCACGAGGCTGCCCTGCACCAAACGCTGCCCATAGGGGGTGCCGCGCACAAACTCTGTGTTGGAGTGGATCTCGGCCCAGTTCCCGGTGATCATCATGAACTGCACGACATCGGTCTCGGTAAGAGTACGGCCCCGGGACGGACCCCTCGTGTGACCGACCTCCAACTCGTCAAACCAGCCGTCAAGCGCCAGCTGTGTCATGGCCCCATCGTCCTTTCGCGTCGCGGTTCAACGTCCCTGCCATCGTGGCTCTCGCCGCTCGACCCAGGCGCGCGGACCCTCGACGCCGTCCTCACTGAGGTATACGTGGTCGAATAAGTCGTCGGCGACGTCCCACGCGGCCGACTGTCCCATTTGCGCCGATGCCCGTACGGATTTCATGGTCGCGGCGACCGTCAGCGGAGCGGCGCGTACGACCTTACCTGCGAGTTCGCGTGCCGCCTGTTGCAACTCGACGGCTGGCACGACCGCATTGACGAGGCCGACCCGACACGCTCGCTCGGCATCCAGGAGGTCACCGGTAACGGCCATCTCGAACCAGACCTTGCGCGGAACCTGACCGGCGAGAGGCACCGACCAGGGCGCACCTCGGCCGAGCTTCGCCTCCGGCATCGCGAACCGAGCTGTATCCGATGCGATCGCCATATCCGCCAGTGCGGTGTATAGAACCCCGCCACCGACCGCATACCCGTTCACCGCCGCGATCCACGGCTTGTCGACCACCATGTTTCGGCCAGGCAGCGGGATGTAATCACGGGGGACACGCCGCAGATTGCTGTCTGACATGTCCTTGAGATCACCGCCGGCGCAGAATGCCTTTGGACCGGCACCGGTCAGGATCGCGACCCGGGCATCGGAATCTTCGGCGAAAGTGGCAAAGGCCTCACGCAGACCTGACCGGACCCGAGCCGAAAGTGCGTTGCGGTTTTCCGGCTCGTTGATCGTAATAGTCGCGATCTCGTCCTCCAGGGCATAGATAACCGCCTCAGGCATCAACGGCCTCCGCTCCGGCGAAATCCGGGATCAAGATCACGCCGCCCGCCCCCATCTCGGCGATCTCCGTCTCGTCGTAGCCCGCCTCGTCCAGAATCGCGCGAGCATGCTCGCTGTAGGTGGGCGGAGCGAGCCGCACACCCCCCGGGGTGCCGTGTAACACGACGGCAGAGGCCGGGTTCGGCACTGATACCGCGCCGATCACGGGGTGGGCGACGTCGACCACCGCGGGTCGGTCGTCCATCTGCTCGAAAGACAGCACCTGCGACATCGTCAGCATCGGTCCGAACAGCGCTTTGGCGGCGTGGAACTTTTCCTGCCATTCGGCGGTCGTCTTCTTGGCCATGACTTCGCTGATGAGCGCCGCGAGCTCCGCTCGATTACGCACGCGTAGGACGTTGGTGGCGTACCGAGGGTCGTTTTCGAGGTCTGGGCGATCGATGGCGCGGCAGAACCGGGGCCAGGTGTCCTCGGCCCATGAGCCTGCGATGACCTCGCCATCCGCTGTCTTGAACAGCTCGTAGGGGGCTACCAGACTGTGCGCGGTCCCCTGGCCGGCCGGCTCCTTTTGCGTCGAGTAATATTCGGCCAGCCGTGTCGTGTGAGTGAGCGCAAGCGAATGGAGCAACGAGACATCCACCCATTGGCCCTCGCCGGTGCGTTCACGCGCGAACAGGGCCATCAGGATCCCCTGAATGCTCGACATTGCACCCATCACGTCACCGATCGGAACGCCAACGCGCACAGGGTCTCCTGGATGCCCCGTCACTCGCAGGAGACCAGACATCGCTTGGATGACGGGGTCCGTGGCTGGCTGGCGCGACCACGGCCCGGTCTGCCCGAAGGCCGAGACCGAGCAATAGATCAATCTCGGATTGATCTCGTGGAGGACTTCGTATCCGATGCCGATAGAGTCGGTGACACCTGGCCGATAGTTCTCGATCAGCACGTCCGCGTTAGCCGCCAGGCGCTTGACAACCTCCACGCCTGCGGGAGTTCGCAGGTCGATCGCGATACTACGCTTGCCGTGGTTGTAGTTGACGAACGCGGCGCTGTCCCGATCCTGGGCCTCCCCTGCGGTCCTCAGTACCCGTGTCGGGTCGCCCGACGGACGAGACTCGACCTTGATCACATCCGCGCCGAAGTCGCCAAGGATAGTTGTCGCATACGGTCCTGCCAGGTGCCGCGTCAGATCCAGAACGCGGACGCCCGTCAAAGGTCCCACAGGGGACGTCTGCGCCGTCATACCTTGAGCGCCTGGTGCATTGTCTTGGCGATGATGGAACGTTGGATCTGTGACGTCCCTCCACCGATCGTCGACTGCATACCTTCACGGAAGTACCGCTCCATGTCGGCCTCCGGCAACATGCCGTGCCCGCCCATGATCTGGACACCTTGGCGCGACACTTTGGCCAGCGTCTCGGATGCGAACAGCTTCGCCATCGAAACCTCACGCAGCGCGTTCTGCCCGGCCTCGACCGTCGCGGCCGCGCGATAGACGATCAGGCGCGCGGCGTCGACCTCCGTCTGCATGTCAGCCAGCATGTGCTTGAGCACCTGGAACTGGTAGATCGGCTGGCCGAATTGCTCACGCTGGTGGGCGTAAAGCAACGCGTCATCGACTGCCTGCTGAGCGCATCCTAGATACCCCGCGGCACACGCGATGCGCTCGAGCTCCAAGTTGCCGCCGATGATCTCCCATCCCTGACCTTCCTTGCCGAGAAGGTTGGCCGCCGGAACACGCACCTCGTCGAGGAATACCTGGTAAGTACCCGTACCACGGCGAGCCAGCGTGTTGAGCTTGCGGAAGGTCATGCCGTCGAGATCGTTGGGGATGAGGATCGTCGAAAGCCCTTCGTGCTTACCAACATCCGGATCTGTGCGCACCAGCATCAGGATCACCGCGCCGTCGACCCCAGAGCCCGAGATCCACTGTTTCGCGCCGGTGATCACGTAGTCGTCGCCGTCGCGCACGGCACGGGTCTGTGTCGCCGCCGCATCCGAACCGGCTTGAGGTTCAGAGATGCCGATCGCGAATCGCTTCTGCCCAGCAACATACGGCTTTATGAACCGGTCGATCTGGTCCTCATTCGCGTGGTTGATCAGGTTCTGGGCCGTGAACGACGGAGTCCCGACCACCGCGGCGACAAAGTCGTATCCGTAGCGACCGCCCGCCTCACACATCAGAGCGTATTCGATCGGTCCGGCCCCGGAGCCGCCGAGTTCGGCAGGGATCAAGAGGCTGTGCCACCCCTCGTTGACGATCTTCGCGTAACCGTCATGGTAGTACTCCCGGCCCATATCGCACTCGCGAATGTACTCGCGGGTTATCCGCCGCTCCATGAAGCGGAAGCATGTCTCGCGCCAGTCCTGCTGCTCGGGTGTAAGGAAGTTGAAGAACGTCATCGTGCACTCCTGAAGTAACTACAGAATCCGAATTAGTATGAATCATACATATGAAATTTGTGGACGCCTAGTACCACCACTAGGAGCTCGCACTGACCCCGATCCGGTTCGCCAGTACGCCGAGGCCGTCGACCTCCAGCTCGACCACATCATTTTCTCGCAACCAGTGCCGAGTGTCGCGGAGCCCCGAGCCCCGGAGCTCGAGGACACAGCCGGTGCCACATGTCCCGGAGCCCAACAGGTCACCGGGAAGCAACGCCGTGTCCTGCGAGGCGTGCGAGACGAGACGACTCCACGGAAAGTAGATGTCGGACATTTCACCGTCCGACCACAGTTCACCGTTGACCGAGGCGCGCATCCGGCCGCGGGGCCGCGCGGGATCGGCAAATGGCAGCTCGTCCGGGGTGACTAGCCAGGGACCGACGGATGTCGCGAAGTCCTTTGCCTTCTGGGGGCCGATGTTCTGCTTCATCTCGCGCCCTTGGATGTCGCGAGCCGACCAGTCGTTGAGAATCGTGTAACCCACCACGCAGTCGAGCGCTCGAGGATCTGCGGCGTCGAGGTCGGAGGCCTCGGATCCGATGACAGCCGCAACCTCGAGCTCGTAGTCGAGGGCACGGGTGCCGCGAGGGGGACGCACAACCTCGTCAGGCCCGAGCACTGCCGCGGGATTCGTGAAATAGAAGTACGGCTGCTCGTACCAACCCGGATCGGGTTCGTTGCCGGCGCTCGCGCGAGACGCGCGCATATGCTGCTCGAACGCGAAGAAGTCTCGAATCGACGGGGGGCGCGGGACCGGAGCCAACACTCTTGCACGATCCCGTGGCACCTTCGTCCCATCAGTTGCCATGTCACCACGGCACCTCGCCGCCTCGAGCAGGAGATCCTGACCACCCTCTCCGATGACGACGTAGTCCCCATCCGCCAAGACCTCGGCTACTACAACCGAATTGTCAACCGCCAATCTTGCGAGCTTCATAACTTCACCTTCTCTTTCATAATCTATGTGTATCATAGTTCTAATTCGCACGTTAGGGGAAGATTGCTGTGACTGCCACTTCACACGTCGACGACCGCGGGGCCGACAATGCTTCGCACGATTGGATTGCCGGAGGACTAGCGATTCCGGCTCGACACGACACAGTGCGGCATGATGGTGTCGACATTCACTACTACGTGTGGGATTCCACCATTGCCCGACAAACTCGTCGTACTCGTCCATGGCGGCGGGGCCCATGCACATTGGTGGGACCACATCGCCCCGCGGTTGAAGGACTACGCCACGGTGGTTGCCGTCGATCTCTCCGGCCACGGCACCAGTGGCCGACGGACCCGCTATTCCGTCCAGGATTGGGCACAGGAGGTGCTATCCGTTGCCACGTCGATGAACAGCTCCGCTCGCCCAGTAATCATCGGGGCAAGCTTGGGAGGGATGGTGGCAGCCGGGACGGCACTCGCGTCCCACCTTGCCGGGCTGGTGACCATCGACTCACCGATCCGTCCGCCCCATGCACCACCGCCCACCGCACCCGTCCGACGCGCAGCGCATTACCCCGACCTCGCGACGGCGATTCGACGGTTCCGCACGGTCCCAGATGACACCGCGATGCCCGCAGAGCTGCGTCGACACATCGCCCGCCACTCGGTTCGCCGAGACGCGGAAGGCTGGACATGGAAATTCGATCCGGCAGTGTTCGACTGCAAGCGCATCAGTCACGCCGATCTCCGCCGACTCGACCACCCATCGGTACTCCTCCGCGCCGATCACGGCATGGCCGACCCTGACGAGACATCCGAGGCGGCTCGGCTGCTCGGACCCCTCGCCCAGGTCTCGGTGATCCAGTCCGCAGCGCATCATGCAACACTCGAGCAACCGGTCGCTGTCACGACGGTGCTTGGACTGCTCATCACTGCATGGACCTCACAGCGACCGTGTGGACTCCCCCGCGAAATGGCCGGTGTCAACCCTTCAAGACGGTGCTGAGCCGGTATCCGCAGAAACCTCACCAACGCAGAACGTGGCTTGGTGTTACCCAACCTTCCCCATCCATTTCCCATCTGGCGCTGACAATCGGCGGGCGCCGGTGGTCAATCTCGCGGCCACCGGTGCGCCACAACGTCGACCGCAAACTCGAACGGGCGCTATTCCTCCCGTCGTTCGTCGTTGTCCGACCCACGGACCAGGGCCTATTACGACACGTGCCGACACCCAGTGCCCGCGTCCCTTGACAGCCGCTTCCCTTGCCCCGAGGCCGGCGGTACCGCCACGCTGGGATCAATGCAACCAGATACAGATACGCCCAATCAATTTGTCAATGTTACTTGACACAATCGGGGACGATGGGGCGAGGTTTGCCCCTACCCAGCGCTGCGACGAGAAACCTGGCGACAGAGCCGCAAGGACCCCAGGGGACGAACCGCGGTTCACCCGCTTGTTGGCCGGACCCCACGACCTCAGAGGCCCATCGCAGAGTGGCACTATGTGATGATGCCAAAATAGCGGCATAATCATGACTATGCGCATGCAAATGTGTAGAGTGCACGAATCTCAACCGGAGGAGACCGATGAGCGAGCAGTCAGCGCCGTTACATAGCCCGCCTGTGGCCTCGACCCGACAACGGCGCAAGCGCGCCGAGAAGCTTTCAGAGACCGTCGCGCGGGAAATAGTCCGTGACATGCGTGGGTTACCCGCCAACTCCATGCTGCCACCCGAAAGCGTTATGCTCGAAACCTATCAGGTCGGCCGTGGCTCACTACGAGAAGCGTTGCGCATCCTGGAGGTCCACGGGCTCCTCATCATCCGGCCAGGACCGGGCGGCGGCCCGATGGTGGCCGAGTCCGAGAGCGTCGACTTCGCCAAGATGGCGTCGCTCCACCTACATATGGCCGGTGCGACCTATCGCGACGTCATCGAGGCCCGACTCGTGATGGAGCCGGTCATGGCACGTCTTGCCGCTGAGCGTCAGGACAAATCGATTCTTCAGCAACTTCAAGTCTACGTCGACCTTCCTGCTCCGACCAAAGACCAGGAATACATCCACAGCGTGAGCAACTTCCATTCCTTGGTCTCGGGGGTGTCAACTAATCCGGTCCTCGACCTCTATAGCCGATCACTCAAAGACATATACACAGATCGCATCGAGTCGATGATCTTCCCGGTCTCGGCGAGGGCCCGGGTCGCAGCACACCACACCCAAATCGCCCAGCTGATAGTCGACGGTGAGGCGAGCGAGGCCGAGCGGGAGATGCGCGCACACATGGAGGAATTCTTGAAGTTCTCCGCGAAGCGCAACCCGGGAATCCTCGACGAAATCGTGGACTGGACCTAGCCGAGTAGCCGCCTGGCCCTGCGGGGGCTCGCCTGCCTATTCAGAAAGCGGAGCCGCCGATCTCTCCTTCAGGCCGCTTAGCCTCCGAGGTCTCGGACACGTCCACCACCCGATCAGGTCACCCCGATGTTCCTGCATTCGAGCCGAGTCGACAGTGGACCACATCGGTGTCGAATTGCACGGTTGCGGGATCCTAAATGCAGTACCGCACAGGATTTCCCCTTGGGAAACTGATCTGCTTCCTACCGGATGGCCCCGGATGCGGCGTGATCGCGCCGCATCCGTCGGAGCCTCCCACACGGCAGACAGCGCATGCATATTCTGGTCCCGCTAACTAATAGTTAAGACGCCGATATCGTGTGGCGACTCGGAGCCATCCTCACTCACGCCTAGGAAATGCCCTAGTGTTCACCTCGGCCGCTCCGATGCCTCAGGCGACGTGAAAGTCCCCTCCTTCGCCTTCACGATGTCGAGCAGGACGCCTATGGAGTGCGTTGTACAGAAACATGATTACCCGCCGAGACATCCCGCTCACCGACCGCTACCGCGGTGGTGTGTTCAAATCGACGAACTGATCAGCAAGACCTGTCAACTCAAGGACATAGACGACCACACCACAAATCCCGAGATCAGTCCAAGGACTGCATACTTCAGCCGACCTCAGCTGCCACCGTCGCGTCGGCGAATGAACTCCTGCATGGTCGCGTCGCGGTCCCAACCTGGCGTCTCCCGCGAGGCCGCCCGCAGCACGTGCTTTTGAATCTTGCCCGTCGGAGTCCTCGGCAGATCGGCAAGAAACTCGACGAAGCGCGGAATCATGAACCGCGGCATGCCCTCTCCCAGGAGGAAGAGAATGAGTTCCTCCTCACGCAACGTCCGTCCCGACTTCAGCACGACACACACTTTCACGTCGTCCTCTCCCCATTCCGATGGCACGGGGATCGCCGCGCACTCAAACACCGCATCGTGACGGAACAGATACGACTCCACCTCCGCTGAGGAAATGTTCTCACCCCGACGGCGGATGCTGTCCTTGATGCGATCGACGAAATAGAAGTTGCCCGCCTCGTCCCGCCGCATGGCGTCACCTGTGTGGAACCAGAGATTGCGCCAAGCCGTCTGGGTCGCCTCCTCCATTTCGAAGTATCCGCTGAACATTGTCCACGGCTCCCGAGATCGGATCACCAGCTCTCCCGCGGTACCGTGCGGCACCTCGACGTCGAACTCGTCGACGACCCGCATCTCATACTCTGCGAACGGGCGCCCAGTATTGGGTTCATCGGGGCGCGGTACATCCGATTTCATCACGATGCCGACCTCGGTCATGCCATAGACGGTGTGAACGCTGAGGTCGAAGCGCTTCTCAAAAGCATTCAGAGAGTCGGGATAGGGGACCGCCACGATTGCGCGTATCGGGTTGTCGGCATCGTCGGGCCTCTCCTCGGCGCGTCCGAGAAAGTTCGCCATCGCCCCCAGCAGGAATGTCGTGGTGCAGCTGTACCTCCGGACGTCGTCCCAGAATGATGTCGTCGACATCCGCTCACGGAACACCCACTGCCCGCCGGCGGCTGCGATCCCATGGATCCAGTTCAGCCCTCCAGCGTGATACATCGGTAGCGTCGAATAGAAGATATCGTCATCTTGAAAGCCACCAGGTGGACCGGCGCGGCGGCCAGCGTTGACAAAGCTGCCCCATGGAGAAACCACGCCCTTGGAGGGCCCCGTCGTTCCTGAGGTATACAAGACCGTTGCGGTGTCGTGGAGCGCCGGACCGTCGCCGATATCTGCTGAGTCGATGTCGGTGGCTCCGATCACATCAACCGAATCGTGGAATGTGATGCCGTCGACCCCGGTCGGCAGGTCCGCTGACGTCTCACGCCACACCACGACCGTCTTCAGGCGCGGAACGAGAGGCAGCAATGGCACGACCGCTTCGAGATGACGTTCAGCGCAGATCGCAACCATCGAGCGGGAGTTGTCCAGGACGTATCGCAACATCTCGCCCTTGTACTCGGTGTTGAGTGGGATGTCGATGGCTCGCAGCCAGCCAAGTCCCACCCAGACATTCACCGTTTCTAGCTTGGGCGGCATCAACACCACAACCCGATCGCCCGGCGCCACACCCAGAGCACGGAGCCCGAGCGCCCACCGCAAGCTCTCCGCAAGCGTTTCGCCGTACGTCTGGGAAGGACCGTCCACCTCCTGCAAGAAGGGACGATCAGGCTCGATACGGTTCCACTGCTGCAGGATCTGAGGAATCGGCCGATCGAAGTATGAGGGTCGCAAATCAGAATTCCCCGCATCGTTCAGACGAGTCGTCATCTAGCTGCGCCCTTTCCATAAGTGTCGGTAAGGACGGACCACCCGACGCCTTCATTGTTTGATGAAGCTCGGGTACCCGGCCTCGGCTTCCTCCGCCAGCTTGCGGCGATAACGCACCGCACCTCCGGAGTAGAACATGATCTTAGGCTTGCTATAACGCTCGACGTTGGGGTTGTATCCGGTCAGCCATGACTTAGTCTTGCTGAGCAGCACCTTCTCTGCCTCTTTCTGAACCTCCTCAGACCACGCCTTTTCCGCTTCTTGCGTTACCTGTAGGCGGGTATAGCCGCGATTACGCGCGTCCACGAGGAAGGTTGTGGCCCATTCGACGATCTCTTCGATTCCTCGGGGAAAGTTCGTGGCACCGGAGCCACCCTGGGGTCCGATGAGTGTGATCAGATTCGGGAAGCCCGCACTCTGTACACCAAGGGTGTTCAGTGGGCCGTCGACCCACTTGTCGGAAAGTCGCACGCCGTCGATTCCTCGAATGTCGATACGCGCGAATGATCCGGTCACGGCATCGAAACCTGTCGCATAGACGATGACGTCAAACTCGAACTCCTCCTCGCTCGTACGGATGCCCTTGGCTGTGATGCGCTCGATCGGCGTTTTGGTCGCGTTGACCAACCTGACGTTCGGCCGGTTGTACTGCTCATAATATCGAGTTTCGAGCGGCACGCGGTGCGTACCGAATCCATGGTCTGTCGGAATCAGGTCAGCCGCGGTCGCGGGATTCTCGACACGCGCCCTGATCTTTCCGGCGATGAAATCGGACAATGCGGCGTTCGCCTTCTCGTCGAGCATAGTGTCGATGTAGTTGCCGAGCCAGATGCCGAAACCAGGCTGACCATATAGTTCCTCCCAGAAGGCCTCTCGTTCCTCGGCTGGCACCTCCAGCGTCCTCCGACGCAACGGACCGTGAACGAACCCGCCGGGTGTCTCGTGGCAGCGCGCAAAGATCTCGTCGTAGCGAGTCTTGATATCTGCCATCTCGGCGGAGTCGAGAGGGCCGTTGCCAAGGGGCGCGCACCAGTTTGGGTGTCGCTGAAATACCGTAAGCTCACCAACGGTGCCCGCAATTGACGAGATTACCTGGACTCCGGTAGATCCCGTACCGATGACCGCGACCCGTTTGTCGGCGAGATCGATGCCGTCCTCGGGCCAGTGGAACGTGTGAAACGACGTTCCCCCGAAGTCATCTATACCCTCGATGCGGGGCATCGTCGGAGTCGAGAGATGGCCGATTGCCGTCATCAGGAACCGGGTGGTGATTTCGCTACCGTCGTCCAGAGTGAGCGTCCACAAGTCGTTGCTGTCGTCGAAAGTAGCAGTCTCCACTGAGACGCCGAACTGAATGTCTTTGCGCAGGTCGAATTTGTCTGCGACGTGATTGACGTAGCGGAGCGTTTCGGGCTGAGAGGCGAAGCGTTCGCTCCAGTCCCATTCCTGCAGGAGCTCGTCGGAGAAGGAGTAACCGTAGGTATAGCTTTCCGAGTCGAACCGACACCCCGGGTAGCGATTGCGGTACCAAGTACCGCCCACGTCGTGGTTGCGGTCGAGCGCGATGACATCGAATCCCAATTCGCGCAGTCGGTAGAGCTGATACAGGCCACAGACACCCGCACCGACGATGACGACATCCCGTTCAGGCTGCACCCGGGATGCGATATCTGACGATTGCGTTTTCGTGGCTTCAGTCATACATGCATATTAATCGCCTTGATTTGCGTTCGTCAACCAGAACTTTTCCTACTTGACGACTCCCGTAGGCTTAATCTATATGAATGATACGATCATTTTGTGAGGAGCATGCATGACGCACACACCTACGTTTGACGGACTCAAGGTCGTTGAGTTCGCTCACATCGTTGCTGGCCCATTGGCAGGCGGGTTACTCGCCGACCTCGGAGCCACTGTGGTTCACGTCGAGGACCCCGCTTCGGGCGATCCCACTCGGCGGATGGGCCAGTCCAGGGATGACGGCCGGAACGTGTGGTGGCCGGCGATCGGGCGCAACAAGCGCTCGGTCACCCTCGATCTGCGCTCGCGTGATGGCCAGGAGCTGGCACGCAGGCTCGCGTCCTGGGCCGATGTGGTGATCACGAATATGAGGCCGAGCACGCTGGTCGGCTGGGGCCTCGATTGGACTTCGCTGCATGCGCTGAATCCGCGACTCGTTATGCTGCAGATCTCCGCCAACGGCGTGAACTCTTCACGTCCCGACGAGCCCGGTTTCGGTAAGGTCGGCGAGGCGCGCAGTGGCGCGATCCACCTCAATGGCCTCAAAGATGGTCCGCCCATGGCTACCGGATTTTCCCAGGCAGACGCCGTGACTGGGCTGATGGGTGCATTCGCCATCAGCGCGGCCCTTACCCGGAGACATGAGGACGACTTCGATGGCGAATGGATCGATTTGGCGCTGTTCGAGTCGTTGTTCCGTCTGATCGACTGGCAGGTGCCGATGTTCGATCAGATCGGCTACATCGCGACCCGGGCCGGGAACCAAGTCGAAGCTGTGCCGACCGCATTGATCAATACGTATGCGACGAACGACAAAGAGTACATCATTGTCACGTCGGGTACACCCAAGTCCGTACAGAGGATTGCGGCGTTGGTCGGCCTGCCGGCTGCGGATTATGCGTCGATGGCCCAGCTCGCAGATGGCCGACAGAGGCTCGATGATGAACTTGCCAATTGGGTTTCTGCGCGCACAGCCGAGGACTGCCTCAAGGTCATGGCCGAGAATCAGGTGGTTGCCAGCAAGATCTTCACCGTCGCTGACATCGTCGATGATCCGATCTTTCTCGAGCGTGACGATGTCATCACGGTCGACGATCCAGGCCTCGGCGCCTTCCGGATGCATGGCATCATCCCTCGCATGGAGAACCGGCCGGGCGCCATTTGGCGGACAGGACCACAGCTGGGCGAGGATAACGAGGCGATCTATGCCGGGGAGCTGAACCTGAGCGCCGACGAGTTGGCGGCCTACCGCTCACGCGGAACGATCTGAACCAAATGCAGTATGGCCCTCTGTCCGAGGTCCCGGCCGGGCTCGCACCGACCTGGGACCTCGGTCAGTTATCGGGCCGCGGTCAGCTCGACATCCAATTCCGTCGGTCCTAGTGTGATGGCGTGGCCTGGGGTGAGAACCAAGGAGGGTCCGGGGCCGATCTTTAGCGTCCCGACCTTTTGGGCGAGCACCTCCACGAGGATCCGTGCTTCGAGGCGTGCGAGCGGGACACCGATGCAGCTGTGTACGCCGAATCCGAAGCCCAGGTGACCTGTGTAGTCCCGGTCGAGGTCGAACTTGTCGGGATCGGCGAACTTTGCCGAGTCGCGATTGGCTGATGCGATGACCAGGCGGACCAGCCCGCGTTTGGGTATAGTCACGCCCCCTAGGTCGACATCTTCCATCGTGCGGCGATGGATCCGGTGAACTGGGCCGCGTTTCCTGGCCAGCTCCTCAACGAACCGCTCGGCGTCTGCAGGGTTCCTGCGGATCCTGTCGAGCAGGCTCGGGTTGTCGACGAGTTCCCGGAAGCCGTTTCCGATGAGAAAAGTCGTGGTGTCGTGGCCCGCCATGAACAAGAAGGCACCCATCTCGCGCGCTTCCTTCGCGGTGATGTTCCCTTCCTTCCAGTTCCGTGCGAGATGACCACCTACGGACTCGCTCTTGTCAGCATGCAACTGCTCAAGCCTTTCCTGCAGATATGCGAAGAAGTCCTGCGTGTGGCCCGCCGACTCGTCGGTCGAAGGAAGGCCACGGAAGCGCGAATGCCAGACCAGCAACTCGTTCGACCAGAACTTCAGCTTGGACACGTCAGTAGTTGGCACATCGAGGATCCCCCCGATCGTCGCCATCGTGAGAGGCACGCATACACGGTCTACGACGTCGCCGCGTCCATCGTCGATGAGTTCATCGATCAGGTGCTCGGCGCGCTCACGCACTCGATCAGCAACAAGGGCGACTGACTTGGGATTGAACGCCTCCGCATAGACCCGTCGCAACCGAGTGTGATCGGCACCGTCGAACAACGTAATGAAAGTCGGTTGCTCGACGTCAGACATTTGGGAAGAGAAGACCTTGTGCATCCGCGCCGCCGCCCGGACGTCGTCGTAACGCGTGACGATCCACACGTCTTCTCCCCCGGTTCGCAGACGCACGACCGGCGCATTCTCCCGGAGCCATGCGTACTGTTCATAGGGCTCGGCGAGGGTCCCGTCATCCTCGTTCCGGAGCGGCACAAGACCCTCGGGCCAGTGCAACTCGTCGGCGTACGGGGCATGGGTGATGGAACCGGTGGTGTTCATGGACTCTCCTCTAGTTAACGTTGACTCGGCGGACGTGCCGTGCTGTTGGTCCCTATTCCTCTGGGGCCAATTCGACGAGCAACCCGTCGAGGCGAGTCTCGTGATTGATCTGGCATGACAGCCTCGACTGCCCTGCCCGGAAGTACTCGTTGTCCTCGAGTAGCTCCAACTCGTCCTCCGAACGCTCCCCGAGGGTGTTGAGGACCGAACGCTCGAGATAGACATGACATGTCGAGCATGAGGCCGTGCCACCGCATGAGGCCAGGACCGGTAGGTCGTTGTCTCGTAGGCACTCCATCAGACTCTGACCGGGCTCCCACGACAGCTCGTGGATGCCGCCGTCCCTGTCCGTTGCGTTTACTGTCGTCATGACACGGTCTCCTTTTCGGCTGCTTTGGTTCTGTCGGTGGGTTGGTCTTGGGCGGTGGCCGCACCGCATTCGGCAAGTGGAATCGTCGGGTTCTCCGCTCGTTCGCGGTCGATGGTTGTTCCTGCGGCGATCAGATGCTTGCCGGCATTGAAATCCTTCAGCGACTTGATCGTGTCAATTGCCACCAGGCGACCACTCCGCAGGTAGAGGACCGAGAACTTTCCGTTCTCGGCCGCCCCTCGCACGACGATCTCATCGTCCGGTCGACGGAGCCCGGCTGTCTGCAAACGCACTCCGTGCTGGATAGTCCAGAACCACGGAACGCCGGGGGGCGCCGGTGAGCGCCCGACTATGTGGTTCGCGGCGGCCTCCGCCTGATCGAGCGCGTTCTGCACGCATTCCAGCCGTAGGCTGACTTTCCCATCTGGACTCTCGAACCGTGTGATGTCACCCAATGCGTAGATATCCGGGTCGTTCGTACAGGCATGCGCGTCGACGAGCACACCGTCTGCGCAGTCCAGGCCGGCGGCGGCGGCGAGCTCGTCATTGGGCTCGATCCCTATCCCGACCACGACCAGATCTGCAGACTCGACAAGGCCGTCGGCACAGACAACTTCGACTCCAGCAGCTGCGTCCCTCACCTCGACAACGTGGGCATTCATCGTGAGCGAGACACCGCGATCACGATGGAGCTTCTCAAAGAAGGCCGATACAGGTTCGGACGTGACGCGGCTCATGACGCGATCCGCAGCCTCCAGCACATGCACATGACAGCCCGCCGCTGCCGCTGCGGCTGCAACTTCGAGGCCGATGTAGCCGGCGCCGATGATGGCCAGACCGCTACCGAATTTGAGCGCCCTATTCACCCTGCGGGCGTCGTCGATCGTCTTGACAAATGTGAGTTGTGGATGGTCGCCGCCGGGCACCGGAAGCCTGCGCGGGCGCGCTCCTGTGGCCAGGACCAGCTTTTGATACCCACTGGTCGAGCCGTCGTCAAGTGTCACCACACGGGCGGCGCGGTCGATCGAAGTTACCGACCTGCCCTGGATGATCTCGATCTTCTTGTCGGCGTAGTAGCCGTCGCGCCGAAGCGTCGGAAAAACCAGCTCAGCATCAGTCTTCAAGGCGGCTTTGGACAGCGGCGGGCGCTCGTAGGGGGTGTGCACTGATTCGTCGATGAGCACAACACCGCCAAGCCATCCTCGATCGACCAGACTGGCCGCGCAATGCACACCCGCATGCCCCGCACCGATGACCACCACTTGTGAGCTTGTCACAGGGACCGCTCCTTCGGACCGTCGACCGGGCGCACCTTGACTACAACGTGCTTGGCACCAAGCGTGATCATGTGTCCTCGCATGAGTTCCACTGGCTGGCGACTGTCGAACTCGATAGAGCCGAAGGTCTTGGCCATGAGTTCAACTGCTATGCGTGCCTCGAGACGTGCGAGGGGGGCCCCGATACAACTGTGAACCCCGTGACCGAATCCCACATGTCCGGAGTTCGCTCGATCGATGTCGAACACATCTGGATTCTCGAAGCGAGAACCGTCTCGATTGGCGGAAGCAACTACCAGCCTGACGAACGAACCGGCCGGGATGGTGGTGCCATCGATCACGACGTTCTCGGCGACTCGGCGCGAGGTACGGTGCACGGTGCCGTGGTAGCGGACGATCTCCTCGACAAAGGCGACGGCATCGCCTGGATTCTCGCGGAGTCGCTCGAGCAGAGCCGGCTCCTCGACAAGCTGCCGGACTGCGTTGCCGATCAACAGCGTGGTGGTGTCGTGACCAGCGACGAAAAGAAACCCGGTCAATTCGCGAGCCTCCTTGTCGGTCAGCACGCCTTCCTTCCACAACCGTGCAATATGACCGCCCACTGAAGGGCTACCTTTCGCGTAAAGTTCCTCGAGCAAGTTCTGGAGGTACTCGAAGAACTCCTCGGCATTCCTCTCCGCTGTCGGCGTGCTGGGAAGGCCGCGTCCGGCAGCGTGCACCAACAACGCATCGTCCGACCACGCCTTCATCTTGTCGATGTCCTCGACGGGGACTTCCATGATGCTGCCGATCGTGTACATCGTGAGTGGCATGGCGACCTGCTCTACGATGTCCCCACTCCCTTCGGCAAGAAAGGCGTCGAGCAGAACCTGCGCACGGGCACGCACCGAGTCTTCTACGAGGGCAACCGACTTGGGATTGAACGCCTCTGCGTAGGCACGGCGAAGCCTGGTGTGCTCGGGAGCGTCGAACTGCGGGAGAAAAGTGAAGCGGGGTGCATCGCCTCCCCCTGCGTGAGAACGGAATACCTTCGGATTGCGGCTGCCCGCACGCACGTCGTCATACCGGGTGATCATCCAGACGTCCTCGCCCTCGGTCTTCAGGCGAACAGCAGGGGCGTTTCCACGCAACCATGCGTACTGGGCGAAGGGCTCCGACATGGAGCCGTCGTCATCAACGAACTTCATCGGTACCAATCCATCCGGCCAATTCAATTCGTGTGAGTAGGTTCTCGTGTCGAACGAACTCGACATGGAGTCCTCCCTAAAGTTCCGTGGCATCCGTGCCTCCAGGACGCCCATTTGTGGCTATCAATGGCAAAGATAGCCTGAAATTGTGACACCCATCACCCCGCTTTCCGCTGATCGGAAATCTGAAGCAGCCAGCTGGGACCAGGGCTACGGAGCGGGCATTCGGATCCGTATCGAAACCGGGGCGAGAACTTCACCCTCGGGATAAGCATGGCTGAACATCGGGACCGCCGATCCGCTCAATGTGACCTCGGCGGCGACAAATATCATCGCCTCCTGGCCTCGGGAGACCGATATCGCCCTCAGTTCAGCGAGAAGAATACGCTCGCCTCCGACGCTAACGCTCAAAAGGCCACGCCGGCCACCAAAGCCCACCCACGGATCGACAATGGACACACTGAGAAGACCGGCATGCCCGGAGAAGTGAATCGCTCCGCGGAACCGCAAGAGACCTGCCAATCGGTCCTTGTCATAACCGGTTGCGTCCGCCAACTCGAAATAGAATTCATCGGCCGGGTGCGATATACCACCGCCACCTGAGATCACCATGTTGCCGTCCGGCAATGCTGCCACATAGTCTCGAAGGCTTGACTTCACCGCCCAAAGCATTCCCTCTGACACCGCCGTCGTCATGAGTCAGGACCGCAGCGCTCACGTATCGCGACCTTCATGGCTCGCCCGATTCTTTGCGCCGCGACGTGAAGCGCCGCAACGGCCTTCAACTCATCCTCTTGACCTATCGGATAGATGACACTAACGGCAGCCACGACGATACCGTCCATATCAGCGACCGGCGCGGCCATCCCCGTCCATTCCGAGATACCCGAGCCTGGCAAGCTGACGAAGCGCTGCTTGCGAATCTCAGCCATGCGCGCGCGTAAAACTCGCGGATCTGTCAACGTGTCGGCGGTCGCCTGTATCAGCGGCCGAGCCAAGACTTCGTCTTGCACATCCTGAGGCGAGAAGGCGAGCAGGACCAGGCCTGGTGAGCATGCATGGATCGGGAACCGCTCAGCAACCCGCGCCACTGGAATCGAGCCCCGATAGGACAGGCGCTCAACGAACAGGACCGAGTCCGCATCTAAGACAGCCAGATTCACGTGTTGGCCGACCTGTGAGCGCAATGACTCGAGGTGCGGAAGCGCCGCTTCGCGGAGAGCCAACAAATCCGATCCTTTCGACGACATCTCCCACAGACGCGCGCCAAGGCGGAGTTTCTTCTCGGCCGTACGCTTGAGCAAACCCAGCCGCGTCATCTCAGTAACCAGCCGGTGAGTCGTCGAGATCGGCAGGCCGGAGCGTTCCGCGAGCGCGCTCAGGGACAGATCTAAGGTGTCGCGGTCAAAGGCATCAACGATCCGCACAACCCTACTGATGACCGATTCGCCGTTCTCCGTCATAACATCACCCTCTCCCCATCCCGAGCCCAATATCGGCGCAGCAGAACCGACGACTGACCCGACGTTCACGATCCGACCTCGGAACGAGAGTGTTGCGGCCCGGCGATGGGTGAGCTCGAAGGTAGCGCTTCCACCTCTGTGCAGCACCGAATCACGCCGGCGTCATCGTTGGGAGCGCAGCCGTAGCGCGACTGCCTTGTCGCAGACTTTGTAGCGACAACAATCTTGGTCACGAAGTCCTCCTCCAACTCTGGACTACGACGGTGCAAGCCACTCCGAGCCTGTAATCTATACATATGATAGTTCATGATCACGTTTATGGGTGCCTCCTCCATCGGGTCGCGGACATATGACCGACCGAATACTTCCCCGAACCGGGGGCGCCTGGCACCAGATTGCACCTCTCATCTTCGATGGGCGAGTCGACAGCACACACCTACCCCGGATCTTCGGCGGGACGCTCGCCAGCCAAGCAGTTCGGGCAGCCACCATAGTCGCGGGACCAGGTGTCCGCATCTATGGTCTATACGTACACTTCGTCGGCGGCGGCAAACCCGCTCAATCCGTGCGCTACACCGTCGAGCCGATCGCCCAGGGCCGCAATCTACAATCATTTCGTGTCGTCGGTCGACAAGGGGCAACCGTTGCGATGCACGCGACTGTGAACTTCCGCGCCGTCCGGGATGGGTATACCCGTCAGATCGAGGCGCCCACCGTTACCTCGCCGGAGGAGTGCCGGCCGCTCATCGACGACCTGGCCCGGCGAGGCTCCTCCTTCGGAGAATTCTGGGAAAAGGAATGGGGACGGTACTTCGAGATCCGGCTCGCGTCGTCACCTGTCGAGACCCTTTCGCGTCAGCTGCTTTGGATCCGGGCGCTGCCAGCATCACCGTTTGTCAACGGCGCGGAAGCACTTACGTTTATCAGCGATCTGACCCCCATCGGAGTGGCGCTTCAGTCGCTGGGCGAAGTCCTGGGTTCCAAGACCGTTGCCGTATCGACCTTGGACCATGCCATGTGGTTCCACCGCAGTGTGGATCTCACCGACTGGGTCTTGTACGACCAGGCCTGCCCGACTACATCCGGAGGATTCGGCCTGATCGAATCGCAGATATTCAGTCGCGCAGGTGGATTGGTCGCACATGTTACGCAGCACGCACTGATTCGCCGCCATCTGCCACATCCGTGACGAACTCTATGTGCCCACCTGCACCGGAGTGCAGCTCGTCCAGTGCCACATTCCCGCAGCGGCCGGTCGATCGAGATGAGTTCATCGAGCGTGTAGCACCCGGCCAGGTACAGGTCGTTGAGTCGGGAAAGGCCCACACCCGACTGCGACCACCCGATGCCGCCTATGGTCACGGCCTTCGCTAGACGATATGAGGGGCTGGGCTGGGGCCCGCGCACATGTAAACGTGGGTTGCCGACAGGAAACGGGTCCTGGCCGGTAGAGCCACAAGATGATGTGGGAGGCCCCAGCGATGAATCAGCGTACGAGCGTCGGATTGGATGTGCACGCACGATCGGTGGTCGCCTGCGGCCTCGACGGGCGAACTGGTGAGCTGTTCGAGCGAAGATTGACACCGGATCACGGTGAAATCGTGGGCTGGAGCAGGTCCCTACCGACGCCGGTGGCGGTGACCTACGAGGCCGGGCCGACCGGCTTCGGGCTCGCCAGGTCACTGACCGCGGCGGGCATCGAGTGCCTGGTCGCGGCACCGTCGAAGCTGCAGCGCCGGCCCGGAGATCGGGTCAAAACGGACGCGCGTGACGCGCGGCATCCGGCCCGTCTGCTGCACCTCGGGCAGATCGTCGAAGTGGCGGTGCCCGGCGTCGAGCAGGAGGCGGCCCGTGATCTGGTGCGTGCCCGTGAGGACTGTCGCGGGGATCTCATGGCGGCACGCCACCGGGTGTCGAAGCTGCTGCTGCGGCAGGGGATCGTCTACTACGGTGGCCGCGCGTGGACGAAGGTGCACGACACCTGGCTGCGCACCCAGCACTTCGACGCACCCGGTCTGCAGCTGGCGTACGAGACCGCCTACGACACCATGCTCGCGACCGTGGACCGGCGGGATCGGCTGATGTGGCGATCGCGGCGATGGCCGCCGACAGCGACTACACCCCGGTGGTGACGCGGCTCGGCTGCCTGCGCGGGGTATCCACACTGACCGCGTTCGGGCTGGCCGTCGAGATCGGCGACTGGCAGCGCCTGACCGGACGCTCGATCGGCGCCTACCTCTTCGCTCGTGCCCACCGAACACTCCTCCGGTGCGACGCGCTCGCAGGGATCGATCACCAAGACCGGCAACGGCCACGCTCGGCGGCTGCTGATCGAGGCCGCCTGGCACCATCGACCCCGGTATCGGCCCGGAGCGGATCTGCGGCGCCGGTGGGAGCAGGCCAGTCCTGCAGCCCGGGACCGCGGACAGCAAGCAAACCGGCGCCCGCACGCGCGCTGGGCCGGGTTCGACGTCCGTCGTAAACGCCCCACTGGCGAATATTGCGATCCCCGCGAACTCGCCGGCTGGTGTTGGTCGCTGGCCGTACTGGATACCTGAAAAGCCGGTTCCCCGTTCCGCATCCGGTTGCGAGTATGGTCGTCCACTCGGGCGGGTGGCAAGGACCGGGGAACGGGAACCCCCGCAACGTCCGGACGAATCATGCGGTGGTGACGGCAGCGTCTGGGAGTGATCCACGAGCGACCTATTGACCAATCATCAACTGTACGTGAGGATCACGATCAATACTAGACAGCGACCCACTCCGGCCGAACAACCGTCCTGCGGTACCCAACCCACGCATATCAGAGTTGACCACGCGTCGAAACCGACACGCTCGCCACCACCCAGATCGACCGGACCCACAGAGGCGGCGCCCACGACGACGGTCCTGTACGCCGCCTCGCCCTGCACCCTTGACAAACCGGCGTACATATCAGGTCGCTTTGCGGCATGGCTGACCTCACTGCCCGGCGACACGAGGCCGATGATGGTCAGCAGCGCACTGGCCCTCGTGACATCGAATGCCTTCCGAATAGGTCACCCCGCCAACAGACGACTCTCGAATCCCTTGTCGGCTCCCACCCCGACGTCAACTGCGTGACTCCTTCGATACTGTGATCTTGCAACGCGTCAGAGGGCTGCTCCGAATGGTCTCGCCGATGTCGACCGCAATGATCGAGGCCTCCCCGGCGCGGCTTCGTGGAATGGATCACGTTGAAGCCCGCTCCACCGGCAGTCACCACCGCGACCGACGTCCCCGGCTGAACCCTCGCGACGTTGAATACAGCAACATATTCAGTGGTGACGTCACACTCGATCGGCAAGCTCCAGCGAGCGGCAACTCATCGCGAATGTCGCAACACAGACTGTCTCTGGACCACCATGAACTCGGCCAACGACGAGCAATAGCCACAAGATGGATCACCTCGGCGCCGTTGCCGAGTCGCGTGGTCCCCTCAACGGGATAGCCTCGGCGAAGATCGCGCTTCTCGCCCGCCGGCCAGTCCAGCCGTGCGTGCAACGGCTTTGCCCTGGATTGATATTGATGATCATGTGATCACCCGGGAGCACCACGCGCGTCGCCGAGCCAACGGACTCGCCAGTCCCCCTGCCTCAACCCCTGCACGATGGGCTAGCGTGAGTTTCCTAGGTAGCCGAGTTTTCGTGTTGCGTCGTGCGTGTTGAGCTGGGCAAACGCGACCGGAGGGTGTATTACCTATATATGGCTTCGATCGTGGGAAAACGGCAGGGTGGGAAGACGTACTACTACCTGGTCGAGTCCGCCCGGGTCGAGGGTAAACCGCGCATCGTCTCGCAACAGTACCTGGGCAGCGCGGAGGAGGTGACGGCCAAACTCGCCGGCGCGCAAGCGGGTGCGCCGGTGCGCAGTGCACACAAGAAGTTCGGGGATGTCGCCGCGGTGTGGT
>RRBB01000280.1:0-12347 GCA_006543605.1 Rhodococcus sp. WS4
ACTCCCCACCGATCCGCCCCGCAGGTCACACGTAGGGGTTGTTGTTCATCTGAAACCGCGGTCAGGCGAGTTTGGTCAAACAGTCCATGCTCCGCGGCATGATGCGGCGACGAAGATCTTGTTTCCCATCTGTCACACAGCGTTGGGTCGAAGGATCTTCCTCTAACCAGAAGCGGATTTTTGGTGAAGGTGAGGGGATGCACGATGAACGGCGACACACCGACAACACGTCATTCGACGTTTCCGAAGCAGTTTCTGTTTAGGCTCATCGCATGGGACGGCCACATAAGGGAACGCGCAAGTGCATATCAGTTCGTGCACCCCTTCAACAGCACAGCTTCTACGAAGCACGCGCCGAAGAGCTCGGACTCGAGCTCGGCGACTACGCCCTGCTCGTCATGGCCCGTGCGTACAACCTGGATGTCCCCGACTACATCCTCAAGAAGTTGGACCCGGAAAAACTACGGGCCCACGACGAGCGCTATGCGGTCTGCGATTCGTCGGACAACGAACTTTCAATCTCGGCATGACCTGGCCATAGATAGCGAAAGACCCCCACTGCTTGGCGGCCTGCGGGGGTCCTTCGATCCGTTGATTACGAACTGAAGTCCTGGAGGGGACCTAGTTCATAAATACGAGTCCTGGAGGGGACCTGTGCCCATACTAACCCGGGCCGCACCACGCTTGCCAGATCTCCTGGCGCGTGTGTCTGAGGCGGCTTCGTGACTGCTATCACTACCGGAGCCATTGAGAACGGTCGGATGTCGTCATTCGACCGGGTTCGTGCTGCTGCCGAACGCAATGGCGGGGTGTACGAACGCGGCTCTACCCAACTGATGGCGCGTTGCCCGATACATGGCGACCGTAACGCGTCGATGTCTGTGACCTGGGTCGATGGGCATCGGGGAGGAATGGTGCTGCTTCACTGCCACGGCTGTGAAGCTCCCGTCTCGGAGATCGCCGACGGCCTGGGGTTGTCGATGACCGACCTCTTCGACGAACCGCTGCTCGGTCACGACGCGCTCACACGCGTAGGCCGGTCTCCCCACCGACGTGGTGCTGGACGGCGTAGGCCAAAAGGCGGTCGACTGCCCGCCCGAATCGAGTTTCCAGACGTAGCACCGGACGCGCAACACCGGTGGGATCGGGTCAAGGTCTACCCCTACGTATCGGCCGACGGTGCCTTGGTGCAGGAAGTGATCCGAGAGGAATGCACGAGCTGTGAAGCTGGCCGGCACAAGCAGTTCCGACAGGTTTTCGTGGATGCCGCAGGGACCCGGCTCAAGCGCAAGCCGGAGGGTTTTGAACCGGTCTTGTATCGACTGCCGGAACTGCTATCGGCAATCTCGAGCCATTCGCCCGTGTGGTTGCTCGAAGGGGAGAAGGATGTCGAGACAGCGGAGTCGCTCGGACTGGTTGCCACAACCAATGCTCAAGGCGGACTGAACTTCCCTCTCTCGTGTGCTGATCTTTTCGAAGGCGCCGAGGTTCGCGTCGTGCTTGATCGCGACTCCGTCGGATGGAAGCGGGGTATCGAGCTCGCATCTCTGTTAGGTGGCAGTGGTGCCCGGGTCCAACTATTGCTGTCCGCAACGGCGGCACCTAAATCTGATTTCACTGACCACGTCGATGACGGCCATTGGTCGACCGACTCGACGTGGGGTGGTCTCATCCCTGTTCGGGCTGGGGAAGTCGCTGCCCACGGCTTCGCTGCCGACGTAATCGAGAAGCAAGCACTAATCGAACTTGCGCTGGCGGAGGCGACCGCCAGAGCTGATCGTGCACATGAGCGGGACGGAGACGAAGAGTTCCGACGCGCACAACGTTGGGCGCTCGAATCGGAGCGACGTTTCGAAGATCTGACTGAACTTCTGGACAAAGTTCGACAGCAGGCCGCGACTGAAGGCACCGACTGGACGGGAGAAGCCGTCGAGAATGCGATGACCGCATGGCGTGCTGCGCGTGTTGCAGCGCGAGCGGCACACGATGTCGCGCGAGTTCCTATTCCGCCGATTCTGCAAGATCCCGACCTTGAGCCCGCACCGGGTGCGGTTCAGGACTCGCTCAGCCCAGTCGATTTACAGTCGGTCCGGTCCGGCTCGGAAAGCCTGGCTACGCCACTGAACACGATCCGGGGGCGCAACTTTATTGCTCCGGTGTATCGGATCATTGACGGGAACTTGGTCGAAATCGTCACGACCAAGAGCGGTGATCAACAGGCGAAACTCGTACTGGACCTCGATGCCCGGATCGTTGAGATGGAGTATCTCGAAGTTGCCGAAGCGGGTATTGACGTCGACGAGCCGGAGTTGATGGGCCGAGCGGCGATGGCCGGTCAGAGTGAAGTCAACCCCGCCGCACCTCAAGAACTCACCGCAGTGGTTATCGGCTACACCCATCCGGAGAGCCGAGAGTTTCTGCGGATTCGGATCCCGGCGAAGGAGTACCGGGATTGCGGCTGGGTCGATACCTTGCCGGGTCCGCCTGCCTACGACTCTCGCCCCAGCGGAGTGGCGAAGCTGCGAGATGCACTCAAGGGCGCAGGTGGGCGCGAAATCCAACGGGTGGTGCGATACCGCTCCACAGGGTGGCGCCGCGATGATCAGGGAAAGTGGTTCTTCGTTCATGCTGGGGGAGCCATCGACGAGAACGGCGGACGGGTAGCCCCCGTTCTGCTGACCGGCCCCCTGAAGATGTATGACCTTCCCGCACCGACGCCCGACCCAGTAAGGATCCGAGAAGCATTCCTTCTTCATTCCGGCTCGATGCTCGAACGCACCCCGACGCGGGTTTCGGCCGCTCTACTTGGGCAGGTATTCAGGTCCGCATTGGGTCCGAACCCGTGGGTTCTTACGTTGGTCGGATCGCCTAACAGCTACAAGACCTCACTCGCGTCATTGGCGATGCACCACTGGGGAGAGAAATGGGATCGCCGGCGACCGGCGACATCGATGTCGGGCAACGGCGACACATTGAATGCATTGCGTATCAAGCTTAACGCCGCAAAAGATGCTCTGTACTGGGCGGACGATGTCGCACCAACCCGAGACTTCGGGACTGCGCAGAAGGCGCTCGAAGAGTTCGCTCGCATGGTGCACAACGGTGAGCAACGCTCGAGAAGCACACGTGATGGTCTCGGTGTTCTGGACGGAACCCCACCCCGCGCGTCTGCTTTGGTCACCTCCGAGATCATGCCGCGGCCAGGATCTGCAGCTCAGCGGATGCTCGTGGTGCCGTTGCAGGCGCGGGAAATCGAACTGAACGTTTTGAAGGAACTCGATACTGCGCATTCCCGTCATGGCCGTGCCTTGTTGATGGCCACGTACCTGCAATGGTTATGTCCTCGGTTGGACAGTGTCCGCGCTGAGGCGTTTGCCGAAGGTGAGCGGTATAGCGAGCGTTTGCGCACGAGTGGCGAAAGTGTTCGTCAGGCAGACGCTTTGGGGTCTCTGTGGGCGGGCTGGCATGCGATGTCACGTTTCCTTGTTGATGTCGGGGCGTTAACGGAGAACGAAGTCGCGCAGGTCGGGGACCTGGTCACGATGGGCTTGTCTGATGCCGCTGCTGCGGCGACTGACCCAGATCTGCCCATGCGGACCGGTGCGCGAGTACGGGAGTTGTTGGTACACGCACTGAGAAATGGTCACGCCTACGTGGAAGACGTCGACACCGGGCAAGCTCCAGCGGATTGGTCGCTGGCTGCATGTCTTGGATGGCGGCGCAGTGTGGTGGGTGAAACATCCGACGGCACCCCTCGATGGCGTGCGGAAGGTCGAGGCGTTCGATTGGGATATGTCGTCGCCAACCCGCGGCCGTGCGACGGTCAACCACAAGTCTTGTTGGACCCGATGGCCCTCGAACAGGTGTTGAAGGCCACTGGTCAGACGATGACCGATACCTTGCAGATCGATCGTGGTACCGCCTTGAGGGCTCTCTATGACGAGGGCGTGCTGATCGCGGAGGAACGGAAAGGCCGGATGCCGCGGTACACGGTGCAGCGGATGGTCAAGTGCGAAAACCGCAGGCAGCGCATGGTTGCACTGCGGCTACACAAGTTACTCGGTAGCGATGATCCGGAAGACCAAGTAACCAGCGATGCAGGATCAAGTGACCCGACACCCGGCGGCGATTCCAGCGACTCTTCCACGCCTGATGTACCCGGTGGTCCGGCTCTGTTCGACGGTTGGCTCGCCGATCTGAACAGTCCAGGGCCCGGCGTAGCTTCGGGTGATTCGTCCAACGAAGTCATGAGCCTGACCAGCTCTCATTCCGAACAGGAGCCTGAGATGGCTATCGAGACCGATGCCGAGGGGCATTCCGCTGATGGAGTGCAGATTTCACCGGTTTCCACCTGCGCCCTGTGCGGCGGCGAGGACGCCGGATGGCAGATCGACGGCTTGGTGATGCACCTTCCCTGCTGGTGGCAGAGCACCGCCGCCACCCGATCTGCAGCTGCAGCAACCGGCGACACAGTCGGACAGGTTTCGCCAATGGTTGTGGACGAGCTGGAGTCGGCTCCCGTCGAAACGACGTCTCCTGACACTGCTGCAGCAACGCCGGCAATCGTCGCGACGGCGGAGACCACGCAGCAGCCGACCACGACGCAGCCGACCACGACGACCCCGGCGCCGAATCCTGCAGCAGGAGAAGCACCGACCACCTTCACCGCACCCGCGGCAGTACTCGACGTCGATGGCGCATGGCTTCCCGATGGCACCCGTCACGACCTTGCCGCGCCGATCACCCATGTCGGCGATGTCGCGGAGCTCGTAGCGACGTTGAACCTCGGCACGTGGACGTCAGACAAATGGTCGGTGCCTGGGCAGATCTGGATCACCGACGCGATGGCGCAGCACGTGGGAATCGACACCACCAGTTTGGGCAAGCGCAATCGAAACGACCGGATCAAGGAACTGACCGCACAATCTCCGTTCGTCACAGAGGCTCTCTCCGAGGGCTGGCAGCTCGGCGGCAAGGAGGGGGACCGGCTCGGCACTTGGACCCGCGTGTGGAAGGGCGAAACCCGTGGTGTCTGGGTTGCACTGGTCTCAGGCATGAGCCAGGACCCCAAGGAGATGCCCATTCTTGGTGACTCGCCGGCACCCGCCACTCTGGCGCGGCGCCTGTCACTGCTTGCAGGTGCTCTGCGGTTCCCCTGGGCTGTGAGCCCGGCATCGACGGGCATCGACCTGATGATCGCCGCACGGCCGAAGGAGTGGAAGCGCGTATTCGCATCGTCGGACGCGGAGTTCGCGAAGAAGTTCCAGATCTTCGAAGCGGATATCGACTGGTCACGGACCTTGTCTGACGAGGAAGCGAAGTGCCGTTACGTCCATGCCTTCGACCGTGGCGGTTCGTACGCGGCAGGAATCGCCGGTCTCGAACTTCCGATCGGCGAGCCTGTGCATCATTCGAACGGACTGCCGTTCGATCGCAAGCTCCCCGGGTACTGGCTCGTGGAGATCCCCGAGTTCGCGGACTGGCGGCTCCCGAATCCGCTCAACCCGATGGGCTTGTCAATTTCCGAGCCGAAGTGGGTGACCACACCCACCCTCGAACGCGCCAGCAGTCTCGGGTACGAACCAGAGATTCTGGAGGCCTACGTGTGGCCTGATCACGGACGGGTCCTCGTCCCGTGGTACGAACGGATCCGGGATGCGCGCACTGCCTTGGACGTCAAGGACGATCTCGACGCGCAGTCGGCTCGCGAACAGAACAAAGTCATCTATACGCACACGATCGGCATTCTCAATTCCGATCTGCACTTGGCAGGACGCCCAGGATATTCACCAGAGCGTCACCACCACATTGTCGCGAAGTCGCGGGCCAACATCATGTACCGGATAGCTCAGATCGGCGAAGACACCGGACAATGGCCCGTCGCAGTCACCAAGGACACCGTGCTCTACGTGTCGGATGAATCCGATCCCCAGCTGGCGTGGCCTGGAGGACCGAAGCAATTCGGACGTGGTTTCGGCCAGTACAAGCCGGAAGGATCCGCACTCCTCGCCGAACATCAGCAGTACCTGGACGGCAAGGGCTACCGGGGCAAGTCGGATCTGATCGCACCGGCTGTTTGGATGTCTGCCGACATCAGCGCTGGAAGTGACTCGTGATGGCACGGAAACCCCTCAGCCGCACTGCCTATTCGCGGATCGCCGACAGTCTGGCGGACTACGGCTCTGTGGTGGACAACCAGATCAATGTCGTAAGAGCCGCCAAGGAACTTCGTGTTACCCAGACAGCGGTGCGTGAAGTGCTGCGCGCTGAGCGCGGAAAGCTACAATCGGAATTCTTCGGCAAGCTGACCGGACGCCGAGGCGCCGACACTTCCGGTCGACCTGGATCCGACAACCTCAAGGCTCAGCTGCTTGCCGCTTACGGGCCCGGCAAACGGAGCGAGATCAACACTGCCGCCGCAGCACGCGATCTTGGGGTCTCTCGACGCACCGTGGAACGCTGGCTGGCCCCGGAAGGTCGGCAGCGAATCGCCAAACCACGAGCCGAGACCCTCAAAGCCCTAGCCCACAAGGCCAAACGCGCGGCATCTACGCAGAGCGCACGTCGCGCGGCGATGTCGACTATGCGAAGCAGCAAGCAAGGTAAGGCGCTGGCCAAATACGGTGGCAAGATCAGGATCGATGCTGTTCAGGGTCCGGGACCGCGGGAGTATGCCCGCGATCGGCTGATCACCTTGGCGCTGACGCCTGACCAGGTCGAGGCGATGTGGAGTGCGTATGAACGCGGTGGCGACAAGGGAATGACCGACTGGATGAACACGCGAGCGCAGGACTACGTCGGTGGGTGGGAGTTCTTTCAAATTAACAGCTTCGACGTGGAACGGTAAGTTGTGGTCGTCCATCGAGGGCCTCGCTGGACGCGCAAACGTCTCGAGGCGATGCTCCGGACCTGTTACGGCGAAACGGCGCGTGGAGGTGTTGACGTTCAGGCGGTCGCGGACGCTATGCATGTCTCGTCGCGCACCGTTAGGCGATGGTTGGCCGGCTCCAACCGACAGTTGGCGGCCGTCCCACATCGTCGACTCGAGCAGCTGCGTCTGCCGGCCGCCGAGTCTGAGTTGCGGGGCCGGCAGCAGGCCGACTACGCCCGCGAGGCGATCGCCCAGATCGCTCTCCCGAAGGACAAAGGAGTTTTGCCTGTTTGGCGTGAGCGGGGTTGGCTCGAGCCACACGTCGTGGCGATTCTTGACATCACTGGCAAGCCCTGGAAGCAGGTTGTGATCAGCAACGGTTCGGCCCGCTCGATGACCGAGTGCCGGCGCCGGGGCTCCATTGTCGATGTCACGACGGTGCCGACGCGTTTCCATGGTGTGGTGCTTGCTCAGGAAGTGCTCGATGAGATCGAGCCGTGGAGGTTGCACCCGCTACCGGAGTTGCTTCCTGTTGGTCGTACACATGTGTGGTCGAACGACGCGCCGGCGGTTGATCTGTCGGTGTTAGCTGTGTCGAAGGAGTTGAGATGACAAACGAGAAGGGTATGAACATGGACAACGAAGCCAGCTTCGTCGAGAAACGAGCCAAGGCGCTGCTTTCGGAGTTCGTGCTCGATGATCACGCCGAGAGCTCGCACCGTCGTAAGGTCGATCTTTCGTGGTCATCGTCGGGCCGCGCACTGCCGTGATCGATTCGGTGGGGCCGCGCCCATGGTTGCGCGTGAAAGATCCGCAGCCGTTGCCCGAGGCATCGAAGCCAGCACTCTTGGCGCGTCAGCTGCGTGAGCTGGACGAGAACAGCCTCGGCCGGCTGATACGCGATCACCTTGTGCCGCTTAGTTCGGACCGCAGTTACCGCACGCGGTGGAACGGATTCTGGTCATCGCTCGGGTTCGACCCGGTGCTGCGTGACCGCGCGACGGGGATCATCAATGGATTTCTCGATCTCGCTGAGGGAGCGCTCGAAGCCAACGATCAGGATGACAATCAGACTAAGCGCACCGAGAAGTTCTTCGACCGGTGTGAGGGTGCGCTCGATCGGATCCTGAAGCGCGAGGACGAACCGCTCGCCTGGGCGGGTGCGGCGGCAATGACGTTCAATCCGCCGGCTCGGGCGGTGATTGACCAGCTCGTGTTGGCCATCGAGAAGCACCGAAGCGATCTGGACAACGAAGCGCTGTGGGCGACGCTCGACAGCGTCCGGAAGCAGTCCCTGGGCGGATCTGGACCGCGGAAACGCCGATCTCAACGTTGAGATAGTCAGTCGGTTACAGCGTCAGTCCGTCGCTAGACACAAACGTCCCCGGCACCGGGTGTGCCGGGGACGTTTTCACTGTTCAGGGGCTGTTTTTGACGGTGCGTGGGGGTAGATTCGGTGTTGTCCTGTTGAAGGGCGGACTGACCATCTGCCCCCTTGTTTTGGGAGTTGTTCTGGCATGGTGACGATTTCACATAGTGCGGCCGAAGGGACCTTGATAGAGGGGACGTCGCGCGGCGATGGTACGAACGAGGCGTTGAAAGCACTGGGGTGGCGGTGGTTTCGTTCGCTCGGGACCTGGGGTATCCGCGGGAGCCGGGATCGGGCGCCGAAGTTGCACTTGATCGAGAGCACTGCGGCGGCGTTGCGCGGTGCTGGGTTCGAGGTACGGATTGAGATCGATGCCACGGCGCGGCCAACTGCCGAGGTCGAGGCCGATCGGATTGAGCGTCAGGCCGGCCGCGTCGCTGCACTCGAAGACAAGGCGCAGCTACGAGCTGATCAGGCCGACCAAGCATGGGAGGCTGACCGGCGCGCACGCAATGCGCTTCCGGAGGGTGGCGAGCCGATTCACGTGGGGCACCATTCGGAGAGGCGACACCGGCGGGCTATCGAGACCGCGCATCGCACGCTCGGGCAGGCCGTGGCTGCCGAGGAGGAGGCGAAGGCGGCTCGGCGGCGGGCTGAGTCGGCGGCGGTGACGACGTCGGCTCGGTACAACCCGGAGACGGTCAAGAATCGTATCGACTCGTTGCAGGCGAGCCAGCGTGCAGATCAGCGGCTTTTGGACGGGCACGATCGGACATTGTTCGTCGTGCGGGGAGTCAAGCAGGTCGAGAAGACTGCGCCGGTCGAGGGTGCTTACCGGGAATCGGTTATTGCTCGGATGGAGGAACGCGCAGATCAGATCTCGTATTGGGAGGGAGTTCGCGCGGAGCAGATCGCGTCGGGGCAAGCAACGAACTACGGGCCCGATGACATCGCGAAGGGTGATCAGGTTCAGCGTCGCGGCCAGTGGTACAGGGTCGTTCGTGTGAACAGGAAGACCGTGAGCATCCCTTCGATCGTGGGTGGGCGCTGGACGGACAAGGTTGCGTATCACGAGCTCAGCGGCCATATCCGCGCCGAGGCTCAGAAAGAGCCGGTGGAGACCTTTGTCGACGTGGAGGACGCCCGGTCATGAATCAGTTCCGATCCGAGATCCACAGTGGTGAGTTTCGGTGCTCACGGCACTACCCGGTTTCGCGGCGGGTGGAAGATGCCGCGGCACAGGCGTTTATGGAGTGCTTGCCTGGTTCGGCGTGGCCTCCGGTGAACACTCAGTTCGCCGATGTCTTCCGTCTGGCGGCCTGGCGCCTTCTGGTGCCGATCGAGACGGTCGCGGCGCTGGACTGCTCGACGCTGACCGGGCGGGACTGGTCAGTGCTGGCGCCGGACGCGCAATCGGAGTGGATCGATCGGGCGCGCGCGAGTATTGCTCGGCTCACGCGCATGCCGCACTGGAAAAGGCTCAGTTGCACAGCCTGATTGAGCGTGACTTGGTGGTGTCCAGCGTGTAGCCGCTGGGCGCCGCCGAGTCAGTTTCTGCCGGCGTCCCCGGCACCGGGTGCGCCGGGGACGTTTTCGCTGTTCCGGGGGTGTTTTTGCCGGTGGGTTCGGCTAGTTTTCGAGGTGCAGTAAGTCCAAATTTCAGCGGGTGAGTCTGACCAGCTCACCCACCGACCCAAAGGGGTTTGTGTGATGGAACCGATTCGTATCAGTTCGGCAGTGGATGCGGCCGCGTTGGCGGTGAGTCTGGCGGGGCATTTGCCTACGTCGGAGGTTGTGGTGGCTCCGCTCGATGAGAGGGCGTTCGGGACGGTGTTGCTTGCCCAGCTTCCCGAGGTTGTGTCGGAGGCCGATCGTGAGGAGTGGGTCGAGGTTGCACGCGAGCGTGTCGGTGACATCGAGTCGCTGCTGGTGGTGGTGTTCGGCTCACCGGCCCACGCCGAGCTGGTGGTGCAGGCGCTGCGCGAGGCTGCGCCCGATCGGGCGTTTCACGTCTTCTTCGCGTACTTCCCGGGCCAGGCTCGGCGGTTTCATCCGCTGCCGGGGGAGTGGGAATCCGGCGACCTGGCGTCGCATCCGGTCGTGACGCTGGCCTTGACGGAGGGCAAGGTACGGCTGCAGACGCGTGGGGAGATCCGTGCAGGGTTTGCACCGGCTCAGCTCGGCGAGGAGCGAGCACAGGCGGTCACCGAGGCCGCCACAGCGGAAGTGACCCGACTGGGCCGTGAGGACGCGTTCAGGGCGGCGGAGGAGCTCTCCCGTGATGTCATCGGCCGGTATCTCGAGGAGTACGAGACTCGTGGGGTGTGCGTCTGCGATGAGCACGCGGCGCGGTTGGTGGCGGCGGCCTGGCATACGCCGGTGCGGGATGCGCTGCTGTCGGGCATCACTGTCGAGCATGGCCGGGCGCTGGGCGAGATGTGGCGGCAGGTTGCGGCGTGACGATGCGGTATCCGGCGGCTGCCCCGCTGATCTTGGCCGGGGCCAGCTTCTGGGTCGGTCGGGACGCGGTAGCGGCCAGGGAGGCGATCTCTGCCGGACTCGGGGCGTTCCCGGATCACCCCTTCGGTCAGGTGATGGAGCAGATGCTCGACGCCGGATTGAACCCGTCGATGTGGGACCAGTTGTGCGCGGCCGTACGTGTGGCTAAGGGTGTCGCCGACCAGTAGTCCAGTGCTGTTGTGAGCGGTGGCCGGCGCCCGACCGGCCACCGCTCACAGCTGTGTGCGCCTATGTCCCCGGCACCGGGTGCGCCGGGGACATAGGCGCAGTTCAATGCGGGTTTTTGTCGGAGGTTTCGGCTAGGTTCTGAGGTGTTCGGAAGTCCAATCCACGGGTGAGTCTGACCAACTCACCCACCCGACTCAAAGGGGTTTGCTGTGAGTGTTTTTCGTATGTCTTCGCCGTCCGATGTTGTTGCCGGTGCGGTCGCGTTGGGCGGTCATCTTCCGGTCGACGAGGTGGCGGTGATGAGCCTTGACCGCCACCAGGCGGCGGTGATGCTGGTCCAGTTGGGTGACGATGCGGAGCGGGAGTCGGGGCGCATCTTGGACGCACTCGAGAGCGCCGCACCGTTGGAGGAGAGCCAGTCGATGCTGGCGGTGGTGTTCGGCCCGGCCGAACACGGTGATGTAGTGGGCGCGATCCTCGAGCGGCTTCGCCCCGATGCGGTGACCCCGGTGTTCGTGTTTACCGATGGGCTGGTGCGTCAGTGGCACGGGGCCGGGTCCTTGATCGGGCAGCCGGGCATGCCGGTCGATTTGGCGGCGCACCCGATCATCGCCGAGGCACTCGTGGTCGGCTCCACCACGCTCATGACCCGCGCCGAGATGCGAGCGAGTTTCGCACCGGCCCAGCATGGTCGAGACCGCGCCGCCATGGTGGCCGCTGGTTTCGGGCGCGAGCGCGTGATTCTGGCCGCTAGGGCCCCGCAGAACGCCGCCGACCGTGCCTACGATTTCGCGTTGGCACCGTACGTGGGTGGAACCGCGGGAGCGGGGGAGCGGGGCATCAGCGTCACGGACGAGCACGCCGCGATCATCGCGGCCGCGATGCATGATGTGCCGGTGCGCGATCTGCTGTTCGCCCGGATCGACGCACACAATGCTGATGCCGCCGCCGAGGTAATGCGCCAGGTCGGGGCGGTATTGCCCCATGATCTCGCCGGTGCGGTGATCATTCTTGCCGGAGTGTTTCATTGGGTGAGCCGTCACGCCGCGCTGGCACGTGAGGCGGTGAACGTGGGCCGTTCGCTCGATCCCGCGCACTCCTTGGGGAAGCTGTTCGAGCAGTTTCTCAACCACGGGATGAACCCGGCACTGTGGGAGCAGGTGCGTGCTGCGGCGGTGCGCGCCCATCAGGACCAGTAGGTAACGAATTCAGCGGTGCGGTGATCGAACGGGACGGTTCCGCACCGCTGGATTCTGCCAATCCCGTTGGTAATGAGCACTTCCGAAGTGATCATTTTACTTGTTCCGGATTCCGTTATACAGCAATCTAACCCGTGACCCAGCGCGCAGCGCGTGGGTGAATTCCGTTATTGGGCGGCTTGCCGCCCAGTCGGTTCAGGCCCCGGGCGCAGCCCGGGGT
>RRBB01000281.1:0-12267 GCA_006543605.1 Rhodococcus sp. WS4
CTCCGGGGCAGCGGATGTATCGGACGGGGGATGTGGTGCGGTGGCGGGAGCGGCCGGGTGGTGGGCCGGTGCTCGAGTATGTGGGCCGTTCGGATTTTCAGGTGAAGATCCGGGGGTTCCGTGTCGAACTCGGCGAAATCGAATCGGCTCTCCTCGGATATCCCGGTATCGATCGCGCTGTCGTGCACACCAGCGGCGACCGGTTGGCCGGCTACGTCGTCCCCGCTGCGGGATCGGTACTCGACACGTCCGCGGTCCTGGCGCACGCCCGCGCGCGGTTGGCCCCGCACATGGTCCCCGCGTCCATAACGGTTCTCGACGCCGTTCCGGTGACCGCGAACGGGAAACTCGATCGCGGGGCCCTGCCGGAACCGGACTTCACCGCGGTGCGGGCCGCGTACCGGGCACCGCACAACGCGACAGAGGAGGTTGTGGCCGCCGCCTTCGCCGAGGGGCTCGGACTGGACCGGGTCGGCCTCGACGACAACTACTTCACGCTCGGTGGCACGTCGCTCGCTGCGACGAGCGTGATCGCCCGGATTGCCGAGTCGTCCGCGCGCACCGTGCCGGTGCAGTGGATTCACCCATCCGACACCGGAAGCCCTGGCGCACATGATCGCCACGGCTCCGGAGGACCCCGCGGCGGAGGATGCCGCAGACCGCGCTCTCGACGTGCTGCTGCCACTGCGCACCACCGGAACCGGCAGCCCGGTGTTCTGCATCCATCCCGCGATCGGGTTGGCCTGGTGCTTCACCGGACTGGTGCAGTATCTCGGTGATCGTCCGGTGTACGGGCTGCAGTCCCCGGCGCTGACCGACCCGAATCTGTCTGTCGACTCCTTGGAGGAGCTCGCCGCCGTGTATGTCCGCCGGATCCGTTCGGTGCAGCCGCACGGGCCGTACCACCTGGTCGGCTACTCGGTCGGCGGCCAGATCGCTCATGAGATGGCGGTGCAGCTCACCGGTGACGGCGACGACGTCGCCACCCTGGCAATGCTCGACACACACCTGGCCGGAGGATTCGGTCACACGACGGAGAAGCCCACCGTGACAGCACTTCTGGCGGAGTTCGGAGCGGTGGTCCCGGGTGACGACGATTCGGCGGAGACCACGGATCGTGCCGTGGAAGTGCTGCGTCGCACCGGTGGACTGTTCGCAGCTGTGACCGCGGACGACCTCGAGGCCGTCCACCGGGTGTTCACGCAGACGGTCGACCTCGCCCTCGCGCACCGACCGTCGACGTCGAACGGTCTCGAGCTGCTGTACTTCGGCGCGGCAGATTCGTTCGATGCTCCCACCGGCGTCTCCGCGTGGAGGCAGCACATCAGCGGCGAGATCCTCGAACATTCCATTCCCGTATCGCACCAGCAGATGACGAGTCCGGAAGCGCTTGCCTGCATCGGTCCCGTCCTCGCACGCCACGTGACGCTCGCCGACCGCGACCTCGCCAACGCCTGCGCGCGCCAACGCCTCGGCGATGTCTGCTCACCGCATCGGTGAGCCTCCGTTTGCCCGTCGCCGGCGTAGGAAAACCCGGTCCACCGGTACCGCCCCGGTGGGTACCGGGTGGACAATCTAGGGGTACGACATCACGGCCACGACCAAGAAGGAGTGGAGCGGTGAACCGGACTGAGCTCCCACAGACACTGCGGCGATCGTCGAAGGAGGTGCAGGCGGCCTTCGCGACGGCACACGAGATGGCCGTTCGGCGGTACGGCGAGGGCGAGGAGGCCCAACGAGCGGCGTATGGGGAGCTCAAACAAAGTTTCGAACTCGTGACCGACCACTGGGTGCCAAAGCAGGACTGACCTGGTGGGTGGGGATGCGGCAACTGCCCCTCCGGCGGCCGCGTGCCCACTCGAGTGGGCGCCCTCGCCGACCGTCTTCGGTCCCCGTCACGGGTGATCACGATCCGTCGACGGGCGAGCGCGTCCCCGTTGATTGCGGGGCCGATACGGCATCCCGGGCCCAACCTGCGCGTTTTGTCAGAGAATCCAAGCGAATATCCATACCAACGAGCCTCGGCAATCCGCCAGCCTCCGTTCGTTGCCGAATGCGGCATTCGGGGTGCATCGCGCCGGCCGAAGAGACACCCAACGCTTATGAAAGCGCTCAGCAGACATTGGGATTCTTTAGTAAAGCGAACCACCAGTGACATTACCGCGACCGCAAAGATCTGAACCAACCGGTCTTGTTGGAAAGGGTGTCGCAATCTGCGACCGCCAGGGCTGAGGCGATGAGGAAGCTGCCCAAGAGGAATCGGTCAGTGCGTAGGCGTGAGTCGTATTGGGGTGCCAAGCGCAGCCCCCGCCAATGATGAAATTCAACTGGCGGGGGCGCTACACGGACAACCTGCACGTCGTGACGAGCGGTGCATAAGCGATTTTCGTGAGCAGGAACGCGAATGTCCAGGGAATGTGATCCACGCCATGGCACTTTTGTTCACAGCTCGAATTACCGGCCGGTCAGTGTGATTTCGCAGCATGCTGTGGCCGAGGTGGTTTCGCGGCAATGGTCAGGCGTGATCGGCACGATCATGCGATTCGGGTGTGCAGTCTCGGAAGCCGCCGACCTGCGCATCGTCTGTGACTGCGCGGGAAATGGTAGGCGCGTCGGGCTTTGACTCCTCCTCTATGTGATGTAGAACACATCAAAAGTCTCGGGGAGGTGTGCCGGGGCTGGGTTGCTGGCCGCGTCCGGGACCCAAAATAGGTAGGGGTGTAGGTGTTTCGGCCGTTGTGCAGGTGCTGAAGTTAGGTAATTCTTTCTGGTGCACCGTCGTCGGCGTTGCAGTCGAGAATCTCTGCACGTGAAGGAAGAGTTGCCATGGCACGGATCACCGAGAAACTGAGGGCCAGCCTGCTGGATGCGTTGCGTGTCAGTGTGTTTGGAACCATCGTCTACGCAGGGTTGGTCATGGGGATCGTGGTGGTGGCGATGTGGAAGTTCCCGGTGCCGGGCGTGTAGCTCGCCTCTGGGCGCCGTCGGTGTGCAACACCGGGTGGCGGTGCGGCGATATAGCTGACAGGGGATTGGTCGTGCCCGTGGGTCGGGGTGGCTGGAGTTCGATGAGCGGCACCTGTGAGGGATCGCGTGGTGAAAGGAGCAGGAGATGCCCGGGACGGGTATGGGCTGGATGGTTGGGTTACTGGTGGTTGCGCTGGTGGTGGTTCCCGTCTCGTTCGGTGTAGCCGCGCGGGCCGATGCGAAGACCCGTCGCCTTTCGGAGGCCCTGGCGCCCGGTACGGGCGGTGCGCGGTCAGTCCTTGCGGTCGCGGAAGCGGACGCGCGGTGCGATCAGTGGCGGCGGCTCGCGACGCAGGCGTGGCTGATCTGCGGTGCAGCCTCGCTGGTCGCGGTGGCGGTCGTGGGTGTCCTGATCTGCGTCGGGTGACAAATCCGTAGCTGCGAGATTTCCGGGCCAACCTGTCGGTGCGGACAGGCCGAGCGGTCAGTCGATCGCGTAGTGAAGGTGACCCGATGAGCCGAAGCGGCCCGGTCGGAGTGGGTTCCGCTCTGACCGGGCCTCGCCGGGATGTGTAGGAGTGCTTCCGCACCGGTGTGCCGAATCCCCGCCAGTCAGTGGGGGTTTGGCTGACGGAGACTTCATCGGCACCATGTGCTCGGTGCGTACCCGGTACGAGGGAAATGGTAGATCCACCGACCGGCTCATCGCGAAGATGTGACCTACGCCACATGCATATTTCTCGAGTCACTCGCGGCGAGGTCTGCGATCGATCAATGGGGCGTCGAATCTCGCGCAGGGTTTCGCCGGCAGTCGTCGGTTGATGATCACGCTCTGCGACGAGAAGTCGACCGTCGTCCTGGGCGCGTCCGCCTGCATGGAGTGGAGGAGTGAGATGTGGCCTCAGGGGACGGTGTACCGAGCGAAAACGTGCCATCCGACGAACCCCCAGATGCCGATGAGAAGTAACTGGCCGGGTAGCCGGGTCCACAGCGACGAGGCGACACTCGCAAGGCTCGAGCACCGTCCGTCCGTTCGATGGCTGTACAGCTCGATGCCGATCCCGGCGCCGATCAACACCAGCCAGATGATCGTGACTACCACCTCACGTCGCCTCACTACGGCTGCTGTGCATGATGCGGCCGACCGGTGCCGCGCCGGCGGCGAGCCATCCGCAGAACAGGACGAACCGAACCGGGTGCCAAGCCAGGGCGTGATCGATCACCGTGCTGAGTGTCGGCACGGTGATCGAGTGGCCACCCAAGGCGATGCCGACGGCTTCGAGCGCGGCGGCGATCATGAGCAGTATCAGCCACGGGCGCACCGAACGTAGGCTGATCGTCCCGGCCCGTGGCGTGCCGGTACCACGAGAATCACCGGTGCCGCTGACTACAGCCAGGCAGGTGAGCAGGGCGACGGGGACGCCAACGGCGATATAGGCGAGCGTCGTGAATGGCCGCAGCCCGGTTGCCCAGTACGCATACGCGACTGCGACCACGAGGCCGGCGACACCAGAGGCGTGGGACGTAGCGATTCGCCGTAGCACCGACTCCATCGCATCACCCCGCACCGAGGACCTTCGCGTGTCGTTGCGCGCGTGTGCCGAGTCATGACACGGCCCCGCCGCCGCCCGCTACCAGTACATCGCACTGCTCCCTTTCCGCGAAAGAGTCGCTCGCCCCCGCTTGCGGCGGGTTCGAGTCCTACACCTCGGCTCCGGACGAACCACGGCGGTCCTCGGCCACGGCACCTCGTACATGTCGCCGATCTGGTCGAGCGCGGTAGCGGGCCGGATCCACAGAATTTCGTATAGTCCCCTCGGTGTCAGCGGAGTTGACTGGCCGGGCGACGCAGGATCTCGTTGATGGCCAGGTGCCGGGGCCGGGAGAGTGCGAACGCGATGACCTCGGCGATTTCCTCGGGTTTGACCGTGGCCATTTCGTAGCCCTGCTGTACAGCCTGGCGGGTGGCTTCACAGGTGATGTGGTGGGCAGCTCGGTGTCGACGACGCCCGGTTCGATCAGCGTGACGCGGATGTCGGGTAGCAGCTCCCGACGAAGTGATTCGGACCAGCCGTTGACGACCAGGGTGCGCCGGTTGGTGATGAGCTGCGTTGATCACGTCACGGTCGTACCTGTGTCGCGAGGTGGGGATGGTGCCGCCGGTGCAGGCTGCCCATTCGCTGCGAAGGACGGTGATGCCCCGACGGCTGTCGGCGGAGTCCTTCCCACTCGGGGAACGTGACCGGTCGGCGGCTCGTGAGGTGTCTGGTGTTGCTGGTGAGGTCGATCAGGCAGCGGGCAGCGCTGTGCACGGAGAGGTGGTGCCGTCGTGCCACGTCGAGCAGTTCGTCGAATGCCTGGGCGTCGCTGTATCCGCGGCTGGTGATCAGCACTGTCTTCGCGGTGGTGAGGAGTTCTCGATCTGAGGGGCCGCGGCGCCGGTCGAGGAAGCTTCGGGCGGGCCCTGTGGGGTGTGGGATCTCGGAGTTCAACATGTGGCATCGTCCTTTTGCATACGAGATTCCCCGGGTGGCGGTTTCGTAAACTGAGCACTTCGCACCTTCCACTGGGCACCGAAAAGGCGAGATCTCAATCATTCCCGTCGTCGAGTCGGCATCTCGATTTCTCCAGTCGGATCCTCGACGTCGAGACTCCGGTCAGCGGGCGTAGCGCGGGTCGATCGGAGGCAGGACGGTGGGGCCGAAGTTGTTCACGATCGGCATCATTGCCTTGAACCAGGTGCGGGCCGGCTCGGTGCCGCCGAACAGGTTTCCGTCCCCGCACGAGCGTAGCGGGCTGGTGCAGATCTGGCCGGGGGTCGGCGAGTCCCCGAACACGTAGACGCTGCCGGCCAGGTTGTTGGTATACCCGATGAACGCCGACGACATGTGCGATTCGGTGGTGCCGGTCTTTGCGGACATCGGCAGGGTCCACCCGGCACCGGCCGCCGCCGCGAATGCCGTGCCGCCGGGCTGGTCGTCCTTGCTCAGCGCGTTGGACAGGCTGTCGGCCAGGCCGGGATCGATAACCTGCTCGCACGCCTGCTGGGTGAGCGGTACCGGCCGTCCCTCGCGGTCGACGATGGAGTCGATGGGGGTCGGTGGGCACCACTTGCCGTGTGAGGCCAGCGTCGCGGCGACATTCGACAGCTCGAGCGGATTGATCCACACCGGGCCGAGAGTGAACGAACCCAGATTCTGGTCCTTCTGCATGTCGGCCAGGCTCTGGTCCCCGAACCCGGAGGTGCCCGAGTCGGTGTAGGACCGCATGCCGAGGCGCACCGCCATGTCCACCGTCGCATCCACCCCGGTTTCCTGGAGAAGTTTCACGAACGCGGTGTTCGGTGACTGGGCGAGGGCGTCGGTGACCGACAGCGCCCGCGGATACGGGGCGGCGTTCTGCACGCAGTAGGTGGCCGCAGGGCACCCGGGGGCACCGCCGTCACCCATCCCGCGGGCGTCGAACCGGCCGGGCACGTCCAGGATCGCGTTGAGCCGCAGTCCCTTCTCCAGGGCCGCTGCGGTGGTGAAAATCTTGAACACCGACCCGGCGCCGTGCCCGGACAGCGAATAGGGCAGCTCCTGCACCGTCTCGGCTGCGGCCGCGTCCAGGCCGTAGTTGCGGCTGCCCGCCATCGCCAGGACTCGGTGCTGGTCCTGCCCGGGCTGCACGACGTTCATCACGCTCGCGATGTCCGGAAGTTTCGGGTCGGCGTAGGTGGACACCGCCGACTTGACCGAACCTTGCACGGCCGGATCGAGGGTGGTTCGGATCAGGTAGCCGCCCTTTTCGAGCTGTTCCCGGGACAGTCCGGCGTTCTGGAGGTACTGCAACGCGTAGTCGCAGAAGAAGCCGCGGTCGCCGGCGGCGATGCACCCGCGGGGCAGGTTGTTCGGTTTCGGGAGTACCCCGAGCGGCGTTTCCTTCAGGGCGCGGATCTCGGCGGCCCGGTCCGGGACATTCACGACCAAGGTGTCCAGGACGACATTGCGGCGCTCGAACACTCCCTCGGGGTTGGTGTAGGGGTTGAGCGCGGAGCTGGACTGTACCATGCCCGCGAGCATCGCCGACTGCGCCAGATTCAGGTCCTTGGCGTCGATGCCGAAGTACGTGCGGGCGGCGTCCTGCACCCCGAAGGAACCGTTGCCGAACGGGACCAGGTTCAGATACCGGGTGAGAATTTCCTCTTTGGAGAGTTCTTGATCGAGGGTCATTGCCATCCGGATCTCCCGGATCTTGCGGACCGGCGTGGTCTCGATCGCGGCACGGCGTTCGGCGTCGGTCTTGGCGACCACGTGCAGCAGGTAGTTCTTCACGTACTGCTGATTGATGGTCGAGGCACCCTGTTCGATCTGACCGCTGGTGGTGTTGGTGAAGAACGCCCGCATCGTGCCCTGCCAGTCCACACCCTGATGTTCGCCGAACCGTCTGTCCTCGATGGAGAGAATTGCCAGTTTCATCTCGTTGGAGATCTGGTCGCTGGGGACCTCGAATCGGCGCTGGTCGTACAGCCAGGCGATGGGGTTCCCGGAGATGTCGGTCATGGTCGTCACCGCCGGTACCACCCCGTCGGCCAGTTCGGCCGACGAATTACCGACGCTGTCGGCGGCACGGTTGGATGCGTATCCGAGCCCGGCGGCGACGGGAAACATCACCCCGGCCAGCAGTACGCCCGCGGCCACGGTGGCGCCGGTGAGTTTGAGAACAGTCTTCTTGGAATGCATTACGGCACCTCATTCGACGGTGCACCGGAAATCGAATCATCCGGTGCCAGAACGATTATCGGGCCACCCGGCACGGCTGGGCGCGAATGACACGCGCGCGGCGTTACTGCGGGTGGGAGAGGCGTCGGATCCGATCACGGGACGACAGCCGGAGACGGCTTGTCACACCCGCATCACGCAGGTGCTGCTCCGCACGGGCATCGGGGACACCGGCGAGGTCGATGACGGTGCTCGGGCGCGGACCGGCGAGTACTGCCGCCTGCTGTGAGCGATGCGATGCGGGGTGCGGCGCCGCGAGAGCACGCCCACCAGCACCGCCAGCATCCCGGCCAACCCGGTCAGCTGCAGTCGCACTCCACCGGTCGGCGGGTCAGGGTCCTCGGTTCCCCGGTCGGCCGCATCGGCGGTGGCCGACGCGGGGATGTTCGGGTGCGCGTCGGCACCGAGGAGAGTCGGGAGCGGGGCAGGCACATCGCCCGCCGCGTCCGAGTGGGCGATCTGCAGGGCCGTCAGTACCGCGACGATCGCAGCCAGCACCGTGACGGCGAGCAGCGCCGAACGCCGCCGCGAGGATTGCCGACCGCCACACACAGGGCTCAAGGTAACACCGACGGCGTGTTCGCCAACCGGTTCGAGGGAAAGAGAAGCACGGCGCGAACCTGTGAGCGATCGCCCACCCGAAAGGGCAGCGGTGGGGTAGGCGACCGGATCGGCCACGCCCCGATCATCGGGCCCGCGCGGTGCTCCCATCGAGCGCAGTCGTCGGGCATCCGGTCGTGAAATTAAATCAAACTGATTTGATGTATCGGTGCTATCGTCGAGTGGTGGTGCTGACGCGTCAACCCGTCCCGTCATTCCTGCAGCTGGCCGCTCATCCGTTGCGGTGGCAGCTGTTGGCGGCACTGTCCGGCAGCGACTACCGGGTCCGGGAGATGGTGACACTGGTCGGTGAGTCGCAAAACCTGATCTCCTACCACCTGCGGCTGCTGCGCGACGGCGGGCTGGTGAGGGCCACACGCAGCAGCTTCGACGGCCGCGACAGCTACTACCACCTCGATCTGGACCGCTGCACCCAGATGCTGGCCGGCACCGGTGCCGCACTGCACCCGAAACTCGGCCGGAACCCCACACCCCCGTCGTTCAACCCGAAGACCTCCGTGGCTGTGTTGTTCGTGTGCAGCGGCAACAGTGCCCGCTCCGCGATCGCGGAAGCGCTGCTGCACCATCACGGCAACGGCCGGGTCGACGCGATCAGCGCCGGCACCCGCCCCAAGCCGGACATGCATCCCAATACGGTGCGGGTGCTGCGAGACGAGTTCGGGATCGACATCTCAGGCCGGTGTCCCCGCCACCTCGGCGCACTCGCCGACCGCCGGTTCGACACGGTAGTCACCGTGTGCGACAAAGCCCGCGAAGTCTGCCCGGAGTTCGGCGATGAGGCGCGCAGGATCCACTGGAGCATCCCCGACCCGGCGACACCAGGCGGCACCGACGAGGACACCTACCCGACCTTCCGGGCCGCCGCCGCCGAGATCGACACCCGCATCCGATACCTACTGCCGATCCTCACCGCAGAACCGTGACAAGGAGTGCCCGATGATCACACCCGGCGAATACGCCAGCGTCCGCTACCTCGTCGATGACGTGCCCGCCGCCGTCGACTTCTACACCAGCCACCTCGGCTTCACCCTGCACACCAACCCAGCCCCCGCCTTCGCCGACGTGATCCGCGGCTCCCTGCGACTACTGCTGTCCGGCCCGGCCAGTTCCGGCGCCCGCGCCACTCCCGCCGACACCACCGGCCCGGGCGGCAACCGCATCCACCTCATCGTCAGCGACCTCGACGCCGAGATCGCCCGCCTGCGCGATGCAGGCGTCGCATTCCGAAGCGATGTGGTCACCGGCCCGGGCGGCCGCCAGATCTTGCTCGCCGACCCCGCCGGCAATCTGATCGAACTGTTCCAGCCGACCGCCCACCGACACGCGTCCACACCGACCACCTGAGCCGACGACCGCCGCACGGCGTTCTCGGCGCCGTGAGCCTGCCGCTGCGGCAGCTGCCGGAACCGGGTGGGATTGTGCTTCGACGATTCGACAGTTCAGGCCATCTCGGGGACGTGCAGGTGTGCGATGGCGAGCTCGAACTCGCATGTGTCGAGTACCTCGGCGTTCGCCTCGCGAACTCCTTCTTCCCGGATGCTGTCGATGCGTTCTCTGTTGCGTTCCATCGCCTCGGCGCTGTCGAATGTCAGCGACGACACCCCGCGACCCGCGGCGTGGTCGAGCAGCAGGCTGGCGCTGCAGAAGCCGTCGAGTTCCTCCATCTTGGGCAGCGCGGCCATCTTCCACACGTCGACGGCGCGGTCCATGTGGGCCGGCTCGGTCTTGATCCACGTGACGCGGCAACAGGCCCCGCGTTCCGAATGGTGATCGCGATGCATGACTGCAATGTCCCAACGCGACACCTCCGTGGTGCCGTGGAAGATCTCGGCTGCGGCGTCGCGCAGATTTCGCACCGGTCCTTCGCTGGCCCGTAGCGTGTCATCGTCCCGCCACGAACTGGTCGCGATGCAGCGGCCCGAGCCGCGATCGACGAGCAGGGACATTCCGAGACAGCCCTCGATGTCCGCCAGCGCGGGCATCACGGTGTCGCGTATGTGCTTGATCCCGGCGTCGATGTACGACGGATGCGCTTGAATTGTGGTTGAGCGTGCGAACACGGTCGGCACCTTTCTCGTCATGGGCGGCGCCGACGCGGCGTCGCCGGTCATTCCCCGTGTGTTTCACATTGCTCCCTCGATCCGTCGGAGGCAATGGGTCGTGGCCGTTGTCGGCGGCGAGGATCCGCCGCGGTCGCGCGATCACCCGCAGCGGGATGTGCACCAGTCGGTAGTCGATTCGTGCAAGAGTCCCGGCGCTGGCCGCATCGACTCAATCGGATGCGCCCGGCCGGGCGCATCCGTGGCCTGGTTCGAGGTGGCTATCACTTGTCGCCCCGAGTGGACTTGCGTGAAACCCGTTCACGCTCAGGTTCTTCGTCTCCGCCGAGCAGGCCACCAATTCTGTCGCCGGTGGAGTCGATCGCACCCTGCTCCGTCGATTCCGCGCCACCCTCGGTGGCACCTGAGGCGAGCGCGAACAAGCCTTTCGGCTCGCTGCCGTGTCCAGGATGTGTCGATGACGTCGGCGAGGCTGCTCGAGTTGGGACCGCCAGCGGCACCTCCGCCGCCTGGGGTTGGATCGCCGTGGTCATGTCGAAGCTCCGCACTTGTGCCCGACGAGGAGACTTTCTCCGCCCGACTCGAGCCGGGTGGTCGGTGAATCGACACCGTCGGCGGCTGTCGTTACCGCCGGGGCAAGCATCGTCGCCGTCTCGGTCCGCAGTGCACGTGCCGGCAGCGCTCTCGCCCCGACGGCTGACGCCATTTCTCCTCTGGCTGTCATCAGGTTCCCTTCGCCCGCGCAGAGTCTCGGCACACCTCGAAGCCAGCCTCGGCGCCATGTATCGCGGGACCGTGCGCGGTAGTGTGCGTACTTCGTCTACCCCACCTCGATCGGGCTCGATCACCAACTCGGATACCGGCTCGCGCCAACCGGCGAGCCCGTCGCGCCGAACTCCACGCGGGGTGTGCGAGCGATGCGTCGGTTTCCTGATCGGCCTCGCGGCTCACTTCCGCCGCTTGGAGCGACGGGGTGCGTGTTCGCGCTCGGCGCCTTGGCCGCCGAGGATTTCACCGAGCGTTTCACCGACGCCCTCGAGGACACCTTTGGTCTTGTTCTTCGTGCTGCCGCTACCCTTGACGTCTGAGACCAGGTCCGTGAGGCCTTTCGGTTCGCTGCCGATCTCGAGGCGGTTCACCGCTTCGGCGAATCGCAGGTAGGTGTCGACGCTGGCGACTACCACGCGGGCGTCGACGGTGATCAGTTCGATGCCGACGAGTGATATGCGCACGTAGGCGTCGATGACCAGGCCCTTGTCCAAGATGGTGTCGATGACGTCGGCGAGGCTGCTCGAGCTCGGTCCTGCGCTGGTCATTTCTGTGCTCCTTGTTTACGGCTCCCTCATGTGTCAGCTCGGTTCGCATGCGGCGGCCGCGGCCCCGGTGGAGGGATTCTTCCCGGGCTGTTCTGCGTCGGCCCAGACTGCGGTCTTCGCGACTACCCGGATTCGGGAGATCTCAACCCGCGGAAGGCGGGTCGCGGCCATTAACGCCGATTTTCACTCAGCGAATCGACCCGCATTTTGTGTCTGCTCACGCGAACTCGTAGCGCACGGTGCGGCCACCGAGCCAGGGGACGGAGATCTCGGGCAGGGTGGCTTGGCGCAGTACGGGTGAGTAGGTGCGCCGGTCGAGGCGAACCACGATCTGGTTGCCGTGGTTGAGGATTTTTCCGCCGGTGGACAGGAACCGGCGTTGCAGGGTGTCGGGGGTGGCGGTTTCGTAGCCCGGGATGCGGCGGCGCAGGGCGGCGCAGAGGGTGTGGGCAAGGACGGTGAGCACGACGTCGAGGTCGATGTTGAGGGGGACGGCCCCGGTGAGGGAGTCCAGGTGGAAGGAGCGGATCGCTTCGGCGA
>RRBB01000282.1:0-12213 GCA_006543605.1 Rhodococcus sp. WS4
ACCCGACCCTGCGCTACCCGTCCGCCGAGGCCTTCGGGATCGCGCTGGCCTGCGCCTCCACCGGACGGTGGGGTCCGGGGTGGCTGACCACCGAGGGCATCCCGGTGATGGGAGCCGACACCATCGTCTCGGCCACCGGTCTCGGCCCCCCGCACACCCCGACTCTGACCGACAGCGACGAGCATCCACCGTTGCCGCTGACCCGCCCACACGCCGCGCCCCGGCGGCCCGTCCCGGGCTCTCCCGGAGCCGAATCGCACCGGGCCGACCCGGCTGCAACCGCCGACCCGACGGCACCGACCGGACCCACCGATCCGACCGCCTCAACCGACGTGACAGCACCCGGGTCGCGCGCCACCGAGCCGCCGCCGACGGTGCGGCCGTCGATCACGGTCCACGCACGCGGCGCCCGCCTGGCCGACGTCTCCGGCGCCGACCTCGTCAACGTCCGCACGGTCGTGAAGCTCCCCTCCCCCCGCATTCCGCTGGTCATCGCCGCCGCCCTCGCGGCCATCACCGTTCTGGTGGCCGTGCTCGGTCTCGGTTCGCCCCCGACCGATGTGCCCCCGATCGGCGCTGTCACCGTCGCCGGCGCGGACCTGGCCGGCGGTGCGCCCGTCCCCCTCGATCTGACCGCGCCGGTGCCGGTGACGGTGACCGGGGCCGGCCTCGCCGACGCCGCGACCCTGGCCCTCGAGGTCCTCGACATCCCGGTCAAGAACACCGCCGCCGCACCGCTGATCAACCAGGGCAGTGCCGCGGCCGCGACGCTGCCCCCGCTCGGCGGGCAGTACTTCGTGGCCGGAACGCTCACCGGAACCCTGACCCTGCTCCAGGCCGGTGAGGTGCTCGAAACGTGGACGTTCCCGGTCCGCACCACCCAGCCGGCGACCACCACCGCGGCCGCCGTCGGGCTCGCCGCTCTGGCCCTGTTCGCCGTGGCCTACCTCGAATCGTTCCTGCGCTCGCTGCGCCGGGGTCGGGGTCGGATCACCGGAATCATCGGTGCCACCGTCACCGCCGGCGTGCTCGGCGCCGTGATCGTCGGCGCCCTCTGGATTCTCACCGCGCGCCCACCGACCACCACCACCGTGGTGGTCTGTGCGGCAGTCGCGGCCGGGGCCGGGGCCGCCGCCGCCATCGGCGCCGCCCGCATCGGGCGCCGACGCCGTTACCGTCGAACCCACCGCAACACCAGATCCGTGGGGACCGCCAGCGACCAGCGGTAAGTCGCGTGCCTGGCGACCGCATCGCCCGGGAACGAACGCGCCCCCGCGGGCCGCCCGTGGAGCCAGCCGCGAGCCACGAATCTGCCCGGAGCGCGAGGGTCCGAAGCCGGGCCATCCGGTCCTCGTCCGCAGCACCAAGTGAACGGCGGGAAGTGGGACCGTCGCCGCGAATCGCGGCATCCACCTGAGATGAAAGAGGTTGTCACACAGAAGAGGATGGAGCGGTTACGGGATCTCCGGGGGATCGGGCAGGCCGATGGTGGGGCCCGGGAAGGCGATTCCGTCGGTGCCGACACCGACACCACCGACGGTGATCCCGGGCAGGGAAACACCGGGGATGGCGACGGAGACGGTCGGTGCGGGCGGTGCAGCCGAGGGCTCGGCCGCGGTAGCCTCCTCCGGCTCTTGCCGGCTGTAGTCGACCCGCGGGTCGCTGTCGTTGGTTGCCGCGCCGGCTATTCCCCCACCGACGGACAGGGCAACTGCGGTGAACGCGATCAGCGGGACAGCGAATTTCAGAGTGTTTGACATGTCAAACTCCTTGCGTGGTGAGGTCGTGAGCGGTCTGGGGCCTCCCGGTACGGTACGGATATCGCCAAGGTCAGCCTTCGGCCTCTGGACTCACCGTCGATCCCGAGGAAGTCCTTCGATTGGGCGCCCCGGCGGGTCGGGAAGTCGGTGGTCTGGCGACGGGGAGCGGCACTGGTCCGTCCCACCTACCTGTTACCGGCCGGTCGAGCTGTGGCGCGCGTCGACGCGGGCTCGAGGATGAGGACGAAAGATGATCCCCGGCGGTGGTGGCCGCCGGAGTGGTCGATGCGGCAGGGGAATTTCGACACAGCGTCTTCCGGGTGATACGCCGCCGTGCCGTTTCTCGGTGTGATCGACGGTGACGGAGTCAGGGCGGGCAGCGCACCACTGTCCCGATGTCCTCGGTAACCCGGTGTTCTCGGGTGGAAGGACTCGCCGCAGGTCCCTGCGCGCATGTGGCCCCACGGGGCCGGCCCGTGTCTCCGTGGGCCGGCCCTGTGGAGTTCGCGATCCCTTCCGGGCAGGAGATCGCGATCAGCAGACAAACGGGATCGGGATGAAGCAGGGGCCGTTGCCGCCGCCCTGCGCAGGTGCCTGCTTGATGGTGCCGCCGTCGCCTCCGGGGGCCACTCCACCGTTGCCGCCCGCACCGTCGCCTCCGAGGCCCCAGCCGCCGAACCCGCCGCCGCCGGTGGTCGGTCCCGTGGTGGCGTCACCGGAACGTGCATTACCGCCGTCGCCGCCGCTGCCCACCTCACTGTTGCCGTTGCCGCCGCCGTTGTTCAGCCCGATGGTCGGACCGCCGAAGGAAATTCCGGGGGCACCGGCACCACCGTCACCGGCATTGGCGTCGCCGCTCTCCGCGTTGCTCTGCGCGTCACCGCCCGAACCGGGCGCGCCGACACCCGGTGCGCCGACACCCGGTGCGCCCGAGGCGCTGCCCCCCGCGCCGCCGGGCGCCGCCGGGTCGGCGGACGCGATTCCCGCACCCGCCGACAGCGCGAAGGCTGCAATGGCAATCGCCGTGATGGTGCGCTTCTTGATGTTCGACATGTGAAACTCCTTGTGTTGCTTGCCGGTTTTGCTGTCCTGACAAGATTCCCGCGAAATGAAGCGAATGGATATCCTCGGCAGGTCTGAAGTTCCTCACCCCTGCAGCGGCAGGGCATCGATACGGCACGCTCGACGCTGTTGTTTCACGGGCGGCACCGAACCCGTTGACACACACTCCCTTCGCCCGGCGCAAGACGGATCTCCAAACGATTTGGTGTAGTGCGGATTTCGGTACGACAACACGCCAACCGGGATCGCACAGGACGTCCGGCGCTCCCGCAGACGATCCAACGCAGCCACTTCGGGGACACCGCCTTGCTGCGAGATCGGCAGGAAGATCGATCGGCACGAACTCGACACGTGACCGCACCGACGAGAGGCCTCCGCTGACACTGAGGTGGAAGTCGTGTCCGATCAGGGGGGTTCGTCCATGTCGGGGCCGGTCGTGGATGCGCACACGAAGCGGGTTGAGCGGGTGCACGAACTCCATGGGGTGAGGAACTTCCACCCCACTGTCGACGATTCCCCGTGCCCGTCCGGGAGAAGCTAGTAAGCGTTGATCGGCACGGATCGCTGCCACCCCCGTCCAAGAAAGACTCACTATGAGGCCCAACGCCCTTCGCCAGGCTCTTCTGATCAGTGCTGTCGTACCCGCAGCTCTCCTACTCCCCGCACTGGCCTCGGCCGCCGAACCCACATCGGAAAAAAGCCAGTCGGCATTCGAGCGTGAGATCGACAAGATCGGGTGGCACGATGGCTTCGAGATCACCGTCGACAAGGTGACCGCGAACTCGGACAATGCCACGACGACACTCGATTTCGACCTGAACTACAAGAACCTGGTCGGAGTCAGCCACACCCCCACCGACAAGGCCTACCTCGAGGTCGATGGCGCGGTGGTCAAGCTGTCCTTCGACAGCCCCGAGATCGCTGGCGGAGGGGAAGCGTCCGGCACGGCGTCCGCCTCCCTGAAGACTCCGTCCGACACACCCGACGTCGACGACGTCGTCGACGGTGTCGTACTTGTTTACGGCCAGGCCGACCAGAACCAGACGCGGATCCCGCTCGCCGAACACGACAGCGTCGAGAGCATCGAGCCGAGGGGCATCCCGGCCGGGATGACCTTCGGCACCGACATGGAGATCACCCTGGACGAGGCGTTCCTGTGGCCGAGCTACCAACCCGGCGAGAAGGACAAGCACGAGGTCTGGGTCAAGATCAACGCACACTGCGGACGCTGCTCGACCGGCGGGTTCTCCGATGTCAACCCCGGCGACTTCGAACTGACCGGACCGGACGGCCAGTCCAGCCGCGGCGACAAACGCGGCGGATTCATCTCCGAGAACGTCTCCTCGATTAGCAAGATCGACGGCGAGTGGATCGTCTTCGTCATGGACGAACCCACGCCCGGCGCATACACCTTCCTGTGGGAGAACAGCAACCCGGCAAAGCCCGCGCAGGCCTCGACACAGATCACCCTCTGACCACCGGACGGCCAGGGCGCGAATCCCTGCAGCACCCGCATAACGGCGGCAGCGATGCCGACCATGGACAAGGGAAGAACAATAAACAAGAACATCACTCGGGAGTCCCCCGCATCTGCTGCAGTTCCGCCCCTGAGCCTCCTCGGATCGGGCGTCGCCCATGCCGCACCGGTTCTGAAGCCGACTCCATTTCCCGAGGTCGGCCCTCCCCGGTGGGGCGATAGCGTCGACCGAATCGTGGACCTGCCCGATGTACCAGGGCCTGCCCTAGGAACGGTCTCGCACACAGACTTCAGCCGGTCCCAGGGGTATAGTGCCAGGCCGCTGGTCGGTAGCTATGCGGCGGGGCCGGTGAACAGCGTCTGCTTAAGGATCAGGTGGCGTTGCATTTCCATCCGGAATGTCCGGGTAATCAGGCTTTCCGGCGTGGAGTGTGGCCCGTGTCACGCGATCGGGCTTCGGCCGGAATCTGTCGAGCCTTTTTCGAGCGGACCTCGAATCAATAAGACTGCATCAGATCCACCGGATCTTTACCCCGGCAGTCTCAGGACCGCCTTCAGACCACCACGCGTCCAAGGGATCCGGCGGGATGGGCCAACCGTTGGCAGCCGAACTCCTGGGCGTACATCAGAAGGGATCGAATCATGAACAGCGTGTGGCGAGCCGTCGGTGTTTCCGTCAGTCTTGCAATAGCGATCGCCCTCTCGTCGGGGCTCGCTTCAGCCGACCCGGTGTTGATAAGCGGCGACCCGACCCCCGGCGTCCAGGGCTCTTTGTACGTCGACGACGCCAAGGACCCTGCATGGACGTGCGCGGTGTTCGCAACGGCGGGGATAGGGACCGCCGTCGTACCGCCGGGTTTGGGCGTTGTCACCCACCCTGGCGGTTATGTCGGATTTGGTCCCGCACTCCCGGGTTATTATTCGGGACCCGCCGGTGTGAGTGGGCTCTGCTTCAATGCCGCCCTCGAATTCACCGCCATTCCCGGGAATGTGGGATGAGCCAATGCGACAAATCCGCTCGCGTGGAGGTTCCCCACTGCAGAACACACCGCCATCAGCACAGCGGCAGCGGCAGCGGCCATGATCGGAGACGACTCCGCGAGCGGCGTCGTCCGCACACTCACCGTCCAGCTCACCGAGCTCAAACGGTGTCACCGTGACGAGATAGGCGCGCTCAGTCAAGCGCTCGAGGCCCCACACGGCGAGATTCTCGAAGACGAGGTCGCTCCGAGGTTGGTGGACGGCCGATTCGACTTCAATGGCGCCGCCTGCGCGATGAGGTGGGGTGTGTTTCGTGGTACGTCGGGCCGCGGCGGCCTGGGGGCGTGCACTCGCCCCCCAGGCCGCGCGCGGCGGTGACGGCCCTCGGCGGCCGAGGGGTAGCGGCCAGAGGGTCTAGCTGCCGCGGGTCCAGCCGACGATCCCGCGGGCAGCGTGAACGGTGGATACCCCTGCCGGCAACGAATATGCGCGGTCTCGACCGAATACACGGATTGACCCAATGCGGTTCTTCATCCGGTGGCCGTCCCCGCAGCCTGATCCGTCCCGGTGAGGGATTATCCCCGGCAAGCGCCGCGTCAACACGAACCCAGGCCTAACGACCAGCGAGCACACCAGATCGCGTCGCTGAAGGATGGCGTTCGACCTGTCGTCGGCATGATTCGTCTGGATGTGCGATCGCGGACACCGGTGGGCGAGCAGGCAACGCACACCGGAAATTGTCGGGCGCGCCGGATCGAATCCCTTATGTCGGCACTCGATGCAGAAAGCAGGTGGATTTTCGACGTCGTTTCGGTGCCTTACGCGTTCCGATCGACCGCTGCCCGGAGGACAAATTCTTCGGTCGTTGCCGATCATCGCGACCCGGTCGAGCACCACCGGCACGCTCGACGAGAGCGGACGCCTCGTCCGGAGGCCGCGCAGAACATCCAAAGCCCGCTATCGCCATTCGGCCGAATCACAACCCCGTACCGCGCGATCAGGGTGGAGCCGACGAAGGAGATGGGCCTTGATCGCGGGATTGGTGAGCAGTCATCCACGACGATCTTGCCGCAACCCCCGCCGCACACACCTCGGACGGCGCCCCTAGTCAAGGGGACGCCGTCCGCGAGCACGAACATCTGGTTACCAAGCTGCATGGTTGCGCGGGGTCAAATGCGGCCTCGGCGTCAGAGAACCCCCGTCTGACGCAGGCCCACCGCGCTGAGCCCAGTTAGTGGGCCGTGCTTGTGCGTGGGTGCCTACAACTCGTGCTGGGTGCCACGACCGAGAGGTGGAATCTTCTCTTCCGGTTCGACCTTGGTCTGCCGTGGATCCGTACCTCAGGTCTACCCCGCATGCCCGGTTAAGGCAATGGGCGGTGCGCGCTGGCGTCCCGGGCCGCAGCGTCCACCACGCTCGGTAGCCGAACCGCCCAGGTCGCCGACCTGGTCCGCTGGGGACGACAGACCCCATCCCTGAGGCGTACAAAGGAAGGACACCGATGAGGCACGGCCAGTGGCAACAGCAGCCACCACCCGCGCGAAAAACGTGACTGATGGAGCGATCTCCTCTCGTCCTACGCACAGAGAGGACATCGCATATGAACGTTCCGCGGGCCCGATCGGATGCGTACTGGGAGCAGCAAATCTGCGAGGAAGCACACGCCGGCGAGAATGCCGAAGCGAGGGAATCCACAGCGGCTGCGAAACGCCCGACCCTGGTTGACCACGGCCAGGGGTTTCGTAATGTCGCCTCCCCACCCGCGGATCAAGACGAGTAGTCAAGTCACCTCGGGCACTTCGCGTCCCGGATTGCGGGATCTTCTGCCCCTGGTCCCTTTTCGCCGTCATCGGGGCATGCTCGCGGTGGCCACACTGGCGGCGAGCACGGCTGCACCGGCGAGGATCAGATAGGCGTGGGCGTAGCTGCCGGTGAGGGACGAATGCTCAGGTCTGCGTGGATTGCAGGGCAGACTGTGGGCATGCTGCAACGAGCACGGCGCGTACTGCTGGAACGAGTTGCACACCCGCGAGTACGAGCGGGCCAAGGACTTCTACGGGAAGGTCTTCTGCTGGTCCTACACCGAGATCGGCGACGGCGAGAACTTCTCCTATTCGACGTTCGCACTGCCCGGCGGCGAGGGCATCGGCGGCGTCAACGACGACGAAGATGCCGGGCGAGAACCCGCCGCACTGGCTGACGTGGTTCCAGGCCGACGACACCGATGCGGTCCTCGCCAAGGCCACCGAACTCGGCGCCACCGTCGTCGCCGGACCCGACAACAGCCCCGCCGGCAGGATGGGGATCGTCCAGGGACCGCAGGGCGAGCCCTTCGGTGTCATCGACCCCACCCGCGGCGTCGGGAAGTTCCCGGGCCAACAAGATTGAGGCGGGACGCCGTCGACCGGCGTCACCCGGTTCGCTCGTCTTCGAAAGATGCTCGCCCGCACCGAACAGGTAGCCGATCGGGGCGGGGAGGGTGGCCGATTTCTTCGGGCGATATCCGCTAGTACCACCGAGACGGAGGCCAGACGGGTCAGCGCCGCCGACACGGACTGATCAGGCCTGGCGGACGTCATGCGCGGGAATTCCATGGCGGATGGTCACTCCGCACGCAGCGCCGACTCCGCGGGCCATATGGACTCTGCAATCTCGAGCGGGGCAACCTGGGGCTTAAGGGTGTTCCTCGGCAGCCTTCTCTTCTTCGGCCGCAGCTATTGCCAGTCCTGAGCGCGGGACCGGCGACACGATCACTGCATCCGGCGACGGCGGAGCTATCTCTACTTCTCGATGCCGGTTGAAGTAACTTGTGCGTTCATCGATGAATCCCTCCCTGTGCTTCGTTTCACGCACGTCGACGAACTCGGGATCGATCCCGCCGCCGGAATCGGGACTATCTCATGACGGCAGACCGGCCCCCGTGCCGTCCCTTGGAATGCCGCGCGCACGGACTTGTCAAACGCATCAACGTCCGGTTCCAGCAGCGACAGCTGCCGGACCTGAGGCTCGGCACCCCAAAAGGCTGACCTGCCACGCCCGAACATGCTGTCTGCCCTGGTTTCTCGGGAAGGGTTCACGAGGAGATGTCAGGCTCGTCCGGTGCCGTTGGTGCGCTGACGGCGCTCGAATCGGACCCGCTGGAGATCGAGAAGAGCGGCACTCTCGGCATCAAGTCGCTGATGCCGGCGGGCGATCCTGAGGCGGACGGCGGCCCCATGTCGGCGCAGCTCTCCCACTCGTGCCGCTGCGTACTCATCGTCGAGTAGGTAGGCGGCGGCGCGATCACACTGGAGCAGCAACTCCTCGTAGGCGAGCCGCGCGGGTGCCTGCTCGTCGAGGTACGCCATCCCGACGTCCTCGGCGAGCTGCAGGGGTACCCGCAGCAGCCGGTAGTTCACACGCAGCAGCGCCATCGAGAGGGAACCTAGTGTCACCGCCGGATCGTAACCCGTCCGCAATGTCCTGTGGACAAAAGCTGTGGACAACTTGGTGAGTGGGGTGGGGTCCGGGCAGGATCGACCCCCTGGTTGCTGCCCTCGTTGCGCAGGAGGCCAGCGTGCAGCCGGGGGGCGATCGCGACACTGGATTTCAGTGACACTCAGTCAGGAAGGCTCCATTCCATCCGATCACCTCGCCCTCGCAATCACACCTCTACACGACCCCAGTTTATCGCCGCCGGCCACGCCCGGTAGAGGTTCTTGAAGTCGACCCCCGGCGCGGGTGATGGGAGGCAGCCATGCCGGGGGTCGACGATCGGAGTAGCCGTCAGCCCACCAGTGGCCGGTACTCGTGGAGATTCATCAGCTGCCGCACGTACTGCGCTTCCGCCAGCTTGGCCACAACCTCGAGCTTGGCCAATTCGGCGGGGCCGGCCGTCGCGAGGTCGAGTCGCATCATCTGTGCGACCCACTCCCGGATGTCTTGATGAATCACGCCCGATCACCATGCTTGTCGAATTCGCGGCACGCCTTCCATCTGGTGGGTACCCGCAACCCGCCGGTTTTAACGGTCAACCGAGCCGACCCCGGCGCACACAGGCGATCCCGAAGTCCGGGCCGGGGTCGACGACTGCAAAGCGTGCACACCCCGGGCATTGTCGGTGAACGGGTCAGCCGATCGACAAGCAGATCGAGCCGAGAGCTGCGGACGTGGAGACGTCGAAATCTTTGGCGCCGTTGAATTTTGCGGTGATGACGCGCGCGCCTGTCGTAGTGAATGTGTGGTTGACGCTGGCGGTGCCGTCCGCCGTGACCGCGGCCGCGGCACCGATCACGGTGTTGCCGTCCCTGAACTCGACGGTGCCACCGGTGGGTGTGGGCGCAACCCTTCGCGGTCACGGTGACCGGACAGGTGGTCCCGGCCGTGGACCCTGCACGGCCACAGTAGTCGCCGTCGGCCCAGCAGCCGCGGGCGGGGCAACCAGCACCACCGCCGCGGCAGCCGCTCCCATTGTGAACAGCGCCGCTCTCAGCCGTGGCGCCCGTCCGCGTCGAACCTGCGTCCCCCGCCCTATCGATCCCGAACTGGACCGCAGACCAAATCCGCTCATAACCGCACTCCACGAGTCCGGAACAAGTCCTGACACACTCCCTGCGGTGATCCTTACCGAGCGACCGAGTAGACCTGCCGTGCAGGAACACTCACCGTCGCACCGGTCCGTGCACGCGCAGGCACGCCTCGGGCGGTGCACGTGTTGATGGAGCGGATCATCCGGGCTGCCCCGACGAACGAACCCAGGAGCAAGAACGTGATAAGCAGACTACCCACGACGAGAATTCCCTTCAGGATTCAGATCGAACCGAACCAGACCAGCGTCACCCACGGATGCGCACTCAAGAAGAGGTCCGGCGCATTCTTCACGGGATCCATACGCGTACGCGCGCGATCCCGATCGCGACGTCTACGGGCCCGCTTGCGTCCACCACCACGGTGATCCATAGTCGCGGGTATGCCCTTGCGCACGATCCTGCAGCTGGTGGGTCTGATCGCGTTGAGCGCACTGGGCACGATGCTCGTCGCGGTGGGCGCGTTCGGATCAGGTGGTCTGTGCCTGGCGGGAGCCGCGTGGTGGTACTGGCGCGTGTATCAATCGGGCGACTGAGTGCCGCAGGTGCCGGTCTCATCGGATGCCCACGGCGTGTTCGCACGGAGTGCGTGGCCGAGGTGGGTGTCAGCGTGTGCAGGTCCGCGAACGATGCGGCGGCAGCCGGTGATCCCACAAGAGATGACGTCGTCGTTGCTGGTGCAGGAGATGTTGAGTCCTTACCCATCGAAGGGGATCGAGAGCGGGTACACCGCGTCGAGTCGGCGCTGTTCCAATACCGCGGGTTCCGCGGTCCCGGCACCTCGGAGAGGATCAGGTCGAACGGTGGACGCACCCTCGCGTTGTGCCAGCATGCTCGCCCGTCCGGGCCCGCACCGAGCGTGCTCATCGCGGACAGCGCCTGCTTGCCTTCGCGCATGCAGGCCCGCACCGTGTCGAGCCGAGCCGCCGGATCGGACAGATGTGTGCCGAGATTGCACATCAGCACACCGACGTCGTTCCCGCCGTCGTTCCTCCGATCGCTGTCGCGGAGCGAGACCTGCACCATCGCGATCAGGGTGCCGCGGGCAATGCGTCGTGCTCGGCGAGATAGGTGCGCAGCGCACCCGCAGACATGGCGAGCACCATGTTGATCGTGGCGTCGGCCGACTTGGCGACGAGCCGCAACCGCTCGAGGTGGATACGGGTGCAGGTGCCACCTCAACCGAACACTGAGCGGCACCTGCACTCCACCCCTCGAGCGAATCGCCCCAGCGGAGACTCAGTAGGCGTCCCGTGGAGCGGTGGGGTTACCGCGCAGGTGCAGTGGATGCTGGCGGCGCGCGGCGGCGAGTTAATCTCGATGTGCGTACTCGTGGCGGAATCGGTACGGGTGCAGCGCGAATGCACCAGCCCGCTCCGCCCGGGCACGGCACACTAGGTGCATGTTGCACCTGCGGATCCTGACACCGACCACACTGACCGACGACGTGGTCGACATCCTCGAACACGATCCCGCCGTGAGCGGGCTCGCCAGGATGAAAGGAGCCTCGCTCCGCCCACCGGGCGACGTCATCCTCGCCGACGTCGCCCGAGAAGCCGCGAACGACGTCATCGACCGGCTCCGCGGCATCGGGTTGCACCGCCTGGGCAGCATCGAGATCGAACCGGTCCGCACCTGGCTCTCCCGCAGCGGCTTCGAGGCCGAACTGGCCACCCCCGGCAGCAGCGCCGACAGCGTGGTGTGGGCCGACGTCGCCCAACGCTCCTACGACGAAACCGAACTCAACTGGACCTACCTGAGTTTCATGACACTGGCCACCGTGATCGCCGGCATCGCCATCGTCGTCGACTCGCAGATCCTGGTCATCGGCGCGATGGTCCTGGGCCCGGAGTTCGGGGCAATCGCGGCCCTCGGCGTCGCCCTGGTGCGCCGGCGGTTCGTGCTGTTGACCGTCGCCGTCCGCACCCTCCTGATCGGCTTCACCGTCGCGATCCTCAGCACCACCGTCCTGGCACTGCTGGGGCGGGCGCTGGGATGGATCACCCTCCACGACGTGATCGGGCCGCGGCCCGGCACCGCCTTCATCTACACCCCCGACAAATGGTCGTTCATCGTGGCTGTTGTCGCCGCGGCTGCCGGCGTGCTCTCCCTGACCTCCGCCAAGGCCGGCGGACTGACCGGCGTGTTCATCTCGGTCACCACCGTCCCCGCCGCGGGAAACATCGCGCTCGGGGCGGCGTTCGGAGTCGGCTCGGCGATCTGGGGCAGCACCCTGCAGCTACTGCTGAACCTGTCCGGGATGGCACTGGCCGGATGGGCCACACTCAGTCTGCAGCAGGCGGTGTGGTCACGGATCTCGGTGCGCCGCGCCAAGGCACTCACCCGACCACACCGCATGCTCTAACCC
>RRBB01000283.1:0-12156 GCA_006543605.1 Rhodococcus sp. WS4
GGCGGGGGCTCGAACCCGCGACCACCGATTCCGAGTCCACGGCTCTCACCGACTGAGCTACCGCCCCATCACCGCACTACACCACCATCACGGGACATGGCGATACTAATGGCCACCCGGCTGACCCTCCCCGCTCATGCCGGGGACAGTCTTCATGCGCGGCCGAAGAGCTGCCGAACGCCACCATCCTCGTCGACCGCATATAGCGCCATCCCCAACAGATCCAGAATCCGCTGAGGTGCCCGCACAGCAGCGTCCACCGATCGTGGCTCGTCACGAACGACCAATGCAAACGACACCGCCTGATCCGGTTCGCTCGGCATCCGCCGCACCAGCTGCCCGATCGCGGTATCGACATCCAACCCCGGCACGGTGGATGCACCCTTGACCTCGGCGTAGAGCCGGCGCCCGTCCTTCTCGGCAACGATGTCGACGAACTCCGTATCGGTGCGGACCTTCCATCCCTGAGATGACAACCACCCCGCGAAGTCCCGGGCCACGCGAGCCTCATCACCTCTCATACCGGACACGGTAAGCCTGGAACGTCGGTTCCGAACAACACCACAGCGCGAAACACGTCCGGTGCGGCTATGCCACGACTGAGGCATACCCCGACAGATCATGCGGGGAGATCGACGTAGCCCTTAGGACCTCATCCGCGTCATTCATGTAATCGACTGACTGCTAGGGAAATTCGTGTGCACGATGCCTGATGCCGCGCAGAACCGGCCACGAAGCGGCTGCCGCCGATCATTCTCCCCGGTGCCGGCCGGGCGTCCGCACGGCCGAATCCGAATCCGACCCCGGGTTCGGGGCGGAACGGTGGAAGCCCGGATCGATGGTCAGGTCCTCGGTGTCGGCAAAAACCAGCCGCCCGTCGTCGAGCGCGACCGCCCACCGATGCACCGGCGCCCACTCGTGCCCACCACCGCCCGGGTCGGTCACTGCCGCATAGTCCTCGACCACCTCACCGGTGAGATCGGCCCCGGCGCTCCTGCGGACCAGCACCCGGACACCGACCGTCAACTCCGGACCACCGACCGGCCGATTGCCGCTGTTTCGGGCCATGCTGATGCACCTCTTCGCTCGGCGAAACTCCCGAGATCGAGCATAAGCACCACCCGACCCGGTACGCGACCCGACCTGCACGAACACCATCCGCGATCGAACCGCCTCAGCAGTCGGCTGTCATCGTGCGGTCGGTGGCCACCCAGATGCGCCGAACACACAACCGACTCGCTGCATTCGCGCGACAGCACCGGCGCAACCCCGCCAGACGGTTGCGCGAACGCGGTGACATCGCCGGATACCAGCTCGGCGGCCGCTATCTGTACCCCCTGTTTCCCATTCGAGCGGCGACCGCGAAGGTGCAGCCACCGGTCGCAGGTCGAGCACGACATAACGCTGCCGACGGGCTCGACCACCGCGTGGCAACGCCGCCGACGACGGCGGGACACTGCTCGAGACGGCCGGCGGCGCCGCCCCTTCCTCAGGACGCCTGCCGCCGAATCTCCGGCGACGGCACGCGCGGACCACGCGAGCATTCCTGGGTGCGGGTGCCGATGTGCATCGCGTGGGCGCCCGGAGGTGGGCACTGGCTGCCTGCGAGGCGCGGTCGAGTTCGGCGAGCTCGTCGACCGTGACCGCGAGGGGCTCAGCGGCCATGAGGGCGCGGGCCGCTGTGCGGGGCGTGAGGCCGACGCGATCGACGCCGTGACGCCCTGCGGGCGAGCAGCCACGCGGCGAGATGCACCTCGCGCTGACGGCTCCCCCTGTCGTTCCAACTCGACAACACACATAATTCAGATCGCGAGTTTCGAGTTACCGAATCGAGATAGGCCAGCATCCAGACCGAAAATGATCTTGAATAGTCGGCCCATCCGCACGAAAGAATGACATTCATGGCATTTCCCGAGAGGAAGCGACGCGGCGGAAACACCATTCGGAAGATCCGGTACAGCGAAAAGGGGTCCGCAGGTGACGCACGGACCCCATTTCCGCCGCCAAAGAGCCAGTTCGGCCTCTGGCCAGCGCTACTAGCCGCTGAGTGACCCAGCAGAACCCGAGAAGAAGTCGAGGGCGCCGAGAAGGGTGGAGACGTTCGAGAAGAAGTCGGCCAAGAAAGCGAGGTCCATTTGTAACTCCAGTTCGATTGTTCAGAGAATCGTGACACACGGCACACGATGTGAATATTTATACCGGCCCGATAACAATTCCGCAACGACAAGTTGCGTCAACCAGCCACGAGTGAAATCCGGCCCACACCGGAAGAGCGAGCCAGGGGCGAACCCGGCACCCCGGCTCGTCGTCACCTCGGACCAGAGCTCGAATACACCGATCCACTGACCCGGTGAACGAGGTGCACCCGCACACACGATCGAAATGGTGGAGTTCCATACCGCGGCGTATCCGGCAGATCAGCCTCCTCTCACGCTCAGAGTCGGTGACGCAGCAGTCTTCCCGGCACACACCTGGGAGCAATGGCACATCCCACGATACGTACGCAAGCACGCAATTCTGCCGCCCCACACACCACGGCCGATCTACGCCAGCCTCGGCGGCGTGCTCATCGAGACCGACTCCACCCCATCGCCGCGGCGCAGCAGCCTCCCTGGCGGGAACGACACCCGGACGCTGCCCGGCTACCGGCCATCCCGTCCCCGACGACTCAGAGGGGCTCACGCACCCGCACCGGTGCGCCCTGGACCAGTCCGGTCACCGGCCGCACTCCTCCCGCCGTTGTGCCGATCGCGGTCGCCGGCGGCGTGCGGATGGCGAACTTTTCGGTCTGCGAGGAGCATGTACAGGTCGTGTCGGCAGGCCGGGCGGACTAATCCTGACGGCCGGGCGATCCGGTGACGGGAACGTCGGTGCGGGCCGCCCGGATCCGCATCATGGAGGGATGCCGAGTGGTCGGCATGATCCCCGGGAGCAGGAACCCCCACATCTCGTCGACTCGCTGCTCGAGGTCCGCGCGATGGGTCAGGACCTGGGACACGGTCTGGACCCCGGTGAACGCGCCGATGACGAACCGCGCGAACGTCGGCGGGTCGATGCTCTCGACAAGGTCGCCCTCGGCGACCGCACGGGCCGCCAACGCCTGACAGGCGGTGATCCAATCCAGATAGGGGCCCGCGGGGCCACGGTCGTCGGCGCTGAGCTCGAGGGTGATGCGGATCCCGGCCCGCACGATCGGGTCCTGCACGATCTGCCGGGCCATCTCGTGGCAGAGCATCACGATCTGCTCGATCGCCGACGCCTCCTGCGCGGCGATGGCCTGCACCGCGGAGATGGAGATCCGGTGCTGCTCGGCAATGATGTGCCGGGCCAAATCCTCCTTGGACCGGAAATGAAAGTACAAGGCCCCCTTCGTCATGCCGGCCGCCTCGAGGATCTCGACGAGACTGGCGCCCTCGAACCCGGACTTGTCAAACATTTCCGCTGCCCCGCGGACGATCTGCGCCCGGGTCACCGCCGCCCGTTGCTGTTGAACCATCTACCGCACCTTCCGTGCCCGTTCGCGGCTGCAGCACGGTGACTTTCGGTTGCACCCCTGCAGCCTGCGCGAGGCTACCACCGGCACCGGTGCCCCTCACCCCCGGAAAAAGCCCGCGTCCACCTGCACAGCCGCCGTCACCCGCTGACACGAAAAACAGACCACTGTGCCGCTTCTTCGGTGGGTCCGCCCGGTCAGCTCCAACGCCGTCGCGGCTCGGGTGTGTCGCTATCGGCGGTCGCGGTACTGCTCGGCGATCTCGTCGGCGTCCCGGGCCAACCAGGTCAGCTCCCCCACCGATTCATCCCCAGGTAAGAGCAGATCCGCCCACCGGCACTGCGGCCCGCGGACGCACACCAACGCCAATCCGAAATCGGACAACGTCTGCCACAGCTGCTCACCCACCGGCGACCCCATGTCCCCATTCAACCGCAGCACACCGCACTGACCCGAGGAAGAGACCGACCAGTCCGACCTCGAACACTCGCATCCACCACCGTGGTGCCGAACTATGCCCGCTGGGCAGTGGGTGATCGTCGGCGTGTGGTGCGCAGCGCCCACCGACGGCCGCCAGCCGCAAGTACGGCCCACCGAGAAAATCATGTGGTCTGGGTCACATTTCGCCGATCGGGGCGGGCGGCAGATCTACCATTTCCTCGCACCGGAGCACGAAGGAGCAGGTCGCCAAACCAGTACGCAAGCCAAACCTGTACTGGCTAGCGGCGATTGGTGCACACCCTGTTCCGACGAGTTCCGTCGATGTCGATAATTTCACACAAAACAAGCGTCCGAGGAGCCATCAGCGACGCCAATCACCCAGGTACACCAACGCGGAACCGCACCGCCCGAGCGTTGCGCGCCTCCTCCCGGACGCGCACCGTGACGAGCGCGGTCAGGGCTCACGCGGCGAGTACCTGTTGCACGTCCCGGCGAGGCCCGGCCGGAGCGGACGACACTCCGACCGGGCCGCTTCGGCTCACCTGGGCGTCACCGCAGCTCGAGCGAACCTCTGGCGCGTATGCCACAGCGGCCGAGATAGTTTCAGATTCCGGTGGTACCCCAGTCCCGGGCTGGCCATCGAAGGTTCAGCCCGCCCCGCACCGACGCCCGCGCACTCCCGGCTTACGTCGTCGGCTTCACCCGACACAGATCAGGACACCCACGACCGCTACTGCGACCAGCGAGGCGCCGCCGCAGATCAACCACGCCCGCGTCGCCAGCTGCCGCCACCGATCGCACCTCTCGTCCACATCCGCGACAGCGACCGAGCCCACCGGATTCGGATGGGACGCCCGGGACTCCGCAAGTCGGCGGACCTTCGCGTCCGCTCGCGCCGCCACACCGAACGAGACGGGGACCACCACCAGCGCCACCACCAGCAGACCAACCATGAGGATTACGCCCGCCCCGAACATCATCGTCCCTTCCACGGCAAACAGGGCCCGTCAAGGGTGCCGCCCGTTGATCACCGGCCAACGCGGAGCCACGGGCACAACCACGCCCTGTCAGCTCTATCGCCGAACTGCCACCTGATGTTTCACTCATCGGCATCGGCGCAGGACCATGAGGTGCCGCGGGCCTACACGCCGGGCATCGGAAACTTCCACACCGCCACCACAACCACGCCCATGATCAGCCCGGCATACAGAACAGTGCCAACCACACCGACCCGCAATGTATTCAGCAGATTCATACCCGCGTTTTCGGCGTTCCGTGCCATGACAACTCTTCTCTCACGTGCAGATAATTCTCGGCTGCCGCGTCGATGACGCGCACCAACTACTTTGGACCGACTTCGACACCTGCACAGTGGCCGAAATACCTGCACCCATACCCGAAATTAGGTCTGGAGCTTTGGGTCTCGACTTAGCGTTGCAACCGTACGCCCCCCAGCACCAGACTTCTCCCACAAATTCAGCTGTGTTATACATCACACTATCGGTGTTCGAACCATGTCCGGCCAAACATTTCGCGACACCGGCAAAAATCGTGCGAGGTATGCTGACCAGCCCACCTGAAGTGAACCGCCGGACCCTTGGTCGTCAGCGTCAACGGCAAGTGAGCGACTCGCCACACAACTCGGTTGCACAGAACAGCTACGAGTACGCCCGGACACGCTGCAGCACAGAACAACCGGTGGACGATACAAGCTTGTCGCTCGATCATTCGATCCGAAATCCGCCGGCACTGTTGTGGCGAAGCAGAACTCATCAGGTCCGGCGGTGCCACCCCCGTGGTCGGCTCGCGCCGACCCTTGACCGAGAGACTGCCACCGGTCGCACCCAGCGTAAGCAGGCTTTTAATCGCACTTACTGGTCGGTAATTCAAGGGTGCGAAAATAGCGCAATGGCCTGGATCACACTCTATGGACTTTCCTGCTCCGGCTCACGAAGATCATTCATGCGCTGCTCGTTACTACGTGCAGGTTGTCCGTGTAGCGCCCCTGCCAGCTGATAAACATCGTTGGCGGGGGCTGCGCTTGGCTGCGCCACAACACATCAACCGACGGGACGCCGCCCCCATGGGCACCTCCGACGCGGCGACCCCGGCTGACGTCCCATCGAAGGAGTCACCCCCCGCCTGTCATCTCGTTCGCCTACTTCGGTGCACGCATCCTCCCCCGCCTTTTCTACCGAGAGGGCATGACGCAGACCACCGACGAAACCTGAACTCGGCAGACCGCTTCCGACTGGTACACGAAACCTGTTGTCCACCAGTCTTAGTCGGACCATTTCGGGCTGTCACGTCGCAGAGCTGACACCGACAACCAGTCCCACGACTGACATCCCCACACGACGCCGAGCGTGTATGCAGTTCTACGGGGGCGGGCGAGGAACGTGCGCACAGATGGCTGCCATACTGTGTTGCCGGTGGGAATCGAACGAATGTAGCACCGTTGCCGGTGGGAGTCGAACGAATGTAGCACCCGTTGAGTGCCTGGTGCCTGGTGCCTGTCGCCGCGAGGAGGCGCTTCCATATGCTTGGTGGTGCGCACGCCGTTCTCCGCAACATGGGTGTATGACGTGCGTCTCATCCCGCCCGGCGTCCGACCCACGAGCACGCCAATGAGCCAGAAAGCCAGAGGAACGCAGTGAGCACAGCGGAACTGACGCAGTGGAACTCCGAGGAAGCTCTCGCGGAAGCGATGATCCCGATTATCGGCGGTCTGCACCGCAGGCATTCGGTGACCATTCTGCTGCACAGTCGCTCGCTGGTGAACAAATCGGTCATCAAGATCCTGCGGACCCATCGCTTCGCCCGACAGATCCGTGGCGACGAGCTCTCCGTCGAGGAGACGTTCCCCTTCCTCGAGGCGCTGACCGGACTCGATCTGCGGCCGTCGAAGATCGACCTCGGCCTGTTGGTGACCGCCTACCACGCCCACGGCGGCGGAGCGCCGATCCCCGAGTTCGTCGCGGAGAGCCTCGCCGACCTGGTCGGTGGTGCCCAGACGAGCCCCGCGCAGCCCCAGGATGTCGTCCTCTACGGATTCGGGCGTATCGGTCGACTCGTCGCGCGGCTGCTCATCGAGAAGGCCGGTTCGGGTAACGGCCTGAACCTGCGTGCCGTGGTCGTCAGGAAGGGCGGCAAGGACGACCTGGTCAAGCGTGCGTCACTGCTGCGCCGCGACTCCGTCCACGGTCAGTTCAACGGCACGATCAAGGTCGACGACGAGAACAACGCGCTCATCGCCAACGGCAACGTCATCAAGTTCATTCACAGCAACGACCCGACGAGTGTCGATTACACCGAGTACGGCATCGACAATGCGATCCTGATCGACAACACCGGCATCTGGCGTGACCGCCACGGGCTGTCGCAGCACCTGCGCCCTGGTGTGGCGAAGGTGGTGTTGACCGCGCCCGGCAAGGGTGACGTCCCCAACATCGTGCACGGCGTCAATCACCGCGACGTTGATCCGAACGAACGCATCGTGTCGTGCGCGTCCTGCACCACGAACGCCATCGTCCCGCCGCTGAAGACCATGGACGACGAGTTCGGCGTCGTGCGGGGCCACGTCGAGACTGTGCACTCGTTCACCAACGACCAAAACCTGCTGGACAACTACCACAAGGCCGACCGGCGTGGCCGATCGGCGCCGTTCAACCTCGTCCTCACCGAGACGGGTGCGGCCTCCGCGATTGCGAAGGCCCTTCCCGACCTGAAGGCCAAGATCACCGGCAATTCGATCCGCGTGCCGACGCCGGACGTGTCCGTCGCGATCCTCAACCTTCAGCTCAGTCGCGAGGCCACCAAAGATGAAGTGTTGGAGCACCTTCGCCAGGAATCACTCACCGGAGCGTTGAGCCGGAACCTCGACTACACCGCGGCAACCGACGCCGTGTCGAGTGACTTCATCGGCTCGCGTGCGGCATGCATCGTCGACGCGAACGCCGCGATCGTCGACGGCGACACCGCCATCCTGTACGTCTGGTACGACAACGAGTTCGGCTACTCCTGCCAGGTGGTTCGCACCGTCCAGTACCTCTCGGGCGTGGAGTACCCCATCTACCCGGCGGTCGACGCGGCCGCTGCCGCTGACGCGATCGCCTGAAGGCGTGAGCTCGCTCGGCCACTTCACAAGCACAGGCGCTCGCCCGGTATGCGTGGACGAAAGTCAGCTCGGATCCCACGGCGACTGCGCAGGGCGACGAAGTATTTCGCGGACGAGACCAACTGGTGAACCGCTTCCAGTTCGTCGACGACCACCGCGACACCGCTTCGGTGAAGTGGCGGGGTCTCTTGTTCAATCGTTTCCGGGCGTAGGTGGTGACATCGTCGACGACGTGTTCGGCGGTTATTGAGCGTCTCTGCATGTGACGACCACGGGTCGACCAACCGTCACCGGTGATGCGGATGGGTTCCGGGCAGAGGGCCGATCGTCTGCATCGTCATCGTGCCGAGGAACGAGAACAGCCGTGAGGAGCACTGCTGGATCGGGCGGACACGACCGCGCGGTGACGGCGGCGACGTCGTCGGCATCGGGCGTGACGGCGTGCGGCGAGAAGCGCTGCTACCAACACGAACTGGCCCCTGGTGCGATGGGATGTAGTCGTCGACACTGGTCCGACCATGAGCGGAGTCATCGGCTGTGATCGTCATACGCCGGCCCGAGGAGGCCGACGCCCTCCTCGATGCCGGCGCCATGTGATGCCCGCAGTGCCGGGGCGCGGTGGCCAGGTGGGGACACGGGCGTGCCCGCACGGTCCGCTCGGTGGGCGAGACAACCCTGACTGTGCGTCCACAACGGGTGCGCTGCCGCGACTGTGGCGCCACGCACATCCTGTTGCCCACCGCCCTGCAGGTACGCCGCGCCGACACCACCGAGGTGATCGGGAATGCGTTGGCCCACAAGGCGAAAGGCCTGGGGTTCCGGAGGATTGCCGAGCGGACGCCCGGAATCGACCGTGCGGCGCTGGCTACGCCGTACTACCGGTGAGCATGTGCGGTGGCTGCATCGCCGGGGTACCGAGCGGCTGGTCGTCGCCCGCGAGGCGTTCGGCACCATCCGGTTCGTCGGGAATCCGCTCGGGGACGCGCTGTGCGTCCTGTCGGCGGCCGCGGTCGAGGATCGTCGCCGCTTCGGGTTCCCCGATCCGCCGTGGGACCTGATCGGGATCTACACGCAGGGACGTCTGCTGTCCCCACCACGCAGTGGCTGACGGAACCGTCCGTCCGGTCTTGCCGTGCCCGGGGGCGTCCGTCATCGTGCCAAGCATTGGAGCGCCCACGGGCGTCAGTACCGTCATCGTGCCGGCGAGGCCGTCACGGTGCCGACGATCGACCACATTCGCATCTGCAAACTCGATGACGCCGCCGTCGGCAGATTCAGTGACCAGCAACAGGCGGTGCGCAAGCTCACCACGATCTCCACCCAAGCTCCTGCGCTTGCGCGGCCGCACCGAAACCACGCCACAACCAATCCGAAGAACGATCAGGTCGGCATGCCGGACCGAAGAACGATCGAGGTTAATGGCATTGGGTTTGATGCAGTGCTCGTTCAGCGCTTTCTGCCTGCGAGTTTCGCGCATCCGTGCAACTGTCCTCTCTCACAACCTCTTGCCGTGGCGTGACATTGATTCGAGCGTGGTGGTTAACGAACCGTCTTGGTGGCTTCGAATGCAGAAGCCACTGCGCTTCGCACTTGTCTCATGTCGGGAACTGGGCGGTCAACCTCGATGAGCTCGTGTTCTAGGCTCGTCATTTCCACGTCGGGCATTCCACACGGGACTGCCTGGTTCCAGGGAGAAAGGTCTCCGATGACGTTGATCGAAAAGCCGTGGGTTGTGACACCGCGGCCCGAGCGCATACCGATCGACGCGATCTTGCGACCTGTGTTTCTGGCCCAGACTCCGGTCAATAGTTGGGATCCGATTGGTGTGTCGCGACGTTCAGCGGGTACGCCTAGCTGTTCTATTGCGTGCACGAGCCGGGTTTCGACCTCACGGACGTAGTCCACCACTCCTTCGTGTGAGCGCAAACCGACTACGAGGTACCCGACCAGTTGTCCCGGTCCGTGATACGTCAGCTGTCCTCCCCGTTTGGTGTGGACGACGGGAATGGTGGTGGAGGCGGGCAGGTGCTCGCGACGCGTTCGGACACCGACGGTGAAGACCGGCGGGTGGCTCAGGAGCCACAGCGTATCGGGCATCGTCAGGTTCTGGCGGTCGAGGAACATTTCCTGCATACGTTCCATTGCCGAGCAGTAGGGAACCGGGTCGGTGTTGACTTCCAGACGTAATTGTCGGTCAAAACTATGCAGTCCATTGAGCATTGGCCGTATCACTCTTCCCATCGTGCGAGCGTCCTGTGTCGAGGTACACGCAATCCAGTCACTGCCTTGTTGTGGTTGTCAGGCCTCGCGGCGCCTATGACCGGTGACTTTGTGCAGATATGGCGACGTTGATGCTTTACGTGGTGTAGCCGGCTCCAGCGGGAAGGCGGCTGTGGACCTAACGGCCGCGTGCGGGTATCGGCGATCGCCGTCAACGCGCCGCTACGGACTATTCCGAGCGAGTTGTCGTGCCATTCCACGGGGTCAGCTCGAATACGACGAGGACCCCGGCCAACACGGCGAAGGCAACGACCGGCCTGGTTCGGGTGCTCGATGAGATCGACGCCAGTGTCCGGGACCGGTGGACGTGGCAGCCTCCCCATTCTGATTCCCTGCAGCACCTCCAGGCCGCCGAGACGCTTCGCCGCCGCGGCGGTCGTCCGGGACCGGCCCGGGTGTAGGCGCGGCGCCGGGGTGCCGAGTTTTGCACTCATTAGGCGGAAGCGGTCGAAGGAGTGAGTAAGTGCGCCCTGTTCTGATGGGGCCGGTTTCGGACCGCCGCCAGAGCCACCACGGCGGTGACGAAGAAGACGGCGGCGTTGACGACCAGGGCAGTGTGTATCCCGGAGGCAAAGGCGTCCGCTATTGCCGCGCGCACCGCGCTGGGCAGCGGAGTTGCGCTTATGGTCCCGGACGCAACGGCCGCCTCGATGGGCGCGCGGGCGTCGACAGGGACGCCATGTGTCTCAAGCTGGTGTGGAAGCTGTGCGACGAAACGGCTGGTGAGCAGCGATCCGAGCACTGCGGTACCCATGACCGAGCCGACCTGCCGGGCGGTGTTGACGGCACCGGAGGCCATGCCCGCCCGTTCGGGTGCGACGCTGACCAACGCGGCGGCCGTACTGGGCGCTGCGACCAGGCCACAGGCGGCTCCGAATAGGGCGAGCAGCGGCCAGGCCCGGGTGAAGGGGGTACCCGGGTCGAGCGTGGTCAGGCCCAGGCTGGCGATCCCACCGAGCAGCAGACCGAGCGTCAATGGTGCTTTGAAGCCGGTGCGGCGGATCACTCTGCCGGTGAGGAACGCTACGACGACGTAGACGCCGAACATCGTCACCGCACGCACGCCAGTGGCCAATGCACTCAGATCCTGGACCGTGTCGTAGAACAGCACCATCAGAACCGCCACGCCCGTGAAACCGAACAGAGACACCACGGCGACGACCATCACAGCACTGAAAGAGCGCGAAGAAAACAGGCGCATGTCGAGCATCGGCGTCCCCACACGTCGCTCGGCAACCACGAACGCAACCGCACCGATCCCGGCCACGATCCACGCGGTGATGATGCGGGCGTCGGTGTACCCCTCATGGCCGCCCTGGATGAGGGCATATACCAGACTCGCAATCGTCACCGCCCCCAGTAACGCACCGACCACATCGAGACGTTCGGCGGGGGCACGCGACTCGTCCACGAATGGGACCGCGATCAGCAACGTGATCAACCCCAGGACAGTGCTGGATACGAACACCGCATGCCAACTGAAATGGTTGAGCAGTGCACCGGCGAGCAGCGGGCCGACCGCCAGGCCGATGCCCGACGCCGCCACCCATACGGTGATCACCTCGGTCCGCCGGTGCGGGTCACTGAAGGTCGCGCCCAGTACGGCGAGGCTGTTGGGCAGGATGAACGCGGCGCCGAGGCCGGAGACCAGCTGCCCGGTGATCACTATCGCGGTGATACCCGCGGACGCGGTCACTAAGGGCATGTGACAAAATAATGTCGCTTTAGCTGGTTTCGGGCGTTACCGTTGCGCTATGACGGATGTGGCGGACTCGGTGGCGCGGCGGTATGCGGTGATGCGCCCGCATTTGACGGAGTTTCAGCG
>RRBB01000284.1:0-12146 GCA_006543605.1 Rhodococcus sp. WS4
GGACCCCGCCGCACCACGCTCACCGAACTCGCCACCATCGCCGGCTCGCGGTGGCGGGTCGAGGAATGCTTTCAGCAGGCCAAGAACGAGGCCGGCCTCGACCACTACCAGGTACGCACCTACCGGGTACGCACCTACCGGGCCTGGTACGCCCACATCACCTTGTCGATGCTCGCCCTCGCCTGGCTCGCCGGAACGAAAACCGAAGCGGTAAAGGGGGAATCGGAACCGATGATCGGGAATGATCGACTACACGGTACCTGAGATCCGCCGCTTACTCGTGTATCTGATCCTGCGACACGCCCACCCGACGAACACGTCTGGTCCTGGTCACACTGGCGCAGACGCCGACAACACCAGGCCCGCATCTGCCATTACCGAACCCGCGGCCACCTGCCATAAGTGCCGTTGCAGTACTAAATGGAACTTGCTCAAGCACCCCGGCAACCAACGGTGCGCCCTTGGTGGTCTCTACCCGCCACCCCAAAATCCGGCGGAAGTATAACGTTGACTTTAGAACATGGTGTCGACAATCGGGATGCGGTCCGCGCCCTGATCGAGACCAGGGAAGCGTTTCTCGTCAGGCGCACCAGATCAATTAACGAGCTCGAGAGCCTGATTGTGGTTGCACCCGAGCGCCCGCGCCACTCGGCGGGACTCTCGCTGACCAAGCGCCTCGCTGGCATCGAAGCTGTCGGCGCGGTCGAGTCCGCCAACCATGAACACCGCGTCACCGTGCTGACTGTACAGTCGTTCACCGCCCAAATCCGTTTTCTCTGTATGCACTTCAGTCGAATTCGATCCTGAACTGGTTCGTCTGCTCCGGCCGCATTCCGCCGGACCTGGACAGCTCGCCCAACCTGGATTGGGTCCGGTCGTTGCCGCCAGCCGTTGCTCAGCTGGTCCCGCCCCGGGCGGGTTCGTAACGAAGCCGCGCTCGCCTCCCTTGCTGGTGTCGCCCCGCTGGAAGCGAGCAGCGGGCAACGCACCAGACATCGCCTCAACCGCGGCGGCAACATTCCTTGTACCGACCCGGCGCACCGTCGCGATCACACGGATGCGGTGTCACCCCGAGACCTGCGCGTACCCCGTAGTGGAAACCACAACCCGGACCACCACACTCTCACAACTGCCTGACAAACATCGGAGCGTCCAACGGACTGCTTCGGCAGTACTTCCCCAAGGTCGCCGACCTGTTCATCCACGGGCCGAGGTCGCGGATCGTCTGAATGGCTGACCGGGTAACAGTCTCGACTGGCGCACACCGGCACAGATTTCGTCGAGGATCTCGCATCATGAAACCGACAGTGTTGCGACGGCTACTCGAATTCGCCGCTCAATGGCGACCCAGTCGCGCATCAAAGTACGCGACCGACTCTGGTAGAAGTGGCCAGACATCACCCGACTGCAACTCTTTTGGCTTCGTGACAATCTCAAGCGCAGCAGGAAATCGGCATCATTGCGACGAGCCTGGCAGGCTCAAAGCCTTTGTCAGCCTATGGCTGATATCAGCCTGGGTCTCGTGAAGCAGACCGTGCAATGTTCGCTCGAGATCTCTGAACTCGTCGGTGTAGGGCAACGTCGATGGGTCACGCGGACGGCCGAAAGGTAATGAGAAATCCCCGGCAATACGACCGCGCGCGCCCATAATGACGACGCGGTCCCCCATGAGAAGAGCTTCGGTGAGATCGTGGGTCACAAGAACGATTCCGCTGCGCGTTCTCTCCCACAGCGAGAGAAACTCTTCTCGCATGCTCTCGCGCGTCTGCGCATCCAGTGCGGCAAACGGCTCGTCCATCAGAATAAGCCGCGGATCAAGCGCCCATGTACGCGCCAGTGCCACGCGCTGCCGCATCCCTTGCGACAGCTGCCATGGATAGCGACGTTCGGCGTCCACCAGTCCGAGGGTGGCCAATAGCCCGCGCGCCCGCTCCCTGCGCTCTTTACGTGGTACGCCTCGAACCTCCAGCCCGACCTCGACATTGCCGAGGGCGGTGCGCGAGGGGATCAGTGCGTCGCGCGCAAACATGTAGCCAAGCTCGTCACGGGCCGCACGCGGCGCACGGCCCCCAACAAGCACCGTACCTGCCTGCTGGTCGACCAGACCGGCGAGCAGATTGAGCACCGTCGTCTTTCCACAGCCACTAGGCCCGACGATGACCAATAGTTCCTCACGTCGGCACTCAAGGTCGAGACCGTCGAGCACGGTTGTCGTTGCCCCGGTCACGATGTCGCGGAACTCCACCGTGACACCGGAAAGGCTTGCCGCCGAATCCGACTGAACCCCTGAGGGTGTGATGTATGTCGATGTGTCGTGGATGGTCATTAGTGACTCTCTCTCATCGGACTGTCGGGGCTTGCCAACGCAGCAGTCGCCGTTCGACCAGGCTGCTCAACACGTTGAACACGGCGGCAGCCACCATCAGGACGACAAGGACGGCGTAAACAGTCGCCATGTCGAAGACACCGGCGCTACTCGAGATCAACTGCCCGAGCCCGTCACGCGCCGCTATCAGTTCAGATGCCACGACGCCGAGTAGCGAGTAGATCAAGCACAGACGCACTCCCGACACGATCGAAGGGACTGCGGCGGGTAGGACGACCTTACGCAGAGTCTGGGCCCGCGTGGCGTTCAGTGTTGCCATCATTCGGCGCGACTCGACGTCCGCGGCGTTCACCCCGGCCTGGGCGCTGGCAACCATAATGAAGATGGCCAAACTCAACGCGAGCGCAATCTTCGCCGAAATACCGATGCCGAAGACGATGACGAACACAGGTGCCAGCGCGATTCGGGGCATGGCATTGATAGCACTGAGGAAGGGGCCAACGACGCGATCCACTCGAGGAAGAATGCCGAGCAGCAGGCCGATCGGGGTACCTACAACGACAGCGGCGGCCAATGCGATCAATGTTGGCTGCAGTGTCGCCCAGAAGTTTGGCCACAAGGTGCCATCATCGATCAGTTGTCCCATGGCGTGCCACACGTTCGCCGGGCTCTGGACGACAACAGGCCGGCCGATCTCAGCCGCGTGGGCGAGCTGCCACAGCCCCACGAATGCGCCGAGGATCAGGACCTGGAGCACCAGAGTTGTCGCCGTGGACGACACTCCTCGCCCACTCGTTCGCGAGCGCGCCGGAAGGCTCGTACTTGTTGAATCGTGTGCCGACATTGTCGACAGCTCTGGTGCAGACACTGCGAGTTCAGCCTCCTGTACTCGGTTGAGATTTGGACGTTTGCAACTGGGGTTGGTCGAGAGTCATCGATTCAAGCGCACTCGGTGTTCGAATACTTGTCGTAGGCTGGCATCTCTGTACCCGACGGAAGGAGCAACTGCTGTCTACTCCACACGTCCTTGTCAATGGCAGCCGTCGGCCACGCGTCGTTGTAGGTGTCCCATACATTTGTGGCCACCGTCTTGTCGATCTTCAGGCTGTCGGAGAGCACCGTGATCATCGCCTCACGGTTTGCAGGGTTGTTCGCGAAGTCGTACGCGTCTTTCAACGCTGTGCAGAACGACGTGATCTGCTGGGGATGGGCCTTCGCGTAGTCGCATGTAGTGCCCGAATACGAGGCGGGTAGCCCGTCGAGCGGATTGTCCTTGTTAGCGAACATCTCAACTGCGATCTTGAACTCCGACGGCTGCATGAGCTGCTGGGTCGGCGGCTGCTCCAGCATCATGTCGATCTGCCCCTCACGCAAGGCCGAGATTGCGGTGGCGGTACCGCCGACTGCGACATATGTGACGTCACTCGGCTCAAGACCCCCGGCATCCAGCACGGCGTTTACCATGTACTCCATCGCTGAACCGCGCGCGTTGATACCAACCTTCTTGCCTCTCAGGTCCTCGATGTTGCCTGGCCAACCCTCGTCGGTGTGACTGAGCTTCACGTCGGGGCCAGCCACGATGTTGTAAGAAGCCCGCGTACCGGAGGTGAGGAAGTTGAAGCACTCACCTTGCTTGGTCAGCGGCGCAGTCGCAGATGGGGTTAGAACACCGAACTGGGCGCTTCCGGACAGCAGGCCGGATGCGAGCTCCGATCCAGAGGCACCAGTGGCCATTTTGACTGTGAGCCCGTTCTTCTCGAAGATGCCCTCACGTAGAGCGACCTCTTCCATCAGATTGACTGTTGACCCGGCGAACCCGATATACGTAACGCTAGATGAGCCTGACTCTCCACCGGCCTGACCACTAGCATCGCTGGAAGACCCACACCCGCTCGCCGACAAGGCCATTCCGGACACGACTACGCCGATGAGGGCCTGTTTCATCCACCCGACTGCTCTCATTGAGTTGCCCTTCTGTTTCATTTCCAGCTCTGGCTCCCAACCGGGAGCCGTATATGTGACTTAAATCTCACGCTATCATACATATGATTTGCATCCAATATCATCGCTACTGTGACGCATGCAACACGTGATGTACGCACACGGGAAACCGTGCCACAACCTCGACTCCACTGATCAGCGACCCGATACCCTTCCTCCGGTTTGATACAGGATGTTCTGATCGACGTGTGCGACGGTCTGAAGTGTCTGCCCGACTCGATCCGGCAGGTGTGGCCGCAGACGATCGTGCAAACCTGCGTGGTCTACCTTCTCCGTAACACCTACGCCTACACCTCCCGAAAGGACTGGGCCGAGATCGCCAAGGACCCCAACCGCTCTCTCCCCCGAGCACCTCACTCACGGAGGTACCCCACCGCGCCGCCGGAGCAGGCCGCGCTCGACCGGGTTCGCCGAGTCCAGCAACAAATGGGAGAACGCTGTCCCGCGGCCACTTCCCGACCGAGGCGGCTCGGCGGACTTGAAATGCGTGTACCTGGCCATGATGAGCCTCGACCCCAAAGGCACACCCCGCCAGCGCCGGTCCAACCGCTGGAAGGCAGAACTGAACGACTCCGAAGTCACCTTCGACGGACACCTGTCCGCCGGACGAAAGTAGCTAGAAATTACCAGTTACACCGCTATCTGGACAGCCCCCAGCGACTGCCGCAGGTGGCAAGGTAGATCATTGTGCGGCAGCGATCGACGTCGACCAGCGATGACCTGGGAGACGCTCGAAGCGAAGCCGGTGCCCAGCCGACCTCCCACCTTGACCGGCGATCAGCTGGCGAGGCTGTACACCGATCCGCGTCAGCCCGAGTTCGAGTTCGCCTAAGGCGGCAGAATGCGGACGAGAGCACTGCATGACTCCCTGGCGCGCGTCATTTGTGCGTCACGATCATTCCAACGTCGTGACTCTTGGGGTCCAGCAAGAGACTCGTCACTGGTATCTGGCCGCGTGCCGCACGCCCCATCGCTGTTCCCTCGCCTATCGCGAATGCGACCGGGACTGCTATGGTCATCGAAATTAGAGCGGTCCCTGCATCGACAGTCAACCGTATAACCCCTGCGGCACACGCCAGCGTCTCGTGGCACCTCATCTGCGGTTGCCTTCCATATGACTCTCCGTAAATCGGCTGTTGTGCAGTGATATCGACACAAAAAGGGCGGCACAGGCAGACAGTGCGTTCGATCGTGTTGCAAACTGTCACTGACTGCTCAGTTCTTGCGCCTGTGCTAGTAGCTCCGGAACAGGGTCTCAAGGGTACTATCCGGCTTGGGGTGCTCGTCTACTTCGAGCTTGTAACCGGACCGGGCGGAGAAGTCGTAGACGGCCATCCGCCACATGCTCTCGCCGTCGCCGGCAAGGGCAAAGTCCACCCCTGGTCTATCTCCGCTGCAGCGGATAAACGTCTGCGAGTTCTCGAATAATCGCTGTGTCGCAGCCGACTTCGTCGACTATCTGCCAAAGTTTTGCGGTGAAACGAAGATACGACATTCCGAATCTTACGAACATTTCCTCGTCAGATGCACCGCCGAACGGCGCCCAAGTCAGAGCGAACCGGAGGAGATCTTCCGCGTCTCTATTTGGATGTTGCTGCTGTCCCTGCCAATTCAACTGAGCGTTTCTTCTACGATCTCGCCATCGACGGTACCTTCGGACATCTACTTCGGTATCAGCGGAACCATGCCCCCTCGCTCGAGATCCGCATTGCAAGGCATCTCGCTCGCATTCGGACCCCACACCCTGGACTTCCCGTGCTCGGTCGTTAGTCATTGCTTCTCCATCTTTTCCATGATCCGGCGTGGTCCCACTGATCCGCCAGAGGATTCCTTGAGCGTTGCGGCCCCCCCACTATGCAGAGGCGACAGACGCGGGACCTCCCGACACTTCCGCCGATAGAACCTTGTGGATTCGCTCAATCTCGACCTGCGGGTATCGCCGCTCGCGAGATTCAATCGACGAACGGCGGTACGTCTCAGCCCACAGGCCCGTCCACACCGACAGACGGGCCAATCTAGGCTCCCGCAGATGCGATCAATCGCCCCGCAACCGTGCCCTTGGCAAGCCGGTCTAGACCACTCCAGATTTCGCTAAATGCGATGATCTCGAGATTCGGTCGCAATGCGCCCTGAGCCAGTAAATCGAAAACCCTCTGGAGATCCTTCCGATCACCGCCGGCCGACGAGCCGACGAGCGTCAGCGACTCGAACGTCAGCCGGTTCAAATTGATGGATCCTGTCGGCCGTGCCAGACCGACCTGCACTACCCGCCCGTGCGAACGCACCGTATCGATCGCGGCCGCCGTTGTGGTTCCGAACCCGGCGAAGTCGATGATGACATCAAGTTGGACGTCGGCGAACTCCGTTATATCAGCGGCAGCCCGGACTGCCCCCAACTCCATTGCGCTCTCTCGCTTTGCGGCGTCCACCTCTGCAACGTAGATGTCCGCTCCGATTGCAAGGGCTGTCTGAGCACCGAGAAGGCCCAGACCACCGAGGCCTATAAGACCAACGCGCTGCCCCGCAACGACCTCGCCGCAGCAGGCAACGGCGTGGTACGACGAGATGCCCGCGTCGGTGGCCGCCGCGGCAAGCTCAAACGACACGTTGTTTGGAATCTTCGCCGACAGCGCTTCGCGCACGACCACCTTCTCGGCGAATCCACCGTCAACGGCCACACCCGGCCCCTGCATAGTGGCGGGCACGCCCACCCTGTCCCCTACTTGGAACGACGTGACTGCTGAGCCAACCGCTGTCACCACGCCTGCAATCTCGTGCCCGAGCACGATGGGCCAGTGACCGAGGTGCTCCGAGATCGTCCCGTCCCAGAAGCCGACATCGCTGTGACAGATGCCTGCTGCCTTGACATCGATTACCAGTTCATCGACCCCGGGACGCGGGTCCGGAATCTCGCGTAATACCAAGGGTTCCTTGATATTGTCAAGTTGCCAAGCCTTCATCGTTCGATTCTCCTCAATATGTGGATCTGGCAGTTGTGCGCAGCGACCATGTCGTGGTCGACGCGAACATCGGCACACACAAAGTTCGCCGCCGTCATTCCTCCGGCGCTAGCTCCAGCTTCAACCCGTCCCGACGCAAGCGTGTGGCACCTGGCACGACAAACGTGATCGATCATCTTGAAAGTGCGTAGTGCCTTCAAGAGATTCGGCCTCGTCCTCCGTGTTCCACAGGAGGCCAGCACCAGCAAATCGTTGTCCCGCAAGCATTCCACGAATGACCGGCCAGGTTCCCAAGCAATGTTGTGGATTGCTCCTGCACGGTCGGTCCACCTCGACCTTGGTCATCGAATCTCCTCGGCGAAGGGAATCGCTAGCCCCATCCATGATTACTTCCCCGCATCCCGGCACTCCGCTCCAAGCGGCGACTCGCAATTCGCACGGCTCGGACCTGGCACGGAACGCGACGCGCCGTTCACGTTTCGCGTGCGTCCGAGCAGAAGCTCAGCGTTCCCATTCAATCCGACCAATCTGTGGCTATGATAGTACTCAATAGCCCGAAGTTATATCTAGAGGCACTTTCACCTACAAGGAGAACGACTGTGACCGCATCCACCACCGAGACCACCACCCCGCGACGAGCGGCGAAGTACACCGGCATTCGGACCATCATGGAGTCGCCCATTCTCGACGAACGCAAGTGGGCCAAGGTCCCGGATATTCCGGCAGACTCGTTCATGCTCGACCTCGAGGACAGCGCGCCACCGGCTTCCAAGGACGCGGCCCGAGCCAAGGTTGCCGAGTACCTGGTCCAGCCCGAGTACTTCCGTCACAAGGTCACGTTGGCCCGTCCGAACCACATCTCCACCCCATGGGGTCGCGAGGATCTGGCCGCACTCGGCGAAGCCGGTGTTTCCTGCCTCGCCTACCCAAAGATCAGTCGGGCCGAAGAACTGGATGAGGTGCTCGACATCCTCCGCGGGTACGGCGCAGATCCAGATATCTTCGCCATTGTCGAGACCGCGGAATCGGTGATGAATCTCGCGGAGATCGCGGCTCACCCGAATGTCGTCGGTCTGATGTTCGGACCGGGAGACCTGAGTGTGGACTCCGGTATCCCACTCTTTTCGGCCCCCGCGGAACTCAACGCCGCGATGGTCTACCCCAAGGTGAAGACCGTGTTGGCGGGAGCCGCGAACAATGTGCTCACAGCGGATATCGCGTTCCTCGCCAACATCAAGGACGCCGCCGAGGCGGAAGTGAAGTACAAGGCTTCGCGCGCCCTCGGCTTCACCACCGGCATCACCTTCTACCCGCCGCACGTACCGATCATCAACCGGCTGTTCGGCCCGTCGGAGGAGCAGATCGCAGGCGCACTCGAAGACATCGACGCGTATGAGTCGGCCCTATCCGAGGGGCGCTCGGCAGTCACCCTCGATAGTGGACGGGTACTGCTCGTTCACGACTACGAGAAGGCACTGACAGTTCGCGACCGGGCAACCGCTATCGGACTCATCTGAGATTCAGAGAATCGACGACAGCCATGACACGCGACACTGAGGCATTGTGGACCCCGTCCGCGGAGGACGTCCGGGACGCCAACATCACCACCTTCGCGCGGCAGGTCAGTGAGCACCACGGGTCGGCCCTGACCGAGTATGCCGATCTGTGGCAGTGGTCCGTGGACCATCTCGACGAATTCTGGCGCGAGATCTGGGACTACTCCGGCCTCGGCATGTTCGGCAGCCCCAGGAAGATTCTCGCCATCGACAAGATGCCCGGCGCTCGCTGGCTCAGCGGCACGCCGGTCAATTTCGCCGAATACACCTTGGTGCAGGGCGAGCCCGGTGACATCGCCATCACTGATATCACCGAGCAGGGCCCCGCGCGCACAACCACACACCAGCAACTGCGCAACCAGGTCAGCTCCCTGGCAGCCCACCTGCGTGCTGCCGGAGTGGGCAAATATGACGTCGTTGCGGGTTACGTCCCGAACAGCTCCGAGGCCGTGATCGCGATGCTTGCCACCACAGCCATCGGAGCTATCTGGTCTTCCGTCGGTCAGGACTACGCTGCTGCCGCGGCAATCGACAGGCTAGGCCAGCTATCACCGAAGGTACTGATCGGGGCAACAGGCTATCGGTTCGGTGGGCGTGTACATAGTCGTACAGCCGAACTCGACGCTATTGCGCAAGCAATTCCAAGTCTGACCCACGTCATCTGCATTGAGCGCCAGAACATTGCGGCACCATCCGCCTGGGTCGACTGGAATGACGTCACCGCCAACCCGCAGCCCCTGGAATGCGAACGGGTCACGAGCGAGCACCCGCTGTGGATCCTGTTCTCTTCCGGTACCACCGGTCGACCAAAGGGCATCGTGCACGGGCACGGCGGAATTTTGCTGGAATCGGTCAAACAGCTGTCGCTGCACTGGGATCTCAAACCGGGCGATCGCCTCTTCTGGTTTACCTCGCCGAGTTGGGTCATGTGGAATCTGCAGGCGTCAGCATTGGCGGTCGGCGCCGGGATCGTGTGCTATGACGGTTCGCCGACCAACCCGGACACCAGACGATTGTGGAAGATTGTCGACGAGTCGAACGTGACATTCTTCGGCACGAGTCCGGGGTTCCTCCAGTCCAGCCTCAGGGAGGGAGTCGACCCGGCCCGCGAATTCGCACTGGCCTCATTGCGTGCGATTGGGTCGACAGGGTCGCCACTGCCGCCCGATGTCCACAGATGGGCCCATCAGCATATCAAAGGCGTGCCGCTATGGTCCCTCAGCGGCGGCACCGACGTAGCCGGCGCCTTCTTCGCTGGAACACCGACCATGCCAATCTGGCCGGGAGAATTGTCCGTGCGCTGTCTGGGCGTAGCGGCATATGCGTGGGACGACCGGAAGAACGCCGTGGTGGACCAGGTCGGCGAACTGGTCGTCACCAGGCCCATGCCCAGCATGCCTGTCTCGTTCTGGAACGACCCGACAGGCGAGCGCGAGCGCGATGCGTACTTCTCGACCTTCGACGGCCTCTGGCGTCACGGCGATTGGATCTCCGTCTCTGCAGTCGGATCCGTCACCGTTCACGGCAGATCCGACTCGACCCTCAATCGCCACGGAGTACGGATGGGAAGCGCGGACATCTACGCCGCCGTCGACGGACTTTCCGGTGTGGTGGATTCAATGGTCATCGGTGCAGAAATGCCGGATGGCAATTATTGGATGCCGCTGTTCGTCCAGTTGGCGCCAGACGTCGAACTCGACGACGAGCTTGTCAAGACCATCAATGACGCAATTCGGAGCCAGGCCTCGCCCCGTCACGTTCCGGACGAGATCATCGCCGTGACCGGAATCCCACATACCCGCACGGGAAAGAAGCTCGAGGTCCCCGTGAAACGGCTTATCCAGGGCGCTGATCTCGCAGACGTCGTCAATCCCGACGCAGTGGACGACCCCGGACTGATTGCCCAATACGTGCAGGCAGCGCGCAGAAACTTCGCTCAGTCCAGCGCAAACAAGGTAGTCTAAGACTATTGTTAGAATAATGATCATACATCGACATCGTTCATGACGACGCCCTCGCCGGCGTCCCACGGGCTAGCCGACAACAGTTATCTGGGGGTTCCATGAGCGGCAAACAGGAAATTCTCACCCGCGACACGGGACGGGAGCCACGTAGGCGGACTGAAAAATTATCCGAGATCGTCGCACGAGACATCGTTCGCGACATGCGCGGCCTACCGGCAGGGTCCATGTTGCCGCCGGAGAACGTCATGCTCGACACCTACCGTGTCGGGCGGGGATCTTTGAGAGAAGCGCTACGCATACTCGAAGTCCATGGGCTACTGATCATCCGGCCCGGACCTGGCGGGGGACCAATGGTGGCGGAGGCCGACAGCACCAACTTTGCGAAGATAGCCTCTCTGCATCTACATATGACCGGGGCCACGTATCGCGACATCATCGAAGCTCGACTTGTCATGGAGCCCGTGATGGCACGTCTTGCTGCTGAGCGTCAGGATCGACAAATCCTGCAGCAGCTTCAGACCTACGTCGATCTCCCCAATCCAATCGACGACCAGGAATATATCCACACGGCCAGCAACTTCCACTCATTGGTGTCCGGTATGTCGACCAACCCGGCACTGGACCTGTACGGTGGATCACTCAAATCGATCTACGGCGACCGCGTCGAATCCATGGTATTCCCGATGGCCGACCGAGCCCGCGTCAGCGACGATCATCGCGAGATTGCCCGACTCATCGTCCAAGGGGACGCCGCCGAAGCTGAACGCTTGATGCGCATGCATATGCAGCAATTTCTCAAGTTCTCCTCGGACAGAAATCCGGGAATTCTCGGCGAGGTCGTCGACTGGCGTTGATACCGACCTCTATTCCGGAACAGTGACACCAGGACCCGGCCTCGCCAGCAGCTTCTCTTGGGGGTCGAACCTATCTACACCATGCTCACCGAGCACGGGATCAACCCCGTCCACCAAATAGGCGGGTCGGCTTGTGCCGACACGGAAGGGCAGTCGGCAGGCGATCAATGTCCGTCCACGGATCCGAGCGCCGTATGGCGAGTGAGCTTCCGGCAGGTAATCACTGCATGTGATGACACGGAAAGCACCGAGATCTCACATGTAGTTTGTGCCCCCGTCGCGCCGCCGCGCGGCAAAGGCGTGATCGGCTGGCGATATGCCCCGCCACAGAGCACTGTCCAGTAGGTTGCCGCTCCCGCCTAGCGGGAGTTTCCTAGATAGCTATGGCTTCGGTGCGATTAGCGCTGGTGGGAGCTGGTTTTGGTGTGGTCGGGGTGTATTACCTAAGTCGGTGGCGGCCGGTCATCGGGTGGGTGCGTAGCGGT
>RRBB01000285.1:0-12018 GCA_006543605.1 Rhodococcus sp. WS4
GCCAATTGGCCAAAGACGCGATCGAGCACGCACTGCACTGGTCATGCTTCCGACGCGAGCACCAAGCCGATGCCCGCAGACACCACTTCAGACGCCGACTCAAGATCCAGGCATTAGCCCTGTAGTACTAGCTCGACACGAGCGGACGACAGCAGCCGCAGCCCGGCCGAGACAACCGACGGGTCCGTACCCTGCGCGTCCCGGCAGCTCCATGCCGCGAACCTCACGAGGTCGGTGTCCGACGGCGGCTGCCCGGTGCGCTCCCACGGGCGCCGCGCGAGCCGCGGCGCACCGGCCTGGTTCATCGTCGTGCGCGCCCGGTCGAGTTCGGCCGCGCGGATCTGGTCGTCGGTGGTCACCCGACCACTCCACGTCATCAACAGCGTGTTGTCAACAGTCTGTTGATGTTCGTGCTGTCCCGGCATCCTCAGCCGGCGAGGATCCCGGCGACGAAATCCTGCGCGTCCTGCTGCGACGCACCGATTGTCCCGCGGTGGTCGACGCCCTCGTACGTCCGATACGTGAGCTCGTTCCCGTTGTCCTGCAGCGTCTTCACCATCAGATTCGTCGACGGTTTGCTCACCACCAGGTCGCCGGAACTCTGCGCGATCAGTGTCGGGACCTGCACGTGGACCCTCGACGGCTCCTGCCGCACGAGGTAGTCGGTCAGCGGTCCCAGGTCGGCGTCGGGACGGAAGACCTGACCGGCGGGCACGGGAGGCACCTTCCGGATATCGTCGATGCACCCCGTCCGCGCCGCCGTCAGCAGCGGTTGCGCCTGCTCCGTCAGCAACGCCGACGCGTCGATGGCGGGGTTCCGCGGCCTGCGCGCCGAGCAGGATCAGCGGCAGGAACGCCTCGGCCGCCTCGATACCCGGAACACCCGAGCGGAAGTACTGCGGCGTCTGGTCGAGTCCGTTGCCGGGGGCGATCGCCACGGCACCACCGAGTTCCAGTTCCGGGGCACGCTCCCCCGCCTGCGCCGCGGTGAACAGCGCCGCCTGCCCGCCCTGGCTGTGACCGATCACGAACCACGTCGAGCCGACGGCCGGATCCATTTCACGGGCGGCGCGGACGATGTCGACGACGGCGTTCGCCTCGGTGTCGCCGTTGATGTACGGATGGATGCCCGGCGTGCCGAGACCCTGGTAGTCGGTGCTCACCACCGCGTACCCCTTCGCGACCCAGTCGTCGAGGGAGGCGTTCACCCCGGAGAGATAGCCGTGGGCGGGGCCGCCGGCGAAATCCGCGGACGGGGCGCAGGCGTCCGCGACCCCCGTGGTGCCGTGCGCCCAGCTGATCACCGGGTACCCGCCCTCGGGCGCCGGTGTGCGGGGAATCGACGCGGTGCCCGACACCACGACGGGCTCACCGCTGCCGTCCTGCGACACGTAGGTGATCACCTCGTTCCGCGCGGCACTCGGCAGCGCCGGACCGTCGTCGACGGCGCGGGTGGACAGCAGTTGGCCCGGTCGGACTGAGGCCGGGTCGGTCGCCGATTCGGACGCCGCGGTGGAACAGGCAGTGCTGCCGAGGAGGACGAGCGCGGCCACCGCACCGATCCGGGCACGCGAGGTCGTCACGAGAACGCCGCCAGCGGCTCGGAACCCGACCAGTCGCGGCCCCAATAGCTGTCTGCCGTGATTTCCTCTGCGGTGTAATGCTTCTCGTCGACGAGCATGCCCTCGGTGCCGAACTCGAGGTCCCAGCCGCCGGGGGCACGCACGTAGAACGACACCATACGGTCGTTGGTGTGGCGGCCGAGGGTCGACGAGATGGAGAAGCCCAGCTTGCCGAGCCGGTCGAGCGCCTGCCCGACCGCGTCGAGCGTGTCGACCTCCGTCATCAGATGCACCATCCCGGGTTCGCCGCTGTGCGGCGCGGGGCACAGCGCGAGACTGTGATGACGCTGGTTGACACCCATGAACCGCACGCGGCGGGCAATCCCCGGGGCATCGGCCGGGCCGAGCCGGATCGCGCCGCGGGGCAGGAAGCCCAGCACCTCGGTGTAGAACGTGTAGGCCTCCTCGAACGCCGGCGTCGGGAGGACGACGTGGCCCAGCCCCTGCGCGCCGGTGACGAAGCGACCGCCGTGCGGGGTGACGACCGGACTGTGGTCGAGTACCGGCCCGAAGAACACCTCCACCCGGGTGCCGGACGGATCGTCGAACGCGATCACCTGCTCGGCATCGCGGTACCGCGACTCCTCCTCCGACAGAACGTCGACCGCGACACCCGACTTCTCCACCTACTCGCGCACCCACTGGAGGGCGAACTGGTCGCGCACCTCCCACCCCACCGCGAGCGCCTTGTCCGTGTCACCCGGCAAGACGATCAGCCGCGACCGTCGCTCGTCGACGCGCAGATACAGGCCGTCGGGCTCGGGGCCGGAGCCCACGGCCATGCCCAGCCCGTCCACCACCAGCTCACGCCAGCGTGGCACGTCCTTCGTCTGGATCCGCAGGTAGCCGAGCCCTCGAATGTCGGTCATGTGAAGTCCTTTCCTGGAGGCGGCTCCGCCGCCCGTGCGCCTTTCTGGTTGCTGGAACTACCAAAAAGGCGCACGGGTGCGGAGCGCCTAGATCATCGAGCGGTGGATGCCCTGGGGTTCGCCGCCGAGCTGGGTCAGGGCCGAGGAGTGGAAGATCGATCCGGGCACGTGGATGGCATGGGAGAGGCCGGCGTGGGCGTCGCGCCAGAACCGCTGCAGGGGTGTCTTCAGTTGCAGCGCACCGCCACCGGAGCGGGCGAAGATCTCGTCCACGGCGCGGACCGCCCGCCAGGCGGCGGCCGTCTGGGTGCGCCGGCCGATCGACCGCAGTTCGAACGACACCTCCTGCCCCTTCTCGGTCATGTCCCAGAACCGGTCGACCGTCTCCAGGATCGCTGCACGGGATGCCGCGATCTCCGCAGCCGCCTCGCCGATCGCGAACAGCACGTACGGGTCTTCCTTGATCGCGGTGCCGGAGACGGTGATGCGTTCGCGTTGCGCGTTCAGGTGGCAGGCCAGTGCACCCTCGGCGATGCCGATGAGCGAGGACGTGATGCCGAGCGGGAAGATGCACGAGAACGGGAAGTTGTAGAGCGTCTGGGTGCGGCCGAACTCCTTCGGCGCGGACCCGTCGAAGACCTTGTCGGCCTGGAGCGTCCGGTGCTGCGGGATGAACGCGTCGTTGACGATCAGGTCCTTCGACCCGGTGCCCCGCAGTCCGACGACGTTCCAGCTGTCCTGGTCGATGTCGTAGTCCGAGCGTGGGAGCAGCACGTGCACGATCTTCGGGGGCATCACCCGGTTGCCGTCTCGGTCGCCGATCGCGGCGCCGATCATGATCCACCCGCAGTGGTCGGTGCCCGAGGAGAACGACCACCGACCGTTGAGGACGTACCCGCCGTCGACGGGCGTCGCGACCCCCATCGGCGCGTACGGCGAGGCCATCCACATGTCGGAGTCCTCGCCCCACACCTCGTCCTGCGCCGTGCGGTCGAAGAACGCCAGTTCCCACGGGTGGACGCCGACGATGCCGCTGACCCAGCCCGCGGCCCCGTCGATGGCGCCGATGCCCATCGCGGTCTCCGCGAACTCGCGCGGGTGGGATTCGTAGCCGCCGTATTCCTTGGGCTGCAGCATCCGCATCACACCGGAGTCGCGCAACCTTTTCGCGGACGTGTCCGACAGGCGCATCAGCTTGTCGCCCTCAACGCCTTCCGCACGGATCTCGTCCGCGTACTGTTCGATCCTGTCAAGAACCTGGCCCATGATGATCTCGGCTTTCTGGTGTGGGTACCCGGCGAAACGCCTAGGTGGACTTCTTCTCGGCCACTGCGGTTTCCGCGGTCTGCCGGTCTGCGAGGCCGAGGGCGATCTCGATCAGCTGGTCCTCCTGACCGCCGACCAGCTTGCGCCGGCCGGCCTCGATGAGGATCTCCGCACCGGAAACGCCGTACCGGCGGGCGTGCGAGTCGGCGTGCTTGAGGAAGCTGGAGTACACGCCGGCGTAACCCATCGTCAGCGACAGCCGGTCGAGCAGGCAGTCGCCGTCCATGATCGGCCGGACGACGTCCTCGGCCGCGTCGATGATCTTCAGGGTGTCGATGCCGGTGCGGATTCCGAGTTTCTCGGTGACGGCGGCGAACGCCTCGACCGGGGTGTTGCCCGCGCCGGCGCCGAAGCGCCGGGTGGAGCCGTCGATCTGCAGGGCGCCGGCCTCGACGGCGAGCACCGAGTTGGCGACGCCGAGGCCGAGGTTCTCGTGACCGTGGAAGCCGACCTGTGCGTCGTCGCCGAGTTCGGCCACCAGGGCGGACACACGGTCGCTGACGGCGTTCATGATCAGCGCCCCGGCCGAGTCGACCACGTAGACGCACTGGCAGCCGGCGTCGGCCATGATCCGGGCCTGCTGCGCGAGCACCTCGGGGGGTTGGCTGTGCGACATCATGAGGAAGCCGACCGTCTCCAGCCCGAGGTCGCGGGCGAGCCCGAAATGCTGCACGGAGATGTCGGCTTCGGTGCAGTGCGTGGCGATGCGGCAGATGCTCGCGCCGTTGTCCGCTGCCTCGCGGATGTCGGATTGCACGCCCAGACCGGGGAGCATGAGGAAGGCGATCTTCGCTCGTTCCGCGGTCTCCACGGCGGCCTTGATCAGCTCCTGCTCCGGGGTGTGGCTGAAGCCGTAGTTGAACGAGGAACCGCCGAGTCCGTCGCCGTGGGTGACCTCGATGACCGGAACCCCGGCGGCGTCGAGCGCACCGACGATGGAGCGGACGTGTTCGACGGTGAACTGGTGTCGCTTGGCGTGGGAGCCGTCGCGCAGCGACGAATCCGTCACCCGGATGTCGAGATCAGCACTGTAGGGCATCGGTATTCCTTCGAAGAGTGAGTGGGGCGGACGCGCTCAGACGCTCGCGCCGAGGATCTGCGTCGCGAAGCTCTCGCCGACCTTGGTGGCGGCGGCGGTCATGATGTCGAGGTTGCCGGAGTACGGCGGCAGGAAGTCGCCGGCGCCCTCGACCTCGAGGAAGATGCCGACCCGTGCGAGTCCGCCGCTGATCGGCGTCGGGTCGTCGAACTGCGGTTCGGCGCGCAACCGGTAGCCGGGGACGTACGCCTGCACGGACGCGGCGACGTCGTGGATGGACGCGGTGATCGCGTCCCGGTCGGCGTCGGCGGGGATGGAGCAGAACACGGTGTCCTTCATGAACATCGGCGGTTCGGCCGGGTTCAGAATGATGATCGCCTTGCCCTTCTTCGCCCCACCGATCGTCTCGATGCCGCGGCTCGTGGTGATCGTGAACTCGTCGATGTTCGCGCGGGTGCCGGGACCGGCGGACGGCGACGCCACGCTGGCGACGATCTCGGCGTACGCCACGTCGGTGATCCGGGAGACGGCATGGACCATCGGGATGGTCGCCTGGCCGCCGCACGTGACGAGGTTGACGTTCGGCGCCGTCCGGTGCTCTCCCATGTTGACGGCGGGCACGACGGCGGGTCCGAGCGCGGCCGGGGTGAGATCGACGGCCTGGATGCCGAGTTCCCGGTAGCGGGGGGCGTTCACCCGGTGCACGTAGGCGGACGTGGCCTCGAAGACGATGTCGGGACGCTCGTCCTGGGCGAGCAGCCAGTCGACGCCCTCGGCGCTGGCGATCACACCCCGGTCCGCGGCGCGTGTGAGTCCCTCGCTCTCGGGGTCGACGCCGATCATCCAGCGCGGTTCGATGATCTCCGAGCGGAGAAGCTTGTACAGGAGGTCGGTGCCGATGTTGCCGGATCCGACGATCGCGGCGAGAGCCTTGGTCACAATTGTCGCCCTTACTTGAATTCTACTGATACGGAACCGATGTCACTGAAGTCGGCGCGAAACACGTCACCGGGACGCGCGTCGATCGCGCGGGTGCACGAACCGGGCAGGATCACGTGACCGGCCTCCAGTCGCACACCGAAGATCGCAACCTTCCGCGCCAGCCAGGCCACGGCCTTCGTGGGGTTGCCGAGCACCGCCGACGCCTCGCCCCGCGCGATCTCCTCGTCGCCCTGGAAGAGCACCGCGGAGATTCCACCGATGTCGACCTTCGCCGGCTCCACACGTCCGGCGCCGAGGATCACCCCGGCCGACGACGCGTTGTCGGCGATCGTGTCGGCGAGCCCGATCTTCCAGTCCGTGATACGGGAGTCGATCAGTTCGATACTGGGAACGATGTATTCGGTGGCCGCGAGCACGTCCGCCTCGGTGCACCCTTCCCCCGGTAGCGTCGCGCCGAGGACGTACCCGATCTCCACCTCGATGCGCGGGTAGCAGAACTGCGCGGTGTCGATCGGGGCCCCCTCGGCGTACACCATGCTCGACAGCAGATGTCCGTAGTCGGGCTCGTCGACGCCCATCATCTTCTGCATCACCTCGGACGACAGGCCGACCTTGTGGCCGTACACCGTCTCCCCCGCGGCCAGTCGCTCACGGATGTTCAGCAGCGCGATCTCGTACGCGTCGACGACGTCGATGTCCGGAAACACGGTGGTCAGCGGGCCGATCGGCGCGCGGTCCCGTTCGGCGTTCCGCAGGAGGTGGGCGGCGGACAGTCGTTGCGAATCGCTCAGCATCACGCCACCTCTCCCGCATGTGAGTGCTGTCGTGTGTCCGGGGACGCTTTGCCATTCACGTGGGCGATGTGCTGCGCGGCGATGTAGCCGAACACCATGGCGGGACCGATGGTCGCGCCGGCGCCGGCGTATTCGTTGCCCATCACCGACGCCGACGTGTTGCCGGTGGCGTAGAGGCCGTCGATGACGGAACCGTCCTCGCGGAGCACCCGCGCGTCGGCGTCGGTGACGAGACCACCCTTGGTGCCCAGGTCGCCGGCCTCGCAGCGGATCGCGTAGAACGGTCCCTGCGTGATCTCGTCGAGGCACGGGTTCTTCATCGTCGGGTCGCCGTAGTAGCGGTCGTAGGCGCTGTCGCCGCGTCCGAAGTCCTCGTCCTTGCCGGTGCGGGCGAATCCGTTGAACCGGTCGATGGTCGCGACGAGGGTGTCGGCCTTGACGCCGATCGCGTCGGCGAGGTCGCGCAGCGTGTCCGCCTTGTGCACCACCCCGGAGTCGTAGAACCCCTGCGGGAACGGCACACCGGGCAGTACCTGCGCGAACGGGTACCGCGACTTGGCCTTGCCGTCCATCACGAACCATGCGGGGACGTGTCCGCCGCCCAGTTGGTCGTGCATGAAGTTCACGTACGGCGACGACTCGTTGGTGAAGCGTTCGCCGCGGCCGTCGACGATCACCGACGGCGGAATGCATCGCTCCGAGACGAGCGGGATCACGGCGCCCATCGGGTGGAACACCGACGGCATCCACCAGGCGTCGTCCATGAGGTCGACTGCCGCGCCGAGCTTCTGGCCCGCGACGATGCCGTCGCCGGTGTTCTCCCGGGCGCCGGCGCTGATGTCCGGGACGCCGTGCTTGGGCAGGTACTTCGCGCGCATGTCGTGGTTGTGGTCGAAGCCGCCGGTCGCGAGCAGCACACCGCGGCGTGCCCCGATGCGTCCGTCACGCTCGGCGAGAACACCCACGACCGCGCCGGTTCCGTCGATGATCAGTTCCGTCATCGATGTCTTCAGCCAGAGTGGCACCCCGGCGTCCTTGAGGACCATCCGCATCCGTGCCACGAGTGCGCGTCCGCCGGTGGCCATGTGGCGTCGGCGGATCAGGTTGGACGCCACCCGCCAGGCCGCCACCAGTGACGCCTTGCGGCCCTTCCAGGTGCGCTTGACCATGGCGAGGTCGTGGTAGTCCTTGGACGTGACCCACAGTCCCAGCGGGCCCTTCATGCTGTTCGGACGCTGGAACTGCTCGTTCTCCTTCAGCGCCCGGGTGTCGAACGGCTTGCATTCGATGGTGCGCCCCAGCGGGCGGCCGCCGTCGTATTCCGGGTGGTAGTCGGAGTAGCCCTTCGCCCAGTAGAGCTTCATGTGCGGGCTGCGGCCCAGGAGTTCCATCAGCTCGGGGCCCTTGTCGACGAACGCGTCGAGGCGGTCGGCGGGAACGGTGCCGTCGGTGATGATGTCGAGGTAGCGGCGGATCGATTCCCGGGAGTCGACCACACCCTTCTCCCGCAGTGTCGGCGCGTTGGGGATCCAGATTCCGCCTCCGGAGATGGCGGTGGATCCGCCGAACGTCGCGCCCTTGTCGATGACGAGGGTGTCGATGCCCCGGTGGGCGGCGGTGATCGCCGCGGCCATGCCGCCGCCACCGCTGCCGACGACGAGGAAATCGGCTGTGGTGTCGAAGTTTTCTTCGGTGCCGCTCATCGTCCGCTGCCGTCCTTGCGGAGGAGGAACGCGAGGACGGTACTCTCGAACGCCGTCTTCTGCTCGATCATCGCCCAGTGCCCGCAGTTGGGGAACACGTGCAGTTCCGCCTTGGGGATCAGCCGCATCGGGATGATCGCCATGTCCATCGGGCTGACCCGGTCGTCGCGGCCCCACGTGAGCAGTGTCGGCGCCTTTACCTTGTGCAGCTGAGCCCAGTACGGGGTCGCGTCGGACTCGAGTGCGGCCCGGGTGCCGGCCTCGAACGCCGCCTTGCTGTACATCTTGCGGGCGCTGGCGAGAGTGTCGGGATCGGTGGCCTGCGTCCAGCGTTCCTCGATCAGTTCCTCCGTGACCATGGCCGGGTCGAACACCATGGAGTGCAGCCACTCGATCAGCCGTTCCTGCGTGGGGTCGTCCGTGAACTCCATCAGGAGGTTGATGCCCTCACCGGGGCCGGGGCTGAAGAGGTTCTTGCCGATGCCGCCGATGGTGATCAGCTTGCTCACCCGGTCGGGGTGCGCGATGGCGAACTGGGTGGCGACGATGCCGCCCATCGAGTTTCCGAGTACCGCGACCTCGTCGAGTCCGAGCCCGTCGAGGAAGCGGAGTACCGCGTCGCCGGCTTTGAGTATCGGATGACCGCCGAAGTCGTCGCTGACCCCGAATCCCGGGAACTCCAGGATGAAGGTGCGGAAGTGCTCGGCGAAGACGCCGAGGTTGCCGCGGAAGTTGCGCCACCCCGTCACGCCGGGGCCGGAGCCGTGCAGCAGCAGTAGCGGCGGGCCGTCGCCGGCCTCGTGGTAGCGAAGCACGCCGAGGTCGGTCTTCAGCTCCTTCAGGGTGCCCTCGTAACTCGAGTCAGTCGTCATGGTCGATCACGTTGCCAGCGCGTCCGCGACTCGGACAGGAGCGATCCCGGTCAGCGAGACATTACCCTGCCCGGGCGGCCCCCGGCCCCGGACTTCCACTGACCGAGACGGCATCTCGTGACCGTTTCGGGGTGTCCCTAGCCTCGGTGGAGTCGTCGAATCGGTCGGCGACGCAAGAGCAATCGGAGGCGGTCTGATGTCACCCGAACCGGCCGAGGCCCAGCCCGGAACACGCTCGGACGCACCCTCACCCGACGAGATGCGCCGCGCCCTCGGCCAATTCGCCAGCGGGGTCACGGTGGTGACCGAGCTCGATTCGGACGGTCCGGTGGGGTTCACGTGTCAGTCGTTCGCGTCGGTGTCGCTCGAGCCGCCGCTGATCCTGTTCTGCGCCGATCACCGCGGTCGGGCATGGCCGCGCATCCGCCGGTCTGGGCGGTTCACGATCAACGTGTGCCCCGGCTCGAGCCGAAGCGAAAGCACATGTCCGTCTGGTCCTCGCGCACGGCCGCCGGTGCCTCACTGCCAAGGTGGACACCGCCGACCGCGGCGGGATGGACGCACTGGTCGCCGAGGCCGAATCCGACTTCGGGCGGATCGACATCGCGGTCGCGAATGCCGGGGTCTCGGTGGCCGCCCCGGTGCAGTCGCTCACGCAGGAGCAGTGGTCGGAGGCGATCGGTTCCAACCTCACGGGCGTCTTCAACACCGTCGGGGCGGTGGCGCCCGGCATGATCCGGCGCGGATACGGGCGCATCGTCACCATCTCGTCGATGCTGGGCCGGGCCGGCAACACCAACATGGCCGCGTACGGTGCGTCGAAGTGGGGTGTCATCGGGCTCACCAGGAGCGCGGCGCTCGACCTCGCCCAGCACGGGATCACCGTGAATGCGATTGCACCGGGCAACATCTCGACACCGATGATTCACAACGACGCCCTCTACCGGATGATGCGGCCCGACCTCGAGACGCCCGGCGCGGAGGATGTGGAACCGGTGTTTCGCAGCCTGCACGCCCAGCCCGTCGCGTGGTTGGACGCATTCGAGATCACCCGGGTGGTGCTGTTCTTCGCCGCGGAGGGCAGCGCACACATCAGCGGCACCGTGCTGCCCGTCGATGCGGGCAATGCCGCGAGGGTGACTGGCTGACGCCCCGTGAGTACTTATCAACCGCCCGGGGGCTGTTTCAAATTTCCGGGTCGGGGTGTCCGCGTGCCGCGGCGCCCTGACCGCAGGTTTCTTGGATAATGTGTTGGTGGCCAAGGGGTATCGACCGGTGAATCGTGATCAGCAGTTTTTGTTGCCGCCGGACATGCGGGAGTGGGTGCCGCCCACGCATCCGGTGTGGACGGTGATCGAGATCGTCGACACTCATCTCGACACCAGTGCCTTTCATGGCTCCCGCCGCACCGGCGGTGCCGGGCGGGCCGGGTACGACCCGGACATGCTGGTGACCCTGCTGGTGTGGGCGTGGTCGCGGGGGGTGCGGTCGTCCCGGCAGATCGAGCGGGCCTGCTCGGAGGTGGTGTCCTACCGGGTGATCTGCGCCGGCGACGCCCCCGATCACGTGACGATCTCACGGTTCCGCAAGGACAACCATACCGCCTGTCAGGCCCTGTTCACGCAGGTCCTGATCCTGGCCGCACGGGTGGGTCTGGGCCGGCTCGAGACGATCGCGTTGGACGGGGTGAAGATCGCCTCCAACGCATCGAAGGACGCCAACCGCACCGAGGACGGGCTGCGCCGGGCGGCCGAGGCCGCGGCCGCGCGGATCGCCGCGGCCGCGGTGGCCGCGCACGCCACCACCGATGACGCCGAGGACGACCTCTACGGCGAGGACGATCCGGGTCCGGGACAGGTGCCGGCAGAGTTGGCCGACCCCAGCACCCGCTCGGCACGGATCGCCGAGGCGTTGGCGCAGCTCGACGCGGAGAAGCAGGCCGAACGGTGCGAGCGGGACCAGAAGGCGCAGGACTATCTGGCCCGGCTCGACGCGGGTGAGACGGTGATGGGCCGGGTGCCGGTCGGGGCCGAGGTCGCCGCCGCCGAACGGCGTCTGGCCGAGGCGGTCGCCGCCCAGCACGCGGTGATCGAGCGGTTCCGGGGTGGCACCGCGGCCGGGGGCGGGGGCACCCGATTCGCACCGAAACCGGTCGAGAAGAACCACCTGGTGCGGCGCCGGCGCACCGAACTCGACACCGCCCTCCGCAAGCAGGGCGAGCGCACCGCCGCCGCCGGGCAGCGGCGCCGCAACACCACCGACCCCGATTCGCGGTTGCAGCCGCTGCGCGGCGGCGGCTGGGTGCAGGGCTACAACTGTCAGGCCTTCACCAGTGAGGACGGGTTGATCCTGGCCACCGGGGTCGGGACCGGCCCCGCGGACTACGACTACTTCCCCGAGATGGTCGACAAGGCCGGGGCGGCGGCGCACCTGATCGACACCACCCGACGCGGCGCGAACCCTGCCCATCCGGACCCGGCCGCCCCCACCCCGGAGGAGCTGATCGGGGTGATGCTCTTCGACGCCGGCTACTGCTCCCGCGAGAATCTCACCGCGCCGGGACCGGACCGGTTGATCGCCACCGGCAAATCCCGTCACCTCGAGGCCGCCGCCACCGCCGATCCGGTCACCGGACCGCCACCACCGCAAGCGGATCCGATCCAGGCCATGGCCCACCGGCTGCGCACCGAGGCCGGTATCGCCACCTACCGCAAACGCTCACCCATCGCCGAAACTGTGTTCGGGCACGCCAAACACAACCTCGGATTCCGCCGCTTCACCAGCCGCGGCCTCGACCGCGCCCAATGGGCGTTCCACGCCGCGGTGCACAACCTCGGCAAGATCCTCACCC
>RRBB01000286.1:0-11914 GCA_006543605.1 Rhodococcus sp. WS4
CAGGTACAGCGCGACGGCATCGGCCTTGAACTCCGCCGAGTACGCCTTCATCGCCATCAGTGACATCTCTTCCTCTGGGTCTTCACGACCCAGTGTTCATGATGTCCTCACTCAGGGGGGAAGCCCCACTTTCTTCACGGCGGTCCCTTGCTGTTGGTGTGTCTTGGCAGACGCCCGATGCCTACCACACGGCAGGCATCGAGCGAGGGACCGCCACCTCAACTTCTACGACGTCCGGGACAACCTCTTCGTCGACGAAGCCAAGGGAAGGCTGGGCACGCGTGACAGTCTTGGGCCCGATTCCGATCGGGCCCAGGACTGTCACGTGTCGGTGCGATGCGAATGATGTTTTCTGCTTACTCGTTCACTGCGACCGTGGCGTCGAGCTCAACGAGAGCGTTCTTCGGCAGCACATGCGACGGCAGCGCGGTACGGGCGTGCCGGCCCGCATCACCGAGGACGTCGATCAGGAGTCGTGACGCGGCCTCGGCGGCCGTCGGCTGGTCGGTGAAATCAGCGTCGCTGGCAACCCAGACATTCAGCTTCAGAATCTGCCGAACGTGCCCGAGCCCGACGGCCTGATCGATTCTGGCCAGTAGGTTCAGTGCTGCGGTCTCCGCGGCCGCGGATGCGTCGGCCACGGTGGCGTCCGCGCCTGCGCGGCCGGTTATGACGTGTCCGTCCGCGGCACGGGAGATCTGTCCCGACAGGTACAAGATGTCGCGGTGCCTCGTCCAGGCTTCGTAGGCGTAGGCGGGGGCGCCGAGGTCGGGCAGGCTTAGTTGCCTGTCGGCCAGCCGGCGTTGCGGATCATGGGTGTTGTTGTCGGTCACTGTCACTGCTCCTGCTCAGCGCTGCGAGAGGATGTAGGTCCGGTCAGTGCCGATGAACCACAGGTCCTCGGTGCCGATCGCGGCATCGTTGTACCGCCAGGGAATCTCGGCGGCACCGTAGGACCCGATATCCAGGGCGTGCTTGTACCCCGGGCGCAGCTCATTGGCGAAGGACTCCTGCTTACCCATCAGATGCCCGACGTTGCGGCGCCGGTAGATCGTGTTGAAATCGGTTTCCTCGCCAAGCATCCCGATCTCGATCATGCGGGGCAGATGCGGAGCCAGGAACTCCAGGGTCCCTTCATGAACGTCCTCGCAGACCACACCAGGACGCAACTGACCGATGATGCCCTCCCGGACCACGGTGAAGAAGAGCTCATAAGCCTCTTTCGCCGCCGCCGTTCGTGGCAGCGACCGTGCCATATCCGAGGTAGCCACGACGACGCCGTCGATGATGACTCGCACCCCGGCATCGAGCTGGATGCAGGTGGTCTCACTGTTGATGGGGAAGTCCACCGGCGGCCCGGGAAACAGCATCCGGTTCGACGAGTGGAGGTTGGTGAAGTACGGCTGCACCTCGAACGGGATGTCGTTGTCGCGCTGGTACTCTTCGATGTGACCGAGATAGCGGCGGTAGATGTCGATCTCGGTGAATTCGACCCCGGCGTCGATTTCCTGCTCGGCCCACGCCAGCGCCTCCTCGATGGCGTACACGCTGGTTCGTGCGGCGATTACCTGGAAAGGAAGGTCCTCGTTGTCGCGGACATCGCGCCAGTGGGCGAGATCCTGGGAAGCCCCCACCAGTTCCAGACCGTGACCCGCGAGCTCGCCGGCGACACTCACCGAGATGAACTCTTCTTCGACGCCGATTCGGCGGCCGGGCACGAGCGCGGCGACGGCCTCGCCCAGTGATGCGTACTCGCCGACCGCGGTGCCGTAGTGATCTCTGTCAGCGGCGTCGGTGGCCGCAACGAAAACCCGGTCGGTGCCCGGCACCCAGATGACGACCGTTCCGTCGCCGGGTGCACGTCCAGTGACTTCGGAGAAGTTCGGCGGCGCGGCGATGACCAGGGCATCGAGCTCACGCTCCCCGGCCAGGGATTTCAGCCTCGAGTAGCGGGTGTCACCGGCACCGAACTGTGCGTCGAGGCCCTTCAGGTGCGCAACGTCGGCGATCAGCTCGGTCGCCGTCACCGCACCGCGTTCACGCCATTGGGCGAACCGTTCTTCTACCTCAGTGGTGGAGATCGCGCGAACCCGCACCGGACTAGGCTGGGCCGATTCGGTGATGACCTCCAAGGTCTCGGCGAGTGCCAGCTGATGGCTGTAGACCACATCAGCGCCCAGCACGACCGCGTCGTCACCGGCGAGCTCGGATACCAGGGCGGTCAACGATGCGGCGGTGTGAACATCAGCGACGGGGCGCGGATCGATGGTCACCCACGGGGCGTAAAATCGGATGCGCTCCCGCGGGACTCCGGCGGAGAGCACATTGCCCTGTTCCTGTTGGCGAACCAGCAGAGTGGGGTCGTCCCCGTGACGCTTGGCAATCAGCGGCAGGACCAGCGGATGGGAGTCCAGCCGGATAGCGGAGAACAGCAGGCTTCGTTGCGGATGGAGATCGAATTGGGTGGCCAGTGCTGTGGGGTCTGCGGAGAGATGCAGCATGGACGTTCCTGTCGTGAGGTGAGATGGTCGGAGTGTTCGCGGTCAGCTGATTCCGGCTGTAACTCCGATGTGTGATTCGACTTCGCTGACGTAGTCGGCGAACTCGGTGGAGTAGCGATGCTGTTTGTCCCGCGGACGGGGCAGGTCGATGGTGATGTCGGCGACGATGTGTCCGGGGCGGCCGCCGACCACGACGACCCGGTCCCCGAGCCAGACAGCTTCGGAGATGCTGTGCGTGACGAAGAGGACGCTGCATCCCGCTTGCCGCCAGATCCGCTGGATCTCGAAGTTCATGCTGTCGCGGGTCATTGCATCGAGGGCCCCGAATGGTTCATCCATGAGCAACAATTCCGGGTTGGAGACCAGGGCCCGGCAGATGGCGACACGTTGCTGCATGCCGCCGGAGAGCTCGTAGGAATACCGCTTGGCCTTGCCCTCCAGCCCGACCATCGCCAGCAGTTGCTTGGCTTTGGCCTTGGCGTTCGCGTCGCGGGTGCCGCGAAATTCTAGAGGCAGCAGCACATTGGCCAGGTTGTTGCGCCAGGGCAGAAGGACCGGGCTTTGGAACACCATGCCGATCTCCGTCACCCCCGCGGCGATGGGTGCGCCCTTGATGAGCACTTCGCCCGCGGTGGCGGGCTGCAGTCCCGAAATCGTCTTCAGGAGCGTTGTCTTACCGCTGCCGGACTGGCCGACGATGGACACGAACTGGCCGTGCTCGACGTCGAAGTCCACGCCTTGCAGGACGGTGTTGGTGTCGCCGTCACGGGACCGGAACGAGACCCCGACGTTGTTGACACTGATTGCGTTGTGGCTGTTCATTACTGGCTCCGGAGGGAGTAGGCGGTCACGGTACGGCGATGTCGTCACCGGAAACGGGGTCGAGGTAGTCGTTGCTGTAGACCTGGGCGGGATTGAGCGTCGTGTTCGGGTCGAGGCCGAGGAACTCGCGCGAGACGTCGATCATCTGTTGTACCCCGGCATCGGTCATGCGGCCGAAGGGCACATCCTCGTCACCGACTTGCTGGTTGAGAGCGCACTGTTCGTCCAGTGCGAGCACCACGGTGCGGGTCTCATATCCTTGGACCTCTTTGTGGAAGGAGTCGGCGGCTTCCTCCGGGTGCTCACACGACCACAGGTAGGCACGTTGCATCGCCCGGTTGAATCGCTTGACCCGGTCGGGATTGCTCCTCAGCTGTTCGTTGGAAACGATGAGGCCGTTGCCGTACAGGTCGATGCCGATATCGGACCACTTCAGCACCACCGGCACCTTGCCGAGCGCGTCGATCGCGGGAGCATCCGACACCGACAGCGCCAGGTTGGCATCCCACTGCTTCGAGAGCAGACCTGGGATCTTGGCGCTGCTGGTGGCGTGAACGACATTGACGTCCTGCTCGGCAAGCCCCAGCTTGCTCAGGGCCAAGGGCCACATGGAGGTCATGGCGCCGGCACCTTCGGTGGCGACGGTTTTGCCTTTGAGGTCATCCCAGCCGTGGATGTTTCCGTCGGACATCGCGACCACCGCATAGGCCGATCGGGCCTGTAACAGGTTGACCTGCGTGACCTGGGCGCCGCGACCCTGATTGAGAACGGTGACACCGAAGTCGGCCCAGCCCACGTCCACCTTTCCGGTATCGACCGCAGCGACGGTATTGCCCGAGCCGGAGCCGGGCATGATGGTGACATCGAGTCCCTCCGCGCCGAAGAACCCGCGATCGACGGCGGCGAAGAAGGGTGCGTGTTTGGGGAGGTAACCGACGTCGACCATGACCGACATCGCGTTCTCCGAACTTCCTGTGCCGCAGGCCGCGGCAAACGGCAACAGCATCGCCGCGACGATTGCGGAGCGCCACGTGCGTGTTTTACTCATGGTGGTCTCCAAGCTTTGTGGTCATTTCGTATAGGACTTCCACGGCATGAGCTTCTTGCCCGTGAAGTCGACGATGAAAAACAAGACCAGCGCGATCGCGGCGAGGACGAAGAATGCGGCGAACATCGACGCCAGATCCACCTGGCTGTTGGCGAGCATGATCACATAACCAAGACCCTTCGAACCGGCGATGAATTCACCGACGACGGCGCCACCGACGGCCAGGGAGATCGCGATCTTCGAGCCGGAGAAAATCGAGGGAAGCGCATAGATGAACTCGATCTTCGTCAGCCGCTTCCAGGTGGAGGCCTTGTTGATCCGTGCCAGCTCTTTGAGCTCATGCGGGACCGAACTGAGGCCATCGAAGGTATTGATGACCAGCGGGAAAAATGCGATGGCCATCGCAACGAACGCCTTGGACTCGAACCCGAAACCGAACCACACAATGAACAGCGGTGCCAGTGCGACTTTGGGTACGGTATCGACGGCAACCAGCGCTGGATAGAGAAAGGTGCGCACCGTGGGCGAGTAATGCAAAAGTGCACCGAACAGGACACCCAGCAGAACGCCGCCAACGAATCCGGCAAGCGCTTCACCGATGGTGACCCACGCATTGGTGACGAAATAGTCCGGTCGGGCGAACAACTCTTGGAACGCCGAGAGCGGGCCGACCAGAATGAATTCGGGCGGGTCGGTGACGACGACCGCGAGCTGCCAGAGGCCCAACAGCCCGAGGATGCCCACGGCGGCCTTGACGCCGGTCATCAGCGAGTCTCGCCGTAGCCGCGGTCTGCGGCGAGCAGGGATGCGCGCCGGTTCGCTGGCTACCGGTGGTTCGATAATGCTCGCGCTGGTCTGGATTTTTGATGCGGTCATGGCCGTTCATCCTTACCAATGGGTCTGGGGTGGGTCTGACGTCCGTCAACCCTCCGCCGGATACCGGCGGAGGGTCGAGTCCGCCAGGTCGAAAGCAGCAGGTCCCGATAGGCGACCGGACGGAGGAACTGCGCGATCGCGGCCCCGTCCACCGGTGTGTTGCCGATGATCATTGCGCCGGTCGGTGTATGCGCGGCGACGGCAACACGGCTGTCGACACCATGGGTAATCATCAGTGTTTCCCTCACGAACCTGTTGTGGCCAGTGCCGATGTGAGCTGATGGGCAGCTTTGACGACGTCGGACAGCAAGGCCAGCTCGGTCTCATCGAGCTCGGTCAGCGGCGGCCGAACGGGTCCGGCCGAGTGTCCGGTGAGGCGCATACCCGCCTTCACGATGCTCACCGCGTAGCCGGGCTTGCGGTCGCGGATTGCCGCGTAGGGCAGGACCACGTCGTTCAGCAGACGGCGCACCGTCACGGTGTCCCGGGCGCGGACGGCGCGGTAAAAAGCCAGCGCGAAGTCGGGAAGGAAGTTGAAGATGGCCGAACTGTAGGTGGTAACCCCCAGCTCTAGGTAGGGCATTGCGAACAGTTCTGCGGTCGGCAGGCCACCGATGTAGACCAGGCGATCACCGAGCAGGCCGTGGATACGGGTGATGGCCTCCAGGTCACCCACGCCGTCCTTGAATCCGATGAAGTTGGGGCAGGTTTCGGCAATTTCAGCCAACGCGTCGGCGGGGTAGACGGCATTGGCCCGGTTGTAGACCACGACGCCAAGTTCAGTGTTCCGGCAGACCGCTCGGACGTATTCGCGCAAGCCGTCGCCGGATGCTTCGGTGAGGTAGGGCGGGAACAGCAGGACGCCGTCGGCGCCGGCGGCCTGTGCATCCTGGGCCATGTCGATCGCCTGCTTGGCGCCGAGGCCGGCCGGAGCGAGAACCGGGGTGTCCTCCGGTGCGCTGGCGACCGCGGCCCGTACCAGCGTACTGATCTCACCGCCGGTGAGGGAGAAGAACTCGCCGGTGCCGCCGGCGGCGAAGATCCCGGCGACCTCGTAGCTGGTCAGCCGAGAGATATTCTCCCGATATCCAGTCTCGTCGATGGCGAGATTCTCGGTGAAGTGGGAAACCGGGAACGACAGTAGTCCGGAGCCGAGGTGTCCGGCGAGCTCGTCCGGGGCAAAGGTGGTCAAGAAATTCTCCTGAATCGAGGCGATCTGTGCGACTGAACTCACAGTACGAGGGTTTCGTGATGCGAGTCCAACGCTATTTATGCATCGACCTATGCACTATCGGTATCGATATCGGTATCAGTGTTGGACTCTGAGCCAATCTGATGCCAGAGCGATGTACCGGGGCTGGGTTGCGATATTTAACCGCCGCCGTCACCGAAACCGTCGACGCATTCGAGGGCGAACTGCCAAGCCGCGGATAAGCGCGACAAAGACTCCGCCTGATCTCAGATCCGGGCACCTGCTTCGAGCAGCACCGGTGTCGGTGTACTGGCGAATCTGCCCCCAATGCCCCCGACACCACCGCGCTCCGAGCCGTGACGCCCGCCGACTGCAGTCAGCCCGCGCCACCAATCCGGTTGACGGTCACCTCCGTCAGGTCCAGCTTGCTTAAGGCGCGCCGCGCATTTCGTCCACCTTCGCTTCATCCCGCACCGGAACCCAACCCGGGGGGGGGCTACCGACACAATCGCTGCCAATAAAGAGTCTCGCGCCCTATAATTTCGGAGAGATTAGGTGTAAACCTTCATCCGGAATTGCCCGGATAACAGGTTCGACCCGCCGCGATCATGGCCAGCTCGTCAGACAAAGCGGGGTCGAGCGCCCCGCGTTCCGGGGCAAGATCCCGCCTCTAAGCATCTGGGTCACCTACCTGGATATACAGCTCGACATTGCGGGTATTCCAGAATGCTCCGCCGCCCTCCCTCAACACGGAGCTGTCCGCGCACCGATTCCCACCAGCTGCGTCCGATGGCTGGCGACCCCCGATGCGGAGGCGATCAAAGTCGTTGCCCGGCCGCACAAGACTTCTCGCGGCAGACAGCCCGTCACCAATCGAGCGATGTTCGGATCCGCGAGCACCTCGCACAGCTCCACCATCGCCAACGAAGAGTGCTCATCACCGACCCCGATGCACGAGTGCGCCACCCCGGGTTGCCCAGGCCCTGTCGCGATCTGCGAACCGATCGACGGCTAATCTAATCGCAAAGAGACCCCACCGGCTGAGCCGTGACGCGCTGCGGTGGGGTCTCACTGCCCAGTCGCCCAAGGCCGCGGCGAGCGAGACCCCGCCGAGGTCGGCAGACGTAGGACGGAGTCTCTACACCGACCAGAACGTGGCGGTCAGCCTATCTGCGGCGAACCGACGCCACTGCCGATTACGTTCGAGCCTCGACCATCTACTGCGCACGACCACCTGGAATTGTCTTCACGATCTGGGACCGCACGAACGCGGTTGGCGGGAGTCCTCGTCGAGGGTCGGATGCACGCCGCCGCGTATTGCGATGATTCCGAGTATTACCGCATCACCAAGCAGGACGGCGGCCATCGCGCCGAGAACAATGCTGTCGTACGCGACTGCGACCAGAGCGCCCATCGGGAACGCCACGGTGCTCGCGACAGCACACGACTTCCACAGCCAGCGATAACGCCTCACGCACGGACTGTAACTGAACGATTGCCCAGTACGGAATCCGCTACTGCGATGGCATGTGTCACAGCGGGACCGGTGACCAAAAACCGAGGCGAATCGACCTGGACGGAGTTGGCCCGGGGCGCACGGTGAACGTCGGACGGGCGAACCCCGCCAGCACTGGGAGTGCGCGCGAAGCGCCTGAGTAAACCAAACAAGGACTGGCGCGAAAGTAGGCGGGGAAGGGCCACCCGCTGATGGTGCTCAGCAGCTTCCAATACCATTCGGTCAGAGGGTCGTTGGCCGCCTCGAGACGAAGCACCAGGGACTTTCGGTAGTGCGTGCTGCCCGTGGCGTCGAAGGTCTGCGCATACCGCGACGAGATCGTCCACGACCGGCCCGACCTTCGAGCTACTGGGGCCTGATGTCGCCCCCATGGCCCGAGTGACCGTGGCCCGGATGTATTCGGTGAGGTGATGGTGCACGCCGGTCTCGTCACCGTCGGCGCTCTCGGCCGCCTGGTGCTGGGCCATTCGGCAGACACTGCGCGGAAATCGTCGTCGACGACGAGCTCGGCCAGCTCGACCCAGGCCTGGACCTGCTCCGGGGATGGGTGGTCCGGAGGCACTGGCATTGCTTCGCGCATCATCGTGAGCGCGGCCGGCTCCGGATGAGCCCTCTCCGCAGCCCCGGGTTCTGACCGCCTGGCCGCGTCTGGCCGCACTCTCTAGGGAAAACCCAATGCTCCACTAGATCATCAGAGCCCTCTGCCAGGCCTGTCACCGCGGCCATCCAAGCGGTGTTTCTTGGGGCTACTTGTCGCGGGGCCCACCCACATCCTGGCGCGGGGGGACACGTTGACCGGTGAGTGCTTCGACGACACCGGCAAGGCCCTGGGGAGAGAGTTGACCGGCCGAAGGCGGGCGCGGAGACGGAGTGGTCGGTGAGGTCCGGGATGTCTTGTTGTCCATGAGCGGTGACCCATCGGATTGGTGTGGCGAATGAACACCGAGCGTATGAGTCCGGCGCATCACACCTGTTGCGGGGAGATGAGATCGGCGTGACATCTCTATCGCTGTTCCAGCGGCAGGTGGATACGGCTGCAGGTGCCACCCCGCCCGAACACCGAGCGGCACCTGCACGCCACCCCTCGCGCGAATCGCCCCAGCGACTCATGCCGTCATGTGACCTGCCATGACCAAACGAACCCTACCAGAAAACAGGGGGAAGGGTCTGTTTTTGAGAGCGGTGGGCACAGGACACCGGTACCTCGCGGGAAGGGTCGAACCCGTACCGCTGGTAGCGTTCGCGCAGGGCTGCAGGGGTGCGACCCGATTTACCGGGCCTCACCCGAGGTGGCACGGAAGGTGCGGCGAATGGTTCAACAGCAACGGGCGGTGGCGACCCGGGCGCAGATCGTCCGCGGCGCAGCGGAGATGTTCGACAAGTCCGGGTTCGAGGGAGCCAGCCTCGTCGAGATCACCGAAGCCGCCGGAATGACCAAGGGCGCCCTGTACTTCCATTTCCGGTCCAAGGAGGAGTTGGCCCGGCACATCATCGCCGAGCAACACCGGATCTCCATCGCCGCGGTCGAGGCCATCGCCGTGCAGGAGGCGTCGGCGCTCGAGCAGATCGTGATGCTCTGTCACGAGATGGCCCGACAGATCGTCGAGGATCCGATCGTGCGGGCCGGCATCCGGATCACCCTCGAGCTCAGCGCCGACGACCGGGGACCCGCCGGCCCCTACCTGGACTGGATCACCGCCGCCCAGACCCTGGCCACCCGCGCCATCGCCGAGGGCGACCTCCTCGACACCATCGACCCGCCCACGTTCGCACGGTTCGTCATCGGCGCGTTCACCGGGGTGCAGACCGTGTCCCAGGTCCTGACCCACCGCACCGATCTCGAGCAGCGGGTCGACCAGATGTGGATGTTCCTGTTGCCCGGGATCATGCCGACTGCCCGGCATCCCGGCATGATGCGGATCCGGGCTGCCCGCACCAACGTCCACGTCACCGGATCGCCCGACGACCAGGACCAGCCTGCGCCGACGAACCGGGGTCCCCGGAACGGGTGCATCACAAGAAACGCTGCGACCTGAGCAAATGCCAAAACCAATGCCCTGCTTTGCGGATTCTGTAACGATTGACCTCGCCGGCGGCCGCTGTCCCGATACAGCTGCTGCTTCTCTCGCGACCGGCGGCGCCGACGGCCGGCTATGTGTCGGCGTCGGTACGAACCTTTCGCAGTAAGTGCTTGAGCGTCCAGGCGTCCTTCCAGCCGAACGACGCCCCGTCAGTGGTGCGGGCGTGCACCAATTCGACGATCCGCGAGGGAACGACGACCTGATGCTTGGCTGCACCACCGACCGCCTCGATCACCGCGTGATGGATCCGATCATCTTCGATCGCGAACCTCACATGGTCGAGCGTCTCGGCGGGCAACACCGGCCGCAACGCGGAAATCACCTCGTGCGCAAACTCTCTGAACCCCTCCATGCCGCCATTCTCACACTCACCGACGACACAGTGCAGAACGACGCCCCAGCCGTCGGCTACACCGGTGGATCTCGTCGACGGTGATCAACAGGCCGGTCTCGTGTTCGGCAAGGGCGTCGGTGAGTTCGTCTATCTGGTGACGCAGGCTCACCGCCGGCGGCGGGGCGTCGGTGGTGGTCCAGTTAACGCCCCCGATCCCGGCGGCAATGATCCCCGACAGGCGTCGCTTCGTTCCCCCGGTTTCGCCGTGCTCGCGGAGCAACCAGGGCAGGTGTTCTCCGGTGAGCCGGTCGACCAATCCGGGTGTAGTGGTCTCGGATACGACGAGCCAACCACGGCTGCGGGCCTGTGCCTCCGCTTCGTTGAGCATGACCGCCTTACCGCCCCCACGCGCCCCGGTGTAGATCGTCGCGCGACCGGGAGCACCGGGACCGTCGTCGAGGGCGTCGCCGAAGTCTGCGAGATCGGCGCGGCCCACCAGGGATGGGGGCGGCGCCCAAAACGACAGGGTGAACGGATTCCTCATGAAGCAGGACGCCACCAGCACCTTTAGCTTCTTTCAGTGTTTTTAGCTTCTTTAGTGTTGGGTAGCGTTTCCGGTCCCGCTCCAGCCCACCCGCGCGCGGTGAACCCGGCGTCCTCGACCATCGGTCCAGGTCCCGGCGTTATCGCGCGTCTCACCCCGACTATGGCGCTGCCATCCCCGGACTGGGGGCGCGCAGCCGGCCGGTGGCGGCACTCGGATCCCCGAGCCCACGACGTCGATGGGCGGCCCGTCATTGGCCGGGACGGTCAGGTCGGGACACTCTCGACGCGCCGGCCGGGGGGGTTTCGCCGCCGCTGCGGCCGCGAAAACGTCCTCGTTTCCGCTGGGCCGGACGAGACATGTCAGTGAGCGTCGCGGAAGGCTTGCTCGATCTCCGCGGGGATGCGGCCGCGGGAGGCGAGCTCGTAGCCCTGCTCGATCGCCCAGGCGCGGATCTTCTTCATTTCACCCGGCTGCCGTTTCGCGGCTCCGGGGTTGACCGGCCGGTCCGAGCGGTGTTTGCGGCCGCCGATGCGAGTGGAGTGGGCGATGTAGTACTCGAGTGTCTCGCGGAACTCCTTGGCGTGCTCGTCTTTCAGATCGATCTGGTACTCGATTCCATCGAATGTGTAGCCGATGCTCTCGCCGTCCGCACCGAACTCGGTCCCGTCGATGTCGTCGACCAGCTTCACCACGACCTTGCGTGCCACAGATTCCACTCCTCGATGTTCTCGGTACAGACAGGGTACTGGTTTGCGCCCGGCACCCACCTCACGCTCCGCGACGACGACGGGCTCCCCAGAAACTGGGTCTCGCCTGCAGGCTTGGCGGCGGGGGTGCAGATGTCGGCCCCGGGGTCCAGCGGGGTCGCCCGGCGCGTCCGGGTTGATGGTGTACGCCACCCCCGATCGGATCCCCCGACCCGGCCCCACCCGCGGATCCGACGAAGCGCGGCAGACGAGCCCTAGTAACCCCTCCGCCACGCCCGGACCCACTCCTG
>RRBB01000287.1:0-11785 GCA_006543605.1 Rhodococcus sp. WS4
TTCCCTGCCGCCCACCCACCCGTTCCCGGAACGGTGCTCGTTGCCGCCCCGACGTCGAACCGCAGTTCGCCGCCCCGCTTCACGCAGCCGGCCTGCACGTGCAGACCGGACACACCGTGCCAATACGCGCGACGGCCGAGTCGCCTGATGTGGTGATCCTCGATGCACGCTCACCCGATGTCGACGGACTCCGCGTAGTCCGCGCACTGAGAGCGGCAGAGTCCGTCCCGGGGACTCTGGTGATGGGTCATCAGCCGCAGCGCCGACAAATACACCTGCGCGTATTTCCGCCGTCCCCCCCGCCGTCTCTGGACGATCAGCCTCACCGATCGGAACGCCCCCACCCGCTTCCTCCGCAGCGACAACCCCGAGTTCGATGCCGAACGGGTGGACCCCCACTCGGGCCCGCGCTAGGTGACCACCCCGGAACAGACCATCCTTGATGGTCGCGGTGGCCCCGCCTCGGGATGCCAAGAACGAAACCCCGGAAGCCCTCACCCCGCTCTACCTGCGCAGCGACCGCGAGCTTCTCACCGCAATGGCCTCAGAGCAGGGCTTGACCGCGGCCGTCGCCCGGGCCGAGAACTGGGCGCAGGCACAGTCGTGAATCTCGACGAACGCGACAGTGTCGCCGACCAGTTCGGCGTCGCACCCGAGCAGGTCGAACGAGACCACCTCATCTCCCTGCCCCTCGCCTACCTGAGTGAACGTTTCACCGCCCGGCTCCACTCCATCGGCGGCCACCGCCCTCGCCCGAGCACATCCGCCCGACGAGCGCCTCAGCGTGCACCACCGGGGAACGCCGGACAGTCCACCACGCCATCACCGGGGGCATCAACCGCAGGTCGGCACCACCTTGCGGTCAGCGACGAGCCCGTTGGCGGTGCGAGCGAAACTGAATGGCCCGGTGTCCTGCATAGCGATCGTTTAATCAGGATGCGAGACAAAGCTTCGAGCCGGAGGAGGGTTCGGTGTCTCCCGCGGTGGCTAGCCACCTGTCGAGGCATGAGACCGCGAATCGGGCACGAGTTGCAGGGGCCTGCGCGGCGGGGGCCGACGGACGATCGAAGGCCCGCGAAGGCGTCCGGCGTTTGTCGATGCCGACCGGTGTCGCAGGCGTGGACGGCGGTGTCGTGATCCTCCAGTGCGAACTCTACGGTCGGTTGTGTGGATGTTGCGCGGCGGGGTGCGGGGTGAGCGCCGATCAGCCGTGCGCGTCGACGAGGCAGTAGGTTCTCTTCGGGTCCTTGTCGTAGACAGCCACTTTGATGGTGTCGATCCCGTCGCATTCGGACTGATCGGCCGTGCCGTCGGCGCGGCTCGCAACTTTCACCACGGTGGGCGACGATCCGCACGGCGCGGGAAAGTAGCGAACCTCGCGTTCGATGTCGTAGCAGGTATCCGCCCGTAGATTCGGCATGAGACACAATGTTCCGACTAGATGGTATGAATCGAAGAACTCGGTGGTGTAGTCCTGGAGGGGTTGGTTGGCGTACCCCTTACCGCAATACGCAGATCCGGGAAGCTTGTTCACGATTTCGAAGGTCGCCTCCACATCGGAGCAGTCGCGTTCGCCGGATTCGATTTCCGACACGGTATTACCGGAAATCTTCAGGATCCGGATGCAGTCGCCGGTGGCGAGGACGGGCCTCACCTCGCCTGGCGTCGAGAAGAAGACAACTAGCGCGACGATGCCGACCGAGACGACGGCCACGGCGAGTCCGAGTCCGACGACCACGGCGAGTCCGAGTCCGACGACTACCCTCACCGTGCGCGGCAATGGGCTTCTCGGCCTGGGCCGCGCCGCGTCGCTGGGTGGCCACTGTTGGTGACCTTGCGGTGGGCGAGTCACGAAGACCTCTTCGGTGGCGGGTTACCTGTGCGCCGTGCCGGCGGAGGGCGGCGCGATCTCGAAAGGTTTTCGTGGATCCGTCCAACCTCTATGGTCGGTGTGCGGCACTGCGTGAAGTATACGGCCACGAATTCGATCGGGTCGCGAACTCGGGACCGCCGTTCGGGCAGCCAGCCGACGACGGCGGCGCCAGTGCGGCGGGTCGGTTGCCCCACAACCGCAGGATGCCCGTCGAGATCAACGAACCCGGTATCCCACCGTCGCCCCGCTCTCACCGCCCGCTCTCACCGCCCGGCCTGGGTGCGGTCGCACCGGGCTTTTCGCGCCGAGTCTCCTCGATGCCGAGGACTCGGCTCGGTGCCGGGGCCCTGGCCGCCGTACACCACCCACCGTCGGCCCGTGCCTTGTCCGGCGGCTACCCGAGCAGGGCCGCGGGTCAGGTGTCGGCGCCACGGCCGCCGGGCTGGCGCCGTAGTTCCTCGATCGTCTGCTCGTCTGCTCGTCTGCTCGTCTGCTCGTCTGCTCGTCTGCTCGGCGGCGCGCAGCGCGCGGGCCTCGGTGCGCAGGTCGGCGAGTTCGCCGCCTTCCCGCGCGGCGGCTTGCGCGCTGCAGCGGCCTGCGTTTCGGCGCGGGTCTGGGCGAGCTGAGCCTCGGCGGCCGCCTCCTGCGCCGCGTGAACTTTGTTGGGCAGCCGAGTCTCTCGTCTCCGATGTCGGTGGCGGTGGGCGGCGGATCTCCTCGATCGTCTCCCGTGCCTCTGGCTCCGCCGCGGCGATCCTGCGCGCCGCGGCGGCCGCGATTTCTCCGCGGCCTCGGCCTGGATGCGCTCGAGTTCCGCGCGGGCCTCACCTTGACACCGCGTCCTGCACGGCGGCGGTGGCCTCCCCCCGTGCCCGCTGCTGTTCACTCGCGGGCCCGCCCTGACGGCGGCGACGTTCCTCCTCGCCCTGTGTCCGGTGACACGGGATTGTCCTCGGTGCGGAGCTGTGACCTGGGCCGAGGAATTTTGACTGGCGGGATTCGGGTGTGCCTGTCAGCGTTTCGGGGGTTGGTGAGATGGCCGCCGGGCGCTGTGTGCCAGTGAATCTTGCTTGAACCGGCGTGTGTTGCCGTCTGCTCATGCACCGTCGGCAGGCTGCAGTGATTCGCATCGGCCCTGCGAACTGGCCTGCCGGCCAGGGTGGGTGAACTCGAACCGAGCAAACTACAGTGGCGAGACAGCCGGGATAAGCAAGATTCATTGGCAAAAAGGAAGATCTTCTGTCACAGGACACCCTGCAACCGGTCGGCTTCGGCCACCTTCGCGAGCACATCTGTCGGTTCTCGAGCGATCTGGCGGTGATGCCCTGGCCGTGAGTGCGGTTCGCCATTTGTCTCGGTCATGTCGTCACCAACTCCTTCTCACGCGATCTGGCGGATTCCTGGGAGGGTGCGGGCTCGCGTGCATACCCGTCGACCCCACCGATCGAACGATGCCACATGCTGTCACCGCCTCACCCGAACGACGCCGACCGAGCCGGGGCGCGGTGGTGGTGGTTGGCCCCTTCCGATCCGTGCCTCGGGAAACGACCCGGGCGCCCATGAACCGGGAGTCGTTCAGCACCGGGATCGGCGGCGGCGCATCCAACCCCGCCCGGGTACGCGCCGCCGCCCGGGCTGTGGATGGCTCGACGAGAAGGTGCGGGGAGCCGCTTGCCCGGCCCGGCGCGCTTTCCCCGGGCACCGCCCCGGAAAGCCCACTGCGAGCTGCGGGTTGCATCCATGCGGAATCTTTCTGCGGGTCGGCCGGTGACGATCGCGAATGGCGTTCCGCGAATCCCAGGTGGGGACGTCGATTACGGAACATGGTCCGCCGTGACGGAACTACCCGCCACCGGCTGCCAAGTTTGGGGTCATGATGTCCTTGTCCGACGCCCGGCCAATGCCGCGCCGACGGATGCCAAGAGATCACGCGAAACGGCAATGTGTCCGACACGACGAGTCCACGTCGACGGTCCGCCGCCGAAGTCCGCAAGCAGATCACCTCCATGGACGAGGTTGTCATCGGGAGGGTGAGCCCGAACACCCGTCGGCCCGGATCCTACGAACCGACGCCGAACGTCGACGCCGAGAACCGGATTCTCCAGGAAAGAGGCATCGCGAGCGGCGCGGCCGTCAGCGACTGCGACGCGAGACGGTGTCTATCGCGTGATCGAGGGCGGCGACGACGGAGTTCGGGGACGGGCCGGACCGGTCCTTCGGCGCCACCTGTTCGGCGCCGGGAATCCGGCCCGTCGTCGCGGTCATTTCTCAGTCGCCGGTTCGGGTGACGTCGACGGTGAACTCGTAGGTGGTTGGGCAGTCGCCGTGAAAGGTTTCGACCCAGCGGCCCGCGAGTTTTTGGGCCGGCCCCTCGCCGGCACCGGTGCGGACGAGGGTTGTGCGGTAGTTGACGGACGTTGTCCGCGGATCGTCGGGTTTGTTTAAACAGCTGCGCGGGGCGGCGGTGAAGGTCCAAATCCACTGCCCGTCCGCGTAAAGGTGCATTCTCCCCTCCGGATTTGCGTCGGTAATGAAGACCGATGCGCACCGGTCGCCGGTGCGCAGGCAATGCGTCCGGAAACGGCCGGTGAGGGTCTCCGGTCCGCGATCGCCCCCGCCGGGCGGTACCACCGCCGGGGTGGTGATGTAGTTGTAGGTTCCGGTCAGCGCCGCGCCGGGTGAGGTCGGGCCGATCGGCGCTATCTCGATGGGCGGGGTGAGCGGGATGGCGGGGTCGACATCGCCGGTGCGCCGGAGGGTGATGCCGACCTCGTATCGCCGCGCGCACGGGTTGCCGCGATATTCGACCTTCGTGCCCGTCAGGGAATGGCCATCCAGCTGCGGGCCGTCGAGTGTCAGCGTTCGCGAATCCCAGCTGGGGACGTCCTGGAGCGGGGCACCGGTCTCGGGGTCCTGGCAGCCGATTGCGGGTAGTTCCCGCACACCGGACCAGGTTCCGTCGCTGTAGTCCATCACGAACTGCGACGGCGGCGATCCCGAAGGATCGTCTGGACGTGTGGCGGTGACCGATGTGACGCAGGCACCGGTGGCGGCGGGACAATGGGTGCGGACCGCCCACCGCGCCGTGAACTCGGATTCGCCGCTGTAGTCCCCGCCGTAGGTGGCCTGCACCTGGTACGCCGCGTCGTACATGCCGTCGAACACCATTCCCGGGTTCTGGGCTGCCCGGTCATCCGTGTCCTGACCGCGCCAGAGCGTGTAGCCCACGGCGCACAGTGCGACGACCACGACCGCGACGATCGGTGTCACGGGGCGCCGCCACCAGGGTGCGCGGTGACGCCCGGCGTGGGGCGGATGCTCCTGCGGTCGGTCGCTGATCGGCGGTCCGAGGGGTGGTTGCGCCGAATCCGGCCGACCTGCGCCGGCCCACGTCTCGATCTGCTGCTGCGTCACCTGGTCCGGTTCGGGCGGGAGCTCGGTGCGCCGCACCGTCGTCTCCTCCTGCCGTCGAGTGGACGGTCCCGGTGTGGGAGGCCCCGGTGGATGGGACCGGTCCGTCTCCGGTTCCTCGCGCACCAAGGTCGGGATGTCGGCCTGCGGCGGCCCGAGTGCGTGTTTTGCGGCCGAGGCCAGGGCCCCGCAGCTGGGGTAGCGGTGCTCCCGGTCCTTGGCCATCGCCCGCGCGATGACCGCGTCGAACCCGGTGGGCAGCCCGGCCCGCACGGCGGTGGGCCGGGGGATAGGCGAGTTCAGGTGCCCGGCCATTAGCTGGGCCAGGGTCGATCCGGGATACGGCTGCGCCCCGGTGAGCAGGCGGAACAGGGTGCAGCCGAGCGAGTACACGTCGGTCCGGGCATCGAGGGGGATGTTCGCGAATTGTTCCGGCGCCGCGTACTGCAGGCTCGCCACCAACATCCCGGTCTTCGTCAGGTGTTGGGTGTGCTCGAGCGCCTTGGCGATCCCGAAGTCGGCGAGCAGCACCCGCCCGGGATCACCGGGGTGATCCGGCCGGGGGTGTTCGAGGAGGATGTTGGCGGGTTTGACGTCCCGGTGCAACACCCCGGCCTCGTGGGCATAGTCCAGCGCCTTGGCGGTCTCGGTGATGATGTGCACGGCGCGGGACGGATCGAGGGGGCCGCCCTCGCCGGCGGTGGCGGCGTCGGTGCCCGCAACGTGTTGCATCGCGATCCACAGCCGGTCGCCCTCCCGGCCGCGGTCGTAGACGGCGACGATGTTCGGGTGCTCGAGCCGGGCGGCGTGGTCGGCCTCCTTCTCGAACCGGGAGCGGGCGTCGTCCTCTTGGGCCAGGGCCGGGTGCAGCACCTTCAGTGCGATCCGCCGTGGCAGCCGCGGATGCGCGGCCGCGTACACGGTGCCCATTCCCCCGACACCGAGCACGCGTTCGATGGTGTACCCGGCGAACACTTCACCCGGCATCAACGGGCCGTGCTCACCCATGCCGTCACCGCCTCACCCGGATGTGTCGCCGCTTCCAGTCAACACCGTCCCCATCCACCCCGTACGGGCATCGGCCACGCTCGTCCGCGGGACAGGGCGCAGAAGTCTCGGCGGAGTGGCGCTGACCGGTGCCAGGCCCGCGTCGAGTTCGCTAGACCATTACAAGACTTTGTTCAGAATCCGACAAGCGGCATGCCAGATCCTTTTCTTACCCGCCGAGGTACTCATAGAAAAGGACCCGCCATGTTCCCCGAGTTCGTCAAGTCCGCCGCTCGCGTCGCCGCCGACACACCGGCTCTCCCAGTCACGGGTTCGATCATGAAACACACCGGTCTTCGCGCCGCTGTGTGTGTCGGCGCCACGGTTTCCCTGGTGCTTTTCGGTCAGGGAATAGCCTCCGCCGCAGGAACCGTTGAGATGTATGGCAATGCCGGCGAGGTGGAAGTATATGTAACCGACGGTACGCCAGGGGAGAACTGTCTGGTCGTCGACAACGGCTACACCTTTGGCGGCGTCGTGGATGACGCAGGGTTTCTGGCTATCTTTATTCCGGCCGAGCCCGGCGATCACCAGGTGACCGTCGCGTGCGACAGCAGCGGAGGCTACGGCCAATGGGTCACGGTCACACCCACCGGACCCGGCTCGGGACCGGCCCCAGCGCCGGCCCCAGGACCCGCCCAGGGCTACAGCGTTAACATCTATGGCAGCTCCCATGGCGGCCCCGGCTATGTTGACGTATTCATAAATGGCGCTGTGCCAGGGGAGAAGTGCGTAGCCACCACCGACTCGAACCCGCCGGAGAGTAGGGAGGGCGTAGCGAATGAGGCAGGCTCACTTTATTTGAGTTTCGGCGGTCTTCCTCCCGGCGAGCCAACAGTGACCGTGGTGTGCGATAGCAGCGGAGCCGTCGCCCAATCGGTCACGGTCACCTGACAGGTGTCGTCACCGGATTCTTGTGGGCAGTCAGTAATCATCAGCGCACAACACGTCCGGACACACATCATGCACACACAGCAACCCATCTTCGACCGGCGCGAGCAGCTCGCGCAGATCCAAAGCGGACTCTTGCAGGGCGAATCCGTCATCGCCGTCTACGACTGCATTGGCGCCGGTACCGGATTCGTCGCCCTCACCAACTGGCGGGTCATCCTGCAGGACAAGAGTTTTGTAGGCAACAAAACGGCGATCACCTCGATCCCATACGGCAAGATTCGCTCCGTCTCCGCTGTCAGCAACAAGAGTTGGGCGGGAGCCTTCTTCTCCGGCGGCGGCATCGCGATCGATGCCGGCAAGGTGCACACGGCAGAGTTTCGCGGAATGGAGAAGTCGCGTCACGTCCATGACGTCATCCTGTGGCACATCACGCGTTGACCGGGGCCACAACAAGGACCTGCGACCAATCGGCATCGGTTTCGTGCACAGCAACTGCCCAGTCGAAGTCTGCGGTAGACCACCGATGAATCGGCCCCGACCACCGCAACTCCCACGGGTGGATGAGCGCGGGCGGCGAGCGAGGGAACCGGTGATTGCCCGTCTTCCCGGACTGGCCTCGAAGGCTCCGGTTTGCTCGTCGAAGGTGTGGACGTAGTCCACGACCAGATCCGCGACGACCTCGACGCGCAAGGGCTCCGCGGTGACAGGGGTGCGGAACCAGTCGAGGCGTTGGGCCCTTCGATCGTGATGTCCGGCGAGCTGGCGGCGGTGCTCGTCCTCGGCGGAGTCTGCGGACGGGTATCGGGTCGCGCTCGGCTGATGGGCGGACACCACCGAGCACCACGGCGGCGCCGTCGGCCCACTGCGGGGTGATCCCTTCTCGGTGTCGGCTCGCGGTGAGGGGAAGAGCCGGGCGGAGCGCTCATCAGACGCTCGAGGATCGCTTCAGCCGGTCTGTCATCGCTCAAGTTAAGACTTCAGGCGGAGGTGACGCAGGGTCGCGAACCCAAGCGCCGCGCCGAGGACGACCAGAATCGCAACGTCGAGCAGCCATATCTCGGATGTGTGCTGCCACAACTCATCTGGCTGCACCGTCGCGACGTGTGCCCGAAGATCGACCGTCGACGCCCCGGCCGCGAAGCCCCATCTCGCTGGGAACAACCAGGACAGCTGGTCGAGCACGGCTCGGTCGGTGACCGGGATCAGCCCACCGCACATCACCAGCTGCGCCATCGCGGTGATAGATCGTGCGTTCGCCGACGAGGTCGCGTACCGACAGCGCCGACCCCATGAAACAGGCGCCGAGAATCAGGAGCACCATGACCTGCGCCGGCTCCGTCGGTGCGCCCGGGCCGGCCATGCCGAAGCCCGCCTCACCCGGGACCACGAGCGACAGTGCGCCCAGGACGAACGGGAGCACGACCAGGAAGGTGAGATAGCCGCGATCGGCGAGGATCAGCCGAAGTTGACGGCGCGCCACCGTGGAGATCTGTCTGCCGGTGCTGGTGTGCGCCGGCCTGCCGGGTGGGCCGACTCGGGGCGGCGCAGGGGCCGGCCGCCTCGACCCCCGTGCCTCCCGCGCCCGGTACGCGGCGAACACGCCGTCCGGGTCCGCGCTGACCCTGGTGAAGATCTCCGCCCAGTCCGAACTGCCCAGTGCGGCTCCGACTCCGGCGGGGTGTCCGCAATAGGCGGTCTTCCCGCCCGGAGCAAGCAACAGTACCTGGTCGCACATGTCGAGGTGCGTGACCGAGTGCGTGACCACCACCACCACCCGACCGGCGTCGGCGAGTTGGCGCAGCATCGCCATCACCTGCCGGTCCAACGCGGGATCGAGGCCCGAGGTCGGTTCGTCGAGGATCAGCAGCGACGGGCCGGTCAGCAGCTCCAGCGCCACCGATGCACGCTTACGTTGGCCGCCCGAGAGCCGGTCGACCCGGGTGTCGGCGTGCTCGGTGAGCGCGAGCTCCGCGAGTACCCCGGCGATCACCCGGTCGCGGTCGGCGGCCATCGTATCCGGCGGTAACCGCAACTCGGCCGCGTAGCGCAGCGCCTGGCGAACGGTGAGCTGGCGGTGCAGCACGTCCTCCTGCGGAACCAGCCCGATTCGGGTGCGCAGTGCCGGGTACTCGGCATGCAGGTTACGGCCTTCGAAGGTCACCGCGCCGCGGGAGGGATTGGTGGAGCCCGCAATCACCCTTGCCAGCGTCGACTTCCCGGCACCGGACGGTCCGATCATCGCGGTCAACGAACCCGGCCCGGCGCCCATCGAGACGTCGACCAGCAGTTGTTTGGTGCCCTCGACGACGAACCCCACGCCGTGCAGACTCAGGCCAGTCTCCGCGGGGGCACGTTGCCGATGCCGGACGGTCCCGCCCGCAACGACGAGGTCGACCTTGCCGATCGTCACGATGTCGCCCTCGCGCAGCACCGTTCTCCGCGTTCGTGCACCGTTGACGAAGGTGCCGTTGACGCTGCCGAGATCTTCGATGCCGAGGCCCTCTCGAATCCGGACGAGCCGGGCGTGGCGTCGCGAGGCGAGTACATCGTCGACGACGATCTGATTCTCGCCGGTACGACCGATGGACAGGCCCGCCGGTGGAATGCGGGTGGGTGCACTGATCGGCGCCGTGGACGGACGATGCCGGATCGGGGGCCGCTGCGTGGTGCTCGCCATCATCGTCTTGTGCACATTGGGGGTCGGCGTGTGCGCGGGCGCCGGCGAACGCTCGCGTCGTGACCGATGCGGGGTCAGCACCACCAAGGGCCCGGTGGCGGGATCCCCGAGACGCAGCTGAACCTGTTCGTCCACGCGCACCGGTTGAACGACACGCCGACCGTCGATGAAGACCCCGTTGGTGCTGTGCCGGTCGGTGAACACCCAGCCGCCCTGCCACGACAGCTCCGCGTGGATCCGGGACACCCAAGGACTGTCGACGGTCAGGCCGACCTCCGGTGCCCGGCCGATCGTGACCGGCTCGCCGGAGTCGAAGATCCGGTCCACGCCGTGGATGCGGACGGTAATCGCGTGCACCCCCGGTTTGGTCATACACCAAATCATATTCCTGTCGGTGCCCACGCCGATGCCCGCCACCTGCGGCTTCACGCTCGGGTGCGCGCGCTACGCGGCCCCACCACGCAGCCACGCCGCGACAATCTATCCAAACGGCCAACGAGTGGCCATCACAGATGAGAATTGGCCACGAGTCTTCGCCGATGTGGCCGTTGGCGGCTTGCGTGTTGGCGACCGACGCCAACCCTTCCCCTCGGTGAATGGGCTGTTCGTAGGTGGATTTGTTCTGTTGAACGCCTGCCCGGTGTCGCCCCTGACCTGATTCGAGCCCGCGGATGCGGGCGGTGCTAGCTAGCAGCTAGCTAGCCCGGGGGCTCGAGCACCGACACCGTGCTGTCGTCGAGGTTGGCGGTGTAGCCGGTGCGGGTGCCCGGGTCCACCGCCGCTCCCCGCGGGTTCTTTCCGACCGGGATGGTGGCGGTGACGGTTATGGCCGGTCCGGCGTCCCGGGTACCGTCGCGGTCGGTCAGCGCCCGGTAGGAGATGCCGCCGACGGCGATGGCGGCAAGGACGCGCGCGTTAGCAATACTTCGTAGCGAAAGATATTGATTAGGAACGTAAGTGCTGGGGTATGAGGTGTCAGCGCCAGTCCGCTGGGGATGGGTCGCGGTGGTGGGTGTTGGAGTCAGGTGCGGCGGCGTGCGAGACGCAGAGGCGCGGGCCCGGCGGGGCCTCTTGACGCGGGGGAGTGGCTTCGATGATGTGTTTCGGCGAGCTGAGTGTCACAGACAGAGGCTGCTTGGTGTTGTTGACCGCCGTGGTGGAGTTCGGTGGCCATCATTCGCGGGTGCGGAGTGTTCGGCCGCGTTCGAGTTCGATGCCCAGTTGGAGTGTTGGAGGACGCGGCGCAAGCAGTTGACTGCGGAGAGTGAGGCCGACTTGGCGTGCGCTGAGTTGCGGTGTGCGGTTTGGAAGGTTGGGTTCATCGCAATCCCGCGCGGATCGAAATCCGAAACTGGCAACGCCCGTATCGATCTCACGATCGCGGGACGCGCCGTCCTCGATTCGGCCCGAGTGCCGATCACACTCGACCGGTACTTTCGCGCCCACTGAAACGACAGCTTAAGGAGGCTCTATTGGCTCCTCGCGTCTCGATCCAGATGGGCTTTCATTAAATACGCTGGTCGGCGACGCTGTCCGAGCACCGGGATAAGGTAGTGAGATCGTTCACTGTGCAGCAGGCAGATAGCGTCGTGGTATATGCTTAGTGCATCGGAAGATTTGTCACGTTGAGCGCTTCGGCTCAGGCAGTCCCGGATTCGAAACGTATGCTCGCTAATTCGCGACCGGTGTAAGAACGTGTTGGGAAAGTGACTGGGCGTGTCTGCGTGACTGATGCGGCTGAAGTAGGCATTGTGACCCGTATGGGTAAGAAGGTCGACAGGAATGCGTACCCGTCGGATCTGACCGACGAGCAGTGGGCGGTGATCGAGCCGCTGATTCCGGCGCCGCGCTCCGGTGGTCGTCCGGCGGTGCATTCGCGGCGC
>RRBB01000288.1:0-11682 GCA_006543605.1 Rhodococcus sp. WS4
GAATGATGGGACCGTTGGGGACGGTCGTAGTGGTGGTGGTGGTGGTCGGCGGTGCCGTGGTCGTGGTTGTCGTGGTCGGCGGCGGTGTCGTCGTGGACGTCGGCGGCGGCGTGACGCAGTTGGGCCGCGAGATGGTATTGGTGTCCAGAGTGACCGCACCATTGCGTGCCAATACGCGTCCGTTCACGGTCGTGCCGGTCTGCACCGAGATCGAGGTCAACGCCATGATGGTGCCGACGAACGTGGTGTTGGTTCCCAGGGTCGCCGAGCTACCCACCTGCCAGAACACGTTGCAGGGTGAGGCCCCGTTGATGAGGTTGACCGTCCTGCCCGACGCGGTGATCAACGTGGACCCGGCCTGAAAGATGAACACGGAATTGGGATCACCCTGCGCATCGAGGGTGACAGTGCCGGTCAGGCCCATCGGGCCGGCCGTGTTGTAGGTGCCGTCGACCAGGGTTAGGCCCCCGAGATCGGGGGGCGCCGCGGCGGTGGCCGGCCGGCCGCATCGTTGTATGCAGTCGTCAGGTCGGATTGGGCCTGCAGCGCAACGGCATCGGCAACGTGTTGCGTGCCGTTGATCACCGTTCCCGGCGGAAAGCCGGTGACCGCGCTGCCCGGGCTGACACCCAGGTCCCCGGAGATGGTCGACGGGCCGGTGTTGGTGACCGTTTGGCCCGCCAATACCGCGAAGGAGTTGGCTGTCCCCAGTCCGACCGGGGGATGAGACGCTGACGCGACTCCACCGAAGATCATCAGGCCCGCGGCGGTCGCCATGGCCGCCGCGGCAAGAAACCAGGGACGCGGCGAACGCGCCTGGGTCGAATTGTGCACCGGTGTCACGAATTTCCCCTCACCGTGGAGCGGTCGATGGCAGAAAAAATCCGCAAACCAGCTGGTCTGTGTCAACGACTCGCCCGGTGTGTCGCTTATTTGACTAATTCTCATCCGAGATGGCGGACGTGCTGATTACGGGAATTGTCGAGATTGAATTTCCGGCGTCGGTAGCGAAAGTCCCTACCTTTCATGATAAATAGAATTCGTTGCGTCCGCTAAAAGTTCATTGTCGCCGAATAGTGCCTGGTGGGAGCGTTCCGGGTAACCTTGTTGGACGTACAGTAAGTTTATTGCTAGGTTGTTACCAACCTACATTTCATGCTTTTCATACCGTTAGTTTCACTGGTGGTTCTTCTACCGTTTATGCGGCAGGAGAATGGGGAATTTTTCGGCCGATCGTCACGTTTTACTCAACCATTACTTTGCTGGTAACAAGTTACATTGCCGTCTATTGTGTTATCTTTCGACGCGTCGGCTTCGGTTCTGGTCTGGTCGTGAATGTGATCAACAAGCATTTCCGTTACGCGGCGTAACTCTAAAGCGTGTCCGCAGTGCCTGTATCCCTCAGGTCTTTTCGATTCCGGGATGGGCACGGGAGGTCTGGCAGGGGTCGCCGTTCTCGTCGACAGCTACCTCATCGGTTCGTCAAGGAGATGAAGATGTCCAAGGACCAACCCGCGGGAGGATTCGCCAGTGCGATGTCGCATGCGGTCCCCGATGGTGATGCGGATTCGCTCGCGCCAATGACTTCAGCCGAGCCCGCTGTACCGACCGCGGGTGCGGCGAAGCTCCCGCAGTTCTCTGCCCGGGTGGACCCCGAATTGCTGCGGCAGGTGAAAATCGAAGTGGCCACCCGTGGGACGACGTTGCAGGAAGCGACGGCTGAAGCATTCAGGTTGTGGCTGTCCTCGAAGTAGGCACATCGCGGACAGCCCTCGCCACCCTGTTCAACGAATTCACGATGAGTTTGTCGCGGTCGTCGACGTGATGTAGCCGGGCCCGGTCAGCCTGGTCGGGACATCGGCGTCCACGACCCCCAGGGCGCGGGGCCGCACACCGTCGCGCTACGCGGAGTGCTTGTGTACACCGTCGACGAGGCCTTGCACAAGCAATCACCTCGCGGCGAAGAAGATGTGGATGTATCCATGACGCAACAGGATCGGGTTCGGATCGGCGAGGAACTCGATCCTGTTGCGTAGGAAAATAGATGACGAGTACATGCTGATCCTCCTGCCCAGCTTCTCGAGCCGGTCGGCCTTCTCCCTCTCCGTCTGGTCCTGTTGGGCGGCCAGCGACGCCGCGTCGGCACCGACCCCGCAAGCTGCTGGCACACCACGTCGAGCTCTTTGCCCCATTGAGCAGTTTCTCCGCCTGCAGTGTGCGACGACTGCTCCGCCAGTGGTGTTCGTCCACTCGACATGCTGCGAGGATACGAATCCGCATCTGCGAGGTGAGCGTCCGCGGTGCGGCCCGCCAGGCGGGCCGCACCGCGGGAGGTTGTCCGGCGATGACGCTGCGGATCGTGTTATTTCTTGGGGGCCGGCGGCGCGTTCAGCAGGGTGATGAACGGATCGGCGTTGGCGGCCATGGCGCCGAGGCCGCCGATCGCGGTTCCGGCGAGGGAGGCGCCCGCGCCGACCAGTAGTGCGCCGCCGATGCATCCTGCCAAGGGGCCGGCGCCGAACAGCAGTGCTGCCGGTGCGGAGATCACGGCCCCGGCCACTGCGCCGAGGAGGCAGCCGCCGACCAGACCGGTTGCCGCGCCGAGGAAGCCGCCGACGGCCGCGGTGAGGGTGATGTTGTCCTTGACTCCGGCGGTGGCGGCGGGCAGGTCGACCTGCCGGAGCGGCAGGCTGACCGGGGATGCGGCGGCCGGGCTCATATCGGTGGTCAGGGTTGCGGTGCGGCCGTTGATCTGTGTGGCGACCGGGTGCGCGAAGCCGTCGACGGCGATCGACAATGGCACCGACTCCACTGTGACGCCGCTGGCGTCGCGAACGATCAGGTGGTTGTTCTCGTTGCTCAGTGACCCGGCCGTGGTGTCGATGATGACCTGGTCACCGTTGCGGGTGAGGTTCCACCCCACCCCGGCGACAGGGGCCGGTGCGGGATCCGCGTGGGCGGTACCGGCGACGATTCCCATCGACGCGATCGTCATGGCAGCGACGGCCATCAGTTTGGACATTCTCATGCTCGTAGATTTCCTTCTCGAGGTGTTCCAGGGACCGAACGGTCCCTGCAGTACTGGACTTGTCCGGCGGATGACGGCAGCGTCGGTCGACGCGGCCGAAGGCGCGGAATCGATGTGGTGGGGTGTTGATCCGCACGCTGGCTGTGCAGCAGCAAGGCGAGGATGGTGGTCTGCTGAACGGGGGTTCCGAGGGTGGGATCGGCGACCCGTGCGTTTCGTAGGTTGTTCAGGCAGCAGGTGTGAGGGTGCCGGTCGGTGAGGGTATCGACGCGGTCGGTCGCCGCAGGTACACCGCCCAGGTGAGCACCGCACACACGATGTAGAACGCGGCGAACACCCAGAATGCTGTGGTGGCCGACTTGTGTACCCCGAGGTACGACGCGCGCAGGACGAGGTTGATTCCGACTCCGCCGAGAGCGCCGACAGCGCCGGCGATTCCGATCAGTGCCCCGGACATCGTGCGTGACCAGACGGCGGCGGAGGGTGTGTCGTGGGGGTGTAGTGCCGCGGCTTTCGCCGCGAAGATGGCCGGGATCATTTTGTAGACGGACCCGTTGCCGATTCCGGAGATGACGAACAGCAGGATGAATCCGACGACGTAGGCGGTCATGATGGCGGTGTTCGCGGCCCCGGGGGTTGTGTCGTCGACGGTGCCGGCGACGACGAGGATACCGGCGGCGGCCATCATCGCCACGAAGCTGGAGAGGGTGATCTTGCCGCCGCCGATCTTGTCGGCGAGGCGTCCACCGAGTGGGCGGGACAGCGACCCGAGAAGCGGTCCGATGAAGGCGATCTGGGCGGCGTGCAGGGCCGCGGTGGCCTGCATGGCAGGGGTCGCCGGAGCGCCGTTGGTGAGTCCGGCGAGGAAGTTGAGTTGCAGTATCTGGCCGAAGGCGAAGCTGAATCCGATGAACGATCCGAATGTTCCGATGTAGAGGAACGAGATGATCCAGGAGTCGCGGAATTTGAGCACATCGATCAACGATCGTGCGTCGGTTTTCTGGTCGGTCAGGTTGTCCATGTAGAGGGCGGCGATCACGGCGGCGATGCCGATGAGCACCAGGTACACCGCGCAGACGATCTGTGGGCTGCGGTTGCCCCAGGTGGCGATCACGAGCAGGCCGATCAACTGGATGGCTGGGACGCCGATGTTTCCGCCCCCCGCGTTCAAACCCAGGGCCCAGCCCTTGAGTCGTTGCGGGTAGAACGCGTTGATGTTGGTCATCGAGGAGGCGAAGTTCCCGCCGCCGAGGCCGGCGAACGCGGCGACGATCATGAACGTGGTGTAGGAGGTCTCGGGCCTCGAGATGAAGTACAGGGTCAAGGTCATCGGCACCAGCAGGGCCAGTGCGCTGATGATGGTCCAGTTGCGGCCACCGAAGGTGGTGGTGGCGAAGGTGTAGGGCAGGCGAAGTATGGCGCCGACCAGGGTGGGTATGGCGACGAGGAAGAATTTTCCGGCGGCATCGATGTGGTAGACCGCCGCGGGCATGAAGAGCACCATCACCGACCACACCGACCACACCGAGAACCCGATGTGCTCGGCCAGGATGGAGCCGAGGAGGTTGCGGCGGGCAATGTTCTTCCCGCCCGCCTCCCAGGCGGCCTCGTCCTCGGGGTCCCAGTTGTCGATCCGATGACCGACCGATACCGGGGCAGGCGATGAGTTCGAATGTGACGGAGATATGGTTACCACGGCTTAACTCCTGAGGTTGAAGATTCGCAGAACCATAGGGACGGATTATGTCCGTTCAATGGCGTGTGATGTCGGTGCGCTTACACTTCGCTCACCCGGGCAACTGCACCGAGGACAGCACCCCGAAACAACACCGTGACCATCGGGCAACACACTCTACACACGCGTATGCCCTGGTCGGGAGCATGTTCGCGGCCCCAGACGATGCGGTCTTCCTTCGCAGCGCGGGCGGTGTCGATCGCCGCGATCGTCTCGTGGGCGTCGGCGGGGGCGCGTGTGATGATATGGGCGGCAGTGACGTACCGAAGGCGACATGCCCGAACACTTCAGGATGCGCCCCGGGGGTAGACCGGTCGACCAAGCATGCCCCACCGAGGGCGAGCGTTATGGCAAGGTCGGGCAAGATGTCGCGATCATCCCTGATCAGGGGCTTCCGTTACGGATCGGCAGCGCTCGACAGTCCCGCGGTCAGTCTGACCTTCTCGGCGGTGCCCAACAGCCGCACTGCGGTGGCGTGCGGCACCGGTTCCGGTGGCCGAAGCGGACAGACGCGGAAAATTGGACGTGGATAAACGCATCGGAAGGACATCGAAATTAGCTGTGATATCAAGCTGTGGAGGAAGATTCGTCGTTGCAGGGCGCGGCCACGCAATTCGCCGCGACGTAGCGGGTGCGGTGTTTGACGCAGTCGTGCAGGATCACAGCGAGCGGTTGGCCACGTGCCGGCCGGAGTGCGCGGTCGTGGTCAGCGCCCCGGAATCCTGGATTAATGTCGTTGGTGTCGTGCGTGTTCCGGGTCTGATCGGCGGGATGCAGGATCGACAGTCATGGGGGCGGGACGGCGTTGCCGGTGCCGACTCGCGTGGGGTTTGGTCTGACTGCGAGTGAGACGCCGGTGTCGCAGGTTCCAGAGTCGGAGCAGTGCGGCACGCAGGCTGGAGGGAGACGATTTGGTAATCGGTTCCCAGCCGTGGGTTGGGGTGTCCGAGGTCGGCGAGAATTTTCTCGGTGTCCTGCACCGGGATGATCCAGGTCGATTCGGTGCGTAGGAGATGGGCGACCGTGCGGCGGGTATGGGGAATGGCGATGGCGTCGGATTCCATGACCGCGGGCGGGAAGGTCCAGTCGTTGTCGTCGGTCACCTGGATGATCACGTCATGTCGCTGCAAGCGGCGACCGGGTTGGTCGGGGCGCAGCCATTCCATTTGGCGTATCGCAGCAGCCACGCGGGGGAGGGGTGCACGTCGGTGTGGAAGCCACTCCTGTTCCTCGTCGACGCTGGGTTGTTAGACGGTGTTGTGCCACAGGAATATTCGGGTGACCGTTGTGGTGAGGAAGTCGGGTTCGGCGCGAACGCGGCCGCCGACCTCCGCGTCGGGGGTGCGGACCTCGCGTGAGAACTCCGGTCGGCGGTTTCCGTGGCTGCGTTCGGTGTCGGTCCGGCCGAGCTACAGGCGGAGCTTCCTGATATGGCACCCTTCACGGCAGACCCACCGTGGGCAGCCTCCGGGTGACGAATTGTCGGAAGTAGTCGACCTTCGGGGTGGTCACCAGCACCGGGAGGAGCAGGTCCCACGCCATCGCCGTCCGCGTGGGCAGATCGACAGGGTTGTCGGTGGCCAGGAGGCGTGCTCCGGCGAAGAGTTCCACCAGGAGCTGACCGACTGCGTCCGGATCGGTGTTCTCGCGCAGGTCGCCCTCGTCGATTGCTCGGCGGGCCAGGAGTTGGTAGGTGGATATCCAGGTCGCGAAGGTGTCCGTCTCTGAACTTCGGTAGTCGCCCATTTCGGTGATGAGGCGGAATGTTGCCCCCATCACCGCGTCGTTGAGGGCGGCGTCCACCGTGACGAAGGAGATGCCGATCATGGCCTCGAATGCCGGCGTGGGGGAGTCGAGATACGGGGTGCACACGACGGTGAACCGGCTCGTGCCTTCCTCGATGACGGCGCGGGCGAGTTCTTCCTTGGAGGCGTAGTGAAAGTACAGCGCCCCCTTGGTGGCCAGGGCCTGGGTGAGGATCTCGCTCAGCTTCGTGTCTGCGTAGCCGCGGCGGGTGAACACCTCGGCCGCGGCATGGAGCAATGCGCGACGGGTGACTTCCGCCCGCTTCTGGGTGGCCATTCACCTGCCCTTCGAGTACCGAGATCATCTGGCCGGACGGCTGTCGTGAACCGTCCTGAATGGGATTGAACGACGCACTGCACATGCATACCCGATGTCGAGGTTCGTCGCATGGTGTTCGGTGTGCCCGTATTCTGCAAGGCTTTCCGGCCTCGTAGAAGATTACCCCGCCGCCCGGACTTCGGATTTCGTCGACAAGGACTGCCCCAGGGGTGAGCCGGACGGGCGACGACGTTCAGGGCGGCGGCCGGCGGCTGCACCTCAAGAACGTGGGAACTCAGGCGCAAGGTGTCGGCGCCCCGACGTCGGAGGTCCCACCGATGACCCGCCCCGCGACGCCCTCGCCTTGGCGGAGATCGAGCAGTGGTCGCCCCGCACGCGAAGGATCGACGAACGGGACTTCAGGTCTTGGCCGTCGCCAAGGGGCAGGTATCAGGTCGACCCAAGGCCGAAAACCGCTGTGTGCTCGGCGGGCGTGAAGGTTCGAAGGACCGCGCGCGTGGCCCGGACCCGTTCGAGCGCGCAGTCCTGTTCGGCGTTCATCGACGTCGCGGCAACTGCTCCTGCGCGTCTCCGACGGCCGACATGAGGTCGCGACCCAGGCGCAGATAGGTGCGCAGCCACACTGCGTCGACCGGTTCGTCGTGGAGGTGCGCCATCAACGTTTCGCTGTTGTTGCCGGAGTCCAACCATCGGCGCATCTCGGTGGTCCGGTCCTGCACGGCGTGCAGCAACTTCTCCGGAACGGTCGAGTTCGTCATCGGGTGCCGTCCTCCCTTGCCGTTCACCTCAACGCTTTTCGTTGCTCATTGTGGGTGGGTGTGTTGGCTGTCATGGATTCGCCGTCGGTGGCCGCCACCGTCAGGCATATTCGAGTGAGTCGGTCTCGTCGAGCGAGTCCCAGGCGATCTCGTAGCGCATGCGGGTCATGTCGTCGGCGTCGGTGAGGAGCGCCTCGAACAGCGACCGGGGGTCGGCGTGCCCTGACCTGGCCAGGGCCTCGATCTCACGCGGGGAGAAGAGGCCGGACCGGGCGGTGGCGGAAATCCAGTCGTCGAATTCGCGCTCTCGGATCCGTTGAACTGCGTCGAGGTCGACCTTCCCGTCGTCGAGGTCGAACGAGAACATTGCCGCGACAACGTCTCGGGGCGACTGGCTGGCGATATCGGCGGCGACCCGGCCCGTGATGAGGGGTTGCGGACCAGCTGTTCTGTGGTCATGGCGACCGCACCTCCTCGAGTGGGAGCGGGTTCCGACTCACTCTGTGTGTCGATTCGTGGGGAACGCCTTAGGTGGCGTGTTTCTCAGCAGGGTAAGGCGTCTCCGCAACCCTAGCTGTGGCGTGCGTCACATTACTGGTCGGTAGTGATCGAACCCGCAGGATGGCCTCGTCGGATGCGCCAATGGTTGCGCTGTTGGAGTATTCCCGGATGGCATGCGACCCAGCGTAACTGGACGATTGACCTAATAGCGTTTGCGCTCAACCACACTGTCACCGGAGCCGACTCGGTTCCGGGGTGCTCGGGTAGTGGTGTCGGCACGAATGTTCGGGCCGTGGAGGCAGGGCAGGGAGAGGCAGGATGCGGGCATATCGACAGATGAGGTGGGCGGCCGTGGGTGTCGGGTTGGCCGCGGGCCTTCTTTGGGCGCCGGTCGTGGCGGCGGAGAATGTTCCGGACTTGCCCGGGGCGGTTTCGGTGTGGCAGGTCCCGGACCGCGTGGGTCCTGCCCAGGGCGCGCATCCCGATGCTGCCCGGTATGCGCGGCAGCATCCGGGATCGGTGCCGCCCGGAGTCAACGATTTCACCTGTATCCCGACCGGGGATCATCTGAGGCCGGTGGTGTTGGTGCACGGCACGGACTCGAATGCGTACTCGGACTGGGCGGGGCTCGGTCCGCGACTGGCCGCGGCGGGGTTCTGCGTGTTCGCGCTGAATTACGGCGGTGAGCCGGGGGGCGACAGCTACGGGACCGAGGACATGGCGGTCAGCGCCGGCCAGTTGGCGCAGTTCGTGGCCGAGGTCCGCGCCGCGACCGCGGCTGCCGAGGTCGATATCGTCGGCTATTCGCAAGGGGCGACGGTGGCCCGGTATTTCGTCAACCGGCTCGGTGGTGCGGCGGTGGTCGATCAGTGGGTGGGTCTGGCCTCACCGACCTACGGGGGCACCCTGTTCGGTCTCGTTCCGGTCCTCGAGCAGACGCCCGGCGGCATGGAGTGGGCGCGCAGGGCGATTCCCCCGGAATTGGTGTCGCCCGCGTTGGAGCAGCAGGCCCAGGGATCGTCATTCCTCAAGGACCTCAATAATGGGGGAGACACCGTCCCGGGGGCCCGGTACACGACGATCGGCTCGTGGCTCGACGAGGTCATTCAGCCGGCGACCAACATCGCGTTGCGCGACGGGTCGGCGACGAACCTGATGATCGGGGATCTGTGCCCGTCCAATCAGTCCGGGCATTTCCGGATGCCCTACGACGAGTACACCGTGCAAGTGGTGATGGGTGTGCTCGATCCCGCACAGGCGCCGGCACCGCCCTGCACCGTGGTCCCGGCGGGCACGGGGGTGCTGGAGATGATCCTCACCGAGAACTTCTGACCGTGTCGGTGACGGCCACAGGCTGACGGGTCGCGGCGCCATGGGATGCAGTGGCGGCGCAGTGGGTGAGGGCCAACACGAAGGGTAGCGGGGAAATGTGCGTCGGTGTCCTGAGCGTTCGCCACGGGAGTTGGATGTTGTCGCCAGGATCGAGCCCGTAACGGAGCGTGTGCCCGCGCGGATACAGTCACCGTGTCCTGACGAGGGGGCGCAGAGGGAGCAGGACGTGATGCGGCGAGGTTCCAGGGGGTGGATGGCGGCGGTTCTCGGTGTCCTCTTCCTCGCGATGGTGGTTCCGGTGCCGGCGAGCGCGGAACCGCTGTATCCGTGGCCCGACCCGGATCCGTTCTACCTCGCTCCCGCCGATCTCGTGGCCAAGGCGCCCGGCGAGGTGGTGCGGACGCGGCGGATCGACACCTGGATGTACGCCAACTCGGACGGGTGGCAGGTCGCGTTCCGGTCGACGAATTCGGCCGGCAACGCGATTCTGGCGGTCACGACGGTGCTCTTGCCTCGGGGTGTGGCGAATCCGCCGTTGGTGTCGTATCAGGCGATCGTGAACTCGTTGGGAACCAAGTGTGCGCCCTCGCGGGCGTTGTTCAACCTGGAGATGCAGGAATCGCCGGGAATGTACTTGGGTTTGCAGCGGGGGTGGGCGGTCTCGGTGCCCGATCACCTCGGCCCGACCGGTGCGTACGGTGCGGCCAAGCTCGGCGGCATGATCACCTTGGACAGTGTCCGTGCGGTGCAGCGCGTATCAGAATTGGGCCTGGCGAACAGTCCCGTCGCTTTGGCGGGCTATTCGGGTGGGGGGATGGCGAGTGCGTGGGCGGCGGCGCTCGCGCCGACCTATGCGCCGGAGCTGAAGCTGGCGGCGGTGGTGCAGGGCGGGGTGCCGGCGGATCTCGAGCAGATGGCCGAGGGGCTGGGGTTCAACCCGCATCCGGGTTTCGGGTTGGCCTTCGCGGCGGCGATCGGTCTCGAGCGGGAGTACCCGACCCGGTTGCCGGTGTCCTCGCAACTCAATGGGACCGGTCTGTGGTTGCGGGAATGGATGAGCAACGAGTGCCGACGGTTCCTGCTGTTCCATGGTGCGTTCCGCAATGCCGGGCAGTTGGCGGCGTCAACCAGTCTGATGGCGAGTTCGGCGGCGCGTCAGGTGTTGCGGGAGAACAGCCTCCGCTATTTCGAGGGGGTGCCGACGGCGCCGGTGTATATGTGGCACGGCACGCTCGATGGGCTCACGCCGTTTGATTCGGTGGCGGAGGTGGCGCGCCGGTACTGCGCGGGCGGTGCGAGGCTGACGTTCGTGCCCTATGACATCTCCGAGCACATGACCACTGCGGTGGTGGGTTTTCCGGATGCGTACGAGTTCATCGCGGCCCGGTTCCGGGGGGAGCCAGCCCCGACACGGTGCTAATCGCAGGCCCAGGCCGTGCCGAACTGAAAAGGTGCAGGACGGCCCGGTTCCCGGCTCGTCGCCTGCACAGTCAGCTCTGGGTGGTGTCAGGCGTCGTTGGCACGAATCTCGTGAGTATCCGGGTGATTACGTGATTAGCACGGATTGGGTCCGGGAGGGAGCGTCGTAGACGACCGTCTCACCGCACGGGATCTTTCGGGCAGGCTCGAGTTGTGCCGTGTTCGGTGCCTGAAGTATCGCGCACCGTGGGGTCCGTGTCGCTCGACTAAAGGGGTTTGAACTGCCGTTTCGGGCTTACTGTGGCGGTATGAGAGGTGAGGAGGCGTGCGTGGCCGGGGACTTCGCGGGGTGGTTGTCGTCTCAGGGCTGGACGGTGCGTACCGATGAGGATGTCGTCGACATCGTTGCCGAGAAGGACGGCCACCTGCTCTACGCCGAGGTCAAGGGTGCGAGCTCCGCGCCGGGATTGGACGTCGATACCGCCATCGGGCAGCTCGTGCGGCGGATGCCGAGCGAACCGGATCAGTCGGTGTCGTTCGCGCTGGTCGTGCGGGACGAGCCGCGATCGGTGGACGCCGCGGTGCGGGCACCTCAGCGGATTCTGGATCTGTTGGGGATGGCGCTGTATGCGGTCGATGAGAACGGCAGCGTGCGGCAGCTCTTCGGCCGCGCGTGAAGACTGTCCTTGGCACGGGCGGGGATGGACAGCAGGGTGGCCGGTAGCATCACCATACCCGCGATGGCGGGGTAGTGCGGTGATGGGGCGGTAGCTCAGTCGGTGAGAGCCGTCGGCTCATAACCGGTTGGTCGCGGGTTCGAGCCC
>RRBB01000289.1:0-11613 GCA_006543605.1 Rhodococcus sp. WS4
ACGCCGTCGACGAGGGCGACCCCTGGCCGGCCGTCGCCGACTGGATCCGCGCCCGCACCGGCGCCGAGTTGGCCGAACGCGCGGAACTGCTGGGTGTCGCCGCCGGCCCGGTGTCGCGGGCGGGCACCCCGCCGCCGGTCCCGGAACCGCTGTATCCCCGACCTGTCGACGGGCTGCTCGTCGTCGACTTCAGCTCGCTCTGGGCCGGCCCGCTGTGCGCGCATCTGCTCGGACTCGCGGGCGCGCGGGTGGTGAAGGTCGAAACCCCCGACCGCCCCGACGGCGCCCGGCGCGGCAACCCCGACTTCTACCGGCTTCTGCACGGTGGTCACGAGTCCGTCATCCTCGACCCTGCCACCGGCGCGGGACGCCGGGTGCTGGCGGCCCTCGTCGCCGCCGCCGACATCGTCATCGAGGCCTCCCGCCCCCGCGCCCTCGCGCGCTTCGGGCTCGACGCCGACGCCGCCGTCGCCCGCGGGGCCACCTGGGTGTCGATCACCGCGGCGGGACGATCGTCGGACCGCATCGGTTTCGGCGACGACCTCGCCGCCGCCGCCGGACTCGTCGCACGCGATTCCGACGGCACACCACTGTTCGTCGGAGACGCCCTCGCCGATCCGCTCACCGGGATCACCGCCGCGGCGCTGGCGATGTCCGCACCCGCCGACCGGTCGGGACACCTGTGGGACCTGTCGATGTCCGACCTCGTCGCCGCCACTCTCACCGATCAGCCGGTCCCGCAACCCTTCCGACGCGACGGCGAGTGGGTGGTCGACACCTCCTCGGGCGTCGTTGCCGTCGCCGACCCGCGACCCCGCACACCCGCCGGAAACGCCGCCACCTCCGGTGCGGACACCGCCGCCGTGCTGGCCTCGCTGGGGATCGCGGCGCCGTGACCGATCTCGTGATCCGCGACGCGGAGGTCGACGGCGTTTCCGGTGTCGACGTGGCAATCACCGGCGGCCGGATCACGGCAGTCGGGCCGAACCTGGTTGCACCGTCGACTGCCGCGGTGATCGGCGCCGACGGCGGCGCCCTCATCCCCGGTCTGCACGATCACCACCTGCATCTGCACGCGATGGCCGCCGACGCCGCCTCGGTGCGCTGCGGACCACCGCACGTCCGCGACGCCGCCGCCCTCGCGACCGCACTCGGCCACTCGGCGGGCGACGACAACGGCTGGGTCCGCGGCGTCGGCTACATCGAAACCGTCGCAGGTGATCTCGACGCCGACCGTCTCGACCGCCTGCACTCGGCCCGGCCGGTCCGGGTCCAGCACCGCAGCGGCGCCATGTGGGTGCTCAACGGCGCGGCCGTGACCGCCACGCACCTCAACGAGGCAACCCATCCCGGTGTCGAACGCGCCCCGGACGGCCGCCCCACCGGGCGGGTGTGGCGTGCCGACACGTGGCTGCGCGACCGGCTCCCGCCGTCCCGGCCGCCGCGCCTCCACACGGTCGGCGCCACCCTCACGCGGTTGGGGGTCACCGGAGTCACCGACGCCACCCCCGACCTGACCCCGCAATCCCGTTCGGCGATCGAGGCATCGATTGCGGACGGCAGCCTGCCGCAGCGCGTGCACCTGCTCGGCGCACCGCCGGATTTCGAATCAGTCTCTCCGGCAGCGCGTCTGACCGTCGGGCCGTACAAGATCGTGCTCGCAGACTCCAGCCTCCCCGCCCTCGACGACCTGGCCGCCCGGATCCGCCGAGTTCACGACCGAGGCCGGGCGGTGGCCGTGCACTGCGTCACCCGCGAGGCACTGTTGATCCTGCTGGCGGTGCTCGACGAGGTCGGGACCATCCCCGGCGACCGCATCGAGCACGGCGCCCTCATCCCCGCCGAGACGATCGAGGACCTCCATCGGCGCGGGCTCACCGTGGTCACCCAGCCCGGCTTTCTCGCCGACCGCGGCGACGACTACCTACGCGACGTCGACAAGCGGGACCGCCCCGACCTGTACCGCTGCCGGTCGCTGATCGGCGCGGGCGTGCCGGTCGCGCTGTCCAGCGACGCCCCCTACGGTCCCCTCGACCCCTGGGCGGTGATCACCGCCGCGGTGACCCGCCGTGCCCCGACAGGCGAGATCATCGGAAGCAACGAACGCATCACCGCCGCAGAGGCATTGACGCGATACCTCACTCCCGCTGACAAACCGGGCGGAACCCCACGCCACATTCGCGTGGGTGCAACCGCCGACATGGTCCTCCTATGCGCGCCCCTCGCTGACATACTCGCTGCGCCCGCCGCCGACGCGGTACAGGCCACCCTGATCGGCGGACGCTGGGCCTACCCGGACTAGAGCGACTAGAGGCTCGAGGTGGCTCACCCTCACCGGCAGCCCGGGCGGAGCACATTGAATTTATGACGACTGAGGAATGGCGAGATCGGATACCGAAGGCTCGTCGAGGACTACCCGACGAGGGGCAGGCTTCCACGACCTCAGTCTCGGGTACGCCCAACCCGCGGCAACCTGATCGCCGTGGTGCACGAGCTTGAGTTCGTAAACGTCCTTTCGGCCGAACCACACGATGTACCGGTGTCCCACGTCCTCGTCGCCGGTCGTTGCCTGGACCCTCCCCTGGAGAGCGGCGGATGGGTGGTCGGCAGGCCACCTCCACGGATCCCGATGATTGCGGGCGATGACGAGTCCCGCGGTGGTTAGAGCCAGACAAGGGCGGCGACGACGAGGGCCTCGGTCCCGGTGTCGAGGGTGGGTTGGATCACCGGGGCGAAGGTCGCCGAATGGTTGACCGGAATATCCTCCGATATCCGCCCGGCCTGCTCCGCGGTGCGGTAGGTGTCGGGGTCGATGCCGCCGAAACCCCAATAGGTGTACGGCACGCCGAGCGCGGTGGGGATGTCGCTGAAGTCCTCGCTCGCGGTCTGCATCGGCATCACCCGGCTGCGGTCACCGAAATGCTCGGCGAACGCGGCCGCCACCCGGGCGGTGGTGTCCGGGTCGTTGACGGTGGGCGGGAAACGGTCGAACAACTCGAACTCCGGGTCCCTCGGCGAGCCGGAGGCGTGGCATTCGGCGACCACAATCCGGCGGATCGCGCCCAAGATCGCGGTGCGGGTCGCGTCGCTGTAGGTCCTGACGTTCAGCTGCAGGACCGCATGATCGGGAATGACATTGCTCTTGGTTCCGGCGGTGATGCTGCCGACGGTGAGGACCGCCGCCTCCCCTGGCGCCGTCTCACGGGAGATCACGGTTTGCAGCCGGATCACGATCATCGCGGCCAGCACCACCGGGTCGACCGTGGCCTGCGGCATGGAGCCGTGCCCGCCGCGGCCGTGGACGGTGATCCGCATGCTGTCGGCCGCGGACAGCACCGGCCCGGAATGGGTGCCGACCACCCCCGCCGGGGCGGGCAGCACGTGCTGGGCCATCGCAACATCGACCGTCGGCAGCAGCTCACCCAGGCGGTCGTCGATCATCGCGCGGGCACCGTCACCGACCTCCTCGGCCGGCTGGAACACGGTAACCAGCGTCCCGTTCCAATGCTCGGCGTTGTCGGCAAACAGCTGGGCGGCGCCCAGCAGGCAGACGACGTGCACATCGTGGCCGCACGCGTGCATCACCGGCACCTCGCTCCCGCCCGCATCGGCCGCGGTAACGGTGCTGGCGTAGGGCAGACCGGTCGCCTCCCGGATGGGCAGGGCGTCCATGTCCGCCCGCAGCAGCACACTCGGGCCGTCCCCATTTCGCAGCACACCAATCACTCCGGTGCCGCCGATCCCCTCGTGCACCGAAAACCCTGCCGTGCGTAGCCGCCCCGCGACGATGCCTGCCGTGCGGTGCTCCTGGTGCGAGAGTTCCGGATGCTGGTGCAGGTCCCGGTACAGCTCCTCCTGCCAACCCCGGACGCCGGCCAGCCCACTCAACACACTCACGCTTCGCGAGGTCACGCCCATCACGTCCCCTTCCCTCGGCAGAGCACGAACCCCCGGGGCCTCGGCCCGAGGGCTCTGTTCCCGCTCCGGCCTAGTCAGCGCGCGAGCAGGCACACCACTGCCCCGACCGCCGTGGCCGCGACCAGCCCGGCAATACCCGGGTTACCGAACGAGTACCAGTGTGCCACCGTCGATCAGAGCGCATGGCGCATACGGGCTGCTCCCCGAAGAGCACCCGGGACCGGCGCCCACATCACACACGACGCAGCCACTGCCCGCGGTCACGGTTCCACCACCGGCAGCCAGCCCAACGTCCATTATCGGTCTCCGGTCGGATCGTCCGGTCCGTCAGGCCGGCGGTGTCCCGGCGGCCTCGGTGCATGCAGGTCGAAACGCACCCCGAGCATCCGGATGACGAAACACACCGCCGCCGCACCCAGTGCAGTGACCAAGTTGTCGTGGCCGACACTGTGGGCGGCGGCGATACCGGCCGCCCCGATCACGGCGGGAACGGCATAGAGTTCGCTGCGCAGCACCGTGGGGATCCGTCCGATAAGCACGTCGCGGATCGTCCCGCCGCCGACACCGGTGATCGTGCCGACGATCACCGCCTGCACCACCCCGAAACCGAGTTCCAGCGCCTTGTGCGCCCCGAGGACCGCGAACACGCTCAACCCGATGGCGTCGAGGACATTGATCGGCATCGCCAACCGCTCCAGCCGGAAACTGAGACCGAACGCGATCAACGCTCCGGCCGCGGCCACCGCCAGATACCGCAGATCGACGAACGTTGCCGGCGGAAGCGCATCGAGCAGGAAATCACGCACCGCGCCACCACCGAGGGCAGTGATCATGCCGAGCGTCACGACACCGACGATATCGAGGCGGACGGCACGCACCGCGGTCAACGCACCATTCAATGCGAACGCGAATGTTCCTGCCAGATCCAGCACGAACAACAGCGGCGGTTCGGTTGCCATGGCTGCATGTCTACCGCATCCAGCACATGCGCATGCCTCTCGCCGACGTACACAATCGGACCGGACTCCGCGAGCAGGGCTCGCCCCGGCGACCCCGACGCGACAACGACATACAGGTGCGCACCCGGGGCGAGATCGCCGGAGGCACGGAACGGGTGGTGACAAATCGGCGAGATCTCGCCGGCTGGTCGCCGATCCCGCTCTTCGACCGGAAATTTCCTCCGGCACAAACGTATCCGAATGCACCGGGACGGCGGTGCCTGCGACACACACGTGCGCTCCTGCTGCGCGTGCCGGTCGCCGCCCGCCGATCGCGGCTCGGGTGCGGTCGCGGGCCCGCGGTGATCGGCGGTCATTCGGGCGTGAGGTCGGGCCACAGGGTGCGCAGCAGTCGATCGGCCCAGTCTTCCTCGACGGTTCCGTGACGCAGCGCCGCGGCGAGGTAGGAGCCGATGATGATGTTGATGGTCTGGTCGGTGTCGAGGTCCGCCGGTAGGGCTCCGGCGGCGATGCCGGCGTCGAGGACATCGATCATGGTGCGGCGGCGGGCGGCGGTGACGGCGCGGAACAGGTCGGTGAATTCGGGATCCTGATCGGTCAGGATCGCCGCGATCGTCCCCATACCGGCCTGCTCCTCGAGGACCCGGCGGGTGTCATCGAACATCCACAGCAGTTGCTGACGAATCGGCAGGTCCCCCGGAATCGTCGGGGCGTCCTCGTCCACCGCCGCCGCCAGCGCGGCCCGCAACATCTGCGCCCGGTCCTGGTAGTGCCGGTAGATGGTGGTCTTCGCGACACCCGAGCGTGCGGACACCGCGTCGATGGTGACCCGTTGCGGGCCCTGGGCGCGCAGCAGGTCGAGGGTGGCCGCGATGATCCGCGCCATGCTGCGTTGTCCGCGCAGAGCATACGGCAGGGCCTGCGGCGGTGGACCGTCTGTCGTGGACATCGTTGTCGCGTCCTCTCGGTCGTGGACATTCTCTCCTCCGGTCGGCGGGGCGTTTCCCACCGCGCGGGTGGCCGGTGGGAAACGCTCAGCGAACCCTCAGAATCATTCGCTACGCTCATCGTATCGTAGCGAACTCTCGGGCGTGGCCCGCAGCTCGCAACCGATGCCGTCGCCGCCCGCCGGAGGGGAACAACGACCCACCCGGTCCCCGGGGCCGGAGTGACGTCACCACCCGACATTCGCTTTCACAGGAGGGAGCAGGAGATGACACCCACATCCGCACTCGAACGAGCAGATCGGCTGCCGGCGACGAACGCGCACAACCCCACCACCGGCCGCGACGCGCGGTCACCGGTGGTGCCGCTGATCGCGGTCGCGGCGGCGGCGGCGGCGCCGACCGCCGCGTTCGCGGCAGTCGTCGCCCGGTCGGTGACCACCGGAGCCCTGATCGCCCTGCTGATGTTCGCGGCCGTCATCGTGGCCGCCCGGATGATCTGACGAACCCGCACCGGGCACCGCCACAACCCAACCCCAACTACCAACCACCGGAAACCCCGCAATGAACCTGTCGAGAACACCCACCCACACCCTCTACGGATCTGTCGCCTACGGCGGATCGATGAGCACCGTCGACATCAAGTCCCACATCGAGGCCATGTTCGACTCCACCCAACCCGCGCCCGAAGCGAAACAACTCGATCGATGGGAAAACGAGGGCGGAACCCTCCCCACCCATCCGTCCGCAGAAGTCAGTTCGTCGAGTTCGAAACAGGTGAGACTGTCGCAGTAACGTCCTGCGTGCTCGAATGTCGACGCGCAGGAATGCAGTCATGCAGACGAGCCGACCCTCCGGGGTAGAGTCCGATTTCGTCGAGTTCCCCACCGGATGGCGAGCATCGCCGCGGCGCGGTCACCGGGCCAACGGTGATCGGGCTCACGGCCGTCACACCGGACATCATAGGGCCGACACGATGTTTCGGCTCGGCAGGTCGGACCGGCCGGCACGGGCAAGGGTGCGCACCGACTCGCGGATCCTGGTGGAGTCCTCACGAGAAGGTGCCCTCAGCGAATTCTTACCGAAGATCGCTACACTATCCGTAGCGTATCGGACCGGCGATGCGCCCGAGATGAGCCCCTGAATATGTAAGGCCACCCGAGCGCGCGCGGTCTAGCAAACCGCGGTGGCGCAGCATCCGGGTTCCCGCCGTGACGATACGCCGCACGCACGGCCACCCGGCGCCGGTGCGACCCGAAGTAGAGGAGACCGACGAATGTATCCATCGTGGGGTGCCGGAAACACCGGCGGCACACGTGAGTACCGATCTCGCCGACGGGCGCGATCCCCCACCACGCCGGCAGCACAATCGGGACGACCGCGGCCGGTGCGACCACAACAAGGACCCCGAAACCGACCTACGAAAACGTCAGGAGCAACCATGACCACCACCCCCATCGCCACCACCCTCGACGCCGGGCGGCAGCGGATCGCCGGCACGGCCCTGCAGGACACCGTCGTCGACCTGATCGACCTGAGCCTGATCGCCAATCAGGCGCACTGGAACGTCATCGGACCCCACTTCCTGGCGGTACACCCCGCCCTCGACGAGCTGGCTACCGTCGCACGAAATTTCACGGACGAGGCGGCCGAACGGGCCACCGCGATCGGCGTCAGCCCGGACGGGCGCGCGGCGACCGTGGCCGCGGACGCGGGTACCGCGGGATTCGCCGAAGGGTGGACATCCGACGACGAGGTGGTCGAGACGATCGCCGCGAATCTGGCCGCCGTCATCGAGCGGTTGCGGGCCCGCATCGAGTCCACCGAGAAGGCGGACCCGGTCACCCAGGACCTGCTGATCGGCATCACCGCCCGACTCGAGCAACTGCACTGGATGTGGCAGGCCCAGAGCGCGCAACCATCTGCCCAGCGCCCTCGGCTCGGACAGTTGCTCAGCGGATAGCTCCGCCAGGCGGTGCGCGAACGAGCAGGGTACCGCGACGGGCGATCGGCACCGGTTGCCTCGGTCAACAATTCCCCAACGATCGCAAAGGATCCCGACCCCGCTCTCACCCCTGGCCGCACTGCACGGCAGGTTCTCCACCATCCGACCGGCCTGGGCCGACTGCGGCTAGCTTGGACGGTTACCCTCTGGACGAAAGACGTTCTCGCCCTTCCTATGCAGATCATCAAGCACGACCCCGGCGACATCGCTTCCCACTGCCAGTCCGGCAATACCTAAAGACCGAGTTGCCCAAATATTCTCGGGCACAGCGTTTTACATATTTGCCAGACGCGCCTACCCTACGCCCCCGTCGCGACGAATCGTGATCAATTCGGGGTCTCGATCTGTCGGCAGGATCAGCTCAGGCGAATCCCCTTCCGGCCCACTTGGCTACGCAACGGGGGCGCTCGAGGCGCGGCAGATGAGCATGTCAGCCCTGAGCGGCACGAAGCCGGTAAGGCACCGTTCCCAGAAGGGTCCGAGTGGCCTTCGCAGGGCTATGTTCACGGGAATAGACCATCATGGTTGAATATTCAACTAAATAGGAAGTCGCACCTTTCCGAGCTGGAAGGGTCACGACCGACACTCACAGTACGGAGGATCATGGCTAGCAGTTCGATTCAGCACAGTGGCACCATCGGGACCGTCTCCCAGAAGGGCATCCCCGACGAGGTGGACGTGGCGATCGTCGGGTCCGGCGGCGCCGGCCTGACGGCGGCACTCACCGCAGCCAAAGAGGGCGCACGAGTCCTCGTCGTCGAGTCCCGGGAGATCGTCGGCGGCGCCACCGGGATCTCGGCGGGCGCCGCCTGGATCCCCAACCACGGCTTCTCGACCAAGGACCTGAAGGTGAACGACGACCTGGACCAGGCTCGGCGGTACATCTACGGCCAGGGCCGCGACCAGATCCTCGACCACGACCTGGTGGAGAAGTTTCTGGAAACCGGACCCCACGTCGCCCGGTTCATCGAAGAGCACACCCCCTTCGGGTGGATCCCGACGATCTGGCCGGACTACCGATCCGACATCGACGGCGCGTCCGTCGGCCGGGCACTGTTCCCCGGCCCGTACTCCCCCGAAGGACTCGGGGAGAACGCGAAGTTCGTCCGACCCGCCTTGACGACGGGCATGGCCAAGAACCCGCTCCCGTTCTGGTTGCTGGGCGGCATCGGGACTGATGACGTCTGGCTCGCCGGACCGGCATTGATCGGAGCCCTGCTCGAGGCGGCCCTGCGCAACGGCGTCGACGTCCGCGTCGAGACACCCGCGACCCGGCTCGTCACGGATGAGTCGGGCGTGCGGGGGATCGTCGTACAGGCTGACGGCGTCGAGCACACAGTGCGTGCCACCAAGGGAGTCCTGCTGGCCAGCGGCGGATTCGAGAGCTCGACCGAGACCACCACGACCTACCTCGACGCACCCTTCGGCGTGCAGGTCTCCCCGAAGGGCCATGACGGCATCGCGGTGCAGCTGGCCCAGGAAGTGGGCGCCGATCTGACCGGCATGGAGGACGCCTGGTGGATGCCCGGGGTGCAACTGCCCGGTGAGGAACTCGAGGGCCGCCCGCTCGCTCGGGTGTTCCTGGGCGAACGCGCGCTGCCGCACAGCATCATGGTGAACAGCAAGGGCGAGCGCTTCGCGAACGAAGCCCTGGCCTACGACCAGTTCGGCCAGATCATGCGCGAGGTCGACCCGGAGACCGGCACCATGCCCAATGCCAAGGCGTGGCTGATCTTCGACCAGAACTACTGGACGAAGTTCGGGATCTTCGGCGTCACACCGGGCGGAGAGGTGCCCGACTACCTCCACCGCGCCGGCACCCTGTCGGAGCTGGCGAGCACGATCGGGGTCGACGAGACGGGGCTGCTCCGCACGGTCGACCGGTTCAACCCCGAGGCCGCACGCGCTCGCGACCCTCAGTTCCACCGCGGCGACACGATGTTCGACCGCTATTTCGGCGCCTACTATCCCCGGCTGGGCAAGAACTCCCCCGATGCACGGTTCCCCGCCGCCACCGCCAAGGCCCGGATGCGCATCGCCGCGGCGATCGGTCCGATCGTGAGCAAGCTCGCGGGACGGGTCGCGAAGAAGAACGACCCCGAACGCGTGCGTTCCCTCGTGGTCGGGCCCCTGGCGAAGATCATCCGACCCGTGCTGAAGAGCCCGAAGTCGAGCGTTCTCGGACCGGTCGACACCGTACCGTACTACGCCCTCGAGGTCGAGGCCAGCGCGCTCGGCACCGTCGGCGGTCCGAAGACCGACGCACTCGGGCGCGCGCTGCACACCGACGGCAAGATCATTCCGGGCTTGTACGCCGCCGGCAATTCCGGTGGCGCGCCCACCAAGGGGTTCTACGGCGGCGCCGGAGGGACGATCTCGCTCGGGCTGGTATTCGGCTACCTCGCGGGAAAGGAAGCAGCCGGCCGGCAGATCGACGCTTGAGCATCTCGTGGGCGACCTCGACCGCCGCGACGGCGGTCGAGGCCACCCTCACGGGCAACGACCTTCGCCGCAGGTGATCGGATGACCCATCGCGAGCTCCCCGCCCTGGTCAGTCAGCAACGGATCCGCCTCGGCCGAGCCCTCGGACAAGCGTGTAGCGGGGGACGCCGCCGACATGTCGTCTGCCACCACGGTTTCGACCTTGCACCGACGTTGCGGTCGAGCAGGGGTTCCCGGCAACGGCCGGGTTCACCGTCGCGGTCATCGTGCACACGGTCGCTGAGATCACCATTCCCACGACGGCCTGACCCGGTCCGGGTGTGCGACTTGATCTCCGGAGTGGTGGTGCACCCAACACTCAAGGCCGCCTCCCGGATCAGCCGCTCCGCGGGGTCGCCTCACCGACCGCCCGAATTTACGCTGCGGCAGCGCACTAGGTCGCGGCCGCGGCCGCGAACTGGCTCGCCCGCGCACGCGCGTCACAGATGTCCCCATCCACCCGCCGCAGCGGAGTTCATGGCGTCTCGAATCGAGGTGTGCTACTCCCACCACTGCGGCAAGTGGTGGCCGAGGTTGTCGGCCTCCGTCAGACACGCCCTCGCCACGCCGAGAGCGAGAGAGCCATTGATCCGCAGAGCAACCGGTCCACGTTGGGCAACCCGGAGCCGCCGGTCGAGTTGGAACGTCCGCGCGCCGAGGTCGGCCCGTTCGCTGGCGACCCACGGCCCCGGTTCCGGAAAGGTCGCGGGCGGCATCCGGTCGGATGACGATCGGTTTCGGGGCGAATCCGACCACCGACACTAAAACCAGAGCGCGGTGTCCACACCTTCCTCTCCGAAGATGTCCAGCAGCTCGGCACCGCGCCGAGCCCTTCCGGTCCGAACTGCGGGGACACGTCGACGACGGAATCCGGCCCGGCACGACCTCGCCCACACCCACGCCTGCCTCACCCTATTCGACACCGCCGGCGACCGAGCACACACCAACAGTGCACCCAGCGACTACAGCATCGTCACCACCCACACACTCGACACCCGTGCGGACCTCATCGAGGCGCTCCGCCGCGACACCGACATCACCGTCCTCCCGATCCCCCACTCCCTGTGACGCATCCGCCCCCGATGGTGCTCGAACGCACTCAGGACGGGAGGACAGCGGTGACCGACGGACGACACTGACGACCTCGCGCGTGAGCTCACCATGCTCACCGACGTGCGCGCCTACCTCCGAGACGTGGAAGGGCGGACTTCCGGACTCCGATCACCGCCGTCGACCCGGTATTCGACGAACTCAACCGTCTCGGCCCGACGACCTGACCACACCACCTCCCCGCCCACTCGAGACG
>RRBB01000028.1:0-78960 GCA_006543605.1 Rhodococcus sp. WS4
CACGGCATCGGCGGGGGCGGGGGCGGCCTTCCTGAATCCGCCGCCCTGACCCTGCTGCTCGTCACGTGCGGCGGCGTCGGCGCGATCACCGCGCAGACGCCGGCCCGCTTCCACGGACGGCTCGCGCTCGTGGGTGCGCTCGGTGCCGGACAGGTCGCCGCGCACTTCGCGCTCACGCTCACCTCGCACGCGCACTCGGCGGTGCCCGCCGCGCCGATGCTGGCCGCGCACGCGGTCGCCACCGTTGCCTGCGCCCTGCTGATCGCGAACGCGGAACGTCTGTACGGACCCCTCGTCCACGTGTGGCGGGTGGTTCTTCGCGGCGCACCGCTGCCCGTCTCGGTGGTGACGTCGACGCACCTCCCGACGCGTCCCGCGAATCCCGTGGACGCCCTGCTGCGCGCCAGCATTTCGCGTCGCGGACCCCCGGTCCCGGTCTGATTCTCCGCTCTTCTCCCTTCAGACCCTTCAAAGGACCTTCGATGAATTCCCTCGTTTCCCGTGCCCTTTTCACGGCCGGTGCCGCCGGTGGCGCCATGCTGCTCGCCGCCGGTGTGGCCGCTGCCCACGTGACGGTCGTCGCCCCCGACGCCGAGCAGGGCGGCTACTCCGTCCTGACGTTCCGCGTTCCCACCGAATCCGAGACGGCGTCCACCACCAAACTGACCGTCACACTCCCCGACCTGAAGTCGGCCCGCACCACACCGCTGCCCGGGTGGACGTCCGTCGTCGAGAAGGACCCGGCATCCAAGCTCGCGAAGTCCGTGACGTGGACCGCCGACCCCGGTGTCGGTGTGGCGCCCGGCCAGTTCCAGCAGTTCGAGCTGTCCGCCGGACCGCTGCCGGAAAACGAAGAGGTGTCGTTCCCGGCCGTCCAGACGTACAGCGACGGCGAAGTCGTCAACTGGGATCAGGCGGCGGGCCCCGACGGCGCGGAGCCCGACAAGCCGGCGCCCACCCTCACCCTCGCCGCGGCGAGCGGTGAAGACCACAGCCACGACGCCGGCGGTGCCACGACGTCCGAGGAGACCGAAACGACGGCGTCCGGCACCGACGACACCGCCCGCTGGCTCGGCGGCATCGGTCTGATCCTGGGCGCGCTCGGTGCGGCCCTCGGTCTCGGCGCGATGGTCCGGAGCCGTCGCTCATGAGAAGACGCACCACCCTCACGTCGGTGAAGGTGATCGCGGTCGGACTGCTGACGATGTTCGGCAGCATGCTCGGCGCCGGCACCGCGCTCGCCCACTCCGTCGTGATCAGCTCCACCCCCGAGAACGGCGCGGAGATCGCGTCCGGCCCCGAACGGGTGAGCGTCACGTTCAACGAGGCGCTGCAGGAATCGTTCGCGTCACTCACCGTGGTCGGCCCCGACGGCAACCTGTGGTCCAAGGGCGACCCGGTCGTCGAGGGACCCACCGTCAGTGCCGAACTCGGCGACCTGGGGCCGGCCGGGGTGTACACCATCGCGTTTCGGGTCACCTCCGCCGACGGGCATCCGGTGAGCGGCACCCGCACGTTCACCCTCACCCAGGATGGGTCGGGCATGCCCGGCGCCGCGGCCGACAGCTCGGGTGACTCGGGCGGCGGCGGAGTTCCGCTGTGGCCGTTCATCGTTGCCGGTGTGGTCGTGTTCGGCGGCGGACTGTGGTTCGCGCTCCGCAAGCCTCGCGGCGAGAACTGAGCAGGGTGGGTACGGCGCGGCAGTCGTGGCTGCTGTTCGCCGTACCCACGGCACTCGTCGGGGTCGCGTGCGGTTGGGCGTTGGCGCAACCGGAAGACCCCACGCCGTCGAGCGCCGTCCGCGCGCTGTGCCTGATACTCGGTTCGGCGGTCCTCGGACTCGCCGCGCTGGGCTGGTGGAGCCGCACGGACCACCGGCCCCTCGTGCGGGACGAACGGCTGTGGCGGTTGTCGACCGCGATCGCCGGTGCCTGGATGCTCGCCGAGGCCGTGCTGCTCTCGATGACGGCGGCAGAGGCCGACGCCCTGGCGCTGTCGGAACTGTCGGTCGGGCGGTTCGGCGTGTACGTGACCGAGATCAGCGCGGGACGCGTCGACCTCGCCGTTCTCGCGTGCACGGTGGCGGCCACCGCGTGGTCGGCGGCCGCGTTCCGCCGCAGCGCGGCCCGGATCCCCGTCCCGGTGCTGGTGCTCGCGGCGCTCGCCCTGGTGGCCCGGCCGATCACCGGACACATGTCGCAGCAGGTTCTCGGCTCGGTCCTCGACGTCGTCCACGCGCTGGCGGCCGCGGTGTGGTTCGGACTGCTTGCCGCGCTCGGTCTGACGCTCCGTTCACGTGGGGACTGGTCGTCGTGGCTGCCGCGGTATTCGGTCGTCGCGTGGCGGTGCGTGTGGCTGCTGACCGCGACCGGGGTCATCGACGCCGCGGTCCGGCTCGGTGGGGTGACGCCGCTGTTCGACACCGGCTACGGCCGCATCGTGCTCGCCAAGGTGGTGGCGTTGGCGGCGCTCCTCGGGCTCGGCTGGTGGTGGCGGCGAACGTGGGTCGGGCAGGCCGCCGCGCACCGGATCACTGCCGAAGAGTCCCTTCGGCGTGCGGTCTTCGAGGTGGTGGTGATGGCCGTGCCGTTCGGTCTCGCCGCCGCGCTGGCCACCACCGCCTGACCCGTGAGTACTTGTTAACGTCCGGCGGTTGATAAGTACTCACGGGCGCGTCAGCGCAGCAGGATCTTCCCACGGCTGCCGCCCTTCTCCCCGGCCCGCTGGGCGTCGGCCGCGTCGGTGAGCGCGAACGTGCGCGCCGGTGGGAGGGACAGTTTCCCGGCCGCGGCGAGATCGCCCAGGCGGCGCAGAGTCTCGGCGTTCCAGTCGCCGGCGTTGCCCGACGAGAACGTGATTCCCAGCCCGAACGCGGCCCCGTCCGACAGCGTCACGATCCGGTCGGTGCCCCCGCGCAATTCCATCGCGGCCTCGAGCCCGCCGAAGCCGAGGTCGAGGACGGCGTCGACCCCGTTCGGGGCGAGCTCGCGCACCCGATCTGCGAGGCCGTCACCGTAGGTCGTCGGGGTCACGCCCAGCTCGCGCAGCGCGTCGTGGTGTTTCTCGCTCGCCGTGCCGATCACGGTGACACCCGACTCCAGCGCCAACTGCGCCGCCAGCGTTCCCACCGCCCCCGACGCCCCGTTCACCAGCAACGTCTCACCGGCCTTCAGCTTCAGGATCCGCAGTCCACGAGTGGCGGCCTCGCCGGCGACGGGAATGGTGGCGGCGTCCGTCCAGCTCAACCCCCTCGGCTTCGGCACGACAATCGAGGCGAGCGCGTATTCGGCGTAGCCGCCGGTGTCGGACCAGCCGAACACCTCGTCGCCCGCCACCACACCGGTCGCGTCCGGTCCGACGGCGTCGACGACACCGGCCACCTCGCTGCCGGGGATCTTCGGGAACTGCACCGACATCACCTCGGCCATCGACCCCGACCGCAGCTTCCAGTCGATCGGGTTCACCCCGGCGGCCCGGATCACGAGACGCACCTGGTTTCCGGTGGGTTGGGGCACCGGCACGTCGTGGGTCTCGAGCACCTCGGGACCACCATACGACGAGTAGGACACTGCCTTCATGGTCTGCTTCGCGTTCGAATTCGTCATGCCCTCAATCTCGTCCTCGGCGGTCCCTCGCGCCAGCGATTCGGCTGGGTGATCACAGCGCTGCGGCGGCCTTCTTCAGATCGGTGACGAGGCCGTCGAACGCGTCGTGATCCTCCGACGGTCCACGGAGCACGGCGGACGGGTGGATCGTCGCGAAGACGTCCGGGTCCACGTCGACGTCCATCTCGCCGTCGAGGTGCAGGAGCTCTCCACGATGTTCGGTGTGGCGGAACGAGGGGCCGAGCAACGACTGCGCGGCGGTGGCTCCGAGGCACACCAGGACGTCGGGCTGCACCGCCACGAGTTCGGCGATCAGCCACGGCCGGCAGGCGACGATCTCGGTGCGGTTCGGCTTCTTGTGGATTCGACGTTTGCCGCGTTCGGCGGGGACGAACTTGAAGTGCTTGACCGCGTTGGTGACGTAGGTGAGGTTGCGGTCGATGCCTGCCGCGTCGAGCGCCTTGTTCAGGAGCTTTCCCGCCGGACCGACGAACGGCTCGCCGGCGCGCTCTTCCTGATCGCCGGGTTGCTCGCCGACGAGCATCATCCGCGCGGATCGCGTGCCGGTGCCGAAGACGGTCTGCTCGGCGTCGCGGTACAGGTCGCAGCCGTGGCACCCGTCCGCCGCGTGGGACAGCGCGTCGAGGTCGACGGTGTCCGGCACGAACGGTGCGGCCGAGGGTTTCATGGCTCGTGACATGTGGGTCGAGTACCCCTCGGGCGGAGCTTCATTCCCGCAACCCTGTCAATTAGTTTAGCGCTAAGATATAGTTCTTCGGAGAAGCCCACCGAGAAAGCGAGCCTCCATGTCCCTCACCGAAGTGTCCGCCCACCACCCCTACAGCCCGGCCGTGGTCGCGGGCGGACTCGCGTTCGTCTCCGGCGCCCTGTCCGTCGACGCCGAGGGCACTGCCGTCCCGGGCCGCACCGAGGCCCTCGACGCCGCCGTCGACCGGATGGTCGATCGCCTCGCCACTGTCGGCGGACAACTGAAGGACGTCGTCAAGCTCACCTACTACGTCACCGACCTGTCGTTGCGCGAGGAGGCGAACCGGCAGTTCGAGCGCATCTTCGACGAGCCGCGCCCCGCCCGCACGTTCCTCGAGGTCAGCAGCCTCCCCTACGGCGCCATCGCCGAGATCGACGCCGTCGCGGCGGTCGAGGGTCGCTGACGACGCACCCGCCCGGCCGCGCCGCGGGTCCCCGTTCCGAGGAATCGACGGGGACCCGCGGCGCGTCGCCGTCCCCTATGCTTCGTTCGATATCTTGGTACTAAACAGATGAGACCCTCGAGGATCCAGGAGGTGCGCCCGGTGACGCAACGCCCCGTTCCAGATCGCGATGCCGTCGACGACATCGTCGACCAGTGGGCACATCAGTGGCCCACCCTCGACGTGAGTCCACTGAAAGTGCTGGGCCGCCTGCATCGTTCGTATCTGCGCTACCAGGCATCACTGGCCGCGGTGTTCGAGGAGCACGGCATCAACATGGCGTCGTTCGACGTTCTCGCCGCCCTGCGACGTTCAGGTCCGCCGTACCGGATGACGTCCGGACAGCTGGCGGAGTCCGCCCTCGTCACCACCGGCGGAGTCACGCTGCGCGTCGACCGGCTCGAGAAGGCGGGACTGGTGCAGCGGGAGCGCGACGCCGAGGACCGTCGCATCGTGCACGCGCAGCTCACCGAAGAGGGCCTGCGGGTGATCGAGAAGGTCGCGGAGGCGCATTTCGCCAACGAGTCCCAGATCCTCAGCGGGATGTCGAAGGACGATCAGGCCGCGCTGGCGGAACTGCTCCGCAAACTCGAACATTCGATCGTCGAGAACCAGGCGCCCCACGCCTGACTGACCGTCTCAGCTGGCGGCGCGGGCGGTCAGATCGGCGACGGCGCCGAATCCGATGAACCGTTCGGACGCCGCCGTCATCTCCACGATGAACCGCCTCTGCTCGTCCGGCGACGCACCGATCAGGCGCGCCGCACCCGTCCACTGGGCCTCGGACAGTTTGCGGGCGAGCTGGGCGGGTTCGGCACACGGTGTCGCGATCCCCGCCTGGTTGAGTCCTTCGATGAATCGGATGTACCGGCCGAGGATCCGGTTGTGCGCGGCCTCGAGTTGCTCCCCGATCACCGGGTCCACGGCAGCGCGGTCCTCGATCATCGTGAACAGGCGACCGCTGCTGTAGACGGTCTCGATGAACGCCGCCGTGGCCGCGCGCAGGATGCTGCGCGGGTCGGCGTCCGGCGGGACGGGGATGCGCTGCGCCTCGACGAACGTGTCGAACACGGAGGCGGCGACGGCGCGGAAGGCGTCGTCGCGGGACGCGAACCGGGCGGAGAACTCGTCCTGCGACACTCCGGCGGCAGCGGCGATAACCGCCTCGGTGGTGCGCTCGTATCCCAGCTCGGCCAAGCACCTCCCCGCCGCCTCGACCAACGCAAGCCGACCTCGATCGTCACCGTTCGTAAGCACCGCTCACGCCTCCTCGCACCCGGCCGGCGCCCGACGTGTCGGCCGTCACACATTCTTAGTTGACATTTCATTCACGTCAACCCGCGCGACGCTACGCCTCCTGAAGCGACTTCGCCTGGGCTTCGGCCTGGGCCCGGTAGAGCCTGCGGAGTCGGATGACGCCGAGGTCGTGCTGGTACAGGTTTTCGGCCTGGTCGGCGTCGAACGCCATCGCCTCGAGCATGGTGCGGTCCTGTTCGAGAACGACCCAGTGCCGCTCCTCGAGCTTGGTGCGGTAGAGGAACCGCCAGACGTCGCGCTCCCAGCCCTCGACCCGCCGGTACCGCCAGAAGAACACGGCGGTGGTCTCGGCGTCGATCGGCGTTCCCATGCCGACGATGCCGAACGAGCCACCGGGGCCCGCGGTCGGCGGGTACGGGATCTCGAGGTCCACCCAGTCGATGCCGGTCCGGCAGAATTCGACCCAGTCGAAGTTCACGCCCCGCTGGTCGGTCTTCTCGAAGAAGAATCCGCGGTCGGTTTCACGGATCCGGAATTTTGCCGACGTCTCGCCGCCGAACATCGAATGCGATTCCCGGTGCAGGAACGCGCCGTGCATCGGGTCGAGCAGGTTCTCCAGCGTGAACCGCCACGGCGCCTTCCACTCCGCGTAGCAGAGGAAGTGCGAGATGCCGTCGTCGGTGAGGCGCTCCGGCAGTTCGAGCGGTGCCGGTTCGGCGTCGGGGTCGGTGCCGAACCAGGCGAGGACGGCGCCGGCGACCTCCCGCACCGGGAGGCTGGTGACGAGCCGCTTGCCCTCGAGGTTGCAGCCGGGCATTCCGGGAACCGAGACGACGGTGCCGCCGCCGTCCACCTGCACGCCGTGGTACTGGCAGGCGACGCGGTCGCCGAGGTGCTGCCCCTGCGACAGCGGGGCGCCGCGGTGCGGGCAGCGGTCGGCGAGCATGCGGAGGGTGCCGTCGGACTGACGGAACAGCAGCCAGTCCTCACCGAGGCGGCGGACCTTCTTCATGTCGCCGCGCGCCACGAATTCGGACGGGCACACCGCGTGCCACTGGTCGCGCATCCCGGTCGCGAAGATCTCGTCGCCGGTCAGTGCCGCCTTGTGCAGTCGGTTCACCATGGTCAGGCCCCCATCCGTCGGATCTCGTCCGTGAAAGTGTCGGTGGTCCAGGCGTCGCCGCCCGGGCTGTGGATGCCGAGGGCGTTCAGACCCTTCACCAGCCCTTCGAGGTGGTGCACACCGGTGCCGAAGACCTCTTCGATCGCACCGGCCAGCTTCCGCTCGTATGGTGTGGGCGCTGTGCCGGACTGGCGTGGTTGCAGATACAGGCTCATCGTTCTTCCCTTCTAGAGGTCCAGCACGAGCTCGTCGGAGCGGGCGCGGGAAACGCAGATCATGATGGTGGTGCCGGACTCCTGCTCGGAGCTGGAGAGCAGTGAGTCGCGGTGGTCGGGGGTGCCGGCGAGGACACGGGTTTCGCAGGTTCCGCAGATGCCTTCACGGCACGAGTTGGGGACGTCGACGCCGGATTCCTCGAGGGTTTCGAGGATGGTCCTGTCGGGGGCGACGGTGGCCGAGATGCCGGACCGTTCGCAGACGACGCGGACGGGACGGTCGCCGGCGAGGGTGTCGGCGGGAATCTCCTTCGCCTTGAACCGTTCGAGTCGGATGGCGCCGTCCGGCCAGGAACCGGCGAACCCCTCGACCGCTCCGAGCAGACCCTCGGGGCCGCAGGCGTAGACCAGGGTCTCCTCGCGGGCGGCGCCGAGGACGGCGGGGAGGTCGAGGATGCCGTCGGACTCCTCGGTGACGACGTGGACGCGGTCGCCGTACACGGACAGTTCGTCGAGGAAGGCCATCGACGCGCGAGCCCGTCCGCCGTAGTGCAGTTCCCAGTCGGCGCCCATGCGCTCGGCCTCACCGATCATCGCGAGGATCGGCGTGATGCCGATGCCGCCGGCGATGAAGACGTACCGCGGCGACGGCAGCAGTTCGAAGTTGTTGCGGGGCGTGCTCACCGACAGGCTGTCGCCGGGCCGCAACGTCTCGTGAACGTGGCGGGAGCCGCCGCGACCGGTCACCTCGTGGAGGATCGCGACGCGGTACCCGGTCTTGTCGTCGGGGTCTCCGCAGAGGGAGTACTGGCGGACGGTCCCGCGGTTCAGGTGCAGGTCCAGGTGGGCTCCCGGCGTCCACCTGTCGACGGCGCTGCCGTCCTTTCGTTCGAGGCGGAGCGAGACGACGCCCGAGGACTCGACCCGCATTTGACGCACCATCATGGGGACGGTGTCCGCGTCTGTTGTCATCGCTCACTCCCAGGCTCGACCGATTGCACAGTTCCTTAGTGCTCAATAATTTAGCACTAAGATGTATCGTGCGCCACAGTCGGAGCAAGAAATCTCGGAACCGGTGTGGGTGGCCCGGCCGACGCGGTCGGGCCACCCACAGGTCACGTCACGCCTGGCGTTCCCACACACGGTGGGACTTCATCAGCGCTGTGACGCCGTCGAACAGCGCGGACGCGTCGTCGGCGATCACGATGCCCGGGGCCTCGGCCGGGATTCCGGCGGCTTCGAGGAGGCCGCGGCCGGCGGCCCATCCCCCGATCACCTTGCAGTGCCGGAACGCCTCCGACAGCAACACGTGCACCCGCGGGTCCGACGCCGGTGCCGGCGCCGCGACGAGAATGGCGTCGAACTCCACCGACCGCATCGTGAGGAATGTCCGGGACACCGGCACGGCACCCTTGCCCGACCCCAGTTCGCCACCGTGCGGCCCGATGACGAGCGGCACCATGCCGTCCTTGCCGATCTTCCCTACGAGGTCGGCCACCTCGGACAGATCCGACTCGTCGTCCGCGACGATGCCGATGATCCGACCGTCCAGCGGCCACTCGGCGCCGACCTGCGACAGCGCCGGGCTGGGCGCCGCCGCGACGTCGTACGCGACGGTCGGCTCCGGCACCGGAAGGCCCAGCCCCTCGGCGACCGTCGCGCACAGGCCGCGGTCGATGTTCGCGACGACCCCCAGGGCGCGCTCCTTGATCGCCTGCTCGTAGCACTTGCCCAGCTCGAATGTGTACGCCTGGGCGACGTGCGCCTGCTCGACGGCGCTGAGGCTGGCGTAGAACAGCCGGGCCTGGGAGAAGTGGTCGTCGTAACTGGCGGGCGCCCCCCGCAACTTCGTCGACTCCGGCATCGGCACCGGCACCTCGACGAACGCCGCATCGGCACCGGCGAGAAACGGGCAGCCGCCGTCGAGGGAGTTCGGCCGGTACGGCGCGACCCCCAAATAGACTCCCGTCTGGTGCATGCCGTCGCGCAGCATGTCGTTGACCTCGGCATGGGGTCGGTTGATCGGGATCTGCCCGAAGTTGGGTCCGCCCAGCCTGCTGATCTGGGTGTCGAGGTACGAGAACAGCCGCGCCTGCAACAGCGGGTCGTCGGTGACGTCGATCCCCGGAACGAGGTGCCCGGGGTGGAACGCCACCTGCTCGGTCTCGGCGAAGAAGTTCGTCGGGTTCGCGTCGAGCGTCATCAAACCGATCGGCTGCACGGGTGCCAGTTCTTCGGGCACGATCTTCGTCGGGTCGAGCAGGTCGATGCCCTCGAACATCTGATCCGGGGTGTCCGGGAACGCCTGGATACCCAGTTCCCATTGCGGGTAGGCGCCCGACTCGATCGCGTCGGCAAGGTCGCGGCGGTGGTAGTCGGGGTCCATACCGTTCACGATCTGCGCTTCCTCCCACACCAGGGAGTGCACACCCAGCTTCGGCTTCCAGTGGAACTTCACGAGCGAACTCTCGCCCGCCTCGTTCACCATCCGGAAGGTGTTGACGCCGAAGCCTTCCATCATCCGGTACGACCTCGGGATGCCGCGGTCGGACATGTTCCACAACGTGTGCGCGGTGGCTTCGGTATGCAGGGACACGAAGTCCCAGAAGGTGTCGTGCGCGCTCTGCGCCTGCGGGATCTCGCGGTCCGGGTGCGGCTTACCGGCGTGGATGATGTCGGGGAACTTGATGCCGTCCTGGATGAAGAACACCGGAATGTTGTTTCCCACCAGGTCGAAGGTGCCTTCGCCGGTGTAGAACTTGGTCGCGAACCCTCGGGTGTCGCGAACGGCGTCCGCCGATCCCCGCGAGCCGAGCACGGTGGAGAAGCGGACGAAGACCGGCGTTTCGACGTCCTTACGAAGGAACGCCGCCTTGCTGATCGGTTCGGCGGAACCGTATCCGCGGAAGACACCGTGAGCGGCCGCACCGCGTGCGTGCACCACCCGCTCCGGGATCCGCTCGTGATCGAAGTGCGTGATCTTTTCACGGAGATGGTGGTCCTGGAGCAGGGTAGGTCCCCGGGTTCCTGCCTTCAGCGAGTGATCGGTGTCGTACAGCCGCGCGCCCTGCGCGGTGGTGAGGCGCTCACCCTGCTGGCCGCGGGCCGTGTCCGGGCCTTCGACGGGTTGCCCGGTCGCGGTGCGCAGTTCGGGGGCCCGCTGATCGGGCTTGGGGGGCAGTGGCTCGGTGGGCTTCGTCGGCTCCTCGACCGTCGGAGTGCCCGAACCGGGCGTCCCGGGAATGACAGGGTTCTTCTTCGACACGGCGTAGCTCCTCGCTGGACTTCAGTGGGATCGGCGCCGCATCGCTGCTGTACGGTCCGCTGCCGGCAGGGTGCCCAGGGACGGGTGTCCGCTAATCAGACCGGTGGTCGGTTACGTTCCGAACCCGCCGGGTAACCCAACGAACGTAAGGAGGTGGCGGCTGTGGACGAACCAGGCGCACCGGAGGATCTCACACGCAGGATTGCCTACCTCGCTCGCGAGTTCTTCCTGCCGCACGACGTCGACCGCACACTCCGGGGCGTGACGGCCACCGCCGTCGCGACGGTGTCCGGTGCCGACAGCGCCGGCATCCTCGTCGTCGAAGGGAAGAAGACTTTTGCGTCGCACGCGGGGACGTCGGACCTACCCGAACAGCTCGACGGCATCCAGGAGAAGCTCGGCGAGGGCCCGTGCATCGAAGCAGCTCTCGCCGCCCTCGTAATCCGCAGCGACGACTTCCGGACCGAGACGCGGTGGCCGAACTTCGCGCGCGCGGCCGTGGACGCCGGCGTGTACAGCAGCATGTCGTTCCAGCTCTACACGCAGAGCGACAGCATGGGCGCCCTCAACCTGTTCTCGTTTTCCCCACACGGCTTCGGCGTCGAGGACGAGGCGATCGCCGAATCCCTCGCCGCCCACGCCGCGATGGCGCTCAGCGCCGCCCGCCACCACGAGCAGTTCCGGTCGGCCCTCGCGACCCGAGACATCATCGGTCAGGCCAAGGGCATGATCATGGAACGCTTCGACGTGGACGCGGTTCGGGCGTTCGAGATGCTCGCGAAGATCTCCCAGGACAGCAACACCCCGGTCGCGACGGTCGCGGCGAGAGTGGTGGACCGCGGCCCCGACCGACGCACCTAGTGCAAGGGATCACGTCGAGTCGGACGAGCGTCAGGCCTCGGCGCCAAACCTCTCTTGTGCGGCGGTGAAGAGCCCCTCGTACGCCGTCGCGAGGTCGTGCAGACTCTGCACGCAGTCACCGGCGAACACCGGCGCGTGCATCGGCGCCAGTACCAGGGGTTCCAGATCGGCGAGGTCCCGGATCGTGGGCCCGAGCGCCGGCGTCAAACACGTCGCGCTCCCCATGTCCTCCGCCGCGATCGCCGGCCCGACCATCTCCTCCTCCGTGGTCGGAGGGTGATGACCGAACGCCGTGAACAGGTCACCGCAGAACAGCGTCTGCGTCGTCTCCTCGAACATCAGCCCGGCGTCCCACCCGTGTGGAACATGCGGGGTATCGAGGTGACGGACCCGCCGAATGCCCGTCTCCATCACGTCACCGTCCTGCAGGGGACGCGGCGCGCGATCGGCCAGGTCGTTGACCTGCACGAAGCACCCCATCGCCCCGTGCGCGACCTCGGCGTTCGGGGCCGCCGCCAACCACGTATTCATCGATCCGCACTCGTCGGCCTCCACGTGCCCGAACGTGATCCACCGCAGCCTGTCGAGGGGAATCAGCCGGCCGACCGCCTCGGACACCGACGGGAACAGCGCACGCTGACCGGTGTGGAACAGCAGCGCTTCCTCACCGTCGACGAGGAACTGATTCATGATCAGGTTGGGCTCGTCCAGATACGTGGACAGCCGGTAGATGTCGGGAGCGATCTCGGTAATCGTGGTGTCCATCCCTGGCTCCGATCACGTCACGGTGTCGTGATCACAAGCTTTCTCGGGACAGCGACCGAGCGCAAGATCCTGCGGGAGTTACCGACGTTGCCCGACACCGAGCTGGACGAGGTCGTGGCCGACTGTGACAGCGCCGGAGAAGGTGGACGTCACGCCGCGTTCCCACTGGTCATCGGTGACCTGTCTGGGGTCACCCGGTCCGATGTGGGAGAGAACCACCTGGCGGACACCCGCGTCCGTGGCGACGCGTCCGACGTCCTGCGCGGTGGTGTGCGCGTGAATCATGTGCTCGACCAATGCGGGACCTGAAGTCTCGGCGTAGAAGTCGACGTCGATCACCTCGTGGACGAGGATGTCGGATCCTTGCGCGAGCCGGACGACATTCGGCGATTTCGCCGTATCTCCGGAGAACGTGACGGCACCGTCCTCCGTGTCGAAACGGTACGCCAGTGAGGGATAGACCGGACCGTGCGGAACCAGCGTTGCGGTGACACGGACCCGGTCGTCTTCGAACACCGGGAAGGGTTCCATGTCCGGTGCCGTGTTGTCGGGGGATGCACCCGCCGACTCCGGCGGCAGCACGTCGTGCAGCGACAACCGCTGCCCGTAGTCGGACTGGGCGCCCTTTTCGGCATTGCGAATGTTGATGTCGTAGGCGAATGCGTCGAGCACACCCGTGAACAGGTCGGTGAGGCCTGGCGTCGGCGAGGCCGGACTCTGGATCGGAATGCTCTTGCCACCGCGCGGCGTCGCCAATCTTCCGGCCGAGCCGGGGCCGTATACCGGCACCACATTGCGGAACGTGTAGGACGGTGTCCCGCCCGGCAGCCAGAACACGTTGAACAAGTCCGCGATGTGATCGCTGTGCATGTGCGTGACGAAGACGCCCCCGAGCGAGTCCGCATCGATGCCGGCCTGGATCAGCTTTCGGCTCGACCACGGACCCGCGTCGATCAGATACGGTCGGTCGCCGACGACGAGCACACTGGCCGTGCCGCTCCGCCCCGGCACGGCGATCGGTCCCGCCGCCGTTCCGAGCAGAATCAGCTTGGTTGCGTATCCGTCGACGTCACCGGTCAACTCGTACGCATCCGGTGGCGTCGCGCCGCTCGGTTGCGACTCCGAGGCGTGTTGCGCGCAGCTCGTCGCAGCGACGGCAGTGGCAGCGGACCCCAGCAGGGCAAGTGCCCGGCGCCTCGACAGCGCAGGCCGACGCCGGGGTTCCATCTATGCGTCCGTTCGGGCCGTGGCCAATTCCAACGCCACGTGCCAGGCGTCGTAGTCGTAGACCCAGTCGCCGTTGCCGGCGACTTTGAGCCATTCGTTGGATCTCGATCCGCGCTGGATGCGTGAGGTGCGCTGCAGGCGGGTGTGCTGGTAGGTCTGCAGCGCGACTGCGGGTTCGTCGAACAGGCTCAGGCAGCGGGCCAGGACGACGGCGTCTTCGATGGCCATGCCGGCCCCCTGGGCCATGAACGGCATCATCGGGTGCGCGGCGTCGCCGAGGAGCACGGACCGGCCGTCGGTCCACGAGTCGAGTGGGTCGCGCACGTAGAGAGCGGACTTCAGGACGTCGTCGCAGGCGTCGAGGAGGGCGCGGGCGTCGGGGTGGAAGTCGCGGTACAGCTCCCGGAGTTCGGTGACGGAACCGGGTGTCGTCCACGACTCCTCGGTCCACTCGTCCTGCGCGCAGGTCGCGAAGACGAAGATGTCCTTGCCCTGGTTGAGCGGGAACGTGACGATCTGGGTCGACGGGTCCGGCCCCCACCACTTGGTGAAGCAGTCGAGGTTCGGCAGTTCGCCGATGCGTTCGGTGGGGACGACGGCACGGAACGCGACGACGCCGGTGAACGTGGGCTGGTCCCGTCCGAGCAGCGCGGTCCGGACCGCGGAGTGGATGCCGTCGGCACCGACGATCACGTCCGCGGACGCCGCACTGCCGTCGGTGAATTCGATGCGGCCGTCGACGACGCCGCTCACCCGGCGGCCCATCTCGACGACGCCCGCGGGCAGCCGGTTCTCGAGGGCGGTCATGAGGTCGCCGCGGTGCATCGTCAACTGCGGTGCACCGTACTGCTGTTCCGCGGTGTCACCCATCGGAAGTCGCGACGTCTCGACACCGGTGTCCCACGTGCGGCTGATCCGGAACTGAGGCCGGGCGGCGGATTCGCGGATGGCCGGCCCGACACCCAGTCCGTCGAGGGCCCGGACCGCGTTCGGGGTGAGATTGATATCGGCGCCGACGCGCGCGAACTGCCGCGTCTGCTCGTACACGCGGACGTCGAGGCCGAACTTCTGCAATGCGAGAGCCGTGGCGAGTCCGCCGATTCCGCCTCCGCAGACGGCGATGGTGGTCATCGGGAATCCTTTCCGGGAACGGTCACGGGCGGGGTGAACGGCGCCGGCATCTCGCCGTACGCGGCGAGGTCGACCTCGACGATCACCGGGGCCTGGCGGGACACGGCGTCGGCGAGCACGTCGTGGGCCTCGGCGGCGCCGCCGATCCGCAGGTATGGCACGCCGATCGACTGTGCGAGCAACGGGAAATCGGGGGTGACGAGGTCGACGGCGTAGGTGTCTTCGCCGCCGCCCTTCTGCATGTTCCGCAGCACGCCGTAGCCGCCGTCGTTGAAGACGAGCAGTACCAGCCACGGCTTTTCCTGCGCCATGGTCAGGATCTCGCCGAAGTGCACGGCCAGGCCGCCGTCGCCGACGAGAGCCAGGGTGGGGCGGGTTTCGTCGGCCAGCGCGGACCCGATCGCCATACCAAGGCCCTGCCCGATGCCGCCGCCGCGGGGGAAGACGTTCGACTTGGGGTCGAACATCGGCAGCAGCCGGTTGCCCCAGGAACTCGACGCAATGGTGACGTCGCGGGCGATCACGGAATCCTGCGGGAACGCGGAACGCACGGCGTCGCACAGCACGGCGTGATCGCCGAGTCCGGCGCGCTGCTTGCTGCGGACGAGTTCGCGGGTGGCGCGGGCACGTTCGGTCCAGGCGGCGTCGACGGGCGCCAGGCCCGACAGCTGCCGGAGGAACGTCGCGATGTCGGCGGTGACCCCGGCCTGCGCCGGGTAGACGCGTCCGAGCGCGGCCGCATCGATGTCCACCTGCACGTGCACAGCGGGTACGGGCATGGAGTAGTCGCCGGTCTCGTTGGACCGGAAATGGGTGCCCAGCGACAGCAGCAGGTCGGCGTCCCGGAGGAGCTCGCGCCCCGCGGGGGTGTTGCCGTAGTTGCCGATGCACAGCGGATGGTCCTCGGGTACGGCGCCGCGCCCGGAGTTGCTGGTGAGCAACGGGACTCCCCACCGCTCCACCAGCGCGGTCAGTTCAGTGCCGACGCGGGCGACGCCGCCGCCCGCCCAGATCACGGGGCGTTCCGCCGACCGCAGCAGGGCGAAGGCGACCGCGAGTTCGTCGGAGTCCGCCGACCGCGACGGTTCGACGACCGGCTCGACCACGTCGATGACGTGTTCCGCGTACTGCAGGTCGATCGGCCATTCGATGCTTGCCGGTCCACCGGGCGCGGCGAGGGCGGCGGCGACGCCTTCCCGCAACACCTTTCCGGCGCTGTCGGTGTCGGGGATGGTGGCGGCCTGCTTCGACGTCGCCGTCAGCATCCCCAGCTGATCCTTGGTCTCGTGGATGAATCCGCGACCCGAGCCGAGGTACCGGCTCTCGACGTTGCCCGTCACGTGCAGTACCGACGTTCCGGCACTGAGCGATTCGATCAGCGAGCCGGCCGCGTTGCCGGCACCGGTGCCGGTGCTCGTGAGAGCGCAGCCGAGGCCGCCGGTGGCCCGGGCGAACCCGTCCGCCGCGCTGACCGCGGTGGCCTCGTGCCGGACCGGCACGAACCGCAGGTGCTTGCTGACCGCCTGCACCAGGGGCTGGTTGTGGACGCTCACGATGCCGAACACGGTGTCGACACCGGCCTCGCGCAGCACCTGGACGAGCAGGTCGCCGCCATTACCCACCCGCTTGTCATTTCCTACGGACATGGTGTTCCTCTCAGACATAGCGTGCGACGCCTCCGCAGACGTCGAGGCTGGTGCCCGTCACATACGACGAGCGGGGGGACAGCAGGGTCACGATCATGGCGGCCACCTCGTCGGCGCGGCCGAAGCGGCCGAGTCCGATGCCGCGGTCCTGGGCGATCTCCGCTTCCCATTCGGCGAAGGTGGCGTCGGTGCCGGATTCCTCGTAGCGGCGCCGCCACTGGCCGGTGTCGACCAGTCCGAGCGACACCGAGTTGACGCGGACGCCGTCGGCGGCGAGTTCGAGCGACAGCGACTTGCTGAGGTTCAGCAGCCCGGCCCGGGCTGCGCTGGTGGTGACCAGCCGCGGCTCGGGCTGACGTGCGAGCACCGCCGAGATGTTGACGATGGCCGCGGCGTCGGACTTGCGCAGCAGTGGCAGCGCGGCCTCGACAGTGTTGAGGACGCTGGAGAACTTGAGGTCGAGTTCGTCGCGCCAGTCGTCGAGGGTCGCCTCGCCGCGCGGGACCATGCGGGACTTGCCTGCGTTGTTGACCAGACCGTCGAGGCCGCCGAACCGCTCGACACCCGCCTCGACGAGTGCGGCGACCGCGGCCGGGTCCCGCACGTCGCAGGACGCGGTCAGGACACGCTCACTGCCGGGCAGCGGCGCGATGACGGAGTCGAGCCGGTCGCGGTCGCGCGCGCAGGTGACGACGTTGGCACCTTCCTCGAGCAGCATCGCGACGGTGGCGAGCCCGACTCCCGAGCTGCCGCCGGTCACCAGGTGGGTGCGGTCTTTCAGTTGCAGGTCCACGACGTGGTCCCCTTCTCTAGTGCAGGACGAATCCGCCGTTGACGACGAGTTGCTGACCGGTGATGTACGAGGCCTCGGGTCCCATCAGGAACGCGACGGCGCCGACGAGATCCGACGGTTGCTGCGGCCGCTCGAGCGAACGGTTGAGGCGGTACAGCTCGTGCCGGTGTTCCGGAACCTTCTGTGCCGATTCGCTTTCGGTCAGTCCGGGCGAGACGGTATTGACGGTGATGCCGTGCGGGCCGAGGTCGCGGGACATGGCGCGGGTCAGCGCGGCCACCCCGCCCTTGGAGGCGATGTAGTGGGCGAGGCGGGGCGAACCGTACAGGGCGGCGTCGGAGCCGATGGTGACGATTCGTCCGCCTCCGTTCCCGATGATGGAGGGAATGATCGCCCTGCTCACGAGGAAGGTGCCGCGCAGGTTGACGCCCAGCACCCGGTCCCACTCGTCGATGTCGAGTTCGTGAATCGGTTTGCCGCCCACACCGTCCGCGAGGGCCGCGTTGTTGACGAGCCCGTACAGCGGGCCACCGGAGGTGACGGTGGCCGCCATCGCGTCGACGGACTCCGCGTCGCGGAGATCGACCCGGACGAACTGCGCCTTGACGCCGTCGGCGCGCAGGCTTTCCGCGGCGTCCTCACCCCAGTCCTCGCGGACGTCGGCGAGCCACAGGGTGGCACCGTCCTCCCCGAGCCGGCGGGCCAGGGCGAGGCCGAGACCCCGCCCTGCCCCGGTGACGAGGATGCTGCGGCCTTCGAGACTCACGGTCAGTCCCGGGTCACGCCGTGCATGGCCGACGTCTCGGGGTACGTCGGAACCTGCGGCTTCTGGGCGCCGATGATGACGCAGAACAGCGCGTCGGTGGTGCCGTTGTTCTTCAGGCTGCGCGGCACTCCGGCGGGGACGACGATCATGTCGCGGTAGCCGAGGGTGCGCTTCTCCACCTTGCCGTCGCGGTGGACGCCGACCTCCACCTCACCTTCGAGCACGAAGAACGCTTCTTCGGCGTCGTGGTGGGTGTGCTCGGGGCCCTCGGCGCCGGGGGGAAGCAGCATGTTGGAGAACGTGAATCCGCGCGACGCGATGGTGCGGTTGTCGCTCTCGTGGTTGCCCGTCGCACCGGATCCGACGTAGCGGATCTGTGCGCGCTTGAACTGGTCGCCGGCCTTCGCCTGGAAGCCCAGGGTGTCCCAGTCCTCGTGGCGGGTGCCGCGGGTGAGGATCAGCGAGTCGGTGAATTCCTTCAGGTCGGCGGTGCCGTATTCGAGTGTCATTGGTGTACTCCTTCTCTAGACGTGGTTGCGCAGGCGTTCGGTGATGTGGATGAAGGATTCGACCCAGGCGTCGAAGGCGTCCGGTCGCTCCTGGTTCGCGAGATGTCCGGCGCCTCGGATGGTGACGAACACGGCGCCGGGGATGCCCCCTGCGAGAACCTGACTCGCGGGAACTCCGGTCACCCTGTCCTCGTCTCCGCTGAGGACGAGCGTGGGGATGTCGATCTTCGGGAGATCGGCGGTGTGATCGGTGGCGGCCATGGACTCGGCGGCGCACCCGTAGCCGGGCAGCCGGATCGATGCGGCCATGATCGCGGTGGCCTTCGCGACCATTTCGTCGCCGGCGGATGCAGACAGCAGTCGCGGGGCCCGCTCGGCGGCAAAGGCTTCCGCGCCGTCCTTTTCGAGTGTTGCCGCCCGGGTTCGCATCCGGCCGGCGGTATCGTCGTCCGCTCCCGAGCCCACGGTGGAACTGCCGAGCAGCAGGCTCCGCACCAGTCCGGGATGGCGCATTGCCAGCCGGGTGGCGATCACCCCGCCCCACGACATCCCCAGCACGTGGGCGCCGGCGTCACCGCACCGGTCGCGGATCACGTCGGCCGCGGCGTCGGCGTAGTCGTCGAGGTCGAACGGACGTCCGGGGTCTTCACTGCGACCGTACCCAGGAGCGTCCCAGGCCAGCAGTCGCAGCGACGACGACAGTTCGTCGAACTGCGGAGCGAAACTGTCTGCACTGCCACCGATTCCGTGCAGCATGAGCAACGCCGGGCCGGAACCGGATTCGACGACGTGCGTCACGACGCCCGCCCGAGGTCGAATCGCTCGAACGCGCCGGGGTCGGGGATCCCGGCCATGTGGTCGCGGACCTGCTTGGACGGCGGGCCCGCGGTGCCCCACAGGTCGGAGAGCTCCGGAACCCGGCGCCACACCTTGCACAGCCACCGGTCCTCGTCGACCTGCGCGATGCCGGACGTGTATTCGCACACCAGCCCCGCCGGGTCGGCGAAGTAGGAGAAGGTGTTGTCGCCGGGGCCGTGCTTGCCCGGACCCCACAGGGGCACGGTGCCGTGGTGACGCAGCCGGCCGATGCCACGCATGAAATGGTCCACGGTGGGCATCTCGTACGCGACGTGATTCACCGACGTCCACTCGGCCTGGTTGAACGCGATGCTGTGATGGTCGGTATTGCAGCGCAGGAACGCCATCTGGTGCTCGGACCAGTCGGAGACCCGCATGCCCAGGACGTCGCAGTAGAACTTCACCGCGGCGTCGATGTCGACGGTGTTGAGGACGACGTGCGTGACGCCCACCGGGACGGCGTCCTCGCGGCCCAGCTTCGGGACCGCGAGCGCGTCGGCGAGCAGTTCGACGACGCGCCCCTCGGGGTCGACCAGGCTGACGCCGTAGCCGCCGCCGAGATCGTCGACCGGTCCCGGGCCGCTGACGATCGGGACGCCGCGGAGTTCGAGCCGGCGGGCCGCCTCGTCCACCTCGGCGGGAGTCGCGACGGCGAACGTGATGCGGCCGAGGCCGTTTCGCTCCGCCTGGGTGAGCTGCAGCGCGTGGTGGTGGTCACCGGTTCCCCGCAGCCAGGCGCCGTCCGCGCCCTGCTCGACGACGCGCAGTCCCCACACGTCCGAGTAGAACTCGGTGGATTCGATGCTGGCCTGCGTGCGCAGTTCGACGGAGCGCAGGCACCGCAGCCGGGCTATGGGTTGGTTCATCGCATGCCTCCAGTTGCTTAGGTCTCAATATCTTAGCGCTAAAGTAATAGGGCGTACAGAGCTGACGGAAATTTCTTTCTGTACGCCCTACTACTTCAGTTTTCCCGTGGGCCGATGCGACATCGGTTCAGTCAGACGGAACCGGTGTGACATCGGGCGAAGCCACGAGCGGGTCGCTCAATTTGCCCACGCGCGGGTCGCTCAATTCGCCCAGGGGTTGGGTTCCTCGTCGAGGCCCCAGTAGATGCTCTTCTGCCGCGAGTAGGCGGCGATGCCGCTGCGGCCCTTCTCCACCCCGAGTCCGCTCTCCTTGACGCCGCCGAACGGCGTGGAGATGCTGAACTGTTTGTAGGTGTTGATCCACACGGTGCCGGCCTGGAGTCGGCGGGCGAGTTTCCAGGCGCGACGGTAGTCGCCGGTCCAGATTCCCGACGCCAACCCGAACACCGAATCATTGGCCTGTGCAATGAGATCCGCTTCGCCGTCGAACGGCAGGGCGACCATGACGGGTCCGAAAATTTCCTCCTGGCAGGTGCGTGCGCTGTTGGGCAGTCCGTCGATGACAGTGGGCAGGTAGTACGCGCCGTCACGCAGCCGCTCGTCGTCGGGAATCGCCCCGCCGCACAGGACGCGTCCACCCTCTTCGCGAGCGAGGTCGACGTAGGCGGCGACGCTGTCGCGGTGCCTGCGGTGGACCATCGGCCCGATCTGGGTGTCGGGGTCGCGGCCGGGTCCGAGCCGCAGTCGCTGCGTCTTGGCCACCAGCTTGTCGAGGAACTCGTCGTAGATGCGGCGGTCGACGAACAGCCGGGATCCGGCGATGCAACTCTGCCCGGTGGACGAGAAGATCCCGTACATGACGCCGTTCACGGCGGCGTCGAGGTCGGCGTCGTCGAGGACGATGGTCGGCGACTTGCCGCCGAGTTCCAGCGACACCGGCATCAGCTTCTCCGCCGCCGCGTGGGCGATGGACCGTCCGGTGTTGGTGCCGCCCGTGAACGTCACCTTCCCGACGTCGGGGTGGGTGACGATCGCGTCGCCGACCACGGAGCCCTTGCCCGGCAGCACCGACAGCAGGCCCTTCGGCAATCCGGTCTCGTCTATGAGCCGCGCCAGTTCCAGCGACACCAGCGGCGTCCACTCGGCGGGCTTGAGGACGACGGCGTTGCCTGCCGCGAGTGCGGGGGCGATCTTCTGTGCGTCGCTGGCCACCGGCGAGTTCCACGGTGCGATGGCACCGACCACGCCGATGGGTTCGAGAACGCTCATCGTAAGGAAGTTGCCGCGCGGGGTGGTGAGGTCGTCGTCCGCGGTTTCGAGGACGGCGGCGAAGTAGCGGAACGTGCCCGCCGCACTGCCGACGAGGGCGGTGGTCTCGGTGACGGTCTTGCCGGTGTTGTAGCTCTGCAGCAGCGCCAGCCGGGACGTGTTCGCCTCGATGGCGTCGGCGATGCGGTGCAGGTACTTCGCCCGCTGGTGCGGGAGCAGCGCGCGCCACGCCGGGTGGTCGGCGGCAGCGCGGCCCTTGCGGACCGCCTCGTCGGCGTCGTCGGCGGTGGCCTGGTGGATCACCTGCAGGGTCTCCCCGTTCGACGGGTCCGTGACCGCGAAGGCGGGTCCGCTCGCCTGCCGCCACTCGCCGGCGACGAGGATCCGGTCGGCGACCGGGACGAACGGCAGGGTCTGCGGTGCGGCGTCGAGAATGGTCACTGGGAGATCTCCTCGAGGGTCTTTTCTCGGGTTTCGACGGCGAAGAAGCCGACCACGAGGGCGCCGATCAGGGCGACTGCGGAGAACATTCCGAACACGACGGTGAGCGTGCCGCCGCCGTCGAGGATGGCGCCGACGGCGAGGGGGCCCACGATGATGCCGAGGCGTCCGCTCGCTCCACCGATCGCGCAGCCGATGGCCCGCATCCGGGTGGGGTACAGCTCCGCGGTGTAGACGTAGAGCGCCATGTTGACGGCGAAGACGAACAGGGCGGATCCGGCGGACCAGAACAGAACCTTCGTCGCGGTGTCCGCGCCGGAGGCGGCGAGCAGGAACAGCAGCGACGAGCACAGGACCATCGACGCGGTGATGCAGATGCGGCGGCCGAGATTGTCGATGAGGAACGCGACGAGGATGCAGCCGAGCAGGCCGGCGACGCTGGTGACGATGCTGTAGTGCAGTGCGGTGTCGACGCTGACGTCGAATGCGGATCGGTACAGCGTCGGCAGCCAGGACGCGATGCCGTAGTTGACGAAGTAGGCGCAGCCCCAGATGGCCGCGAGCATCAGGGTGCGGCGCAGGTAGATACCCCGGAAGGCCTCCGCGAACGTCCCGCGGCGGACGTCGACGGCGACGGCGGGCAGCGGCTGCGGAGCCGGAAGCGTCTTGCCGTACTTCTCGGTGATCTCGTTCTCGATGCGGGTCATGGCGTTGTGTGCGTCTTCGTAGCGGCCCCGAGACGCGAGCCAGCGCGGCGACTCGGGAAGCTTCCACAGCATCGGCAGCAGCAGTACGGGCAGCGCACCGAGCGCGAACAGGATCTTGTAGCCGTAGTTCGGGACCACCCACGCCGACACGATCGCCGACATCACGAGGCCGATCGGGAAGATCACCTCGTAGAGCAGCACGAATCGTCCGCGCTTGTGGGCTTTGGTGATCTCGCCGATGTAGCTCGCCGCGACCGGGACCTCGGCGCCGAGGCCGATACCCTGCACGAATCGGAAGACGAGGAAGAGCATCAGGCTGTCGGTGAACGCCATGCCGAGGCTCATCACGGCGTAGAGCGCGAGCGAGAAAATGATGACGTTCAGGCGACCGACGCGGTCGGCGAACCAGCCGCCGGCGAGGGCGCCGACGAGCATGCCGATGCCGCCGATGGCGATCACCCAGGCGATGTCGCCGGGGGTCAGACCCCACTTGGGGATGAGGACGGGGAGGGAGTACGCGATCATCAACTGGTCGAAGCCGTCGAAGAACGTGACGGCGCCGACGATGACGCGGGCCTTGATGTGCCACCTGCTCATCGGCAGGCGTTCGAGTCGGGCGCTGATCATCTCAGCTGTGGCAGCCATGGCGGGCGATACCGTCGTCATGAGCATCCTCAGGGTCGGGTCGAGGCATTTACTTAAGCCCTCAAAGGCTTACCGCTAAGATGTAATCTCACGCACATGAGAAACGTCAACCCTTGACTTTGGAAGAAACATGTTATTCACACCTGTGCGTACTTATTAACCTTCCGCGGTTAACAAGTGCTCACGGGTGAGAGAGCCGTCGACTACGCGGTGGACTGCATCCATTCTGCACAGATGCGTGCGGTCGTGTGTCACGAGCAGCGTCGCGACCTCGCGCTCTCGCACGACACGGAAGAGCAGATCCATGATCGCGGCGCCCCGTTCCTGGTCGAGCGCGCTGGTCGGCTCGTCGACGACCAGCAACGACGGGTCGTTCATCAGCGCCCGGGCGAGGTTGACCCGCTGCCGCTGCCCACCCGACAGCTGCGCGGGCATCTTCCCGGCGTGGTCTGCAAGCCCGACGGCGTAGAGCAGGTCGCGAGCCTTCGCACGCCCGGCCCGCCGCGGCACGAACATCGGCTGCCCGAGGTGCGCCATCACCTCGAGCTGCTCGAGCGCCGTCAGCGACGACACCAGGTTGGACTGCTGGAACACGATGCCGATCCGGTCGCGGCGCAGTGTGGACGCCTCGCGCCGGCTCAGCGCCGTGAGTTCGGTACCGCCCAGGCGGACGGAGCCCGAGTCGGGCCGGATCAGTGTCGACGCCACCGCGAGGAGCGTCGACTTTCCGGAACCGGACGGACCGGTGATCGCGGCGATCTCGCCCCTGCCGAGGGTCAGCGACACCGAGTCGAGGGCGGTGACGCGTCCCGCGCCGTCCGGGTAGGTGAGGGTGACGTCGTCGAGGGTGAGGGCGGAGGTGGTCATCGTGTGCTCCCGAGGGCGGTGAGGGGGTCGGTGGTGACGACGAAGCGGAGCGCGAACGCGGCGCCGAGAAGGCCCAGCCCGACGAGGGCCGTGGCGGGCAGGAGAGTGGTGGAGATGTCGAGCACGAACGGCACCGCGTCGCCGATCATCGACCCGGCCACCGCCGCCATCCCGACACCGGCACCCACGCCGGCGAGCAGGACGACGAGCGCCTGCCCGAGCGCGTCCCGCACGAGCGAACCGGTGGACGCGCCGAGCGCCTTCAGCGTCGCGACATCGGGGGTGCGCTGGAGAGTCCAGACCGTGAAGAACGCGCCGAGCGCCTTCAGCGTCGCGACATCGGGGGTGCGCTGGAGAGTCCAGACCGTGAAGAACGCGCCGATCACCAGCGCGGAGATCGCGAACAGCATCGCCGTCATCAACGTCAGCGACCCGTTCTCGGAGGTATAGGAGCCGACGGCGGAGAAGGAGTCGGCCACACTTCGGGAGGTCGTCCCCGCGACGGCGTTCGTGGAGTCGTCGCCGCCCGACACCGCGAGCACCGTCGCCGCACCCCCGCGCGGGTTCGCGTGCTGCCAGTCGGCGAGCGTCATCCACACGGCCGGGCTGTGGCCGTACCAGTCGTCGCCGCGGACCGCGGTCACGGCGAACGTGGAATCGCCGACTGTGACACTGTCGCCGGCGACGACGCCGAGGGATCGCGCCGCGCCGTCCCCGAGGATCACCGTTCCCGGCGCGGACGGTGCGCGGTCGCCCACGCCGCCGTCCGCGCCGACGAGCGCGACCCCGTTCGCCGCACCTCCAACTGCGGACGCCGATCCGTGGCCGACGCCGATCGGGTACACCGAGTCGGCGCTCCGCTGCCACACCGCCACCTGCTCGGCCGACAGCGCGGACTCGTCGAACGACGGACCGTTGCCGGAGGCGGCGAAGACCACCGACTCGGCGTCGATACGCTCCACGACGGACACGTTCTGGTGGCGCAGTCCGGCGGTGAGGCCGCAGAGGAAGGTGACGAGCAGCGCAATCAGCACCACGACGACGGATATCAGCGCGAAGCGACCACGCGCGGCACGCAGGTCTCTCGATGCGACGAACACAGGGTGGTCCTCTCCAGATCACGACCGGCGCCGCAGGCGATGCGGGCCGGGGCGGCACTAGGGCCTCCGAATTCACCGTGCCCCGGTCACCGCACGGTTCCATCGCACGTGGGATGGAATTCCCGTTGGTCGAAGGTCGGGTGCGCGTTCCGACTTTCGATGGATGCCGGGTGCGCTCGCGTCGATAAGCTGGGCGGGGTGCACCGCTCCCCTCTCACACCCGTGTTCGCGGGACTCCAACTGGGACTGCATGCGCTGATCGCGGCGCTCACTGCAGTCGTGATCTTGCGCGCCGTCCTTCTGGACGCACCGCAGGCACCGGCCATCGTGGTGCTGTCGGTGGCGTTTCTCGGGGTGTACGCGGCAGGAGCGACGCGACGTCTGCGCGGGCTGTGGTGGCTCGCAGCGCTGACGGCACTGTGGGTGGCGCTGATGGTCCTCGCCTCGGACGCCGCCTATCTCGCGTTCGGACTGTTCTTCCTGTACCTGCATCTGCTGCCGCGACGCTGGGCAGTCCCGGCGGTCGCAGCCGCGACCGTCCTGGCGGTGGTGGGTACCGGAATGCATCGCGGGTGGAGCGTCGCGGGGGTCGTCGGTCCGGTGATCGGTGCGTGCGTCGCGGTCGCGATCGGCCTCGGCTACCGCGCGTTGTACCGGGAGGCCGTCGAACGCGATCGCCTCATCGACGAATTGACCCGAACCCGAGCCGAACTCGCCGAGCAGGAACGTGCCGCCGGCTCCCTGGCCGAACGCGAGCGGCTCGCACGCGAGATCCACGACACCGTCGCGCAGGATCTGTCGAGCATTCAGATGCTGCTCCACGCCGTCGAACGCGCGGCCCCCGACCACCCCACCCGGGACCGGATCCGGTTGGCGCGGGAGACGGCCGCCGACAGCCTCGCCGAAACCCGCCAGCTCATCGGCGACCTCACACCCGCCGTTCTGGACGGGAAGTCACTCGTGGACGCGCTCGCGCGGATCTGCACGCAGGCGAGGAGCGACACCGTCGACACCATTGCCGTCGTCGAAGGGGAGCCCGTGCGGTTGCCGATGCCCGTCGAGGCGGCGTTGGTGCGGATCGCGCAGGGTGCGGTGTCCAACGTGGTCCGCCATGCCCACGCGTCCCGGATGGCGATCACGCTCACCTACTACGAGGACACGGTCCGGTTGGACGTCGTCGACGACGGCGTCGGCTTCGATGTCGAACTTCTCGACCGTGAACCGTCGAAAGCGTTCGGACTGAACTCGATTCGCCGTCGCGTCGAGCTGCTCGACGGGTCGATGTCGGTGGAGTCGGAACCCGGACTGACCGCGGTCGCGGTGTCGTTCCCGCTGGAGGTCGACGCATGATCCGACTGCTGCTCGCCGACGACCACGCCATCGTTCGCGCGGGCCTGCGCGCCCTGCTCGAGCACGAGGACGACATCGAGGTGGTCGGTGACGCGGCCACCGCCGACGCCGCGGTGGCGTCGTGCGCGACGACCCCGGTCGACCTCGTGCTCATGGACCTCCGGTTCGGCGCCGGCACCTCCGGAGTGGAGGCCACCCGGAGCCTGCGGTCCCTGCCGAACCCACCGCACGTTCTGGTCGTCACCAACTACGACACCGACGCCGACATCCTCGACGCCATCGCGGCCGGTGCCGCCGGGTATCTCCTGAAGGACACTCCCCCGCCCGAACTCCTCGCCGCCGTCCGCGCCGCATCGGCAGGCGACAGCGTCCTCTCCCCGGCCGTGGCGTCGAAACTGATGACGCGCGGACGCCGGCCCGCCACCAGCCTCACCCCGCGGGAGATCCAGGTGCTGACGTTGGTGGCCGCTGGGCGATCCAATCGGGAAATCGGCAAGGAACTTCTTCTTTCCGAGACCACCGTCAAATCCCACCTCGTCCACATCTTCGGCAAGCTCGGCGTCAAGTCCCGGACCTCCGCAATCGCGCGGGCCCGCGAGCTGGGCACCCTCCCCAGGTGAGTGGCAATGTGTGCGGACGCACACTTTGCCACTCACATGCGTTTACGCTGGGGAAATGGACCCACCTGCCGTCCGTTACGTGCAGCGGGACGGGCATGCGCTGGCCTACCAGGTGGTGGGCGCGGGTGAACGCGACGTGGTGTGGCTGTTCGAGATCAACATGCACCTCGACCTCATGTGGACCGACCCGCAGATTCACTACCTGATGGAACGGGGCAGCACGTTCGCCCGCACGGTGTACTTCCAGCAGCGAGGGCTGGGACTGTCCGACCCGGTCGAGCACCTGCCCACACTCGAGGATCAGGCCGACGACATCGTCGCGGTGATGGACGAGATCGGGATGCGGGAAGCGCTACTGGTGGGCGTGGCCAGCGCGAGCGGTCCCGTCGCACTCGTCGCCGCCCGTTCGCCGGAGCGGGTCACCGGGGTGGTGCTGATCCAGCCGTTCGCCGAGCGGCTGGTCGGCGGCGACCACGATCCGGTGGGATGGAGCGCCGCCGAACGCGACACCTTCGTCGACGGGTGGCGAACGGCCACCCGGAACTGGGGGTCGGGCAGCACGGTACCCCTGTGGGATCCCCAGGAGGACTCGGCGTTCAACCGTCGGCTGATGGCCATGCTGGAGCGCAATTCCGCGACACCCGCGGTCGCACAGGCCCACCTCGAGTGGATCTTCCGGCTCGACTACTCGGACATGCTGCCGTCCATCCAGTGCCCGGCGCGCGCGCTTCTGGTCTCCGGCAGTCCGGTGCCGGTGGCCGCCTCGCAGTACGTCGCCGACCGCATTCCCCGCGGCAGCTTCCACCTGTTGCCGCAGTCGCCGCCCGGCGCGTCGCTCGGGGAGGCGTGGACGCCGATCATCGACCACGTCGAGCAGTTGGCCACCGGTGGGCACCCGGCAACCGACGCGGGCCGCTACCTCGCCTCCGTTCTGTTCACGGACGTCGTCGGCTCCACCGAGGTGCTCGCTCGGATCGGTGACGGCGCCTACCGCGACCTCCGGGCCGCGCACGAGTGGCAGGTCCGCGACGAGGTCGAGAAGGCCGGCGGCCGGCTCCTCAACGTGGCCGGCGACGGCACCTTCAGCATCTTCGACGGCCCGGCGTCCGCAGTCCGGTGCGCGCGGGCGGTCGTCGACGGCGCGGGCGAACTCGGCCTCGAGGTGCGGGCCGGCGTCCACACGGGGCAGGTGGAGCGCAATGGTCCCGACGTCAGCGGGATGACCGTCCACATCGGCGCACGCATCGGTGCGACGGCCCGCGCCAGGGAAGTGCTGGTGTCGCGGACCGTGCGGGATCTGGTGGTCGGTTCGGGACTGCGGTTCGCCGACGCCGGGTTACACGACCTCAAGGGTGTGCCCGACCGCTGGCCCCTCTACTCCCTCACCGACGCGGACCACGCGCCCCGGACCGTTCCGCGACTCGCGCCGAAGCTGGGCATGATCGACCAGGCCATTCTGCGCACCGCGAAGCGGGCACCGCAGGCGCTGCGGGCGCTCGTCGGCGCCGCCAACGCGAGGCAGCGCCGACTGTCCCGCTGATCCCCAGGTGAGTGGCAAAGTGTGCGCCAGCACACATTGCCACTCACGTCACTGCGCCACTCACGTCACCTCAGACCGCGACGGTGGATTGGCGGGCAGTCACCTGCGCGACGTCGGGTGACGAGTACTTCCGGACGATCGCGAGGAGGCAGAGCAGCCCGACCGCGCCGGCGCCGGCGAGGAAGGCGCCAACCCGCCAGGCGTTGGATGCGTCGCCGTTGATGAGCAGCACCATGACCATGGGTGAGAAGCCACCGATGATGGCGGAGATCTGGTAGCCGAGGGAGGCGCCGGAGAAGCGGATCTCGGGCGGGAACAGTTCCGCGAACAGTGTTCCCTGCGTTCCGGTCTGGAACGACATGACGATGACGGCACCGAAGACGGCGAGCGCGAACGGCCACAGGGTGCCCTGGCTCGAGTGTCCGATCATGAGCCACATGGGAATTCCCCACAGCAGCATTCCGGCGGTGCCGATGCCGAAGATCAGTTTACGGCCGTAGATGTCGGAGAGGTACCCGGCCAAAGGAACCAGCGGGATCATCAGCACGCAGGCGGCGAGGATGAAGCCGAGGACGGTCGAGCGTTCGATCCCGAGGTACGTGGTGGCGAATTGCACGGAACCCGTGATCATCGTGTAGAAGAAGATGACGCCGATGGCGTTCGCGCCGGCCGCGGTGAGCACGGTGCCGGGATTCTTGCGCAGCACCTGGAGGATCGGCGACTTCCGGGCCGCGGGAGCCTCGGCCAGCTTCTTCGACAATTCCCGGAATTCGGGGGTCTCCTCCAGGTAGCGGTGGATGAGGAAGGCGACGGGGAGCATCACGAGGCTGATCCAGAACGGGATCCGCCATGCCCACGCGAGGAACGACTCGGAGTCGAATGCCGCTGTGATGACGAGGAATACGACGTTTCCGAGGACGACACCGATCGGCACGCCAAGCTGGGCGAAGCTGCCGTAGAAGCCGCGGCGTCCGGCGGGTGCGTTCTCGGTGGCGAGGAGGACGGCGCCACCCCACTGCGCTCCGACGGCGAGTCCCTGGCAGATCCGCAGGGTCACGAGAATGGTGGGTGCCAGCCACACGAGTTGGGTGTTGGGGACGAGGCCGATCAGCGAGGTCGCGACGGCCATCATCACGATGGCCGCGACGAGAACCGGTTTGCGCCCCACCTTGTCGCCGAAGTGGCCGGCGAGAACGCCGCCGATGGGCCGGGCGATGAACCCGACCGCTACCGTGGCGAACGAGTTGAGTGCGGCGACGACCTGGCTGTCGGTCGCGAAGAAGGTGGTGTTGAAGACGAGTGCGGCTGCGGTCGCGTAGATGAAGAAGTCGTACCACTCGAGTGAGGTCGAGATGGCGGCCGCGAACGACGCGCGCGCTGCCCGGGGCCTGTCCGCGCGGCGTGTATCGGAATCGGTGGGCATGGTGGTCTCCTGCTCAGGGTTGGGCGATGGAACCGAATGTATCTCGCAGAACGCGTTTGAGGATCTTCCCGCTCGGGTTCTTCGGTAGGGAGTCGGCGACGATCACGTACTTGGGCACCTTGTAGCCGGCGAGCCGTTCGCGGCAGTGCGCCACGACGTCCTGCTCGTCGAGTTCGACGCCGGCGGACGGGACCACGACGGCGGCGACCGCCTCGATCCACCGGGGGTGCGGCACCGCGAACACCGCGGCCTCACGCACGCCGTCGAATTCGTACAGCGTTTCCTCGACCTCGCGGGTGGCGACGTTCTCCCCGCCGGACTTGATCATGTCCTTCTTGCGGTCGATCACCCAGAGGTAGCCGTCCGCGTCGAGGTAGCCGAGGTCGCCGGAGTGGAACCAGCCACCGGAGAATGCTTCCGCGGTCTTCTCGGGTTGCCCGAGGTAGCCGACGGTGGCGTGCGGGCTGCGGTGCACGATCTCGCCGACCTCGCCGGCGGGCAGCGGACGGTCGAACTCGTCGACGATCCGCGTCTCGACGTTCAGCGCGGGCTTCCCGGCCGAACCACCCCGGGTTTCCTGATCTTCCGGCCCGAGTGCCGTGGCGAGTGACGCCATCTCGGTCTGCCCGTAGAAGTTCCACAACCGGATGCCGGGGAGTCGACGGTTCATCTCCCGCAGGATCTCCACCGGCAGTGGCGACGCCCCGTAGTAGCCCTTCCGCAGCGTGCGCAGGTCGGCGCCGTCGAAGTCTTGTGACTGCAACAGCGAGATCCACACCGTGGGAGGGCAGAACAGGTTGGTCACCTTCTCGGCCTCGATGGTGCGGAGCAGCACCTGCGGGTCGGGGCCGTCGACGATGATGCTCGTCGCCCCGAGATAGATGTCGGTGCTGAGGAAGTTGTCGAGCTGCGCACAGTGGTACAGCGGCAGCGCGTGCACCTCCACGTCGTCGCTGCTCATGCCGCCGGTGACGATGCAGCTGATGTACTGCCACATCAGCGACCGGCTGGTGAGCATCGCGCCCTTGGGCCGCGATTCGGTCCCGGATGTGTACATGATGCGGACGACGTCGTCGTCGGCGACGAACACCTCTGGCGGCGAGCCGAATTCGCCGCCCGCCCAGTCGGCCACCGAGCGCCAGCCGTCCGGAACAGCGTCCCCGCTCAGCGGGATCGCCGCCCGCAACCGGACGCTCCCGCTCGATTCCGCCAGCGCCGTCTCGGCGACGGAGACCAGGGCGTCCTCGACGACGAGCGCGTCGGCTGCGCAGTCGTCGAGGATGTACGCGATCTCCCCGCCGGTCAGCATGAAGTTGATCGGCACGAGAACCACACCGAGCCGGGCGGTGGCGAAATTCAGCACCGGGTACTGCCAGCAGTTGTGCGACAGCAGTGCGAGCCGGTCGCCCTGCTTCACCCCCGCGGAGTGCAGGGCAGCCGCGACTTCGTCGATCAGCGCATCGAATTCGGCGAACGTGAGCCGGACGTCGCGGTGCACGACGGCGAGCTTGTCCGGGAAACGCGCCGCCGACCGCCTCGGGATGTCGCCGATGCACTGCTGCCGGGCGCGCGTCAGGTCATCGTTCACCCGCGGACTTCTTTCAGTACCGGGGCGGCGGCGAACTCGGCGCGGGCGAGGGAGCGGCGGTGCACCTGGTCGGGGCCGTCGGCGATCTGCAGGAACCGGGCCTGCGCGTACAACACCGGAAGAATGGTGTCCTGCGACAGCCCGGCGCCGCCGAAGACCTGCATCGCGTCGTCGACGATCTGCTTGACCGTGAGCGGCACCATCACCTTGGCGGCGGCGATGTCGTGGCGGGCGGCCTTGGTGCCCTCGACGTCCATCCGCCAGGCGGCCTTCAGCACCAGCAGGCGGGCGGCGTCGAGGTGAATGCGCGCGTCCGCGACGGTGGCCTGCACGACGCCCTCGTCGGCGAGGGGCCTGCCGAACGCGACCCGGGTACGGGCGCGTTCGGTCATCAGCGCAATGGCCCGCTCGGCCATGCCGATCAGCCGCATGCAGTGGTGGATGCGGCCCGGGCCGAGGCGGGCCTGCGCGACCGCGAAACCCTTGCCGCGCGGTCCGAGCAGATTCGCCTTGGGGACGCGGACCCGGTCGAAGACGATCTCACCGTGGCCGCCCTCGTGACGATCGGTGAAGCCGAGCACCCGGGTGGATCGGACGATGGTCAGGCCCGGTGTGTCCATGGGCACGAGGACGATGCTGTGCCGGCTGCCGACCGGGGCGTCGGGATCGGTGACGCCCATGACCATGGCCACCCGGCAGTCGTCGCGCAGCGCCGCGGTGGACCACCACTTGCGGCCGGTCAGCACCCAGTCGTCGCCGTCCTCGGCGATCTCGAGGCGAACGTTGTTGGCGTCCGAACTCGCGACGTCGGGTTCGGTCATCGAGAAGCACGACCGGAATTCGCCCGCGAGAAGGGGTTCGAGCCATTCCGACTTCTGTTCGTCGGTGCCGTAGAGGTGCAGCAGTTCCATGTTGCCGGTGTCCGGCGGGTTGCAGTTGAACGCCTCGGGTGCGATCAGGGGGCTCCAGCCGGTGAGCTCGGCGAGCGGCGCGTACTCGAGGTTGGTCAGCCCGGCCCCTTCGCGGGCGGGCAGGAAGAGGTTCCACAGCCCCTCACGCTTCGCGGCGGCCTTGAGGTCGGCGACGATCGGCGGCGCACCCCAGTGATCCGGTTTGGAGGCCAGTTGCTCCTCGGCGATCTGCTCGGCGGGCAGCACTCGCTCCTGCATGAACTTCGTCAGCTTCGCCTGCAGTTCATGAACTTTCGGGCTGTAGTCGAAATCCACTTCCGTGGCTCCAATCTGTTCGGTGGTGCCGCGGTCAGCGGCGGAGTTCGGACACGGGCGACGCGGCGGCGAGGTCGAGTGCCCGCTGCAACAGCGGACCGACCATGTCGCCGACGTCGTCGAAACCGCCGCCGACGGTGTCGCCCTGCGCGTGCCGGGCGTTGATGCCTTCGAGGATCACGGCGATCTTGACGTCGGCGAACACCGTGTACCAATCGATGTCGGGGACGTCAATGCCTCGCTGCGTGGCGTAACGGTCGAGAAGTTCGGCGCGGGTGGGGAATCCGTCGAGCCGTGCGAGCCCCTTGGTGACCGGGTTGTCGACGGCGCCGGGCTGGTCCCAGAAGCTCAGCATGATCCCGACGTCGGCGAGGGTGTCGCCGAGGGTGGCCATTTCCCAGTCCAGCACCGCGACGATCTTCCCGGCGTCGTCGCGGGACGCGAGCACGTTGTCGAGTTTGACGTCGCCGTGGACGATGCCCGGGAAGTGCGAGATGGGCAGTGCCCGGCGCAGCTTGTCGAGCAGCACGGACACCTCGGGGCGATCGGTGGTCCGCGAGGCCTCCCACTGCCGGGACCAGCGGCCGAGTTGGCGTTCGAGGTAGCCGTCGGGGCGGCCGAAGGAGCCGAGCCCGACCGCGTCCGGGTTTACGCCGTGCAGCGCGGCCAGGGTGTCGGCGAGGGCCAGTCCGAGCCGGCGGCGGTCGTCGGGGGTCAGCGCCGACGCCTGCTCGACCGTCCCGACGGGCATCCCGTCCACCAACTCCATGAGGTAGAACGGCGCGCCGAGAACGGCCTTGTCCTCGCACAGCAGCACCGCTTCGGGCACGGGGACGGCGGTGCCCGCGAGTCCCCTGATCACGGTGAACTCGCGCTTCATGTCGTGGGCGCTCGGCAGGACGTGCCCGTACGGGGGGCGTCGCAGCACCCACGTCCGGTCGGCGTCGGCGACCCGGTACGTGGGGTTCGAGCGACCACCGCTGATGAGCGAGACGGTGAGTTCGCCGCTCGTGCCGAGTGCACTGTCGAGAAAGGGCGCGAGGGCGGTGAGATCGACGCCTGCCGAATCCTCCCGGTCCGCGTGGGTGTCCGCTTCGGCGTGGGACGTCGTCATCCGCTTCGTCCTTTCGAGATACGGGTACAGCCAAACGATCGTTCGGCTACTGCACATCATCAGCCGAGTGAGCGCCGGAAGTCAATATCCCGATATTCAGCGGATAAAGCCGCAAGAGCGTCGCTGACCGCCCACAGATCGAACGTATTGCCAATCGATCGTTCGCTTGGCATGATCCATCGGAAGTGATGCATGTCTCATCCGCCTCCGAAAGGTCAGGACACCTATGACGGACCAGTTGACCGGGTCTGCAGCCACCACCGAATGGCAAACCGAAGACCGCGTCCGAGCGCGCCGCGCCGCGATCGCGGGCGGGGTGGGCACCCTGATCGAGTACTACGACTTCAGCCTGTACGGCTACCTCGCGATCGTGATGGCCCCGCTGTTCTTCCCCGGCAGCGACCCGGCCACGGCACTGTTGTCCGCACTCGCCGTGTTCGGCACCGCCTATCTCATGCGGCCGCTCGGTGGCATCGTGTTCGGGCACATCGGCGACCGATTCGGCCGCAAGAAGGCCCTCCTCGCCACGCTCATCTGTATGGGTCTCGGCAGCGTGGCGATGGGATTCCTGCCCACCCACGCGCAGGCGGGGATCTGGGCGACCGTGCTGCTCGTGTTCGTTCGGATGGTCCAGGGATTCTCGGCGGGCGGTGAGGTCGGCGGCTCGGCCACGTTCATCTCCGAATCCGCGCCGCGCCACCTCAAGGCCACCTACGGTGCATTCACCCCGCTCGGATCCACGATGGGGTTCGCGATGGCCGCCGCGGTCGCGGGCACCGTGTCCGCGCTCACCACCGACGCCCAGCTGGAGAGCTGGGGTTGGCGGGTCCCGTTCCTGCTCGCGCTGCCGCTGACGCTGCTCTGCCTGTGGGCCCGCACCCGGGTCGAGGAGACCCACGGTGAGGACGCCGATTCAGCGCCAGCCCAGGCACCCGTCGTTGCCGTCTTCCGGCGCCAGCCGCTCGCGCTCCTGCAGTCGGTCGGAATCAGCCTGGCGTGCAACGGAACCGCGTACATCGGCCTCACATACATGAGCATCCATCTCATCAAGAGCCTCGGTTACGAACGCACCCCGGTCTATTGGATCGCGACCGGCGTCATCGGTGTCGTCGCGCTGGCGATGCCACTCGGCGGGTTGATCGCCGACCGGATCGGGCGGTTGCGGTTCACGATCATCGGCCTGGCCGGTTTCGCGATCGTCACCTACCCCGCCATGGCCGTCATGCACCACAGTGTGTGGATCGCGGCGATCGCCTACCTGCTGATCATGGTGAACACCATCGGCACTCAGGTCGGTTCCTACACCCTGCTGCCGTTGCTGTTCGACAAGGACGTCCGCTACACCGGGGTCGCCATGGGCTGGAATCTCGGCGTCGTCATCGCAGGCGGCACCGCTCCCTTCTTCGCCGTCTGGCTCGTCGAGAAGACCGGAAACATTCTGTCGCCGGCACTCTTCGTCACCGTCGCCGCCGTGATCGGACTGATCGCCGTCGCCGGCGTCGCACGCGGCTCCGCCGACCGTGAGTACTTGTTAACCGCCCGCGGTTAACAAGTACTCACGGGTCGCGGCTCATCACACGAGATCCATCACGAATTGGAGTAACCATGTATCCCGGCGCGCACGCTGCCACCACACCCGACAAGCCCGCCGTGATCATGGCCGGCACCGGGCAGACGGTCACCTTCGCCCAACTGGAGTCCCGCTCGGTCCGCATCGCCCGCCACCTGAACGCGCTCGGCCTGCGCCGCGGCGATCACGTCGCGGTGCTGGCCACGAACACTCCCGCGATCTTCGACGTCTACTGGGCGGCCATGCGTTCCGGGCTCTACCTCACGATGGTGAACTGGCACCTCACACCCACCGAGATCGCCTACATCGTCGAGGATTGCGGCGCCCGGGCCGTGATCGTCGACGCCGCCCTCGACGCGGTGGCCCGGGAACTCCCCGCACTCACCCCCGGCACCGAGCATCGGCTCGCGTTCGGGGGAACCATTCCCGGCTACGCCTCACTCGACGACGCCGCGGCCGCGGAGTCCGACATCCCGCTCCCCGACCAGCCACGGGGGGCCGACATGCTGTATTCGTCCGGCACCACCGGCCGGCCGAAGGGCATCAAACCCGAACTGCCCAGGCGGCAGATCCACGAGCCGGGCGACACCATGACGGGCATGAACGCGACGGTGTGGGGAGTCACGTCGGACACCGTCTATCTGTCACCGGCGCCGCTGTATCACGCGGCGCCGCTCCGCACCTGCGCGTCGGTGCAGGCGCTGGGCGGCACCGTCGTCGTGATGGACCGCTTCGACGCCGAGAAGGCGCTCGCACACATCGAGACGTACCGCGTCACGTACAGCCAGTGGGTGCCCACCATGTTCGTCCGCATGCTGAAGCTGCCCCAGGACGTTCGGGAGAAGTACGACGTCTCCAGTCTGCGTGTCGCGGTGCACGCCGCCGCCCCGTGCCCGGTGTCGGTGAAGCGGCAGATGATCGCCTGGTGGGGTCCGATCCTGTCGGAGTACTACTCGTCCACCGAACTCAACGGCATGACCCTGGTGAACTCGGACGAATGGCTCCGCAAGCCCGGAACGGTCGGCCGGGCCGCGCTCGGCGTCGCACACATCTGCGGCGACGACGGCGCCGACCTCGCACCCGGCGAGGTCGGCACCCTGTATTTCGAGCGGGACACCCTGCCGTTCGAATACCACAACGCGCCGGCGAAGACCCGGGACGCGCAGCACCCGCAGCACCCGACTTGGACCACGACCGGCGACGTCGGATACCTCGACCAGGACGGGTACCTGTTCCTCACCGACCGGAAGTCGTTCATGATCATCTCCGGCGGCGTCAACATCTACCCGCAGGAAATCGAGAACACCCTCACCGAGCATCCGGCGGTCCTCGACGTCGCGGTGATCGGGATCCCGGACGAGGAGATGGGCGAAACGGTTCTCGCCGTCGTCCAGACAGTTCCCGGCGTGACCGGCGACGACGCGCTGGCCGCCGAACTCCTCGGCCACGTCCGGGAACGACTTGCCCGCTTCAAGGTGCCGCGGAATCTCGTGTTCAGCGACGACCTGCCCCGCACCCCCACCGGGGAACTCGTCAGGGGCACGCTCCGGGACCGCTACTCCGCCGGGGTTCCCGCCTGATCCCTCGGCTTCCGGCGGTCGAGGACGATCGCAATCGTGAGGACGGCGAGTCCGGCGACGCCGAGGAGGGCGCCGACCGCGGCCGGGGCGGTGTAGCCGTACCCGGCCGCGATCACGACGCCACCGATCCACGCGCCACCGGCGTTGGCGAGGTTGAACGCCCCGTGGATCAGCGTCGACGCGAGGGTCTTCGCGTCTCCCGCCGAGTCCATCAGCCGTGCCTGCACGGCCGGGAAGATCGCGGTCACCGCCATACCGATGAAGAACAGCACGATCAGCGCCGTCACCGGGTTGCGGGCAGCGAAGACGAACAGCGCGAGGACCGCGATCAGGGCGATCATGCACCCGAACAGCCCGGGGACCACCGCGTTGTCGGCGATCCGGCCGCCCACGACGTTGCCGAGGATCATTCCCGAACCGAACAGCATCAACGCCACCGGAACCATCGTGTGCGGCAACCCGGACACCTCGGTGAGCGTCGAGCTGATGTACGTGTACACGGCGAACGAACCGCCGAACCCGACCGTCGCGAAGATCAGCGTCATCCACACCTGCACCCGGCGCAGCGCCCCGAGTTCGGCCACCGGGTTGCTCACGTGCACCCCGCCGAGCGGCGGGACGAGCCGGATGAGCGCCACCAGCGTCACGATTCCGATGAGCACGACGAGCACGAACGCGGACCGCCAGCCGAGGATCTGCCCGAAGAACGCCGTCGACGGCACCCCGATCACGTTCGCGACCGACAGGCCCATCATCACCGTCGCGACCGCCTTGGCGCGCTTGCCCGGCTCGGCGAGATGCGCGGCGACCAACGCCGCGACGCCGAAGTACGCGCCGTGGGGCAGCCCGGCGAGGAACCGGGCGGCCAGCAGCGACTCGTATCCCGGTGCGAGGGCGGTCGCGAGATTGCCGACGACGAACGTGGCCATCAACGCGATGAGCAGCGTGCGCCGCTCGACGCGGGCCGCCAGCGCGGCGATCGTGGGCGCACCGACGACGACACCGAGCGCGTACGCGGACACGAAGTGCCCGGCCACCGGCTCCGACACCCCGGTGCCCGCCGCCATTGCGGGCAGCAGGCCCATGGACGCGAATTCCGTTGTGCCGATACCGAACCCGCCGAGCGCGAGCGCGAGCATCGCACCCCGCCGGGACGGTGACGGAATCCGCGGCCGCCGAGACGTCGTAGGAGCGGCGACCGCGGGTTCGGTGAGCTGAACGGAGGGCGGCGTCATGGCAGCAGGACTCCCATCGGGCTGATCGTAGGATCGGCGAACACGTGCTGTGGGCTCGCCTGAGGAAAGCGCCGGGCCGAGATCGTGGCAAACCGGCTCGTCCCAGTATGGGTGAGGCCGCAAGCGAATTAACACTCGGCGGGAGTGATTCCACTCACCGCCGCCCGAGTGTGGGCGCATCGCCGTGACGTGGGGCGATGCACCGGAGCGGAGCGATCTACGTCACGTGATGTGCTGGAGGATCACCGTGTGGACGTGATGGGCCTTGTCCATGCCGCGAAAGTCGGCCTCGTACGTGGTCTGGGCGACGTCGACCGCGATGCTGCTGGAGGAGAAGAACTGGCCGGCCCACGATTTGTTGCTGAGAAACGAGACCGATCGGATGTTCTTGTACGGGATGGACGTGATCGCGGTGCGCTTCCCGACGAAACTCTTGTCCTGGATCACGACGCGAAGGTTCGTGATCCCGAGGAAGCCGGTGCCCGCGCCGATGCAGTCGTACACGGCGATGATCGTCTCTCCGGGAAGAATCCCCTGCTGGACCTGCTTCAGCTGTTCCGACTTGTCGAAGATCGGATCGGTCACGGCTCCTCCTTCGACGTCGGTGCGGACTCGTCCATCGTCCCAGAAAGTTCGTCGAAGGTGACGTGAATTCCCTCGTGCGGGACAGCGCGTTGCGCCTTCGCCTGGTCGGTGAACGTCCGTCTGTCCCCCTCCACGAGGTCGGCCTTGTCCGTGAACGGCCCGAGCAACGCCCGCGGGTGCAGCCTGTCGACGCGGACGACGTTGATCTCCACACACACCACGATCGCCGCGGCGGCGAGGAACAGGAACGCCAGCAACCCCAGTACGACGGCGAACACCCCATTCGTCACGGACGCCGTGCTCACCACCTTGCTCACGTAATACGCACCGAACGATTGGAGCACCTGCCACACCACGGCTGCTGCGACTGCGCCGGGCGCGACGTCGGCGACGGACAGCGGCCGGGCAGTGGCGAGCCGGAAGGCGAGGATGAAGATCGCGGAGTTGATCGTGATCGCGGCGAGCATGAGAAGCACGGTGAACGACCCGGACAGGTGCGTCGCGGCGCCGACCGCCGCCACCGCGGCCGTGCCCAGAACGGCGAGACCGATCGTGCCGAGCAACAGCAGACCCCGCAACCGGCCTCGGATCGGGTCGGGCCGCATGTTGCGGGGCACCGACCACGCCGTGTTCATCGCGTTCTGGCTGGCCAGCGCGACCCCGAGTCCGCCGTAGAGGGCGCCGACGAGTCCGATCACCAGACCCGTCACCCCGCCGCCGATCCGGTGCGGGTCGGCCAGGTCGGCGCCGATGACCGGGAACTGGCTCAGCGCCGAGTCGATGATGTCCTGCTGCAGTTCGGGATGTCCCGACAGCACGAACCCGAGCACCGTCGACAGCAGAAGCAGGAGAGGAAACAGCGAGATGAACCCGTAGTACGCGATCAGCGCCGCGAGGTATACGCCCTGATCGTCGAGGAACTTGTACGTGACGGCGATCGGGAATCCCATCGCCGGGTATTTCTGCTGGAGAGCGTCGAGCCGTCGGGCGAACTTCATGGCGATCAGACGACCGGTTTCACCATCGCGAGGGCCAGGTCGGCGTAGCGCTCGGCGAGCTCTTCGGGTTTCATCGGGCCGTCGGCGTGCCACCACGTGCAGACCGACTGGCCCATGTTGATGATGCCGCGGACGGCGTCCCTCGGGTATTCCGTCGCGAAGTCGCCCTCCTCGACGCCCCGCTCGATGACGTCGCGGAAGAGGTGTTCCTGTTCGTCACGAAGAGCGACGACGAGGCGACGGCCGGCGTCGTCGAGGCTGCGGATCTCGGTGGCGCCGACCATCGCGTCCAGCTGGCGGGTGGTGTGGAACATGACCCAGGCCCGCACCAGCGACTGCAGCTGGTCTGCGGGTGCGCCCCCCGAGCGCAGCAGCGCACCGCGGGTCATCGCGATGGCGTCGTGGAGCGCGCGCACCATGATGTCCTGCAGAATTTCCTGCTTCGACGCGAAGTGGTGATAGATAGAGGCGACGGTGATGTCGGCGCCGCGGGCGATGTCGCGCATGGAGGTGCCGTGGTAGCCGCGTTCGTTCATGTTCGTGACCGCGGAATCGAGGATCACCTGCCGCCCGGTACCCGTGCTCACGGCGGCCACCTTTGCAGCGCACATCCCTCGGTCTCCGTCCCCGCTCCACCCATCACACGACCACTCCCAGCGTAGTGGGTCCCGTAATAAAACCCGCTCTAGCGATCGTTCGGTAACAATGTCATGCTGGGGCGGTGGAGCACATCGAACTCGACGTCGCCGACGGCATCGCGACGATCACCCTCAACCGTCCCGACCAGCTCAACGCCTTCACCACCACCATGGAGAACGAGCTGATCGCCGCCTACGACCGGTGCGACGCCGACGACGCCGTGCGGGCCATCGTGGTCACGGGAGCCGGACGAGCGTTCTGCGCGGGCGCAGACCTGTCGTCGGGCGCCGACACGTTCGGCCAATGGCAGGGCGAGGACGAGTCCGGCGACACACGCCGAGACGGAGGCGGCCGGGTGGTGCTCCGCATGTTCGAATCCCGCAAACCGATCATCGCCGCCATCAATGGGCCCGCCGTGGGCGTGGGCATCACGATGACCCTCGCCGCCGACTTCCGGCTCGCCGTCGACGACGCCCGCATCGGATTCGTGTTCAACCGCCGCGGCATCGTCCCCGAATCCTGTTCCACCTGGTTCCTGCCGCGCCTCGTCCCCCTCCAGACCGCCCTCGACTGGGTGTACTCCGGCCGGGTGTTCTCCGCCGCCGAAGCTCTCGACGCCGGCCTCGTCTACAAGACGTACCCGCGCGAATCCCTGCTCGACGAGGCCTACGCCCTGGCCCGCAGCCTGACCGAGCACTCCGCCCCCGTGTCGGTGGCGCTGTCCCGGCAGATGATGTGGCGGGCGCTCGGCGCCGAACACCCGATGATCGCGCACCGCGTCGAGACCCGGGGAATCAACATCCGCGGGATCGGACCGGATGCCAAGGAAGGCATCTCCGCCTTCCTGGAGAAGCGGCCCGCCGTCTTCCCCGACAGCGTCCGCGACGACCTGCCGGACGTGTTCGGCGACGACCTCCCGATCCCGGCGTTCCGCGGATGACCGCGACGCCGGCGCGCCCCGACGTCGTCGAACGCTGGCACCGTGTCGTCGACAACCGCGATCTCGCCGCCCTCGACGCCCTCGTCGCGGACGACGCCGTGTTCTCCTCACCCGCGGTATTCACTCCGCAGGAAGGGAAACCGAAGGTCCTGGCGTACCTCGGCGCCGCCCTGACCGTCTTCGACGGCACCGGCTTCCGGTACGTCGAGGAGTGGTACGGAGACCGGTCGGCGGTCCTGGAATTCGCCACCGAACTCGACGGCATCCACGTCAACGGCATCGATCTGATCCACTGGAACGACCGCGACCAGATCACGTCGTTCAAGGTGATGGTTCGTCCCGTGAAAGGCCTGCAGGCGCTCATCCCACTGATGGCCGCCCAGCTCTCCCAGTCGTAAACCACTGCATCGTCGTCCACCACTGCGTCGTCGTCCACCACTGCATCAAGGAGAAGTACATGAGCCTGCCCCCCATCCTGCAAGACCGGCTCCGCCTGCCCGTGGTGGCGTCGCCGATGTTCATCGTCTCGGGACCCGACCTGGTGATCGCGCAGTCGACGTCCGGCGTCGTCGGGTCCTTCCCCTCCCTCAACGCCCGGCCGCAGCCGGTGCTGCGCGAATGGCTCACCCGAATCACCGAAGAACTCGCGAAGCACGACGCCAACAACCCCGAGACCCCGTCCGCCCCGTACGCGGTCAACCTGATCGTGCACAAGAGCAACGACCGTCTCGACGAGGACCTCGCCACGATCGTCGAGTTCCGGGTCCCGATCGTCATCACGTCCCTCGGCGCCCGCGCCGACGTCAACGACGCCGTCCACAGCTACGGCGGCATCGTCCTCCACGACGTCATCAACAACAAGTTCGCGAAGAAGGCAGTGGAGAAGGGCGCCGACGGCCTCATCGCCGTCGCAGCCGGTGCGGGCGGACACGCAGGCACCCTGTCACCGTTCGCGTTGATCCAGGAGATCCGCGAGTGGTTCGACGGACCGGTCCTGCTGTCCGGCTCCATCGCGCACGGCCGCTCCGTCCTCGCCGCGCAGGCCGCCGGCGCCGACCTCGCCTACATCGGCTCCGCGTTCATCGCCACCGAAGAAGCCACCGCGGACCAGAGCTACAAGCAGATGATCGTCGACTCCACCGCGTCCGACATCGTCTACTCCAACCTGTTCACCGGGGTGCACGGCAACTACCTGCGCGGCAGCATCGAAGCCGCCGGACTCGACCCGCACAACCTCGCCGTATCGGACCCGACCGCCATGGACTTCGGTGTCGGTGAGGACGCGGACACCGCCGTGAAGTCGGAAGCCAAGCCCTGGCGCGACATCTGGGGCGCCGGACAGGGCATCGGCGCCGTCGACGCAGTGGTCCCGGTCGCGGACATCGTCGACCGCCTCAGCCGCGAGTACGCCGACGCGAAGGCGCGGCTGCTGTAGGCGCTTCGCGCCCGTGCGTGGTCAAGGAGTCCAGAGACTCGTCAACCACGCACGGGCGCCGAAGGCGCCTACCCCGACGCGATGTCGCGTCCGATGATTTCCTTCATGATCTCGGTGGTTCCGCCGTAGATCGTCTGAATGCGGCTGTCGACGTAGGCGCGGCCGATGGGGTACTCCATCATGTAGCCGTAGCCGCCGTGCAATTGGACGCAGCGGTCGACGACACGCTTCTGCAGTTCGCTGGCCCACCACTTGCCCTTCGACGCGTCGACGGCGGTGAGTTCGTCTGCGTTCAGCGCCGATACGCAGCGGTCGATGTGCGATTCGGTCACCTCGATCTCGGTGAGCATCTCCGCCAGCGCGAACCGGGTGTTCTGCAGGTCGCCGATCGGCTTGCCGAAGGCCTTCCGCTCGAACACGTAGTCCCGGGTCCACCGGTAGGCGGCCTTCGCCACGGCGATCGCATTGACCGCGATCGAAATACGTTCGAGGGGGAGGTTTTCCATGAGATGGACGAACCCGCGCCCCTCGGTGCCGAGCAGGTTGGCCGCCGGCACCCGCACGTCCTCGAACACCAACTCGGCCGTGTCCTGACCGGCGAGACCGACCTTGTGCAGCTTGCGTCCACGACTGAAGCCGGGCATGCCCCGCTCCACGACGAGGAGCGAGAAACCCTTGGACCCCGCGTTGGGGTCGGTGCGGGCCACGACGATGACGATGTCGGAGTGAATACCGTTGGTGATGAACGTCTTCTGACCGTTGATCACCCACTCGTCGCCGTCCCGCACCGCCGTCGTCTTGATGCCCTGCAGGTCGCTTCCGGTGCCGGGTTCGGTCATCGCGATCGCACCGATGAGTTCGCCCGCGGCCATGCCGGGCAGCCACCGCTGCTTCTGCTCGTCCGTGCCGAGGTTCGCGATGTACGGGATCGCGATGTCGTCCTGGAGCGACAGTCCCGAACCGAACGACGTCGTCGCGGTGCGGGCGATCTCCTCGGCCACGACGTACCGGAAGCGGTAGTCGGTGACGCCCGAGCCGCCGAACTCCTCCGGCACGCTGAGCCCGACGATCCCGGACTTGCCGGCGGCCAGCCACGCCGACCGGTCGATCAGCCGGTCGGCTTCCCACTGCTCGTAATTCGGCTCGATCTCACGGGCGAGGAACTCGCGCACGGTCTCCCGGTACGCCTCGTGATCCTGTTCGAAGATGGTGCGCTGCATGATTTCTCTCCTACAGTTCCGTCACGCGCTGACTGGCGCGAGGAGACCGGAGAGGCGTTCCGCGATCAGCGCCTCCGCGTCGGCGACGATGCGTTCGACGAGTTCACCGGCGGTCGGGATGTCGTGGATGATGCCCTGGACGGTGCCGACGGTCCAGATGCCGGCCTCGGCGTCGCCGTTCTCGAACACCGTGCGCCCACGGGCACCGGCGACGAGCTCACGGACGTCCTCGAACTTGCCGCCTCGGCTGAGGATCTCCACGACCTCGCGGCTCACGGTGTTGCTCGCGACACGCGCCGTGTTGCGCAGCGGCCGGAAGATCAACTCGGTGTCGGTCTCCTTGCCGGCGACGATCGCCTCCTTGATGTTCTGGTGAATCGGCGATTCGGCGGTGCACATGAAGCGGGTACCCATGTTGATCCCGTCGGCGCCGAGAGCGAGGGCCGCGACCAGCCCGCGCCCGTCCGCGAACCCGCCCGACGCGACCATCGGGATGGTGATCTGTTCTGCGGCGGCCGCGATGAGCACCAGGCCGGGGATGTCGTCCTCGCCGGGGTGGCCTGCGCATTCGAAGCCGTCGATGCTGATGCCGTCGACACCCGCATCCTGGGCCTTGATCGCGTGCCGCACGCTGGTGCACTTGTGCAGCACCTTCACGCCGGCGGCGTGGAAGTCCGGCAGGTGCGGGGCGGGGTTGGAGCCGGCCGTCTCGACGATCTTGACTCCGGATTCGATGATGACCTGCCGGTACTCCTCGTACGGCGGCGGCGTGATTGCCGGCAGGATCGTCAGGTTCACGCCGAAGGGTTGGTCGGTGAGCTCGCGGGTGCGGGCGATCTCCTTGGCGAGGTCCTCCGGGGTGGGCTGGGTCAGTGCGGTGATCAGGCCGAGCGCACCGGCGTTGGCGACGGCAGCGACGAGTTCGGCGCGGCCGACCCACTGCATGCCGCCTTGAACGATCGGGTGGCGGACGCCGAAGGTCTGGGTAAATGCTGTGGAGAGCATGGACGGCTCCTCTTGGGGCAACGGTCAGTGAGCGGGTAAGTACCCGATGGTGTGGAGGGCGATGTCGACGTAGCGGCCGGCGACCTGCTCGGGAGTCAGTGCTCCGCCGAGCTGAAACCACCGCGGAATCGACTGGAACATTCCGAGGAGAGCGCGCACGGTCTCGGGGACGTCATCACTGCGGAACACGTCGCGGGCGACGCCGTCGGCGACGAGGTCGTTCATCATCAGTTCGAGCCGCTTACGGGTCGCGGCGTAGCGACTGCGGCTGTCGGCCGAGACGTGCCGCAACTCGGTGTCGAGGGAGACGTGCCGCACCCGGTTCGTCATGTACAGGACGATCGCCTCGACGACGCTGACGAATTGCGCCACCACATCGTCGCCGGCATCACGGGCGGCGGCCTCGGCGCGGTCGTTCAGTTCGCGCATCTGCATTTCGAACAGCGCCACGAGAACGGCTTCCTTGCTCTCGTGGTGGTAGTACAGGGCGGGGACGGTCACCCCGACACGACGGGCGATCTGCCGCACCGTCGTGCCGTGGTAGCCGTTCTCGTTGAACAGATCCAGCGCCTGCTCGAGGATGGGCGTCAGCGGCAGGGCCTCGAAGGTCCGCCAGTCGGTGTACGCCGACTCCGTGGCGGTCGGCCCGTCCTCGCGCAGAGTCACAGGTCGCCGATCAGCGCGGTGCCATGCGGATGGCGCCGTCGAGACGGATGGTCTCGCCGTTGAGCATCGGGTTGCTGACGATGTGCGCGGCGAGCGCTCCGTACTCGGACGGGTCGCCGAGACGCGAGGGGTGTGGCACCTGACCGCCGAGCGACTGCTGCGCCGCCTCCGGCAGGGATCCGAGCAGCGGCGTCTTGAACAGGCCGGGCGCGATGGTGTTGACGCGGATCAGCAGCGAGGCGAGGTCGCGGGCGATCGGCAGAGTCATGCCGACGACGCCGCCCTTGGACGCGGAGTACGCGGCCTGACCGATCTGACCGTCGAATGCGGCGACGGAGGCGGTGTTGATGATGACGCCGCGCTCGCCCTCGATCGGCTCGGTCTTCGAGATGCGCTCGGCGGCAAGACGGATCACGTTGAACGTGCCGACGAGGTTGACGTTGATGATCTTGGTGAAGTCGGCGAGCGGGAACGCACCGTTCTTGTTGACGGTCTTGATGGCGTTGCCGATGCCGGCGCAGTTCACGGCCACACGCAGCGGTCCGAGGGACTCCGCGACGTCGAGCGCGGCGGTCACGTCGGCCTCGTTGGTGACGTCGCCGGCGGCGAAGCGCACACGGTCGCCGAGTTCCTTGGCGACGGTTTCACCGTTGGACGAGGGCAGGTCGATGATGACGACGCTGGCGCCGTCGGCGAGCAGGGCCTTGGTGGTGGCCAGGCCGAGGCCCGACGCTCCGCCGGTGACGAGAGCGACGCTGTCGTTGACGATCATTTCTATACCTTTCGAAGACAGGACTTTTCGGGGAGGGTGTGTCAGATACGTTCGATGATGGTGGCGTTGGCCATGCCGGCGCCCTCGCACATGGTCTGCAGGCCGTAGCGTCCGCCGGTGGCCTCGAGGTTGTTGACCAGGGTGCTCAGCAGGCGGGTGCCCGAAGAACCGAGCGCGTGGCCGAGCGCGATGGCGCCGCCCCACGGGTTGAGCTTGGCCGGGTCGGCCCCGAACTCGTGGGCCCACGCCAGCGGCACCGGCGCGAACGCCTCGTTGACCTCGTACGCGTCGATGTCGTCGATGCTCAGCCCCGACTTCGCGAGGATCTTCTTCGTCGCCGGGATCGGCGCGGTGAGCATGAAGACCGGGTCGTCACCGGCGACGGCGAACGAGTGGAACCGGGCCCGCGGGGTCAGACCCAGCTTCGACGCCATCTCCTCGCTCATGATCAGCGCCGCGGAGGCGCCGTCCGTCAGCGGTGACGAGTTGCCGGGGGTGATGTGCCACTGCGCCTCGGGGAACCGGGCGGCGTACTTCTCGGTGTAGAACGACGGCTTCAGACCGGACAGCCCCTCGGCGGTGGTCGAGGCGCGCACGGTCTCGTCGACGAGGTGCGTCACCGTCTCCCCGGCCGCGTTCGTGGCCGTGATCGGGACGATCTCCTTGTCGAACAGCCCCTTTGCGGCGGCGTCGGCGGCCCGCTGGTGCGACTGCGCGGAGAACGCGTCGAGGGTGTCGCGGTCGAACTTCCACTTCGCGGAGATCAGTTCCGCGGAGATGCCCTGGTTGACGAGCCCTTCGGGGTAGCGGGCGGCGATGCCCGGGCCGGACGCGTCCTGCCCGAGGGTCGTCGTACCCATCGGGACGCGGGACATCGACTCCACACCGCAGGCGATCACCATGTCGTAGGCGCCGGCGATGACGCCCTGGGCAGCGAAGTGCGCGGCCTGCTGGCTCGACCCGCACTGGCGGTCGATCGTGGTGGCCGGGACCGAATCCGGGAAGCCGGCCGACAGCAGCGCGGTGCGGGAGATGTTGAGGGCCTGCTCGCCGGCCTGACCGACACAGCCGCCGATGACGTCGTCGACCTGCGCGGGGTCGATGCCGTTGCGTTCGACGATGCTGCGCAGCACCTGAGCGAGCAGTTCGACGGGATGCGTGCCGGACAGCGCGCCGCCCGGCTTGCCCTTACCGGAAGCGAGGCGGACGACGTCCACGATGACAGCGTTGGTCATGATGTTCCCTTTCGAGGAGGAAAAAGTGGTTGCGGCCCGGTGTCCGGGTTCGACAGGACACCGGGCCGAGTTCTGGAGCCGTGAGTACTTGTTAACCGCGGGGCGTTAACAAGTACTCACAGGCTCAGCGGCCCTGCCAGACCGGCTGGCGCTTCTCGGCGAATGCCGTAGGCCCTTCGACGGCGTCGGCGCTGGTGAAGATGGTCGCGATGGCGGCGGTGTTCGCCTCCCACGCCCGGTCGCCCCAGTCGGGTTCGGTTGCGGTGCGGTGGATCATCGCCTTCGATTCGCGCACGGACAGCGGAGCGTTCGCCGCGATCTGCTCCGCGAGTTCCAGCGCGAGCTCGAGTGCGGTGCCGGCCGGGGCGACGCGGTTGACGAGCCCCAGTTCCTTGCCCTGCGCGGCGGTGATCGGTTCGCCGGTCAGCGCGATCTCCAGCGCGACCTTCTTCGGGATCTGCTGCTGCAGGCGGATCACGCCGCCCGCGGCGGCGAACAGTCCGCGCTTGACCTCGGGAAGCCCGAGCTTCGCCTCTTCGTCCACGACCGCGAGGTCACTGGCGAGCACCAGTTCGGTGCCGCCGCCCAGGGCGAATCCGTTGACGGCGGCGATGGTCGGCTTGCTGATCCAGTGCTGTGCGTATCCGGCGAATCCCCATTCGGGATGCCCTTTCGCGGCGGTGTTCTCGCCCGCCGCCAGGGCCTTGAGGTCGGCGCCCGCGCAGAACGCGCGGCCCGATCCGGTCACGACGATTACCCGCACCTCGGGATCGTTCTCGGCCTGCTCCAGCAGAGTGCCGACTGCGGTCGACAACGCGCCGTTCACCGCATTGAGCGCCTTGGGGCGGTTCAGCGTGATGATGCCGGTGCCTCCGCGCCGCTCCCACAGTGCAGCAGCCTCCGTCGTCTCGGTCTGTTCTGGCACGTCTCACCCTCCGCCTCGGCTTGATTACTGATCGCTCGTTAAAGTTAGTACCACGGCGTCGCTGGCAGGGTCAATGGCTGAGATTATCTAGCGCCCGCTCAGTTGCGTCTGGTAAGGATGTTCAGGGACCGACGGAGGAGATCACCACGTGTATGCCCAGCAATTGACCACGGCTTCCGGCCCCGCCGGAGTGCAGCTCGCCGAGATCGACGAACCCGACGGCACCGGCCTCGTCGTCGTCGACCTGCATGCCGCCGGAGTGTCGTTCCCCGACCTTCTGCAGACCACCGGCAGCTACCAGATCGTCCGCGAACTGCCGTTCGTGCTCGGCGTCGAGGGCGCCGGAGTGGTGCGCAGCGCACCCGCTGGCAGCGGTATCCGGCCCGGGCAGCGGGTGGCCGTCCTCGCATCCGGGGGCGCGTGGCAGCAGACCGTCGCGGTGGACGCCGACTCGGTGTTCCCACTCCCCGACTCCGTCTCCCTGGAGGCCGGCGCCGGTTTCCTCATGAACTACCTCACCGTGCACTTCGCCCTCGACGAACGCGCCCGGTACCGCACCGGCGAGACCGTGCTGGTGCACGGCGCCGCCGGCGGTGTCGGGGTCGCCGCGCTGCAGGTGGCGGCCGCGCTGGGACTGGAGACGATCGCCGTCGTCAGCACCGAGGAGAAGGGCGAGATCGCGAAGGCGCACCGCGCCGATCACGTCGTCCTCGTTGAGGGGTGGAAGGAGCGAGTCAGCGACCTCACCGGTGGCCGCGGAGTCGACATCATCCTCGACCCGGTGGGCGGCGATCGCTTCACGGACAGCCTGCGTAGCCTCGCCCCCAACGGCCGGCTCGTGGTTCTCGGCTTCACCGGCGGCGAGATCCCCACCGTCAAGGTCAATCGTCTTCTTCTGCGTAACATCTCGGTTCTCGGTGCCGGCTGGGGCGAGTACGTGCGCACCAACCCCGGCTACACGGCCCGGCAGTGGGCAACCCTGGGACCACTCCTCGAATCCGGCGCACTCCGGATCGCCGAGCCCACCACCTACTCGTTCGAACACGCCGGCGACGCGCTGCGGACACTCGAAACCCGTTCCGCCACCGGCAAGATCGCTCTCTCCGTCCGCCCTTCCTGACAAAGGATCCTCATGACTTCCGACATTCCCGGCGTGGATACGACCGTCGACGACGGCGTCCTGCGCGTCACGCTCAACCGTCCCACGCGCATGAACGCGGTCACCACCGAATCCCTCGACGCCGTCGCCGACAGTTTCGACAAGTACGCGGGCGACGCCGCCGTCCGGGTCGCCGTCCTCACCGGCACGGGTCGCGCCTTCTGCACGGGTGCGGACCTGGGCGGCAAGGAGATTTCGGGGCCGCCGTCCTCCGCGACGATCGACGCCGCGAACCGCACGGCCGCCGCGATCCGTGCGTTCCCACGGCCCGTGATCGGCGCGGTCGACGGTCCCGCTGCCGGTGTCGGGGTTTCCCTGGCCCTGGCCTGCGACCTCACGATCGCCACCGAGTCGAGCTACTTCCTGCTCGCGTTCACGAAGGTCGGCTTGATGCCGGACGGCGGCGCCACCGCGCTCGTCGCCGCGTCGATCGGTCGCGCCCGCGCGCTGAAGCTGGCGCTCTTGGCCGAACGACTGCCCGCACGTGAGGCTCTCGCGGCGGGGTTGATCGCCGACGTGTTCCCCGACGACGAGTTCGCCGTGTCCGTGGACGCCCTGACCCGACGTCTTGCCGACGGACCGTCGGAGGCGTTCCACCTCACCAAGGACGCCGTGAACGACGCCACCCTCACCGAACTCGACAACGCGTTCGCCCGCGAACGCACGGGTCAGCTCGACCTCCTCGCCGCCGACGACTACAAGGAGGGCGTCGCGGCGTTCCTGGAGAAGCGTTCCGCAGTGTTCGGCCGGGGATGAGGACGCCACGATGACCGCGGCGTCGTCTGCGCAACCCTTCGCGTCCCGGCGCACCCACTGGGCCAATCATGTTGCCCGGCATGCCTTCGCCAAACCCGATGCCGTGGCGCTGCGATTCCGCGGCGCCTCCACGACCTGGCGTGAATTCGAGGATCGCAGCGCGCGGACCGCCGCGGTCCTCGCCTCCCGCGGTGTCGGCGCCGGCGACCGGGTCGTGCTGCTGCTGACCAACCGCCCCGAGTTCCTCGAGGTGATGGTGGCCGCCACTCGCCTCGGCGCGATCGCCGTTCCGGTCAACTTCCGGCTCAGCCCCGGCGAAGTGCGGTTCATCGTCGCCGACAGCGACGCCACCGTCGTGGTCGTCGAGGATTCGCTCGTCGACCTCACCGCCGAGGTCGACGGCGCGGTGCCGGTAGTGGTGGTCGGCGATGCCGGAGACGACGTCTCGCTCGAAAGTCTGTTGCGTGCCGCCAACCCCGACCTTCCGGTTGCGGACGTGCCGGAAGACTCCCCCGCCGCCATCATGTACACGTCCGGCACCACCGGACGCCCCAAGGGCGCGGTGCTGTCGCACCTCAACCTGCAGGCGCAGGCGCTGACCCTCATTCGCGGCTGGCGGCTGTTCGACACCGAGTCCGAGGTCAACCTCGTCTCGTCGCCGCTGTTCCACATCGCCGCCCTCGGCAGTGTCGGGCCGTTCCTGCTGATCGGCGCCACCGTCGTCATCCACCCGACGGGAGCGTTCGACGCGACCGACGTGCTCGACACGCTCGAGCGGGAGCGGGTGACCAGTGTGTTCATGGTGCCCACGCAGTGGCAGGCCATCCTCGACGGTATCGGCGGGGGCGACCGGGATCTCGCGCTGCGGGTACTGGGCTGGGGAGCCGCACCGGCCACCCCGACCCTGCTCGACCGCCTGTACGCCGCCTTCCCCGACGCCGCGATCGTCGCGTTCTTCGGTCAGACCGAGATGTCGCCCGTGACGTGTGTCCTCGACGGCAAGGACGCCGTCCGCAAGATCGGATCCGTCGGAAAGCCCATCGACACCGTCGCGATGCGCGTGGTCGACGAGGCGATGAACGACGTGGCGCAGGGCGAGATCGGTGAGATCGTCTACCGCGGTCCCGGACTCATGGAGGGGTACTGGCGGAACCCGGACGCCACCGCGGACGCGTTCGACGGCGGCTGGTTCCATTCCGGCGATCTCGTGCGGGTCGACCCCGAAGGATTCGTGTACGTGGTGGATCGAAAGAAGGACATGATCATCTCGGGCGGGGAGAACATCTACTGCGCCGAGGTCGAGAATGCCCTTGCGGCCCACCCGGACATCCTGGACGTCGCCGTGATCGGACGGCCCGACGAGCGCTGGGGCGAGGTTCCCGTCGCGGTCGTCGTCCCGCGGGCCGGCACCGCGCTCGAGGTCGAGGCGCTCGCGGAGTGGCTCGACGGCCGGGTCGCCCGCTACAAGCGACCCAAGTTCGTCGAGATTCTGCCGCAGCTGCCCCGCAACGCCAGCGGCAAGGTGGTCAAAGGCGTTCTGCGCGAACAGTTCGGCACGGTCGGCAGTTAGCGCACTGGCCGACTGAGGTGGCGGACGAGGAAGTCGGTCTCGTCCGCGACCACCCGCTCGAAGAGCGCATCGAAGTAAGGGTCGAAGTGACCACCCGGATACAGGCGCACCTCGGCGCCGGGGGTCTTCGCCGCGGCCTTCTGCGCACTGCGGGTGAAGGTGACCACGTCGTGGTCTGCGATGGCGTAGAACACCGGGCACACGATCTTCGCGACCGTCGTCGTCGGCCGGTACAGCGCCGCCTGCAACGCCACCCGTCCGGGGGTTTCGTTCCGCCACGTCGATCCGGGCGGATCCATCGCGTGATATCCGGCTTCCGCGTCGGGTGTGGTCATGGCCGCGAACGATCCGGGCGGCCCCACGACGGGGAACATGTACGGCGGACGGTGACGCAACTGGGCGTACCGGTCCCGCAGGTAGGCGACCGCCATGCGGCCGAGGCCCGCCGTTCCGAGCCGCGGAAGGTTCGTCAGACCATCGACGTACGGAACCTGCGACACGACCGCGGCCACCCGCCGATCCCGCGCGGCCGCCGTCAGGACGAGCCCGCCGGACAGCGACGTTCCCCAGAGCGCGACCCGGCCGGGGTCGAGATCCGGGCGGCTCCGGACGTACGCGATCGCGCTCTGCCAGTCGTCGAGCTGACGGTCGATGTCGAGCAGCTGCCGGGGCTCTCCCTCACTGGCCCCGAAGTGGCGGTAGTCGAACACCAGCGCCGCGATTCCCGCGGCCGCGAACCGTTCCGCGAACGCGTCGAGCCGCTGCTCGCGCACCCCGCTCCAGCCGTGGGCGAGCACCACACACGCTGTCGGGGTGGGAGTGTCGGAACGGCGCCGGTACAACCAGGCGGCGCAGCGCTGTCCCCGCGAGGAGAACCACACGTCCTCGCGGCGGACGTCGGGGCACGACCGATCAGCTTCGACGGGTGTCGGCCGAGGATTCATGGGAGGCGCCTCCGAGAGGTGTGGGCACCTCCAGTGTGGAGCCCACCGCGCAGCGGTGCCAGCCACCCTAGGGTGACGAATCGTCACCCTAGGGGTGAAAGTCAGCCCTCGAGGGCAACTTTCATGCGCTCGAGGGTGTGCCGCATCCCATTCTGCATGAGCTCGTCCCGGTTGCTGCCCAGCACCTTCGACTTCTGCACCAGCCGCACCCACCAGACGGGTGTCGCGTAGATCTCCCGGGTCTCGGTGACGAGGGTGCCGGAGCCGGAGGGTTCGAGGTGATAGGTCCAGCGCGCCTTCGGCTCCTCCGCCTCGAACGAGAACTTCCGGCCCGGAATCACGTCCACGACGGTGCAGTGGGTCTTCCAGCGAACCGGGCCGTGCCGGTTGGCGCCGATGAACCGCGCGCCCACCGTCACCGGGGTGCCGGACTTCCAACGGGCCCCGGTGTTCTCGGGGCTGAACCGGCCCATGCCCTCCATGTCGGTGACCACGTCCCACACGATCGCGGGCGGAACCTCGATCACGATGCTCGCAGTGTCCACGGCTACCGGCCCGGGATCCACTGCAGCGCCTTCACGAAAGGCGGCATGATCTTGGCCCACACCTTCGGCGACAGTCCGCGCGGACCGCCGAGGTTGAGGATGCGGGTGGTGGCGATGGTCTGCGGTTCGGTGTACTTGAGGAGTCCGTCCTCGCCGTGGCGGCGCCCGACGCCGGACACTCCCATGCCGCCCATCGGTGCCCCGGTGCTGCCCCATGCCGGGGCGTACCCCTCGTCGACGTTGACGGTGCCGGCGTGGATCCGCGCGGCGATGGCCTCGCCCTCCGCCTTCGTTCCGGCCCACACGCTGGCGTTGAGGCCGTACTCGGTGTCGTTGGCGCGGTCGATCGCCTCGTCCACGTCGGCGACGGGGTAGATCGAGACCAGCGGTCCGAACGTCTCGTCGCGGTAGCACTCGGCGTCCTCGGGAACACCGGTCAGGACGGTCGGCTCGAAGAACAGCGGGCCGAGGTCGGGGCGCGCCTTGCCGCCGGCGACCACGGTGGCGCCCTTGACGACGGCGTCGTCGACGTGGCTGGACACTGCCTTCACCTGCGCCTCGGAGACGAGGCTGCCCATTTCGATGCCGAAGTCGTAGCCGGCGCCGAGCTTCATGTTGCGGACGCGGTCCCCGAACATCCGGGTGAACTCGGGGGCGATGGGTTCCTCGACGTAGATCCGCTCGATCGAGATGCACAGCTGTCCGGAGTTGGAGTAGCAGGCGCGGACGGCGGCGTCGGTGACCTCGCGCAGGTTCGCGCCGGCGGTGACGATCATCGGGTTCTTACCGCCGAGTTCCGCGGAGAAGCCGATGAGGCGGCGGCCGGCCTGCTCCGCGAGGAGCTGACCGGTGGCGGACGACCCGGTGAACATCAGGTACTCGGTGTTCTCGACGAGAGCGGTGCCGACCACCGAACCCGGTCCGGGGACGACGGCGAACAGATCGCGCGGCAGCCCCGCCTGATATAGCAGGTCGACGCAGGCCAGGGCGCAGTACGGGGTCTGGCTGTCGGGCTTGAGGACGACGGCGTTGCCGGCGAGGAGCGCGGCGACGGCGTCCGACACCGCGAGGGTCATGGGGTAGTTCCACGGCGAGATGACGCCGACGACGCCCTTCGGCTGGTACCGCACCACCGTCTTGGTGAGGCCGGGGAGCATGCCGGAGATGCGGCGCGGACGCAGCAGTTTGGGGGCGACGCGCGCGTAGTGGCGGGCGGTCATCGAGATGTCGAGGACCTCCTCCTGCGCGGCTGCGCGGGACTTGCCCGTCTCGGCCTGGGCCATGTCCATCAGGGCGTCCCGGTTCTCGAGCACCAGGTCGCGGTAGCGGTGGAAGATCGCGGCGCGTTCGGTGACGGGACGCGTGGCCCATTCCTTCTGCGCCACCCGGGCACGCGCGATCGCGTCCTTGGCGTCCTGGGCGGTGCCGACCGGGACGGTGGCCAGTTCCTTGCCCGTGAACGCCTCGACGACGGAGCGCGTCGGGCGATCCGCCGCATCCGGGATGGCGATGAGATCGGCGAGCCGCGCGAACGTGGCGGCGGTCGGAACAGGCATGTCGTACCCCTACTGGTTAGTAGTTTTTGCGGTTACACATAACTTACCTGGTCGGTGGGCTGTGTCACAGGGGCCGGTGTCAGTGCCGTTCCTCGAGACCCACCGCCTCACGCAGCTTCTTCTCCGCCTCACGCAGGTCGGGGTCCTCGCGGGCGGAGGATTCGAGCAGGGCCGCGAGCGCCTCGGCGATCACGTTGAGCTTCTCCTGCAGGGCTTCGGTGGCACGACGGTTGGCGTTCTCGAGCAACACGACGAGGAGCAGGGTGAACACGGCGCCCGCGGTGTGGATGGCGATCTGCCATTCGTGGAGGTCCTTCCACAGGGGAATGCTGACCACCCACAAGACGACGATGCCGGCGCACACACCGAAGAACGGCGCCTGACTGACCTTCACCTCGATCTGTGCAACGAACCGGTCGAACCCCGAACGCTGATCCGTGCGCTGCTCGCGGGCAGCTTTCGCGCTGCGCTCCATGTACGGAGTCTAGGCGCAGGTCCTGCCCCCGAGGCGGGGGTTTCAGCAGATCACGACGTTGAGGGCGAGACCTCCGGTCGACGTCTCCTTGTACTTGTCAGACATGTCGAGGCCCGTCTGCCGCATCGTCTCGATGACGGTGTCGAGGGAGACGACATGGGTGCCGTCGCCGCCCAGCGCCATCCGGGCCGCGCTCAACGCCGTCACCGCCGCGATCCCGTTGCGCTCGATGCAGGGAATCTGTACGAGGCCGCCGACCGGGTCACAGGTCAGTCCGAGGTGGTGTTCCATCGCGATCTCGGCGGCGTACTCCACCTGGGCCGGCCGTCCGCCGAGCACCGCGCACAGGGCCCCGGCCGCCATGGCGCACGCCGATCCGACCTCGCCCTGACAGCCCGCCTCCGCACCCGAGATGGAGGCGTTCGCCTTGACCAGCGATCCGATCGCGGTGGCGGTGAGCAGGAACGCGCGCATGTCCGCCCTGCCGTCGGCGAGGAACTGCTCGTAGTACCTTCCGACCGCCGGGACGATCCCGGCTGCCCCGTTGGTCGGTGCGGTGACGACGCGTCCACCTGCGGCGTTCTCCTCGTTGACGGCCATCGCGTACGTCTGCAGCCGGTCGATTGCGTCGTGGCCTGTGGATCCGAGTCGCCGGAACAGACCGGGGGCCCGCCGTGCGACGTCCAGTCCGCCCGGCAGCCGACCCTCGGTGGAGACACCGGCCTCGATGCACGACACCATGGCCGACCAGATGCGGTCCACCGACTCCGTGATCCGGTCGGCGCCGATCAGCGCGGCCTCGTTAGCCTCCGCGACGTCGGCGATACTCATCCCGGTGGCGTCGCAGATCTTCAGCAACTCACCCGCGGTCGTGAATGGGAACGGTACGGCCGGCCGGTTGCCGACGACGGGCGGCTCGGCATGCTCCGGGACGACGAACCCGCCGCCGACCGAGTAGAACACCCGGTCGGCGACGGTGGAGCGGGCACCGTCGAAGGCTCGTAGGCGCAGTGCGTTGGTGTGCAACGGCATCCGGGTGAGTGGCGCGAACACCACGTCCCGTTCTCGCACGATCACCGGATGCTTCCCGCCGAGGACGACGGTGGCGCCGTCGCCGAGCCTCCGCCACGCGCCGCGGACGTCCTCGGGATCGCACGTCTCCGGCCGGGCGCCGGCCAGCCCGGCGACGACGGCATCGGGTGTTCCGTGCCCGATGCCGGTCGCCGCCAGGGCGCCGTAGAGAACACAGTCGACCGTGTCGACCCGGTCGAGCCGACCGGACGCGTGCAGATCGTCCACGAAGTCCGCTGCCGCGCGCATCGGGCCGACGGTGTGCGAACTGCTGGGCCCGATGCCGAGGGAGAAGAGGTCCGTCAGCGAAACGTACGCACTCACGCCCAACTCGCGGCCCGGGTGAAGCCCTCCGGCCGTTCCGCCTGCAGGCGCAGCAGCTCACCACGGACCTCGGCGTCCAGCGCGACGTCGAGCACCGTCCACACCAGGGCCGTCGCACCGTCCAGGATCGCGACATCGGCGGCGGGACTTGCTGCGGCGTCGGCGAAGTCGGCGTTGTGCGGGATCGCGGTGCTTCCGAGTACCGCGATCGCGGGATGGATGGACGGGACCACCTGGGACACGTTGCCCATGTCGCTGGACCCGCCGCCCAGTGCGGCGGACGTCAGCTCGCGACCGGTGGCCTGCAGGTTCCGGTCCCAGATTTCCGCGAGCACCGGATTCTGGACCATCGGCGCGTACGGCGGTTCCGTCGCCGCGTACGTCCAGTCGCATCCGGTGGCGAGTGCGCCGGCCTCGAAGCAGGCGAGCACGCGCTCCTTCACCTCGCGCCACTCGTCGATCTCCGGTGCCCGCACCTCCACCTGCACGACCGTCCTGGCGGGGATGATGTTGGTGACGTCGCCGCCGTGCGACACGAACGCGTTGACGGGGTCTTCGCCCGGAACTGCTGGCGGACCAAACCGAGGGCACCCAGCGCGATCGTCGCCGCGGCACCGGCGTTGATCCCGTGCTCGGGTGCGCCGGCGGCGTGCGCGGCCCGCCCGGTGAACGTCACCTCGAACCGGTCGACGGCCTGCATCCACAGCGAGGTACAGGGCATATCCGTCCCCGACGCGCCGTGGACCATCAGGGACAGGGCCGCGTCCTCCCACGCACCGGCTTCGAGCATGGGGATCTTGCCGCCGCCGTGCTCCTCGGCGGGCGTGCCGAGGAGTTTGATCCGGAGACCGGCCTCGTCGGCCACCGCGGCGAGCGCGAGGGCCGCGCCGACCCCCGCGGCCGCGATCATGTTGTGCCCGCAAGCGTGCCCGACCTCGGGCAGCGCGTCGTACTCGGCGCAGATCGCGACGGTGAGATCACCGTCGCCGTAGACCGCCTCGACGGCGGTGTCGAGTCCGTAGACGCCGACGGTGGTGTCGAAGCCGGCATTCCGGAGCGTGTCCCCGACGAGCGCGGCAGCGCGGTGCTCCTCGAACGCGATCTCGGGGGTGTCGTGAATGCGATGGCTGAGTTCGAGCAGATCCTTCTCGCGGTTCCGGAGTACCTGCGCCGCAGTGTCCTTCAGTGATCCCGCGCGCGGGTCGGTGGCGGCGCCTGCGGAGGTGGCGAGAGTCATGTGGGTTCCTTCCTTCTGGTTGCGACCGGACGGTCAGACGGCGACGGTGTCGCGCAGGGGCGGGGCGATGACCCCGTCGGGAAGCGGTGAGTCGTACGGGGTCTCGGACGTGCGGGTGGTGAACTCCTTGCGCGCCGAGGCCAGTAGTTCGGCGTCCGTCAGGAGGTCCACCGCGGTCGCGGCCATGATCTTGGCGGCGTGGATCATCCCCTTGTGTGCGGCGGGAAGCTTGCCCTGGGCGACCATCTGCCACGAGTGGGCGACGGTGCCGGCGCTGACGCACGCCGTGGCGCACTGCACGAGCGGCGTCACCCGGCTGACGTCGCCGAGGTCGCTGGATCCGGTCATCGTCGGCCGCGGCGTGCGCGCGTCGAATGTGACGATCCCGGTGTGCAGAGCGCTTCCGTCGCCCTCGAATTCGCCGCCGAGCGTGCTCGCCGTGCGACCCGAGTCCGTCGCGGTGGTGAACGCCGACGCGGACTCGAGGTCGGTGTCGTCGAAGGGAACGGGCCCGAGTTCGCGGAGCCGCTCCTGCATCGAATCCTCGAGGACGACGTTGGGCAGGATGTCCGAGCAGCCGCCGTCGATCTCGATCTCGACCGACGTCTCGGTCATCAGCGCGGCGCCCTCGGCGATCTTCGTCACGCGTGCGAACAACTCGCGCATGCCGGCCACGTCGGGCGACCGCACCAGGTAGTAGGCCTCGGCGGTCGCCTGGACGACGTTGGGTGAGCGGCCGCCGGTGTCGAGGATCGCGTAGTGGATCCGGCAGTCCGACGGCATGTGCTCCCGCAGGAAGTTCGTGCCCACGTTCATCAGTTCGAGTGCGTCGAGTGCGCTGCGACCGCGGTCGGGCGAGACACCGGCATGCGAGGCGATGCCGGTGAACCGGACGTAAGCCTGGATGTACGCGAGCGTCCGGATCCGTTGCACGGTGGTGGTGTCGCCGGGGTGCCACGACACCGCGGCGTCGACGTCCGCGAACGCACCCTCCTTGACCATGAACGTCTTCCCGGCGGCGGCCTCCTCGGCAGGGCAGCCGTAGTAGCGGACCGTTCCCGGGAGCCCGTTCGCGTCGAGGTAGCGCTTGACGGCGGTCGCGGCGAGGAGGGAGCCGCCGCCCAGAAGGTGGTGTCCGCAGCCCTGCCCGTTGCCGGTGTCGTTGCCGGGCTCCGGTTCGGGCACTGCACTTCCCGACTTCTGGCTCAGCCCGGCGAGGGCGTCGTACTCGCCGACGATCGCGATCACAGGTGCACCGCTACCGGCTTCGGCGCTGAACGCGGTCGGGATGCCGGCCACCGACCGGGTGACCGTGAATCCCTCGGACTCGGCCACGGCGATCTGCGCCTCGACGGAAGAGTGCTCTTCCCATCGTAATTCGGGGTTGTCCCAGATGGCGTCGCTCAGGGCGGCGTACTGCGGGCCGAGCTCGTCGCTGGTGCCGAGGAGGTGGGGATCGACAGACACAGGATTTCCTTTCGTCGGGTGTCGCGGGGACTTGTCAGGCGGGTACTTGCTCGTCGTCGGCAAGGGGAGACTTGTGGCTCTCGGGGGTGGTCGTGTGCGTCCGGAGTTTCCGCGCCAGGAGGGCGGTGACGACGCACAGCGCCGCGCAGACCGCCCACACCACGTGATAGGCGCTCAGCGAGGGGATCGGCTTGCCACCGGCGGTGAGCGCCGGGCTGACCATCGCCGACATCACGAGGGCGAACACGGCGCCGGCCACGGCTCCCGCCGCGGTCCGGGAGGTGTTGTACAGGCCGGACGCGATGCCGACCGAATCGGGCGGCGCCTGCTGCACGATGACGGTAGGCAGCACGCCCACCACCACTCCGCCGCCCAGTCCCGCGATGAACAACCAGAGAGCGAACGTCGCGGGGTTGCCCGGAACGAGGATCATCAACACGTAGGACACGGCGGCGAGGACCGCGCCCAGTGCGAGCGACCCCGGCACCATGAGCGCCGATCGGGCGAGCCGATCGCTCACCGAGGCGCCGACGAACATCGCCAGCGCGAACAGCGCCAGGATCAAGCCGGTCACCGACGCGGAGACGCCCAGCCCGTAACCGTTCGCTTCCGGTGTGGCCCGGAGGAAGAGGGCGCTGGGGGGCTGGGCACCGAACAGCTGGGCGCCGAACAGCAGGGCCATCAGCAGCGGCACCCGCATCCCGCGTCCGACGACCTCGAGGTCCACGAGGGGGTGCTGGACTCGTCGTTCCACGAAAACCCACAGGACGAGAACCGCGGTCCCGACCCCGATCGACGCCCACGTGAGGGTGCTCGTCCAACCCCAGGTGCTCGCGTTGGAGACCCCGCCCAGCACACCGAGCAGACCCACCGTGAGCAGCACCGCACCGGCCCAGTCGATCGTCCCCGCCTTGCGCACCGTCGTCTCCTGGACGAGGAAGTACACCACGGCCAGGCAGATCGTCATGAGGACGGCGGGAACGAGCAGCACGACGCTCACGTCGCCGATCACGGAGTCCAGCAGGAATCCGGACAGCAGACCGCCGACGGCGGCGCCCAGCGTCAGTGACCCGACGAGTCGTCCGATGCTCCGGCCCGCGGTGGCCGCGTTGCGGTCCCGCACGATCGCGAATTCGAGCGGAAGGAACGCCGCGAGGGGCGCCTGCAGTGCCCGGCCCACGAGCAGCCATTCGAACGACGGCGCGAACGCGACGACGAACGAACCGAACGTGACGGAGGCGGTGGCGACGACGAGAAGGCGTTTGTGCCCGAAGAGGTCACCGAGTTTGGCGATCAGGGGGACGCAGGCGGCCGTTCCCAGCAGATACATCGCGCTCACCCAGTTCAAGGCGGCGGACGACGCGTCGAAGCGTTCGCCGATGGCGGGCAGCAACGGGGAGAACCATCCCTGCAACAACCCGCTGGCGAACTCCATGACCACGAGGAATCCGACCGCTGCCGTGGCAGCGTCGCCTCCTCGGATGTGGCGCGAAGAACTCATGTCGACTCCAAGAGGATGAGTGGAAAGTGACTGGTGGAAGAGTGACGCTCCGCGAATTCCGTCGTGTAAATTTGCAGCATCCTCGGCATCGAAGGACGGATCATGCAGGATTACGAGCCAGATGACGTCGATTTCGGACTCATGCATGCATTGCAGATCGAGCCGCGAGCATCCTGGAAGGCGCTGGCACCGATCCTCGCCGTCGACCCCGTCACGTTGTCGCGGCGGTATCAGCGGCTCCGCGACACCGGCCTGATCTGGATCACCGGATACGACGCCGGGGTGCCGGGGCGCGGCGCGCTGATCGAAATCGAATGCGCACCAGGACAATCGGTCGGTACCGCGGAAGCCATGTCGGAAGACCCCGTCGTCTCGGGCATCGACTTCACGGCGGGCGGGCGACCTCCTGCTCACGCTGATGGCTCAGGACGCGGCGGACACGTCGCAATTCCTGCTTCATCGGCTCGGCGACTATCCCGCGATCCGGCGAGCCCGCACCCACCTCATCACCGAGGTGCTGTTCGAGGCCGGCAACTGGCGGCTGCGCACCCTGTCGGCGGCGCAGGTCGCGCAGGTTCCCGGCGTCAGACCGCCCCGCCCCCGCGCCGCGCGGACGGTCTCACCCGACCTGAAACGCGTCATCCATCACGAACTCGGCATCGACGGCCGCGCACCGACCACGGCGATCGCGGAACGCGCCGGCGTCAGCAACCAGCGCATCACCGACGCGATCACGACGATGCGACGGGACGGCTCCCTCCGGCTGCGCACCGACATCGCCCGCGCCTACTCGGAGTGGCCGATCTACGCCTGGTATTTCATGCAGGTTCCCGCGCCCCTGGTCGAGCGGCTGCGAACGTCGCTGGGCAGGATCGAGGAGGTTCGGTTGGCGGTGCTCGTGGCCAGCGAATACAACCTGATCATGGCGGTGTGGTTGCGCACCCTGAACGACGTCCACCGGTTCGAATTGCTTCTCGAGAAGCTCCTGCCCGGGGCGCGGGTGGCGGACCGGTCGGTGGTCATGCAGATCGGGAAGCATCTGGGGCACATCCTGGACGACCGCGGACGGGCCACGGGTCCGGTGGTCTCCATGATTTCCCCCGCCGCGACGTGACCGCGCAGATTCACCCCCCACGCATGAGGTGGAGCACGCCGACCTGTCCGAGACTTCACCTCGGATGATTCGGGCATCCGCTCGTCTCACAGTTCTGCCCTGATCGAAGGGAACCCGAGTGATGAGCGTCGACCCGGCGAACCACGCCGCGTGCAGTAGGGCGGCGCGGGCGTGACGTGGGCGCTGCCCGTGATCGCCGCGGTGCTGCTCGCCTACGCGGCGATCTCCCGGCGCATCGCGGGCACCCCGATCACCGCGCCGATGATCTTCACCGCTGCCGGCCTGCTACTCGGGGCGAGGATGGCCGGGCTGATCGACGTGCACGTCACCGCCGAGGTGGTGAAACTGCTCGCCGAGGTGACTCTCGCGCTGGTGTTGTTCTCCGACGCCTCGCGTGTCGACCTGCCCGAACTCCGGACCGAGATCTCCCTGCCCGCACGGCTACTCGGCATCGGGTTGCCGCTGACCATCGCGGCCGGATTCGGCGCCGCACTGGTGATTCTCGGTGACTTCGCCTGGCCGGAGGCGTTGCTGCTCGCGGTGATCCTCGCCCCGACCGATGCCGCTCTCGGGCAGGCGGTGGTGACGCTCCCGATCCTGCCCTCCCGCGTACGGCAGGGCTTGAACGTCGAAAGCGGGCTCAACGACGGGATCTGCGTGCCGCTGTTCCTGATCGTGCTGGCGATCGCCCAGGCGGAATCGGGGGCAATAGGTGGCGGCGCCGCTGCCCGGCTGGTCACCGAACAGATCGGCTACGGGATCGTGGCCGGCGTCGGCGCCGGGGCGATCGCGGCGATGATTCTGGTCATCGCCGGCCGCCGTGACACCATCGACCCGATGTGGGCGCAGATCGTCCCCGTGGCGGCGGCTGCGCTCGCCTACACGATCGCCGTCCCAGTGGGTGGCTCGGGTTTCATCGCCGCATTCGTCGGCGGACTGACGTTCGGCGCGATCCGCCACCGCGCCGAAGGCGGAGCGGACGACCCCAACATGCTGGACGAGGCCGGCGACCTGCTCAACGCCGTGACCTTCATCGTGTTCGGCGCCGTGCTCCTCGGTCCCGCCCTCGACCACCTGTCCTGGGCGGTGCTCGGTTACGCGGCGATGAGCCTGACCGTCGTCCGGATGGTTCCCGTCGCACTGTCGATGATCGGGGGACAGCCGCGGCTGCCGACCATCGCCTTCGTCGGCTGGTTCGGCCCGCGCGGACTCGCGACCATCGTCTTCGTCATTCTCATCCTCGAAGAACCCGGCGAACTGCCCCACGAGGGTCTGCTCCTGACGACCGCGATCGTCACGATCGCACTCTCCGTTCTGGCCCACGGTCTCAGCGCCGCGCCGCTTGCCGACCGGTACGCGACGTGGTTCCGAAAGCACCCCCGCCCCGAGGCCCGGCCTGCACCGCAGTGATTCTCAGACGGTCCTCAGAAAAGTCACAACTCGGCGTCCTATCGTTGCCCCGGCAAACAACCCCACGGGAGGACACGACATGAACGTTTCACGAGCACGTCTGCACTTCGGCATCGCAGCGGTCGGCGCGATCTCCGCCGCCGTGGTGATCCCCGGTATCGCCTCCGCGGATCCGGTCGACTCCGATTCCGCCCGCCTCGTGAACTCCACGTGCAGCTTCGCGCAGATCGATGCGGCGATGCACGACGTGACCCCGCAACTCGCCGGGCGCCTGGACCAGGCGCCGGAGCGCAAGGCTCAGCTCGCGGACTTCTTCGCGAAGTCGCCTGCAGAACGCCAGGCCGTCCTCGACGCGCACCCGCAGCTGAAGAGCCGGCTGGAGACGGTCCCGACCGAGGGCCCCGCCGTCCAGTGGCGCGAGAAGGCGCTGACGATCGCCGAGACCTGCGGTAACTACTGACACACGCTGGGGCGGACGGTGCGCAGGACCGTCCGTCCCGTGTCGAGCCGGCGGATGTTGTCGGTGATGTCGCCGACGCGTCCGACGAACGTGTGGTCGGTGACGCCCGACGAGTGCGGGGTCATCAGGACGTTGGGCAGGTCGCGGAACGGCAGCGCACCGGGCGCACCGTCACCGCCGGCATCGGGGTAGGAGTACCAGACGTCGATGGCCGCGGCCGCGATCCGGTGCGACGCCAGCGCGTCGTACAGCGGTTGTTCCTGGACGAGAGGTCCGCGCCCGACGTTGATCAGGATGCCGTCGGGACCGAGCGCGTCGAGTTCCGCGCCGCCGATCATGCCGCGGGTGTGATCGTTCAGCGGTGCGGACACCACCACCACGTCGGACTCCGTCAGAAGCCGGAGCAGCGACGTGTTGTCTCCCGCCCACTCGAGCCCCTCGGCGCCGACGTCGAGGGTGCCGCGCCCGGTCACCGCGCAGCCTTCGGCGCCGAACGCGCGCAACAGGTTCCACGCCCGGTTGCCGATGTGACCGAAGCCGACGAATCCGACCCGGGCACCGCGCATCGACCGGGACTGCGGGATACCGTCGTCGTACACCGACGTGGCCCACCGGTCGCCGCGCAGCGCGCGATCCTGGGCGAGGAACCCGCGACGCAGCATCAGCGCCGCCGACACGATGTACTCGGCGATGGAATCCTCGTGGTGAAACGTGTTGGCCACCACGGTGTCGGCGGGGAGGGTGTCGAAGTCGACCTTGTCGGTGCCCGCGCCCGCCACGTGCAACAGTCTGAGTTTCGGCGCGGCCGCCGCCATCGCGGCGGTGAACCGGCCGCCCACGTACACGTCGGCGTCGCCCAGGTCTGCGACGATCGCCGGTTCGTCGAACGTCCGATGCCAGGACACCGAGGCTCCGGACGGCAGCCCGGATTCGAACAGTTCCCGGTGCGTCAGCAGGTTCCGGTCGCCGACGACGACCTTCATCAGGAACGCACCAGTGCGGGCCGCTTACTGTCGAACGTCCAGTCGGGCACCAGGAACTGCATGCCGATCGAATCGTCGCGGACACCGAGCCCCTTCTGCCGATACAGCTCGTGGGCGGCCTCGACACGGTCCATGTCGAGTTCCACACCGAGACCGGGCGTCGTCGGCACCGTGAGATAGCCACCTTCGATCTCGTAGGGCGCCTTCGTGATCCGCTGTCCGTCCTGCCAGATCCAGTGCGTGTCGATGGCGGTGATGTCGCCCGGCCCCGCCGCCGCGACGTGGGTGAACATGGCGAGGGAGACGTCGAAGTGGTTGTTGGAATGCGAACCCCACGTGAGGCCCCACGCGTCGCAGAGCTGGGCGACGCGCACCGAGCCTGCCATCGTCCAGAAGTGCGGGTCGGCGAGAGGGATGTCGACGGCGCCGGAACGAATGGTGTGGCCCATCTCGCGCCAGTCGGTGGCGATCATATTGGTGGCCGTGGGCAGTCCGGTGGCGCGTTTGAACTCGCTCATCACCTCACGACCGGAGAAGCTGCCCTCGGGGCCGACGGGGTCTTCGGCATAGGCGAGAACGTCTTTCAGGCCGCGGCAGGTCTCGATCGCCTCGGACAGCAGCCAGCCGCCGTTCGGGTCGAGGGTGACCCGCGCGTCGGGGAACCGTTCGGCCAGCGCCGTGACCGCGGCAGCCTCGTCGCGGGGTGCGAGCACGCCGCCCTTGAGTTTGAAGTCGGCGAACCCGTACCGCGCGTGGGCGGCCTCGGCGAGCCGGACGACGGCGTCGGGGGTGAGGGCCTCCTCGTGCCGCAGGCGCAGCCAGTCGTCGGATTCCCCCGCGCCCGACTGGTAGTCGAGGTCGGTCTTGTTGCGGTCGCCGACGAAGAACAGGTAGCCGAGGGCCTGCACCTTGTCGCGCTGCTGTCCGTCACCGAGCAGGGCCGCGACGGGAACCCCGAGGTGCTGCCCGAGGACGTCGAGGAGCGCCGACTCGACCGCGGTCACCGCGTGGATCGCGACCCGGAGGTCGAACGTCTGGTTTCCGCGGCCGGCCGCGTCCCGGTCGGCGAACGCGCGGCGCAGATCGGCGAGCACGCCGTTGTACTCGCCGATGCTGCGTCCGGTCACGATCGCGCGGGCGTCCTCGAGGGTGCGGCGGATCGGCTCACCGCCCGGCACCTCACCGACGCCGGTGTTGCCGTCGGAGTCGGTGAGGATCACCAGATTCCGGGTGAAGTACGGGGCATGCGCGCCGGACAGGTTCAGGAGCATGCTGTCGTGACCCGCTATCGGGACCACTCGCATGTCGGTGACGACCGGGGTGCTCGTTGTACTCATCTCCGAAAACCTTCCTTCACAGCGCAGCGCCGCCCGTGAGGCGCCTCACAACGAAAACTCTAAGTGGCCCAATTGATACATGTCCAAGACTTGTTGAGCATCGACCGATGCAGACTCTGCATCACAGAAGCTGTTGGCCGATCAGCATCACCGCACCCACGCAGGACACGGCGATGGACGCCCGGCGCAACCGGGCCGCGTCCAGGTAGCGGTTCACGAACCGCGACGCCACGTAACCGAGCACCGTCGCCGGGATCAGCAGCAGGAACATCACCGCAGACTCGCGATGCACCGACCCGGTGACCGCGAGAACGGCAACGGACAGCGTCGAGCCCACCAGGAAGAACGCGCTCATGTTGCCGCGCAACTGGGCCCCCTTCGAGCCCTGCATCACCAGCGCCATCGGCGGACCGCCGATCGACGTGGCCGTGCCCAGCAGACCCGAGGCCGCACCCGCGACCGCGAGGTTCCGGCGTCGCGGCGACGGCGCCCAGCCCAGCGACGCGAACACCACCCCCGCCAGGACCACGGCCGCGAGCAGCAGCGACAGGCCGCGTTCCGGCAACGACACCAGCAGCAGCGCTCCCGCGATCGTGCCCGGCACCCGGCCGGCGAGGGCCCACCCCGTACCGGACAGATCGAGGGCTTCGCGCTCCCGCCACACCACCATCACGGTGACGACCGTCGCCGTCATGATCAGCGTGCCCGGCAGCAGACTCGGATCGACGAGCGCGACGACGGGTGCCGCGAGCATGCCCATCCCGAACCCGATCGACGCCTGCATGCACGAGGCGAGGAACACGGCCAGCGCGATGATCGCGAATCCGGCCCCGCTCACCCGACCGCGGCCGGGACGCCGAGTTCGACCGGACGCCGGGGGTGATGGCATTCGGCGACGTGGCCGCGTTCGCGCTCGTCGACCGCGGCGGGCGGCACAGTGCTCGCGCAGATGTCCGTGGCATGGGCGCAGCGGGTGCGGAACCGGCAGCCCGACGGCGGGTTCAGCGGCGACGGCACCTCACCGTCGAGGATGATGCGCTTGCCCCGGGAGTCGGCGTCCAGCTTCGGCGCCGCCGACATCAACGCCTCGGTGTAGGGGTGGGCGGGACGGTCGAAGACAGCGTCCGTCCCACCCGTCTCGACGATGCGGCCGAGGTACATCACGGCGACGCGGTCGGCGACGTGCCGGACCACCGACAGGTCGTGGGAGATGAACACGTACGAGATGCCGAGCTGCGTCTGCAGGTCGTTGAGCAGGTTGAGCACCTGCGCCTGGACCGACAGGTCGAGCGCCGACACGGGTTCGTCGCAGATGACGACGCTCGGGTTCAGCGCCAGGGCGCGGGCGATGCCGAGACGCTGCCGCTGACCGCCGGAGAACTCCTGCGGGTACCGGTGCTCGTCGCTGGGCCGCAGACCCACCAGGTGCAGGAGTTCGCGCACCCGCGCCGCCCGGTCGCGGCTGGTCTTGTACATCGTCTTGTGGGTGCGCCACGGCTCGGCGATGATGTCGGCCGCCGACATCCGGGAGTTCAGCGACGCGTACGGGTCCTGGAACACCATCTGCACCCGGCGGCGCAGCGCGAGCAGTTCCTTGCCCTTCAGGGAGAAGGGGTCGACGCCGTCCCACGTCACCGAACCGGAGTCGGGCCGCTCGAGCATCATCAGCGTGCGGGCGAGAGTGGACTTGCCGCAGCCCGATTCGCCGACGAGTCCGAGGGTTTCACCGCGGGCAAGGTCGAGGTCGATGCCGTCGAGCGCGCGCAGTTGATTCTTGCCCGCCTTGTTCGCGGGAACCTTGAACGTCTTGGTGAGGCCCCGCACCTTCAGAATCGACTCGGACATGTCAGATCTCCTCGGGGAAGTGGCAGGCGGACCGGCGGCCGAGTGCTGTGACGTCGGCCAGCGGCGGCCGGGTGGTCCGGCACAGGTCGCGGGCCAGCGGGCAGCGCGCCTGGTAGACGCAGCCGGAGGGGATGGAGTGCAGGTCGGGTGGGGTGCCGCCGATGGATTTCAGGTCCTCGCCGCGGACCGCGTGCACGGGAACCGAATCGAGCAGCCCCTTGGTGTACGGGTGCTGCGGCGAGGCGAAGACCTCGGCCACCGGTCCGGTCTCGACGACGTTGCCGGCGTACATGATCGCGACCCGGTCGGCCTCCTCCGCGACCAGCGCGAGGTCGTGGGTGATGAGGATGACGGCCATGTCGTGTTCGGTGCGCAGATCCCGCAGCAGCGACATGATCTGCGCCTGCACCGTGACGTCGAGTGCCGTCGTCGGCTCGTCCGCGAGCAGTACCGTCGGACTCAGTGCGACGGCCATCGCGATCAGCAGGCGCTGCCGCATGCCGCCGGAGAACTGGTGCGGGTAGGAGTCGATCCGCGATTCGGGTTCGGGAATCCCGACCCTCAGCATCAGCGCGATCGCCTCCCGGCGCGCTTCTTTCGCGGACATGCCGCGGTGGATCCGGAACGGTTCGGCCAGTTGCTTGCCGACCGTGTAAACCGGGTTGAGCGCGGTGAGCGCGTCCTGGAACACGATGGCGAGTTCGGTGGCGGCGAGCGTGCGACGGGTCCGGGCCTTCGCCGTCACCAGATCGACGTCGCCGAGACGGACGGAACCGTCGGTGATGTCGGCGATCGGTTCGAGCAGGCCGACGAGCGCCTGCGCGGTCATCGACTTGCCGCACCCCGACTCACCGAGCAGCGCCAGCGTCTCCCCGCGCCGGGCGGTGAACGACACGTGGTCGACGGCACGGACGGTGCCCGAGGGGGTGCGGAGGTCGACCGTCAGGTCGGCGACCTCCAGTGCGACGCGGTCGATGTCTGCGACGTCGGGCGAGTCGACAGCCGGTGCAGGTGCACTCATGAGACGACCTTTCGGGTGGGGAACAGCCGGGAGCGACGCGACCGCGGGACGGTCAGGCGCCAGCGCTGGGCGGGGTCGGTGGCGATCCGGGCCCACGCGGCGAGGACGGTCGCCGACACGGTGGTGATCACGATGGCGAGACCGGGGAAGAACGACAGCCACCACGCCGTCTGCAGGTACGTCCGGCCCTGGGACACCATCAGGCCCCAGCTGATCTCGGGCGGCTGGATGCCGATGCCGAGGAAGCTGAGCGACGACTCGGCGAGCATCACGTAGCAGAAGTCGAGGGTCGCGACGGTGAGCAGGGTCGGCAGCAGGATCGGGAACACGTGCCTGCGGATGACGGCACCGCTGCGTGCGCCGAAGGTCCGGGCGGCGTCGACGAACAGCCGGCTCTGCAGTTCCGCCGATTCCGCGCGGGCGGTGCGCAGGTAGATCGGAATGCGTGTAATGGCCAGGACCAGAACGATGTTCGCGGCGCTCGGCGAGAACACGTACAGCACGACGACGGCCATGAGCAGCGACGGGAAGCTCATGATGACGTCGGCGACCCGCATCGCCGTCGTCTCCCGCCAGCCGCGGTGGTAGCCGGCCCACATGCCGACGAGGGACCCGACGATGCAGGACAGCGCGACCGCGGGGAGCGCCACCAGGAGCGTGGTGCGGCACGCGACGATCAACCGGGCCAGCATGCTGCGGCCGAGCGGGTCGGTGCCGAGGATGTTCATCCACCCGTTCGCCACGTCGAACGGTGCCAGGTTGGACCGGTCGAGGTTCTGATCGGTTGCGGCGTCGCCGACGAGCCACGGACCGAAGACGGCCACGAGGAACACGAACACCAGGATCGCGGCCGCCACCGTGGCCATCCGGTCACGGAGTAGCAGTTTCCACAGCGGCGTCTTGCTCCGCGGCGGTTTCGGCGCCGGGACGGCGTCTTCGACGGGCGCGGCGAGGGCCGGCGTCTCGTCCACACGGGGTGCGTTGTCTATGGACATGTCGGCGGCCTCCTAGACCTTGGACTTCTCGCGCACACGCGCGTCGAGAAGCGCGTAGCCCGCGTCGATCAGGATGTTGAGGACGAAGATGCTGACCGCGGTGAGGAGCACCGCCGCCTGCAGCACCGCGAAATCGCGTTGCAGGATCGCGTCGATCATCAGTTTCCCGATGCCGGGCCACCCGAAGATCGCCTCGACGACGACGGCGCCGTTGACCAGTCCGACGGTGAGGTCGCCGGCCACCGTCAGCGCCGGGGCGGCGGCGTTGCGGAGGGCGTGATGCGTGACGACGCGCAGGTCGCCGGCGCCCTTGCTGCGAGCAAGACGTACGTATGGTGCGGACAGCGCCGACACCATCGCACCGCGGACCACCTGGGTGAGCACGCCGAGCGGGCGGATGAGCAGCGTCGCGATCGGCAGGATCCACGACAACATGCTTCCCGTGCCGGACGTCGGGAGCACCCCGAGCACGACCGCGAAGATCCACACCCCGGTGATGGCGAACCAGAAGTCGGGGATGCTGGCCGCGGTCATCGACAGCAGGCTGGAGATCCGGTCGGCGAGTGAGTTCGGCCGGTACGCCGCCCAGCAGCCGATCACGATGGCCCCGAAGATCGCGAGCAGCATGGTGAAGAACGCCAGTTGCAGGGTGGCGGGGAACGCCCGCAGGGCCATCGTCGCGGCGGATTCACCGGTGCGCAGCGACTCCCCGAAGTCGAGGTGGGCGACCCCGGACAGGTAATCGGCCATCTGGCTCAGGACCGGCTTGTCGAGGCCGTTCTCGGCCGCGAACTCGGCGCGCTGGTCGGGTGTCGCGGACACCGGCAGGTAGAGGTTCGTCGGGTCGCCGGTGAGGCGGGCGAGCAGAAACACTCCGAAGAGCACGACGAGCAGGGGGACGAGGCTGGTGTAGATGCGTCGGCGCAGGAAGGCGAACATCGCTCACCGCCTTCGGATCGGGTGCGGATGGGACATCATGGTTCCTCCGGGTGGGCTGGGAAGAGGGCTAACCGTTCGCGGGTGCGTCCGCGTGCGTCATCTCGCTCAGGCGCATCTCGTCGCCGGTAGCGGAGTTGGGGGCGTAAAACACGGTCTGGGACTTCGCGAGGACACCGTTCATGTGAGCGATGTACGCGAACTGCCGGACCTCCTTCGGTTCGTTCGCGAGGACCGCAGCGAACTCGTCCTGGCGGGCTTCTCCGACCGTGTTCTCGGCCGCGTCGATCTGCGCGTCATATTCGGGGGTGCCGAAGTAACTCTGATACCCGTCGCTACGCATGTACTGGTCGACGGTGAACTGCGCGTCGCCGGCCTGGTTGCCGTGCTGGATCAGCAGCATCATCGGCCCGGCACCCTCCGGATAGGGCCTGACCTGGTACTGCAGCTGGCCGGCCGTGTCCATCATCTCGATCTTCACGTCGAGACCCGCCTTGCTCAGCGAATTCTGGATGACCTCGACGGTCTCGTTGATCTTGGGGAACTGCCCGGTGCGCCCGATCAGCCGGATCTGCCTGTCGACGGGGACGCCGTCGGCCTTGGCCTCCGCCACCAACTGCGCGGCGCGGTCGGGGTCGTAGGGCGCCGGTTCGAGATCGGGGTCGAACCCGACGATGCTGTTGCCGACGAGTTGCCCGGCCGGCTCACCGAGCCCCTGGAACAGGGCCTTGACGATGCCGTCACGGTTGACGGACAGATCGATGGCCTCCCGGAGGCGGTAGTCGTCGAGCGGTGCCTGTGTGCCGTCGATGCGCAGCGCCGTCGTCTCGTTGTTGGGATACGCGACGCCGAGGTCGCCGGCACCGTCCTCGGGTCCGAGGGAGGTGGCGAGTTCGGCCTCGCCGTTCACCACCATCGCCGCCCGCACGCTGCCCTCGGTGCGCCACTGGTAGATCGCCCGCGCGTACTCGGGAGCTGTGCCCCAGTAGGTGTCGTTGCGCACCAACGACAGTCGCTGGCCGTGGTCCCAGTAGTCGACCTTGTAGGGGCCGGTGCCGATCGGGTCGCGCACCTTGTCGTCGACGCTCGTCGTCGTCGGCACCATCTCCACGAAGGAGATCCGCAGCGGCAGGATGGGATCGGCGGCCGGGGTTTCGACCGTCACCGTCATCGGGTCGACTGCCTTCACCACCAGTTCGTCGTCGCCGAACACGTAGCCGTCGACGTCGCAGCCGATCGTCGAGTTGACGGTCCGGTCGATCGAGAACGCGGCGTCCTCGGCGTCGAAGGCGCTGCCGTCGCTGAACGTGACTCCCGGGTGGATCCGGAATGTCCAGACGGTGGGCGCGGTCTGCTCCCACGAATCGGCGAGCCGGGGTTCGAGGTCGCCCGTGTCGGCGTTGCGCTCGACGAGCGGTTCGGTGATGTTCGACCGCACCACGACTCCGGTGGACGTGAGGGACGCGTCGCACGGTTCGAGAGTGGGGGGCTCCTGTGGGAGCACGATGCGCAGAGTGTCGGGGCTCGCGGCATCGCTGTGGCTCGAGTTGGCCACCGAGCAACCGGTAACCAGAGCCGGCACCGTGATTGCGGCGGTGGCCGCGACGACGACGCGGTAACGGGTTCCCTGCTGCAGCGAACGTGCAGGGCTCATGGTGTCCTCCGTAGGATGTGTCGCGTACTCGACGCGAGTGAAGAGGGCCCGCCTGTGACGGTAGACACACGCTATGAGCGGCCCGGAAGTGCGTCAACAGCGGAAAACGGCGCAAAACCGTCCGTGAGGGCAGTCACACGCGTGATCCGAGGAGATGGCGATCACTCCCGCAGGGCTCTGACCGGCACGTTCGGGCGGTTTCGACATCTGCGCACGTCAGCGGGCCGTCAACCCATGCCGTTTGGGTATCGATCCATGTTATTTACGTGTTGGACAGCCATTCCGAGAGCCGCTTAACGTACGGGTAACCGGTGGTGCGGAGAGTCGTGCCGCCACTCGACAGGAGGCACGATGGTGACCGCAGAGGCGTCCGTGAAAGAAGCTGCCGTACAGATCGTTTCGGGCGGTCGCGTCCTGAAGGTCGGGCCGCTGAAGCCGTCCCTCGCCGCGACGCTGTCGGAGAAGTACGACGCCCTGGACCTCCCGCTCGGAGACGGCCGCACCGACTTCCTCGCCGAGCACGGCGAGAGCGTCACCGCCGTCGTGACGTCCGGCCGCACGGGCGTCGACGCAGCGCTGATGAGGGCCCTGCCGAACCTCGGCGCCATCGTCCACTTCGGAGTCGGTTACGACACAACCGATGTCGCGCTCGCCGAGGAACTCGGTATCGGCGTGAGCAACACCCCCGATGTTCTCACCGACTGCGTCGCCGACACCGCCGTCGGGTTGCTGATCGACACCCTCCGCGGCTTCTCCGCCGCCGACCGCTTCGTGCGCGACGGCCGGTGGCCCGCCGAAGGCAACTTCCCCCTCACCCGGAAGGTGAGCGGCACCCGCGTCGGCATCGTCGGGCTCGGACGCATCGGTTCCGCCATCGCCGCCCGCGTCACCGGCTTCGGTTGCACGATCTCCTACCACAATCGGAACGAGGTGCCCGGTTCTCCGTTCACGTACGTCGATTCGGCGGTGGACCTCGCCGCCGGAGTCGACGTGCTGATCGTCGCCGCGGCGGGAGGAAAGGGCACCGCAAAACTGGTCGACCGGGACGTTCTCGAGGCACTGGGCCCCGACGGCTACCTGATCAACGTGGCACGCGGCAGCGTCGTCGACGAGGACGCACTCGTCGAACTGCTCACCGACCGCAAGCTCGCCGGCGCCGGACTGGACGTGTTCGCTCAGGAGCCGCAGGTCCCCGAAGCCCTCCTCGCACTCGACACCGTCGTCCTGCTCCCCCACGTCGCGAGCGGCACCACCCAGACCCGGGCCGCGATGGAGGCCCTCACCCTGCAGAACCTCGACGACTACCTCGCCGATGGCACACTCACCACCCCCGTACTCGAGCCGAGGTCACGATGAGCGTCATTCTCAGCTACGTCCCGACCGTCGAAGGTCGCGGGGCCCTGGCCTTCGGTTTCACCGAAGCCCGCATGCGCGCAACCGATCTCGTGGTGATCGCGGACGGTGACAGCGCCTCGGCCCCCGGTTTCGGTGCCGAACTGCAGTCCGCCCGTGAAGAAGCGGACGCGGACGGCGTCGACTTCTCCGTCAGACGCAACGAGCCCGACCGCTCCCACGCCGACAACCTCATCGACGCGTCCTACGATTCCGCCGCCGAACTCCTCGTCCTCGGCATGCGGCGACGCTCCCCCGTCGGCAAACTCCTCATGGGCAGCGTCGCCCAGCGCGTGCTCCTCGAGGCGCAGTGCCCGGTGGTCGGGGTCAAGCCTCCCGTCGCGGCCGAGGTCTGAACGATCCGCTCGTAGTGCCCGAACCGCGGCGAATCATGTCGCGGAAGACTCCCGCATGCGCACCATTCGGCTCCCACGCGGCGTCGGCGACGGTAGATTCACGTATCGCTGCTTCCGCAAGATTCCTACGCATCGAAGGGATCGTCCGTCATGAGCAAGCCGACTCACCGGTGGGTGCACCGCGCTGCATCTGCCGCGCTCGCCGTCGCCATGGGATTTGCCACCATCTCCTGCGGATCGGATGAAACCAGCGGCGGCGGGACGGAGTCGACAACCCAGGAAGCCCCCGAAGCCGCGCAGATCGAAGAGATCGTCCGCGACAAACTGACCGGGCTCGACCTCACCTCCGCTGTGTTCGGTGTGTGGCGCGGCGACGAGCAGATCACCGTGGGCGCGCTGGGCGGATCCCCGATCGGCGTTGCCGCAACGCCCGATATGCAGCTGCGGGTGGGCCAGCCGATGGAGCCGATGCTCTCGACGGTGCTGCTGCAGCTCGACAAGGACGGCGTCGTCCCCCTCGACAGGCCGATCGCCGAATGGGTCCCCGATTTCCCCCGCGCCGACACGATCACCCCGCGCATGCTCGCCAACGGCACCACGGGAATCTCGGACTACGTGACGAACCCCGAATTCCTGAAGCAGTTCTACGCGAACCCGATTGCGGGATTCACCGCGCAGCAGATCTTCGACCTGGCCAACTCACGGCCGCCGCTGTTCGAGCCCGGTACCAGCTGGGCGTATTCCCACAGCGACCTGTGCCTGCTCGGCCTGGTCCTGGAGAAGGCCGCCGGCAAACCCCTCGGCGACCTCATCGAGCAGCACGTCCTGGACCCGCTCGGTATGAACAACAGCGAGGTCGTGCTCACACCCCAGATGACGGAGCCGACTCTGCACGGCTACACGAATGAACGCGGCGTCTTCGAGGACTCCACGTTCTGGAACCCGACCGCATTCCTCAACAGTGGCAACATGAACTCCACCCTCTCCGACATCTCCGTGTGGGTGCGTGCGCTCGCCGCAGGCAAGCTGCTCTCCGAAGAGCAGTTCGACGAGATGATGGCTCCCAAGACCGCCGGCCTCGGCCCACTGACGGCGCAGAAGTACTTCGCGTACGGGGTCGTCCACACCGGCGACTGGCTCTTCATGAACCCGGCATTCGGTGGCTACAACGGCGTCGCCTTCTACGACACGAATACCGACACGACAATCGTCGTCTACTGCACACTCGGACCGAAAGCCAACGCCGACACCAACAACGCCGTCCCCATCGGCCACGACATCGCCGCGCTTCTCGTCCCCGACCGACCCCCGAGTCTCTGATCCGCGGGCTTCCCTGACCGTCGCCAGGCCGGAAGGTCCTCAGCCGGCCAGCCGCTGCAGGATGGCGTCGAGTGCCGCGTCGCCGCTCTCGCCGTCGAAGATGTTCTGCGCGTGAGCGGAGCCCGGCAGCAGGATCACCTCGTTGTCCTCGCCCGGTGAGCCGTCGGCGAGCTGCTGCGACACGCCGGCAACGGGCTCGTCCTCGCTGGCGATGAACAGCATGGGCTCCCCACCGAGGCCGTCGACGACCTTGTTGGGCGAGAGCAGCACCAGCTGGTCAGGCAGGTCGGGCTGCTGCGAGGCCAATTGCAGGATCGCGTCGGCGCCCGCGCTTCCGCCCATCAGCGCGACATCGGGGTGCCCGTCGTCCCGGAGCTTGGCGACGGCGGCCGCGATCGACTCCGGTGCGATGTCCTCGACGGCGATGACGGTGGCGCCCTGGTCGGCGATCGCCGCGGCCTGCTCCTCCCAGCTGGCGGCGTCGAAGACGGCACCGTGGGCCAGCACCACTCCGTACTCGCCGTCACCCCACTGCAGCGCGTCGCGGCCGCCGATCTCGATCTCGGTGCCGTGAGTGTCACCGCCCGTCGATGGTGGGTCGGCGTCGCCGGAGCAGCCCGCGGCGACGAGGGCAAGCATCGACAACACCACGAGTAGGGCCTTCATCTCTCAAACGTACTGCGGAGCTGCATCAGCCGGCAGGTTATATACCCGCCGGGCGGTGTCACCGAAGAAGAGCGCCTGCTCTGTCGACGACACGTCACCCAGGGCTGGCTGCACGGTGGACACCATGGTGTGGCTGTCCCACAGCAGATGGTCGACCGGGTAGTGAGACGCGAACATGCATCGCCCGGCGCCGAAGATTCTGAGCGCCGCCCGAATCCACGGACCGATCGCGTCCACCGATGTTCCGAAAATGAGCGCTATCCCCTGCAACTTGAGGACGACATTCGGAAACTGACACACCGCTCTCAGGCGTTCCTCCCAGCGGGCGAAGCCCTCGGCGGTGAGGTCGACCGGCCAGCCCACCGCCTCCAATACAAACGTGGTGTCGGGAAACGCCGCAATGAGATCGTGAGTCGCGGACAGTTGCTCGTCGTAGACGAGCAGATCCCACACCAGTCCCGCATCGGCGACCTGCTCGAACCCGCGCAGCCAAGCCGAGTCTGACAGGTAGTTGCCGCGCGCACCCAGGCGCTTGACGGGGTCGGCCGCCCAGTACAGCGGCTGGCGCACGGCCCGGACCACCGGCAGATCGCGATATCGCGCGAGAACGCCCGTCAGATCACCCGAATCGAGCTGCACGGCCGCGATGAAGGCGTTCGGAACACCGCCGCGGTCGGCGCAGTGCTGAACCCACACTGCCTCCGCGACACCGTCTGCCGCACCGAACTCACATGCGACCGACGCCGTGACGGGTATCCCGTCGACCTCTGCCCGGTAGTCCTGCGGCAGGTATCGATGCGCAGCGTCGTAGTAGTTCGGCAGCAAGGCGGTCAGCGCGGCTGGGCGACTGTCGATCCACGGGTAAGCGAGGTCGGGCGTGTTGATGAAATGGTGATGAGCATCGACGATGTCCACCTCACGCACCTTATTTCATTTCTCCCACGGGTGGCCGAGCAATGGATGCGTGAACTGTGGATGGTCACCGGTGGTCGAACCCTCGCAACAGCGGCGTATCAGGCCGCGACGAGTCCAACCATTGCGTCAACGGGCCGCACCCAAACTCAAGTGTGATCTGTGCTGCCGTGCTCTTCCTGCTCGCCCGAGCTGGAACGCCGGAGTCCCCGCGATGGCTCATCGGCAAAGGCCGGATCGACCGTGCGAACGACGCCTTGCGGAACGCCTTCGGACCTGATGTCACTGTCGAGGACATCCCCGACGAACACGCACCGAACGTCGATCTTCGTGCCCTCCTACGATCCGGTTACGGAGGCCGGTTGCTGTTCGTCACGGCGTATTGGACTGCCTCGATCGTTCCTCTCTTCGCTGTCTATGCATTCGCTCCAGCCATCCTCGACGGTCTCGGTTTCGGAAACAGCATGGAGCAGATCGGCTCCGCCGTCATCACTGTGACGTTCATGGTGGGATGCATCGTTGCTGCATCCTTGGTCAACAAGATCGGACGTCGTCCACTCATGATTCACAGCTTTCTGTGGTCGGCGATCGCGCTGTTGCTTCTCGGTCTGTTCCCGAACTCGTCGACGGTGGCGGTCATGGTCTTTTTCCTGGCATACGCCATCTTCATCGGTGGGACTCAGATCATGCAGCAGGTCTATCCGAACGAGCTGTTTCCCACCGAAATTCGAAGCTCGGCCAACGGCCTGGCTACCTCGCTCAGCCGAATCGGAGCTGCGATCGGCACCTATTTGGTGCCAGTTTCACTCACGTCGCTGGGAGTCGGTACGACGATGCTCCTCGGCGCCGCCATCACAGCTTTCGGTGCAGCGATCTCAGTCTTGTGGGCCCCCGAAACTCGGGGATTGTCGTTGTCCGAGAGTTCGGGGCTGTCTGCCCCGGGACAGTCGCCATCGGAACAGTCGAAGTCGGAACCCGCACCCGCCTGCGGCCTTTCGGAGTCTGACGACTGACCAGACGACGGCATGCCGGTGCGGCGACAGGAACCCGTCCTGTCGCCGAGTCGGCGTGGTATGTGTTGCGGCCCCGTGGTCAGGCCGCTCCGGGCCGGGCCCGGTTGTGGGCCGGGATCGGCTTCCGGTCCCAGTCGACCTGCTTGGG